>NZ_CAMHWI010000194.1 GCF_946188695.1 Streptococcus mitis | reverse complement strand
GTGGGGGGGGGGGGGGGGGGGGGGGGGGGGGGGGGGGGGGGGGGGGGGGGGGGGGGGGGGGGGGGGGGGGGGGGGGGG
>NZ_CAMHWI010000193.1 GCF_946188695.1 Streptococcus mitis | reverse complement strand
TGGGGGGGGGGGGGGGGGGGGGGGGGGGGGGGGGGGGGGGGGGGGGGGGGGGGGGGGGGGGGGGGGGGGGGGGGGGGG
>NZ_CAMHWI010000192.1 GCF_946188695.1 Streptococcus mitis | reverse complement strand
CTTTTTTTTTAATGATACGGCGACCACCGAGATCTACACCAACACAGACACTCTTTCCCTACACGACGCTCTTCCGAT
>NZ_CAMHWI010000191.1 GCF_946188695.1 Streptococcus mitis | reverse complement strand
AAAAAAAAAAAAAAAAAAAAAAAAAAAAAAAAAAAAAAAAAAAAAAAAAAAAAAAAAAAAAAAAAAAAAAAAAAAAAA
>NZ_CAMHWI010000190.1 GCF_946188695.1 Streptococcus mitis | reverse complement strand
GGGGGGGGGGGGGGGGGGGGGGGGGGGGGGGGGGGGGGGGGGGGGGGGGGGGGGGGGGGGGGGGGGGGGGGGGGGGGG
>NZ_CAMHWI010000189.1 GCF_946188695.1 Streptococcus mitis | reverse complement strand
ACAGGTAAGATTACCGAACCAGGTAAACCAGCTGTTGAAGTTCCTAATGTAACAACACCAGCTAAATTCACACCAGAAA
>NZ_CAMHWI010000188.1 GCF_946188695.1 Streptococcus mitis | reverse complement strand
TTGGCTCTTTGTCAACTGTAGTGGGTTGATGAAAAGCTAAGCTCGAGAAAGGACAAATTTCGTCCTTTCTTTTTTGATG
>NZ_CAMHWI010000187.1 GCF_946188695.1 Streptococcus mitis | reverse complement strand
GACGAAGCTAAGAAAGCGATCGATGCAGCAACTGACCAAGCTGGAGTAGACGCAAAAGCAACTGAAGGAACAGATGCAGT
>NZ_CAMHWI010000186.1 GCF_946188695.1 Streptococcus mitis | reverse complement strand
TTCTCTTTATCCTTGAGGAAGGTTTTAAAGACAGTCTGAAAAAGAGGATGAACCAGCTTAAGATTGTCCTCAATAAGTCCGAA
>NZ_CAMHWI010000185.1 GCF_946188695.1 Streptococcus mitis | reverse complement strand
CAAGCTGGAGTAGACGCAAAAGCAACTGAAGGAACAGATGCAGTAGCGGCAGTAAACCCAGTAGGAAAAGACAAAGCTAAAGC
>NZ_CAMHWI010000184.1 GCF_946188695.1 Streptococcus mitis | reverse complement strand
CACAACTCCAGAAGGTAAGACAGCTGTAATTCCAGCAGCAGACTTGACGAAAGATCCAGAAGCTGCAACTAAACCAAATGCAGG
>NZ_CAMHWI010000183.1 GCF_946188695.1 Streptococcus mitis | reverse complement strand
AGCAGCGGACGAAGCTAAGAAAGCGATCGATGCAGCAACTGACCAAGCTGGAGTAGACGCAAAAGCAACTGAAGGAACAGATGC
>NZ_CAMHWI010000182.1 GCF_946188695.1 Streptococcus mitis | reverse complement strand
TTGGTGTAATCCTCTGGAGTTAATGGTGTATTCGTAACTGGGGTTTCGATACCTTTAACTGGTGTTACATTAACCGGAACATCAA
>NZ_CAMHWI010000181.1 GCF_946188695.1 Streptococcus mitis | reverse complement strand
ACTGCATCTGTTCCTTCAGTTGCTTTTGCGTCTACTCCAGCTTGATCAGTTGCTGCATCGATCGCTTTCTTAGCTTCGTCCGCTGCT
>NZ_CAMHWI010000180.1 GCF_946188695.1 Streptococcus mitis | reverse complement strand
CCCCCCCCCCCCCCCCCCCCCCCCCCCCCCCCCCCCCCCCCCCCCCCCCCCCCCCCCCCCCCCCCCCCCCCCCCCCCTTTTTTTTTA
>NZ_CAMHWI010000179.1 GCF_946188695.1 Streptococcus mitis | reverse complement strand
AGAAGCTAAGAAAGCAGCGGACGAAGCTAAGAAAGCGATCGATGCAGCAACTGACCAAGCTGGAGTAGACGCAAAAGCAACTGAAGGAA
>NZ_CAMHWI010000178.1 GCF_946188695.1 Streptococcus mitis | reverse complement strand
AAACTTTCAGATGCAGAAAAATCAGCAGCGAAAGAAGAAGCTAAGGCAGCAGCGGACGAAGCTAAGAAAGCGATCGATGCAGCAACTGA
>NZ_CAMHWI010000177.1 GCF_946188695.1 Streptococcus mitis | reverse complement strand
GAAATTCCAGGTAAAGGTGACAAGCCAATCACAGTAACAATCGGAGAAGATGGTAAAGGTAAAGTACCAAACAGTGAATTACCAGACGGT
>NZ_CAMHWI010000176.1 GCF_946188695.1 Streptococcus mitis | reverse complement strand
TAGAAACACCAGGAACAGGTAAGATTACCGAACCAGGTAAACCAGCTGTTGAAGTTCCTAATGTAACAACACCAGCTAAATTCACACCAGA
>NZ_CAMHWI010000175.1 GCF_946188695.1 Streptococcus mitis | reverse complement strand
ACTTTAACTGGGGCTTTCTTACCTGGCGTTGTTAAGTCTGGAATGTTCTCAACATTCGTAACTTTACCGCCTTCTGGAATGGCAATTCCCT
>NZ_CAMHWI010000174.1 GCF_946188695.1 Streptococcus mitis | reverse complement strand
CCAGATGGCTCAATCTACCCACCAGGAACAGTAGTAGAAATTCCAGGTAAAGGTGACAAGCCAATCACAGTAACAATCGGAGAAGATGGTAA
>NZ_CAMHWI010000173.1 GCF_946188695.1 Streptococcus mitis | reverse complement strand
GTAGCGGCAGTAAACCCAGTAGGAAAAGACAAAGCTAAAGCGGCAGTAGATGCAGCATTGGCAGAAAAAGACAAAGCAATCGAAGCTAACGA
>NZ_CAMHWI010000172.1 GCF_946188695.1 Streptococcus mitis | reverse complement strand
GAAGCTAAGAAAGCGATCGATGCAGCAACTGATCAAGCTGGAGTAGACGCAAAAGCAACTGAAGGAACAGATGCAGTAGCGGCAGTAAACCC
>NZ_CAMHWI010000171.1 GCF_946188695.1 Streptococcus mitis | reverse complement strand
CAACCCCAGCTAAAGTAACTCCAACCGTAGACTTGGAACAAGATCCTAAGACTGGTGATGTTACAGTGACACCGAAGCAACCAGATGGCTCAAT
>NZ_CAMHWI010000170.1 GCF_946188695.1 Streptococcus mitis | reverse complement strand
GCAGTAGATGCAGCATTGGCAGAAAAAGACAAAGCAATCGAAGCTAACGATAAACTTTCAGATGCAGAAAAATCAGCAGCGAAAGAAGAAGCTAAG
>NZ_CAMHWI010000169.1 GCF_946188695.1 Streptococcus mitis | reverse complement strand
TACCCACCAGGAACAGTAGTAGAAATTCCAGGTAAAGGTGACAAGCCAATCACAGTAACAATCGGAGAAGATGGTAAAGGTAAAGTACCAAACAGTGA
>NZ_CAMHWI010000168.1 GCF_946188695.1 Streptococcus mitis | reverse complement strand
GTAGTTGAAGGGCGTTGGCAATTTTCTCTTTATCCTTGAGGAAGGTTTTAAAGACAGTCTGAAAAAGAGGATGAACCAGCTTAAGATTGTCCTCAATAAG
>NZ_CAMHWI010000167.1 GCF_946188695.1 Streptococcus mitis | reverse complement strand
GTTAAACCAGCAGATAAGACAGCAGTAGCAAATCCAGAAAAACTTACAGACGCTGAGAAGAAAGCGATCGAAGATAAAGTTAAAGCTGTAAATCCAGATG
>NZ_CAMHWI010000166.1 GCF_946188695.1 Streptococcus mitis | reverse complement strand
CCTGAGGTCACAACCCCAGCTAAAGTAACTCCAACCGTAGACTTGGAACAAGATCCTAAGACTGGTGATGTTACAGTAACACCGAAGAGACCAGATGGGTCAA
>NZ_CAMHWI010000165.1 GCF_946188695.1 Streptococcus mitis | reverse complement strand
CCAATCACAGTCACAATCGGTGAAGACGGTAAAGGTAAAGTACCAAACAGTGATCTACCAGATGTAGAAACACCAGGAACAGGTAAGATTACCGAACCAGGTAA
>NZ_CAMHWI010000164.1 GCF_946188695.1 Streptococcus mitis | reverse complement strand
GTTGTAACTGACAAAGGAGAACCAGAGGTTCAACCAGCATTACCAGAAGCTGTTGTGACTGATAAAGGGAAACCAGAAGTTCAGCCAGCCTTACCAGAAGCTGT
>NZ_CAMHWI010000163.1 GCF_946188695.1 Streptococcus mitis | reverse complement strand
CCAGTAGGAAAAGACAAAGCTAAAGCGGCAGTAGATGCAGCATTGGCAGAAAAAGACAAAGCAATCGAAGCTAACGATAAACTTTCAGATGCAGAAAAATCAGC
>NZ_CAMHWI010000162.1 GCF_946188695.1 Streptococcus mitis | reverse complement strand
TCGGTAATCTTACCTGGTTTTGTAACCTTACCGTCTGGTAATTCACTGTTTGGTACTTTACCTTTACCATCTTCTCCAATTGTTACTGTGATTGGCTTGTCACCTT
>NZ_CAMHWI010000161.1 GCF_946188695.1 Streptococcus mitis | reverse complement strand
TCGGTAATCTTACCTGGTTTTGTAACCTCACCGTCTGGTAATTCACTGTTTGGTACTTTACCTTTACCATCTTCTCCGATTGTTACTGTGATTGGCTTGTCACCTT
>NZ_CAMHWI010000160.1 GCF_946188695.1 Streptococcus mitis | reverse complement strand
AAGGTGACAAGCCAATCACAGTAACAATCGGAGAAGATGGTAAAGGTAAAGTACCAAACAGTGAATTACCAGACGGTAAGGTTACAAAACCAGGTAAGATTACCGA
>NZ_CAMHWI010000159.1 GCF_946188695.1 Streptococcus mitis | reverse complement strand
CACCAAAAGTAGAGGAACCAGCGACACCAGCACCAAAAGTAGAGGAACCAGCGACACCAGCACCAAAAGTAGAGGAACCAGCGACACCAGCACCAAAAGTAGAGGAA
>NZ_CAMHWI010000158.1 GCF_946188695.1 Streptococcus mitis | reverse complement strand
AAACTCCAGAATTAGTATCTGGTATTGAAAAATTAGCTAAAAAAACTCCAGAATTAGTATCTGGTATTGAAAAATTAGCTAAAAAAACTCCAGAATTAGTATCTGGT
>NZ_CAMHWI010000157.1 GCF_946188695.1 Streptococcus mitis | reverse complement strand
CAGAAAAAGACAAAGCAATCGAAGCTAACGATAAACTTTCAGATGCAGAAAAATCAGCAGCGAAAGAAGAAGCTAAGAAAGCAGCAGACGAAGCTAAGAAAGCAATCGA
>NZ_CAMHWI010000156.1 GCF_946188695.1 Streptococcus mitis | reverse complement strand
CAGAAAAAGACAAAGCAATCGAAGCTAACGATAAACTTTCAGATGCAGAAAAATCAGCAGCGAAAGAAGAAGCTAAGGCAGCAGCGGACGAAGCTAAGAAAGCGATCGA
>NZ_CAMHWI010000155.1 GCF_946188695.1 Streptococcus mitis | reverse complement strand
CTGCATCTGAAAGTTTGTCGTTAGCGTCGATCGCTTTGTCTTTTTCTGCCAATGCTGCATCTACTGCCGCTTTAGCTTTGTCTTTTCCTACTGGGTTTACTGCCGCTAC
>NZ_CAMHWI010000154.1 GCF_946188695.1 Streptococcus mitis | reverse complement strand
GTCATTCGTAAGCTCAATGACTTCCGTTTTAAATCTGATTTTTCTTACCTCCCTGAGATTATGTCCTGGGACGAGTACGCTTTTACAAAGGGAAAGATGAGCTTTATTGC
>NZ_CAMHWI010000153.1 GCF_946188695.1 Streptococcus mitis | reverse complement strand
GAAGCTAAGAAAGCGATCGATGCAGCAACTGACCAAGCTGGAGTAGACGCAAAAGCAACTGAAGGAACAGATGCAGTAGCGGCAGTAAACCCAGTAGGAAAAGACAAAGC
>NZ_CAMHWI010000152.1 GCF_946188695.1 Streptococcus mitis | reverse complement strand
GCAGAAAAATCAGCAGCGAAAGAAGAAGCTAAGGCAGCAGCGGACGAAGCTAAGAAAGCGATCGATGCAGCAACTGACCAAGCTGGAGTAGACGCAAAAGCAACTGAAGGAA
>NZ_CAMHWI010000151.1 GCF_946188695.1 Streptococcus mitis | reverse complement strand
TTCCTTCAGTTGCTTTTGCGTCTACTCCAGCTTGATCAGTTGCTGCATCGATCGCTTTCTTAGCTTCGTCCGCTGCTTTCTTAGCTTCTTCTTTCGCTGCTGATTTTTCTGC
>NZ_CAMHWI010000150.1 GCF_946188695.1 Streptococcus mitis | reverse complement strand
GCAGAAAAATCAGCAGCGAAAGAAGAAGCTAAGGCAGCAGCGGACGAAGCTAAGAAAGCGATCGATGCAGCAACTGATCAAGCTGGAGTAGACGCAAAAGCAACTGAAGGAA
>NZ_CAMHWI010000149.1 GCF_946188695.1 Streptococcus mitis | reverse complement strand
GCAAGCACATCAGCAAGTACATCAGCTTCAACAAGCGCAAGCACATCAGCAAGTACATCAGCTTCAACAAGCGCAAGCACATCAGCAAGTACATCAGCTTCAACAAGCGCAAG
>NZ_CAMHWI010000148.1 GCF_946188695.1 Streptococcus mitis | reverse complement strand
AAGGTAAAGTACCAAACAGTGAATTACCAGACGGTGAGGTTACAAAACCAGGTAAGATTACCGAACCAGGCAAACCATCTGTTGAAGTTCCTGAGGTCACAACCCCAGCTAAA
>NZ_CAMHWI010000147.1 GCF_946188695.1 Streptococcus mitis | reverse complement strand
GGAGTAGACGCAAAAGCAACTGAAGGAACAGATGCAGTAGCGGCAGTAAACCCAGTAGGAAAAGACAAAGCTAAAGCAGCAGTAGATGCAGCATTGGCAGAAAAAGACAAAGC
>NZ_CAMHWI010000146.1 GCF_946188695.1 Streptococcus mitis | reverse complement strand
GGAGTAGACGCAAAAGCAACTGAAGGAACAGATGCAGTAGCGGCAGTAAACCCAGTAGGAAAAGACAAAGCTAAAGCGGCAGTAGATGCAGCATTGGCAGAAAAAGACAAAGC
>NZ_CAMHWI010000145.1 GCF_946188695.1 Streptococcus mitis | reverse complement strand
AGCTGGTGTTGTTACATTAGGAACTTCAACAGCTGGTTTACCTGGTTCGGTAATCTTACCTGTTCCTGGTGTTTCTACATCTGGTAGATCACTGTTTGGTACTTTACCTTTACC
>NZ_CAMHWI010000144.1 GCF_946188695.1 Streptococcus mitis | reverse complement strand
GTAGCGGCAGTAAACCCAGTAGGAAAAGACAAAGCTAAAGCAGCAGTAGATGCAGCATTGGCAGAAAAAGACAAAGCAATCGAAGCTAACGATAAACTTTCAGATGCAGAAAAATCAGC
>NZ_CAMHWI010000143.1 GCF_946188695.1 Streptococcus mitis | reverse complement strand
GCTGATTTTTCTGCATCTGAAAGTTTGTCGTTAGCGTCGATCGCTTTGTCTTTTTCTGCCAATGCTGCATCTACTGCTGCTTTAGCTTTGTCTTTTCCTACTGGGTTTACTGCCGCTAC
>NZ_CAMHWI010000142.1 GCF_946188695.1 Streptococcus mitis | reverse complement strand
AGGTTACAAAACCAGGTAAGATTACCGAACCAGGCAAACCATCTGTTGAAGTTCCTGAGGTCACAACCCCAGCTAAAGTAACTCCAACCGTAGACTTGGAACAAGATCCTAAGACTGGT
>NZ_CAMHWI010000141.1 GCF_946188695.1 Streptococcus mitis | reverse complement strand
CAGAAAAAGACAAAGCGATCGACGCTAACGACAAACTTTCAGATGCAGAAAAATCAGCAGCGAAAGAAGAAGCTAAGGCAGCAGCAGATGAAGCTAAGAAAGCGATCGATGCAGCAACTGA
>NZ_CAMHWI010000140.1 GCF_946188695.1 Streptococcus mitis | reverse complement strand
GCAGAAAAATCAGCAGCGAAAGAAGAAGCTAAGGCAGCAGCAGATGAAGCTAAGAAAGCGATCGATGCAGCAACTGATCAAGCTGGAGTAGACGCAAAAGCAACTGAAGGAACAGATGCAGT
>NZ_CAMHWI010000139.1 GCF_946188695.1 Streptococcus mitis | reverse complement strand
GCAGAAAAATCAGCAGCGAAAGAAGAAGCTAAGGCAGCAGCAGATGAAGCTAAGAAAGCGATCGATGCAGCAACTGACCAAGCTGGAGTAGACGCAAAAGCAACTGAAGGAACAGATGCAGT
>NZ_CAMHWI010000138.1 GCF_946188695.1 Streptococcus mitis | reverse complement strand
AGGGAAAGATGAGCTTTATTGCACAAGATTTTGACAAGCTCAACATTATCACTGTTCTTGAAGGCAGAACACAGGCTATCATCCGAAATCACTTTCTGCGCTACGAGCGAGCTGTTCGTTGTCA
>NZ_CAMHWI010000137.1 GCF_946188695.1 Streptococcus mitis | reverse complement strand
ATCACTGTTCTTGAAGGCAGAACACAGGCTATCATCCGAAATCACTTTCTGCGCTACGAGCGAGCTGTTCGTTGTCAGGTGAAAATCATTACGATGGATATGTTTAGCCCTTACTACGATATTGC
>NZ_CAMHWI010000136.1 GCF_946188695.1 Streptococcus mitis | reverse complement strand
GGAGAAGATGGTAAAGGTAAAGTACCAAACAGTGAATTACCAGACGGTAAGGTTACAAAACCAGGTAAGATTACCGAACCAGGCAAACCATCTGTTGAAGTTCCTGAGGTCACAACCCCAGCTAAA
>NZ_CAMHWI010000135.1 GCF_946188695.1 Streptococcus mitis | reverse complement strand
TTACCTGGTTCGGTAATCTTACCTGTTCCTGGTGTTTCTACATCTGGTAGATCACTGTTTGGTACTTTACCTTTACCATCTTCTCCGATTGTTACTGTGATTGGCTTGTCACCTTTACCTGGAATTTC
>NZ_CAMHWI010000134.1 GCF_946188695.1 Streptococcus mitis | reverse complement strand
AACTCCAACCGTAGACTTGGAACAAGATCCTAAGACTGGTGATGTTACAGTAACACCGAAGAGACCAGATGGGTCAATCTACCCACCAGGAACAGTAGTAGAAATTCCAGGTAAAGGTGACAAGCCAAT
>NZ_CAMHWI010000133.1 GCF_946188695.1 Streptococcus mitis | reverse complement strand
GCAGACTTGACGAAAGATCCAGAAGCTGCAACTAAACCAAATGCAGGTAACGACATCGTTAAACCAGCAGATAAGACAGCAGTAGCAAATCCAGAAAAACTTACAGACGCTGAGAAGAAAGCGATCGAAGATAA
>NZ_CAMHWI010000132.1 GCF_946188695.1 Streptococcus mitis | reverse complement strand
TAGAAACACCAGGAACAGGTAAGATTACCGAACCAGGTAAACCAGCTGTTGAAGTTCCTAATGTAACAACACCAGCTCATAAGACACCAACACTAGATGTGAAACGAGATCCTGAGACAGGTGACGTTACATTAACA
>NZ_CAMHWI010000131.1 GCF_946188695.1 Streptococcus mitis | reverse complement strand
GCATCTGTTCCTTCAGTTGCTTTTGCGTCTACTCCAGCTTGGTCAGTTGCTGCATCGATCGCTTTCTTAGCTTCGTCTGCTGCTTTCTTAGCTTCTTCTTTCGCTGCTGATTTTTCTGCATCTGAAAGTTTGTCGTT
>NZ_CAMHWI010000130.1 GCF_946188695.1 Streptococcus mitis | reverse complement strand
TCTAGAATCTCTTTATTCGTTAAGTGCATACGAAAAGTAGGGCGATAAAATCGTTTATCACTGAGTTTACGACTATCCTGTTGAATGAGTTTCCAGTAGCGTTTGATGGCCTTGTATTCATGGGATTTTCGCTCAAATTG
>NZ_CAMHWI010000129.1 GCF_946188695.1 Streptococcus mitis | reverse complement strand
CCTAACGCTAAAATCGTTCTTGACCGCTTTCACATTGTCCAACATCTAAGCCGTGCTATGAGTCGTGTCCGTGTCCAAATCATGAATCAATTTGAGCGAAAATCCCATGAATACAAGGCCATCAAACGCTACTGGAAACTC
>NZ_CAMHWI010000128.1 GCF_946188695.1 Streptococcus mitis | reverse complement strand
CCCCCCCCCCCCCCCCCCCCCCCCCCCCCCCCCCCCCCCCCCCCCCCCCCCCCCCCCCCCCCCCCCCTTTTTTTTTAATGATACGGCGACCACCGAGATCTACACCAACACAGACACTCTTTCCCTACACGACGCTCTTCCGA
>NZ_CAMHWI010000127.1 GCF_946188695.1 Streptococcus mitis | reverse complement strand
ATCGAAGATAAAGTTAAAGCTGTAAATCCAGATGCAACAGTAGTTGTAGATGATAAAGGAAATGCGACAGTCACAACTCCAGAAGGTAAGACAGCTGTAATTCCAGCAGCAGACTTGACGAAAGATCCAGAAGCTGCAACTAAACCAA
>NZ_CAMHWI010000126.1 GCF_946188695.1 Streptococcus mitis | reverse complement strand
TCGGAAGAGCGTCGTGTAGGGAAAGAGTGTCTGTGTTGGTGTAGATCTCGGTGGTCGCCGTATCATTAAAAAAAAAGTGGGGGGGGGGGGGGGGGGGGGGGGGGGGGGGGGGGGGGGGGGGGGGGGGGGGGGGGGGGGGGGGGGGGGGGGGGG
>NZ_CAMHWI010000125.1 GCF_946188695.1 Streptococcus mitis | reverse complement strand
TCTGGTGTGAATTTAGCTGGTGTTGTTACATTAGGAACTTCAACAGCTGGTTTACCTGGTTCGGTAATCTTACCTGTACCTGGTGTTTCTACATCTGGTAGATCACTGTTTGGTACTTTACCTTTACCGTCTTCACCGATTGTGACTGTGATT
>NZ_CAMHWI010000124.1 GCF_946188695.1 Streptococcus mitis | reverse complement strand
GGGGGGGGGGGGGGGGGGGGGGGGGGGGGGGGGGGGGGGGGGGGGGGGGGGGGGGGGGGGGGGGGGGGGGGGGGGGGTGGGGGGGGGGGGGGGGGGGGGGGGGGGGGGGGGGGGGGGGGGGGGGGGGGGGGGGGGGGGGGGGGGGGGGGGGGG
>NZ_CAMHWI010000123.1 GCF_946188695.1 Streptococcus mitis | reverse complement strand
TTTCTTACCTGGCGTTGTTAAGTCTGGAATGTTCTCAACATTCGTAACTTTACCGCCTTCTGGAATGGCAATTCCCTTGGTGTAATCCTCTGGAGTTAATGGTGTATTCGTAACTGGGGTTTCGATACCTTTAACTGGTGTTACATTAACCGG
>NZ_CAMHWI010000122.1 GCF_946188695.1 Streptococcus mitis | reverse complement strand
CCCCCCCCCCCCCCCCCCCCCCCCCCCCCCCCCCCCCCCCCCCCCCCCCCCCCCCCCCCCCCCCCCCCCCCCCCCCATTTTTTTTTAATGATACGGCGACCACCGAGATCTACACCAACACAGACACTCTTTCCCTACACGACGCTCTTCCGAT
>NZ_CAMHWI010000121.1 GCF_946188695.1 Streptococcus mitis | reverse complement strand
AACCCCAGCTAAAGTAACTCCAACCGTAGACTTGGAACAAGATCCTAAGACTGGTGATGTTACAGTGACACCGAAGAAACCAGATGGCTCAATCTACCCACCAGGAACAGTAGTAGAAATTCCAGGTAAAGGTGACAAGCCAATCACAGTAACA
>NZ_CAMHWI010000120.1 GCF_946188695.1 Streptococcus mitis | reverse complement strand
CACAACTCCAGAAGGTAAGACAGCTGTAATTCCAGCAGCAGACTTGACGAAAGATCCAGAAGCTGCAACTAAACCAAGTGCAGGAAACGACATCGTTAAACCAGCAGATAAGACAGTAGTAGCAAATCCAGAAAAACTTACAGACGCTGAGAAGA
>NZ_CAMHWI010000119.1 GCF_946188695.1 Streptococcus mitis | reverse complement strand
CCAAACGCCTTATGCCCTCATTTCTGCCAAGTCTGAGAATAGTCGTGAGAACTTGCAGGCTTTATTTTTAGAGAAAAGATCGGAAGAGCGTCGTGTAGGGAAAGAGTGTCTGTGTTGGTGTAGATCTCGGTGGTCGCCGTATCATTAAAAAAAAA
>NZ_CAMHWI010000118.1 GCF_946188695.1 Streptococcus mitis | reverse complement strand
CCAGTAGGAAAAGACAAAGCTAAAGCGGCAGTAGATGCAGCATTGGCAGAAAAAGACAAAGCAATCGAAGCTAACGACAAACTTTCAGATGCAGAAAAATCAGCAGCGAAAGAAGAAGCTAAGGCAGCAGCGGACGAAGCTAAGAAAGCGATCGA
>NZ_CAMHWI010000117.1 GCF_946188695.1 Streptococcus mitis | reverse complement strand
AACTCCAACCGTAGACTTGGAACAAGATCCTAAGACTGGTGATGTTACAGTAACACCGAAGAGACCAGATGGGTCAACATACCCACCAGGAACAGTAGTAGAAATTCCAGGTAAAGGTGACAAGCCAATCACAGTAACAATCGGAGAAGATGGTAA
>NZ_CAMHWI010000116.1 GCF_946188695.1 Streptococcus mitis | reverse complement strand
TCTAGGGAGTTTAGCTCAGCTGGGAGAGCATCTGCCTTACAAGCAGAGGGTCAGCGGTTCGATCCCGTTAACTCCCATTTAAGCGGGTGTAGTTTAGTGGTAAAACTACAGCCTTCCAAGCTGTTGTCGCGAGTTCGATTCTCGTCACCCGCTTTGAAC
>NZ_CAMHWI010000115.1 GCF_946188695.1 Streptococcus mitis | reverse complement strand
CCTTTAACTGGTGTTACATTAACCGGAACATCAACGGTAATTGTTTTGCCATTTGGTAAGGTAACAGTTACTTTAACCGGATTTTTCTTACCTGGCGTTGTTAAGTCTGGAATGTTCTCAACATTCGTAACTTTACCGCCTTCTGGAATGGCAATTCCCT
>NZ_CAMHWI010000114.1 GCF_946188695.1 Streptococcus mitis | reverse complement strand
TGACAACGAACAGCTCGCTCGTAGCGCAGAAAGTGATTTCGGATGATAGCCTGTGTTCTGCCTTCAAGAACAGTGATGATGTTGAGATTATCAAAATCTTGTGCAATGAAACTCATCTTTCCCTTAGTAAAGGCATACTCGTCCCAGGACATAATCTCAGG
>NZ_CAMHWI010000113.1 GCF_946188695.1 Streptococcus mitis | reverse complement strand
CTGCGCTACGAGCGAGCTGTTCGTTGTCAGGTGAAAATCATTACGATGGATATGTTTAGCCCTTACTACGATATTGCCAGTAAACTTTTTCCTAACGCTAAAATCGTTCTTGACCGCTTTCACATTGTCCAACATCTAAGCCGTGCTATGAGTCGTGTCCGTGTCCA
>NZ_CAMHWI010000112.1 GCF_946188695.1 Streptococcus mitis | reverse complement strand
CTGATAAAGGGAAACCAGAAGTTCAGCCAGCCTTACCAGAAGCTGTGGTGACTGATAAAGGGGAACCTGAAGTTCAATCAACATTACCAGAAGCTGTTGTAACTGACAAAGGAGAACCAGAGGTTCAACCAGCATTACCAGAAGCTGTTGTGACTGATAAAGGGAAACCAGA
>NZ_CAMHWI010000111.1 GCF_946188695.1 Streptococcus mitis | reverse complement strand
AGATTATCAAAATCTTGTGCAATGAAACTCATCTTTCCCTTAGTAAAGGCATACTCGTCCCAGGACATAATCTCAGGGAGGTAAGAAAAATCAGATTTAAAACGGAAGTCATTGAGCTTACGAATGACAGTTGAAGTTGAAATAGCCAGCTGATGAGCAATATCGGTCATAGA
>NZ_CAMHWI010000110.1 GCF_946188695.1 Streptococcus mitis | reverse complement strand
CTGCGCTACGAGCGAGCTGTTCGTTGTCAGGTGAAAATCATTACGATGGATATGTTTAGCCCTTACTACGATATTGCTAGTAAACTTTTTCCTAACGCTAAAATCGTTCTCGACCGCTTTCACATTGTCCAACATCTCAGCCGTGCTATGAGTAGTGTCCGTGTCCAAATCAT
>NZ_CAMHWI010000109.1 GCF_946188695.1 Streptococcus mitis | reverse complement strand
CAGTAGTTGTAGATGATAAAGGAAATGCGACAGTCACAACCCCAGCAGGTAAGACAGCTGTAATTCCAGCAGCAGACTTGACGAAAGATCCAGAAGCTGTAACTAAACCAAATGCAGGAAACGACATCGTTAAACCAGCAGATAAGACAGTAGTAGCAAATCCAGAAAAACTTA
>NZ_CAMHWI010000108.1 GCF_946188695.1 Streptococcus mitis | reverse complement strand
AATTCTAGCATAATTCGTCGTCTGAGACTAACTTCCAGTTTTGGGAGAGAGATGGAAGTTACTTTGAGAAGTTACGAGCACTACAAAAGAGCTAAAATTGGTAACTTCTAAAACTAACTTCCAGTTTCCCCCAACCTAGCCTTCAGTATGAGAAAAACGCGTGAAATCAGTAGA
>NZ_CAMHWI010000107.1 GCF_946188695.1 Streptococcus mitis | reverse complement strand
CTTATTGAGGACAATCTTAAGCTGGTTCATCCTCTTTTTCAGACTGTCTTTAAAACCTTCCTCAAGGATAAAGAGAAGATTGCCAACGCCCTTCAACTACTCTATTCCAACGCCAAACTGGAAGCCACCAATAATCTCATCAAACTTATCAAGCGCAATGCCTTTGGATTTCGGAACT
>NZ_CAMHWI010000106.1 GCF_946188695.1 Streptococcus mitis | reverse complement strand
AAAGATGGAAATGAAATCAAAGAAAAAGAAAGTGGTTCAGTAGATAAGAAAGACATCCCAGAATACAGATTCGTAGAAACGAAGAAACTGCCAAATGGAGATACAGAACATGTCTACGAAAAAGTAACAACATTCTTTAAAGACAAAGATGGAAATGAAATCAAAGAAAAAGAAAGTGGTT
>NZ_CAMHWI010000105.1 GCF_946188695.1 Streptococcus mitis | reverse complement strand
ATGTAACAACACCAGCTCATAAGACACCAACACTAGATGTGAAACGAGATCCTGAGACAGGTGACGTTACATTAACACCGAAGAAACCAGATGGCTCAATCTACCCACCAGGAACAGTAGTAGAAATCCCAGGTAAAGATGGCAAGCCAATCACAGTCACAATCGGTGAAGACGGTAAAGGTAAAGTACCAAACAGTGATCTACCAGATGTAGAAA
>NZ_CAMHWI010000104.1 GCF_946188695.1 Streptococcus mitis | reverse complement strand
GCGTCTGTTAAGTTAGCTGGATCTTTAACTTCTACCTTAGCTGCTGGTGTGTTTACTGCATTTCCTGCATTTGCTTTACCTGCATCTGCTGCTGACTTAGTTACGTCTGCTGCTGGAATTACAGCTGTCTTACCTGCTGGGGTTGTGACTGTCGCATTTCCTTTATCATCTACAACTACTGTTGCATCTGGATTTACAGCTTTAACTTTATCTTCGAT
>NZ_CAMHWI010000103.1 GCF_946188695.1 Streptococcus mitis | reverse complement strand
CCCCCCCCCCCCCCCCCCCCCCCCCCCCCCCCCCCCCCCCCCCCCCCCCCCCCCCCCCCCCCCCCCCTTTTTTTTTACACCCACACCCCGCCAACCCCGATTGGCTATCGTGACTGGAGTTCAGACGTGTGCTCTTCCGATCTACCAGCTCCTCAACCAACTCCAGGTAAAGAGATTACAACGAGTTGGACTGATGAGAATGGAAATCCATTGAAACCAA
>NZ_CAMHWI010000102.1 GCF_946188695.1 Streptococcus mitis | reverse complement strand
CCTAACGCTAAAATCGTTCTTGACCGCTTTCACATTGTCCAACATCTAAGCCGTGCTATGAGTCGTGTCCGTGTCCATATCATGAATCAATTTGAGCGAAAATCCCATGAATACAAGGCCATCAAACGCTACTGGAAGCTCATTCAACAAGATAGTCGTAAACTCAGTGATAAACGATTTTATCGCCCTACTTTTCGTATGCACTTAACGAATAAAGAGATTCTAGA
>NZ_CAMHWI010000101.1 GCF_946188695.1 Streptococcus mitis | reverse complement strand
CACACAGCTGGTCAGTAATCGAGTCAGGATTTATACCTAGGCAGTCTAAATCCAGAATTAATGCTCTTAACCACCACAGAATACTGATAATGCTTATGACATTAAAGAACCGCTTACCACAGAGCTTTCGTATTTTAATAGAGATGAAAATAATAGTGGATTACACAAGATAGAGGGTTTTTTTTCCTTCTCAACCAATGGTCAATGTGTGACCATTCAAGTCAGGGAC
>NZ_CAMHWI010000100.1 GCF_946188695.1 Streptococcus mitis | reverse complement strand
CCCCCGCCCCTCCCCCCGCAAGTACCTCAGCCTCAACAAGCGCAAGAACATCAGCAAGTACATCAGCATCTACAACAGCAAGTACATCAGCAAGTACATCAGCATCAACAAGTGCAAGTACATCGGCTAGAACGTCAGCCTCAACAAGCGCAAGTACATCAGCATCAACAAGTGCAAGTACATCGGCTAGCACATCAGCCTCAACAAGCGCAAGTACGTCAGCAAGCGCG
>NZ_CAMHWI010000099.1 GCF_946188695.1 Streptococcus mitis | reverse complement strand
ATGCTATGACTCATCCTGTTGATTTTGTTAAAAATCAAACTAAATGTTTTTAATGCGTGGGAAAAAGAGTCAACATCTGTCACTAGTAAAACACATCAGAAAAATAGAATGGGAAGAATTGATGGAGGAGCATGGCAAGCCTGAAAGTTTAGATACACCCAGATATTGTGTCTTTCCTGTAAATCATGTACCACAAAACACAAACCACAAGACATTTGAAGGAAAACCAGCA
>NZ_CAMHWI010000098.1 GCF_946188695.1 Streptococcus mitis | reverse complement strand
CCTGTGAGATGCAATAACACTTTGTCTTCTAAAGGGTCAGGTCCCTGGTCACCAAGGCCATTCCTGGCCAAGACCAAGAAAACATGTTCAATCTGCATTCGAGTATAGAAGTTAAATAGGTTCTGAGTCAGACTGCCTGGTTTTGAACACCAGCTCCATCACTCACTGGCTATGTGATCTTAAGCAAATTACTTAGCCTCTTTGAGTCTGTTTCCTCATCTGTAGGATGAGAA
>NZ_CAMHWI010000097.1 GCF_946188695.1 Streptococcus mitis | reverse complement strand
CTAATTCATTTACTTCATCAAATAGTGTCATCATATCCCCCTCTAAAATCTGGATTTTCAAACAATTCCGTATTTTCATAGATGTTGCCGATAACTTGATGCCAATCGTATTCACAATCTTCGAGTAAATCATACAATGTTTCTTCCGAGCTTTTATCAGGTCTAAAAGCACCATTCTCCCAGACGGCTTCAATGAATCCTTTCTGTGAAATAAGGTCTCCTTCTGAGTACCA
>NZ_CAMHWI010000096.1 GCF_946188695.1 Streptococcus mitis | reverse complement strand
CAAAAGTATCTCTAGCAAAACATAGCACAAATACATACATACATATATACATTCCTCCATGGAATCAAGATGGGCACATGGGGCTGCATGGGACTACATCTTCCCACAGGGAACCAATATGCATGCCTTTCTAATGGGTTTAAAATATTTTCTTTCAATATAATCACAAAGAATTTTACTCAATGTCTTTCCAAAATTCAGCCTTTCACTTTCATTGGGTAGCCTGGTGGGAGG
>NZ_CAMHWI010000095.1 GCF_946188695.1 Streptococcus mitis | reverse complement strand
CCCTGGGACTGACGTTTATGCCTTCCTTGCATGTCTCCATGTGAAGGAAGCTCTGATATCCTTTCTCTCCACCCATTAAATTCCCACGGGTAAATTCAATCCTCCTCCAGCAACTGCCTCTTCCTATAACCCTCACCACTGCTGTCTTTCCTGGCTACAGAGGCCCCTTCTCTCCTGAACCCTTGTAGGATGAGCAGGAGAGGAGACTTCTTTTCACACAACCACCCTCCTTCC
>NZ_CAMHWI010000094.1 GCF_946188695.1 Streptococcus mitis | reverse complement strand
TTGGGCGCGTAGCTCAGGTGGTTAGAGCGCACGCCTGATAAGCGTGAGGTCGGTGGTTCGAGTCCACTCGTGCCCATAGTGTTTAGTCCATTACTAGAGAATTGAAACATTATCTTTTCACTAAGAGGACACGGGTTTGTTCCCGTATAAACTATTTTGGAGGATTACCCAAGTCCGGCTGAAGGGAACGGTCTTGAAAACCGTCAGGCGTGTAAAAGCGTGCGTGGGTTCGAA
>NZ_CAMHWI010000093.1 GCF_946188695.1 Streptococcus mitis | reverse complement strand
TCAACACCAACCCACACACTCTTCCCCTACACGACGCTCTTCCGATCTATCAGCCTCAACAAGCGCAAGTACGTCAGCAAGTACATCGGCTAGCACGTCAGCAAGTACGTCAGCCTCAACAAGCGCAAGTACGTCAGCAAGTACGTCAGCATCAACAAGCGCAAGTACATCAGCATCAACAAGTGCAAGAACATCAGCAAGTACGTCAGCAGGAGCGGGGGCCGGTGCGTGAGCC
>NZ_CAMHWI010000092.1 GCF_946188695.1 Streptococcus mitis | reverse complement strand
GATGCCTTCCCCATAGACTGGGAGGAATACTATGAGTCTTACCAGCCGCCCTATGAGCTGAAGATTAAAGGCTGGAATGATGATGATACCTATGAGCATACCTTTGACATATTCGTAGCTATACTCCCCAGGAAGGCAGTGTTAGCTCTGGCTATAGTAGACGCTATCAAGGGCATTTTCGGTATGCTTTCGCCAAAACGAATATTTACCGGGAGGAGTAGCTAAGTAATGGCTCAC
>NZ_CAMHWI010000091.1 GCF_946188695.1 Streptococcus mitis | reverse complement strand
CTCGGGAAGTAGCTCAGCTTGGTAGAGTACTTGGTTTGGGACCAAGGTGTCGCAGGTTCGAATCCTGTCTTCCCGATTCATTACAGAGATACGTAAGCGTATCTTTTTTATTTAACTAGATATTATATACATTGAGAGAGACACAGTTTGCTTCTCTCTTTTTTGGCTCTTTGTCAACTGTAGTGGGTTGATGAAAAGCTAAGCTCGAGAAAGGACAAATTTCGTCCTTTCTTTTTTGA
>NZ_CAMHWI010000090.1 GCF_946188695.1 Streptococcus mitis | reverse complement strand
AACATTTAACATAAATTCTCAATTAACCCTCACAATTCAATGAGATAAATACTACCATTCCCATTTTATAAATGATGAAACTAAGTCTTACAGCTATGCTTCCCAAATCAATAGCCACTAGCTATATGTGGCTATTTAAATTAAATTAATTCAAATTAATTTAAAATTTCAGTTAATCACATGAGCCATATTTTAAGTGCTCAATAGCCACATGGCTAGTGGTTATTGTGCTGGACAGAATA
>NZ_CAMHWI010000089.1 GCF_946188695.1 Streptococcus mitis | reverse complement strand
TGCCAAAAATGTATTTTTTCAACGCTTAGAAAAAGCTTATATGACTTTTTTAAGTCGGTATGCGCTTGAGATGGATGAATCAGAAGCAGAAAATTTATTTGCATTTCTTCTTTCCATGCTTTATCTTCCCTCTCATACCATGGCCTTTGTCTTAGGTTTTGGTGGGCCTGTCGCAGATCAAATGACCGATCTTATACGCTCTATGAGACGAGCTGAGCTTTGTGGCAATCATTTGCCTGACCA
>NZ_CAMHWI010000088.1 GCF_946188695.1 Streptococcus mitis | reverse complement strand
CCATCAGCAAGTACGTCAGCCTCTACAAGCGCAAGTACATCAGCAAGTTCGTCAGCATCAACAAGCGCAAGTACGTCAGCATCAACCAGTGCAAGTACATCAGCAAGTACGTCAGCTTCAACGAGCGCAAGTACCTCAGCAAGTACGTCAGCCTCAACAAGTGCAAGTACATCAGCACGTACGTCAGCCTCAACAAGTGCAAGTACAACGCCGCGCGCAGCGGCCGGGGCCGGCGCCGCGGGC
>NZ_CAMHWI010000087.1 GCF_946188695.1 Streptococcus mitis | reverse complement strand
CCCCCCCCCCCCCACCTTTTTTTTTAATGAAACGGCCACCACCGAGAACTACACCAACACACACACTATTTCCCTACACGACGCTCTTCCGATCTAATCAAGAACGGGCAGTAATTCATTTTGCAGATGGTTTACAGGCGCGTTCTTGATTAGAAACTGAGACCACACGTGTGAACTCCAGTCACCATATCCAATGGGGCGTGTCAGCGGGCGCCTGGTGAAAAAAATCGGGTGGGGGCGGGCGGG
>NZ_CAMHWI010000086.1 GCF_946188695.1 Streptococcus mitis | reverse complement strand
GGCCGATGGGTGAGTGACCCAGGACTTGGCAGCACTCCAGTGAGCTTCCCTCCCCCACCAGAGGGCTATTCTCTGCCCCGCTTCCTCTCTGTTCGACCTCATCCATCCGCACAGCCACTCTGCCCAGCAGGTGCCCGCCCTTGGTGTGCTCTCTACTGTCCATGTGGGGACAGCAAGGACTTGGGGGCCAGAAGGTGGCCCAGGTCACCCGGTGGGTGAGTGGGGGAGCTGTGACTTGCACCCACA
>NZ_CAMHWI010000085.1 GCF_946188695.1 Streptococcus mitis | reverse complement strand
AAATGGAGCCCCCAGAATAACAGCCTGACTGAAGAAGAGGGAAGAGGTGTGCTCATTTCTGAGTAAAGTATTGTTTACTTCAGTTCCTAGAGGTGATGTCAAATATTCGACCAAAAGTTAAAACACATAAAAGAGCGAGAAAAACTTTCTGGGATGCCAGTGAAGCACAGATTACATGGAATTTTATAGCTTTAAATGCTGATAATTAGAAAAAGAAAAAAAGGTCTAAAATCAATCCAGACTCCAT
>NZ_CAMHWI010000084.1 GCF_946188695.1 Streptococcus mitis | reverse complement strand
ATTAACATTCACTGAGGAATTACTTTGTGCCAGATCTACTGTTGGGTACTTGGCATTCATTAGACTATTTAATCTTCGCAACAACTCATTTTACAGATGCTGAATGCAATGTTTCAAGAAGATAACAGGTAGTTGAAGAGAGCACAGTTACAAAGTGGCGGTATAAAGATTCCGAACTAGTATGCTGGACTCCAGAGTCTTGTCATTAGAAAGTGTCTCCACACCCCCCCGCCCCGCCACCCTCCCG
>NZ_CAMHWI010000083.1 GCF_946188695.1 Streptococcus mitis | reverse complement strand
CGCCAAGATATGTATAAAACTTGAAAGAATTTAAAAAGCAGTGAAATCTGAAGGAAGGTTGTAAATTTATGTCTGACACTTACCCTCTCTGGGCCTCAGTTTATTCATCTGTTCAAGACAGTGGCAGGCCAGGAATTGAGCAGAGCTAAGCTTGGCTCCAGCCTGGTTTACGGCAGGAAGGTGGAAGGCATTGGGGAATGGGAAATCTCTCAACGTAGTTCTAACTCTGTAGGTCACAGGATTTGTA
>NZ_CAMHWI010000082.1 GCF_946188695.1 Streptococcus mitis | reverse complement strand
GAGCGCTCGTTGAAGCTGACGTACTTGCTGAGGTACTTGCTCTTGTTGATGCTGATGTACTTGCTCTTGTTGATGCTGACGCACTTGCTGATGTGCTAGCCGATGTTCTAGCCGACGTGCTTGCACTTGTTGATGCTGATGTACTTGCTCTTGTTGATGCTGATGTACTTGTTGATGCTGATGTACTTGCTGAGGTACTTGCGCTTGTTGATGCTGATGTAGTTGCTGATGTGCTTGCACTTGTTGAT
>NZ_CAMHWI010000081.1 GCF_946188695.1 Streptococcus mitis | reverse complement strand
TATACTTAAAGGTTATATAATTTTGGAATGGTAGTATATACACAAAAGGTAAAAAAGTAGATAATGTCAAAAAGTCTCCTCACCTATCCCCCAGTCACCCGGTTCCCCTTCCATTTCAAATGTATCATTGGGGGATATACTGTCATATACCAGTGTATTTATCTAATTTCACATAAATAATAATGTAGTGTACACATAGTTCTGTACCTTGCTTTTGTCATTTAACAATATATCTTAGAGATCTTTCCA
>NZ_CAMHWI010000080.1 GCF_946188695.1 Streptococcus mitis | reverse complement strand
GATCGGCGCCTACCGCAGCAATGACGGCGCGGTCACCGCGCTGCTGTTGCTGTTGCTGTGCTTCCTGCTGTTTACCCTGATCGAACGCTTACCGGGCCGCTCTGACCGATAGATTTCAAGCTGCAGCAAGGCGGCGACTGAGCGCATTCCCAGGAGCTTAGTTCCCTAAGTGACTGGGATAAGTGAAGAAAGCCAACACAGCGGCAACGTGAAAGATGAAGGACATATGCTAAAGCTTGAAAAACTGACC
>NZ_CAMHWI010000079.1 GCF_946188695.1 Streptococcus mitis | reverse complement strand
GAACAGCGCCCGGTACCGCCCGAGTTCGATGTTCGCCACGGTCGGGGTGACGGTGGTCCCGTCCGGCCGGGTGATGGTGACGGTGACAGCGACCGCGTTCGACGGTGCGCCGTCTTCGTCGTAGGTCGATGCGTCCAAGGGACGCTCAACACCGACGACCCAGGGTGTAGCCATGCGTCAGCTCCTGATGATGTCGGGAGGGGCGGTCGGTGAGATGCGGACGGCCCGCCTACTGCCGTCGAGGACGGCGG
>NZ_CAMHWI010000078.1 GCF_946188695.1 Streptococcus mitis | reverse complement strand
ATTTATGGAGGAATTTCTCAAAATCGAAATTTATTATTTAAATTTTAATTTAATTCACAATGGTATCCTAATTTAACAAATTTCCATTTAATTATTTTCAGTCTAGTGTGCAAACATAAACAATTCTGGTACTTATAATGTGTATTTTATTAACATTTGTATGTATTCAATCTGTCCAGGAAACAATCAAACGTAAATTTAAAAAAGTTCAAGATCCTAGCTTACATGAAAAAAGAACATAGAACACAGAAAA
>NZ_CAMHWI010000077.1 GCF_946188695.1 Streptococcus mitis | reverse complement strand
CATTGAGGCAGTGTCCCACATCCCACAACTAGAAGGACCTGCAACTAAGATATACAACTGTGTACGGGGGGTGGGAGGTTGGGGAGATAAAGCAGGGAAAAAAAAAAGATTGGCAACAGTTGTTAGCCCAGCTGCCAATCTTTAAAAAGAAAAAAAATTAATAAATAAATAAATGGCTGTTGGATCTTGTCAAATGCGTTCTCTGCATTTGTGGAGATGATCATTGGTTTTTATTCCTCATTTTGTTGATGTGGT
>NZ_CAMHWI010000076.1 GCF_946188695.1 Streptococcus mitis | reverse complement strand
GGAACAACTTACCCATCAGGTAGCAGGGTAGAAATTCCAGGAGAAAATGGAACAACAATCACAGTAACAATTGGTGAAAATGGTTCAGGTGAAGTACCAAATGACAAGCTTCCAAAAGGAGACTTGCCAGGAAAAGGAACAGTAACAGAACCTAACAAGAAACCATCACAACCAGTGGATGTAACAACACCAGCTCATAAGACACCAACACTAGATGTGAAACGAGATCCTGAGACAGGTGACGTTACATTAACA
>NZ_CAMHWI010000075.1 GCF_946188695.1 Streptococcus mitis | reverse complement strand
TTCAAATACCTGACTCCTCTGGGAAAATTGCGCCATTTTGTCAGGTTCGGGGGGGATAGCCAAGGCAAGCCGAGCAGGGTGGACCAGGATTCAGGGGCGGGAACCCATGCAGTGGCGGGGGCAGGGGCCTTCCATGGTCAGATAATTGGCACACGCCATCAGCTGCATGCGCAGCCAGACATCGGCGATGATCTGCTGCTCATCCCACTGATGCAGGCTATGCAGCAGGAACCAGAAGACACCCTCCTGATCGGTG
>NZ_CAMHWI010000074.1 GCF_946188695.1 Streptococcus mitis | reverse complement strand
AGTACTCAAATATCTTCTTGCTTGTTCAGTCATGATAAGCTGATCTTCTGTCTTCCCATAAACCACTGTTTCCCATTCACAGTTTGACTAGAACGAAAATAATAATAGTGATGTGAAAATTACTAAAATAACTATCCATACTACTTCACAATTAGACTTTTAAAAGTCTATTATTTTATTTATTTTTTCGGTTTTTTTTTTTTTGAGGAAGATTAGCCCTGAGCTAACTGCTGCCAGTACTCCTCTTTTCACTGAGG
>NZ_CAMHWI010000073.1 GCF_946188695.1 Streptococcus mitis | reverse complement strand
ATTCTTTTATGTTCACATACTGCTTTATTGCAAAATGATTTGATGGTTCATTCAATACTCAGTTTGTTGTATTGTAATTCTTTGTGTATTGGTCCCTAGAATAAATTAAGAATATCTGATGAGCAGACATTCTGCCTTTCATTCCATATCTGTACTCCAGTGGAATGCCAAGCCCACGGTAAGTGGGCATCCAATAAAGAAATATCTGTTAGGAAAGAAGGTGAACAAAAAGTCAAAAAGTAAACATGGAAGTTTTG
>NZ_CAMHWI010000072.1 GCF_946188695.1 Streptococcus mitis | reverse complement strand
AGCAGGTCGCGTGTTTCAGGGGTAATCAGGTTTTTCGAGTAATCGAGGAACAGCCCGCAGCTGCTCAAAGTGAACTGGGTAAAGCGCTGGGGATCGGCATTGAACGCTTCGCGCATGCTGAAATCCTGCATGGCCTGGCGATGTTGATTGAGCGCTTGCCAAGCGGGCAGAGCGGTAACGTCATGGGGAGTGCGGTAGTACGCCATCGCTGCGGGTTTCCTTTTTATTGCTGGGACTGCCTTTAGGACACTTCTAAA
>NZ_CAMHWI010000071.1 GCF_946188695.1 Streptococcus mitis | reverse complement strand
GCGAAATCCAGCAGTGGAAAAGTTTCTCGCGTCGATGAAAAGTTTAACTGTTGAACGCCTCGGTGAGGCCGTCATGAGTCGTGACGAGATGGCCGAGCGTCTGACCAAAGTCGCACGCACCCGCATCGACGACATCATGGTCTTGTCAAACGACACACTCCTGAACCTTGAGGGTGAAGTCGTCCAGCAAGGCGCATGGGCGTTCAAGAATCCTGACGAGATGGGCGGTTACGGTGCGGGGATGATTAGCGAACTGAC
>NZ_CAMHWI010000070.1 GCF_946188695.1 Streptococcus mitis | reverse complement strand
AGAAAGTCTAAGTTTTAGTTTGTTTAGCTTTTTACTTGTCAGGATAGAGTGGTGACTTCTAAACTCCTTATACGCTAGCCCGGAAATGGAAGTCTTTTTTACCATTACTGCACTTTCCATGTGAAGTGCTTAACATTATCGACTTCAAAGAAGAGGCAATACTGGAACTGACAGCTATATTTCAGTGTCTACACATGTGCCTTAAAAATAATTAATTTCTCAGACCTCTTTTATACCAAGTGTCTATGTGTTACATTTC
>NZ_CAMHWI010000069.1 GCF_946188695.1 Streptococcus mitis | reverse complement strand
AATCAACAACCCAATTAAAAAGACGGGCAAAAGATCTGAGCAGTGATCTCTCCAAAGAAGACATGCGGATGGCCAACAGGCAAATGGAAAGGTGCTCAACATCATTAGCCATCAGAGAAAGGCAGATCAAAACTACAAGGAGAGGTCACCTTCCTCTGCTCAGAACGGCTCTAATTAACGACACAAGAGACAAGTGTGGGAGAGGATGGGGAGAGACGGGAACTCTCCTACACTGCTGCCGGGAGTGCAGACTGGTGCA
>NZ_CAMHWI010000068.1 GCF_946188695.1 Streptococcus mitis | reverse complement strand
AGAATAACTACACCAAGTGGTAGGTGTAACTTATCTTTTTAAGAAACTGCCAAATTATCTTCCAAATTAGTTGTACCAACCTCCATTCCCATCAGAGAAGCATGAGAGTTCCAGTTTCTCCACATACTTGTCAATACTTGGTATAGTCAGTCTTCTAATTTTAGCCATTCTCATGATTCGTGGTCTCTCATTGTGTTTTTAATTTGCATTTTCCCAGTGACAAAGATGATGACCATCTTTTTATGTACTTGTTTGCCATCC
>NZ_CAMHWI010000067.1 GCF_946188695.1 Streptococcus mitis | reverse complement strand
TTATCTTGCGGTGGCGGAGTCTCTTGTTGTTGTGGTTGTTGAAGCTGAGGTACTTGCTGATGTTCTTGCTGATGTACTTGCACTTGTTGTTGCTGATGTACTTGCTGATGTACTTGCGCTTGTTGAGGCTGACGTACTTGCTGATGTTCTAGCCGATGTACTTGCACTTGTTGATGCTGACGTACTTGCTCTTGTTGATGCTGAGGTACTTGCTGAGGTTCTTGCTCGGGTTGAGGATGATGTACTTGCTGGGGTGGTGGCG
>NZ_CAMHWI010000066.1 GCF_946188695.1 Streptococcus mitis | reverse complement strand
AAAAGTGTACTCAACAATATGACGTCTGTCTGATGTTATAATGTTCTTTAAATGGGTACCACTGTTCCTTACAGTCTACTTAGGTTAAATTTTAATAAAGACATACAATTTTCATCAGCAAGGAATCAAAAATCACGACCAAATGGGACAACTGGAGCAGTGAGTCAGCACCTGTTAATGTGGCAGCATAAGCTTCAGCCTTCCTACCAGAGCTGTCGTATCCACAGTGCAGAGGCACGAAGGAAAGGCAAAATGGCGCCTTC
>NZ_CAMHWI010000065.1 GCF_946188695.1 Streptococcus mitis | reverse complement strand
CAGCTAATGTTAGTCAGAGGCAGAATCTAGAACAGACACCTTTACTTCTTAACCACTAATGAAAACTGAAAAGTGAGAGGGTGTTACACAGAAGCTCACCTTTAGTGATGCTGAGCGTGTTATCACCACTTGCTACAAAATCATAAAGTGCAACAAAGAGATTAGGGTCACTCTCAGTGGCTCCCAGCAAGTTCTCCTTGGAACTCCACCTGATGGCTTCATTCAGTGCCTGGGGCTCAACATCACACCCATAGGGGCGGTGCAAGGC
>NZ_CAMHWI010000064.1 GCF_946188695.1 Streptococcus mitis | reverse complement strand
CATTGCCGAATCCCCCGTCGTTACTTGCCTTATCCTTCAATTCTGGCAACCGGTCAAGCAATTTTCGGTTTGGCGTCTTTCCGTGCGTCCTTCGTCGGTTGCAGTTGCAAGCGCGACAAGATGGAACCAAATTGCCTTTGTCATTATGTTTCCGATCAAAGTCCAAATGGTCAACGCCTATTCCGTCGGCGTTGTAGTGTTGGTCCCATGTAATCGGTTTATCGCACCAATGGCATGAATGCCAGCCCGGCCCGATGCTATCGAATAAC
>NZ_CAMHWI010000063.1 GCF_946188695.1 Streptococcus mitis | reverse complement strand
CCTCGACTCGCCAGCCCCACCTCCCTGCCCTGCCCACCTCACCCGCCGGGTATGCCAGCACCACTTGGCGGACACTCCGGAATCATCTGCCGGACATGCCGGAACCAGCTCTCAGACACACCAGAACCACGTGCCGGAGACGCCGGAAGCACCTGCCGAGCATGCCGGAGCCACCTGCTCGACTCGCCATAAACACCTGCCGGACACGCCAATATCACCTGCCCGCTAGGCCAGAACCACCTGGCGGACTCTCCGGAATCACCTGACGCC
>NZ_CAMHWI010000062.1 GCF_946188695.1 Streptococcus mitis | reverse complement strand
AGCGGATTTTCATGCCGCCACCCCCGCGCAATGCTGCGCCACATAGGCGGCGTGATCGGACATCTGGCCGACTTCACGCGCGTTCAACAGTTCGATCAATTCGAGATACTCCGCGATCTGCTCGCGCGGCGGCGCATCGGCGAGCGGGTGGTGGCCGGCGGCTGCGATCCCCTGCCCGGCCAATAGCTGGAGCCAGGCGACTTCGCTGAACAGATCCGCTTCGCCGCGCACGATCCGCCCCGCGTCGCGCCACAGCGCGATCTTGTGGCTAAGCCCGTCC
>NZ_CAMHWI010000061.1 GCF_946188695.1 Streptococcus mitis | reverse complement strand
AGGCTCTATAATATTTGTAGTGGGTAAATCCCCTATGAATCTTATGGAGCCTATTTTTGTGTAGAAAAAAAGTCCCATATGACCTATAATGAAAAGCGACTAAACAACTCATTAGAAAGATTCATATGGAACAATTACATTTTATCACAAAACTACTCGATATCAAAGACCCAAATATCCAGATTCTAGACATCATCAATAAGGATACACTTAAGGAAATCATCGCTAAACTGGATTACAATGCCCCATCTTGTCCTGATTGTGGACATCAAATGAAGAAATATGACTT
>NZ_CAMHWI010000060.1 GCF_946188695.1 Streptococcus mitis | reverse complement strand
GCAATTTCACTCCGAAAGGAGCGATTCAAGTATTCGAGGCAGAGAATCCAGAGGAGTTCTACAAGACCTACGTGCAAGCTGGAGAAGTTCTGACGATTACCAACCCAATGACTGTTAAGAAGGAATTGGGTCAAACAGGTGGTAAGTACGAAAATACAGCTTATCAGCTTGATTTTGGTTCAGCTTATATCACAGATACAGTTGTAAATAATGTTCCTACTGCGAAACCTACCAAGAAGAATCTGAATAAAGCAGGTGTTAACATCGATGGGAAACAGGTCTTGGCAGGTTCTGTCAACTA
>NZ_CAMHWI010000059.1 GCF_946188695.1 Streptococcus mitis | reverse complement strand
GTCAACTACTACAAGGTAACGGCAGATTATAGCCAATACAAGGGCATTGAAGCAGATAAAGACCGTATTGGTAAAGGATTCTATATCGTTGATGATTACCCAGAGGAAGCTGTTACAATCAATCAAGACGGTGTTCAAGTGACAGATTCTAAAGGGCAAGTAGTTAAAGGTTTGAAAATGGCTCTTTATGAGAGTCTAGATAAGGCACCATCAGGTGTCCAAGAAGCCCTGAAGTCTAGCAATTTCACTCCGAAAGGAGCGATTCAAGTATTCGAGGCAGAGAATCCAGAGGAGTTCTACAAGACCTACGTGCA
>NZ_CAMHWI010000058.1 GCF_946188695.1 Streptococcus mitis | reverse complement strand
AAGACTGTAGTAGCAAATCCAGAAAAACTTACAGATGCTGAGAAGAAAGCGATCGAAGATAAAGTTAAAGCTGTAAATCCAGATGCAACAGTAGTTGTAGATGACAAAGGAAACGCAACAGTTACAACCCCAGAAGGTAAGACAGCTGTAATTCCAGCAGCAGACTTGACAAAAGATCCAGAAACTGCAACTAAACCAAATGCAGGTAATGACATCGTTAAACCAGCAGATAAGACTGTAGTAGCAAATCCAGAAAAACTTACAGACGCTGAGAAGAAAGCGATCGAAGATAAAGTTAAAGCTGTAAATCCAGATG
>NZ_CAMHWI010000057.1 GCF_946188695.1 Streptococcus mitis | reverse complement strand
GGAAACGACATCGTTAAACCAGCAGATAAGACAGTAGTAGCAAATCCAGAAAAACTTACAGACGCTGAGAAGAAAGCAATCGAAGATAAAGTTAAAGCTGTAAACCCAGATGCAACAGTAGTTGTAGATGATAAAGGAAATGCGACAGTTACAACTCCAGAAGGTAAGACAGCCGTAATTCCAGCAGCAGACTTGACGAAAGATCCAGAAGCTGCAACTAAACCAAATGCAGGAAACGACATTGTTAAACCAGCAGATAAGACAGCAGTAGCAAATCCAGAAAAACTTACAGACGCTGAGAAGAAAGCGATCGAAGATAA
>NZ_CAMHWI010000056.1 GCF_946188695.1 Streptococcus mitis | reverse complement strand
GTCCAAATCATGAATCAATTTGAGCGAAAATCCCATGAATACAAGGCCATCAAACGCTACTGGAAACTCATTCAACAAGATAGTCGTAAACTGAGTGATAAACGATTTTATCGCCCTACTTTTCGTATGCACTTAACGAATAAAGAGATTCTAGACAAGCTTTTGAGCTATTCAGATGAGTTGAAACACCACTACCATCTCTATCAACTCTTGCTTTTTCACTTTCAGAACAAGAAACCTGACAAATTCTTCGGACTTATTGAGGACAATCTTAAGCTGGTTCATCCTCTTTTTCAGACTGTCTTTAAAACCTTCCTCAAGGATAA
>NZ_CAMHWI010000055.1 GCF_946188695.1 Streptococcus mitis | reverse complement strand
GTGTCCGGCATGTGGTTCTGGCGCCTCTGAGAGGTGGATCCGGCATGCCCGGCAGGTGACACCTGAGTATCCGGCATTTGGTTCTGGCACCTTTGAGAGGTGGTTCCGGAATGCCTGGCATGTGATTCCGGAGTGTCTGCCGAGTGGTTCTGGCGTAGCCGGCAGGTGATTTTGCATGTCCAGCGGTCGTTCCGGCGGGTCGAGCCGGTGGTTCCGGCGTGTCCGGCAGGTGGTTCCGGTCTGTCCGGCAGGTGGTTCTGTGGTGTCCGGCACGAGGTTCAGTCTGAGAGGCTGTGCCGGCATGCCCCTCACGTGATTCCGGCTTGTCCCCGAAG
>NZ_CAMHWI010000054.1 GCF_946188695.1 Streptococcus mitis | reverse complement strand
TCATCCAACATCTGTCAAATCTGATTGCACGGATTGCCCTCTTCTCAAAAAAGCTCCTTATGTCTGTAACAACTGTCCAAAAAAGAGAAAGGATTGTGGGTTTAACCGCTATCTTTACTACGCGAAAAAGGCACAGGAACAGTACGAGACTATGTTGAGGGAGTCCAGAGAGGGCATTCCCCTAAACAAGGAAAGTTTTTATCAGATGGACAAGGTCTTAACCCAAGGCATCCAGAAGAAACAAAGCATCTACCATATCATTCAGACACATAACTTACCTGTGTCGAAAGCTACGGTGTATCGACATGCCAAGCTAGGATATCTGACAGCCAAGCCCATTGATTTCCCTCGG
>NZ_CAMHWI010000053.1 GCF_946188695.1 Streptococcus mitis | reverse complement strand
AACCAGATGGCTCAACATACCCACCAGGAACTAAGGTAGAAATTCCAGGAGAAGATGGAACAACAATCACAGTAACAATTGGTGACAATGGATCAGGTGAAGTACCAAATGACAACCTTCCTAAGAAAGATGTCCCAGGTACAGGAACAGTAACAGAACCTAACAAGAAACCATCACAACCAGTAGATGTAACAACACCAGCTCGTAAGACACCAACAATAGATGTTGAACAAGATCCTAAGACAGGTGATGTAACAGTAACACCTAAGAAACCAGATGGCTCAACATACCCACCAGGAACTAAGGTAGAAATCCCAGGTAAAGATGGAAACCCAATTATCGTTACAATCGATAAAGAAGGTAAAGG
>NZ_CAMHWI010000052.1 GCF_946188695.1 Streptococcus mitis | reverse complement strand
AGATTATCAAAATCTTGTGCAATGAAACTCATCTTTCCCTTAGTAAAGGCATACTCGTCCCAGGACATAATCTCAGGAAGACGAGAAAAATCATGCTTAAAGTGGAAATCATTGAGCTTTCGAATGACAGTTGAAGTTGAAATGGAAAGCTGATGGGCAATATCGGTCATAGAAGTCTTTTCAATTAACTTTTGCGCAATCTTTTGGTTGATAATACGAGGAATTTGATGATTCTTCTTGACGAGTGAGGTCTCGGCGACCATCACTTTCGAGCAATGATAGCACTTGAAACGACGCTTTTTCAGGAGGATTCTAGTAGGCATACCAGTCGTTTCGAGGTAAGGAATTTTCGACGGTTTTTGAAAGTC
>NZ_CAMHWI010000051.1 GCF_946188695.1 Streptococcus mitis | reverse complement strand
AGAACATGTCTACGAAAAAGTAACAACATTCTTTAAAGACAAAGATGGAAATGAAATCAAAGAAAAAGAAAGTGGTTCAGTAGATAAGAAAGACATCCCAGAATACAGATTCGTAGAGACTAAGAAACTGCCAAACGGAGATGTAGAACATGTCTACGAGAAAGTAACAACATTCTTCAAAGATAAAGATGGAAATGAAATCAAAGAAAAAGAAAGTGGTTCAGTAGATAAGAAAGACATCCCAGAATACAGATTCGTAGAGACTAAGAAACTGCCAAACGGAGATGTAGAACATGTCTACGAGAAAGTAACAACATTCTTCAAAGATAAAGATGGAAATGAAATCAAAGAAAAAGAAAGTGGTTCAGTAGATAAGAAAGACATCCCAGAATACAGATTCGTAGA
>NZ_CAMHWI010000050.1 GCF_946188695.1 Streptococcus mitis | reverse complement strand
TTTTGTGTAGAAAAAAAGTCCCATATGACCTATAATGAAAAGCGATCAAACAACTCATTAGAAAGAATCATATGGAACAATTACATTTTATCACAAAACTACTCGATATCAAAGACCCTAATATCCAATTTATGGATATCATCAATAGGGATACACACAAAGAAATCATCGCCAAACTAGACTACGATGCTCCATTTTGTCCTTATTGTGGAAGTCAAATGAAAAAATATGACTTTCAAAAGCCGTCTAAGATTCCTTACCTCAAAACGACTGGTATGCCTACTAGAATTCTTCTGAAAAAGCGTCGTTTCAAGTGCTATCATTGCTCGAAGGTGATGGTCGCCGAGACCTCACTCGTCAAGAAGAATCATCAAATTCCTCGTATCATCAACCAAAAGATTGCGCAAAAGCTGATTGAAAAGACTTCTAT
>NZ_CAMHWI010000049.1 GCF_946188695.1 Streptococcus mitis | reverse complement strand
CAGCTATCACAGCTATCACAGCTATCACAGCTATCACAGCTATCACAGCTATCACAGCTATCACAGCTATCACAGCTCAATTATACCATTTTTAGTCTATTTAAACAAGTTAAAACCGATTTATTACATAAAATGAGGGAGAAAATTTTTAATTATCCACAAAATGTTATTATGTTATATATTTGAATGCAACCAACTCTCTATCTTTGAAATAAATCTGTAACCACTTATCATATCAGATAATTCATCTTCACTTTGGCTCGTAAAAAATAATCATCTAGAAACTTTAATGGTAATAGATAACTCGCTTTATATCCCAGGTGGATACAAACATCAATATATTAGAAACCAAGAGCTTATTAATACAGGCTCTATAATATTTGTAGTGGGTAAATCCCCTATGAATCTTATGGAGCCTATTTTTGTGTAGAAAAAAAGTCCCA
>NZ_CAMHWI010000048.1 GCF_946188695.1 Streptococcus mitis | reverse complement strand
GGCTCTTTGTCAACTGTAGTGGGTTGAAGAAAAGCTAAGATCTAGAAAGGACGAAATTTGTCCTTTCTTTTTTGATATTGAGAGCGATAAAAATTCGTTTTTTGAAGTTTTCAAAGTTCCGAAATCCAAAGGCATTTCGTTTGATAAGTTTAACGAGATTATTGGTCGCTTCCAGTTTGGCGTTAGAATAGGGAAGTTGAAGGGCGTTGACGATTTTCTCTTTGTCCTTTAGAAAGGTTTTAAAGACAGTCTGAAAAAGAGGATGAACCTGCTTTAGATTGTCCTCAATAAGTCCGAAGAATTTGTCAGGTTCCTTGTTCTGAAAGTGAAAAAGCAAGAGTTGATAGAGATTGTAGTGGTGTTTCAAGTCTTCTGAATAGCTCAAAATCTTGTCTAGAATCTCTTTATTCGTTAAGTGCATACGAAAAGTAGGGCGATAAAATCGTTTATCACTGAGTTTACGACTATC
>NZ_CAMHWI010000047.1 GCF_946188695.1 Streptococcus mitis | reverse complement strand
CAGGCCCCACAGCGTGGGGCTTCCACCTCTTTGGGCAGCTAAGAAACAACTTGCTCTGCACTGGTGTTTTACAGCCTACAGGGAACGAGTCTTACAAAGGCCTGTGAAACGCAGTTTCTTCCCAGCCCTGATCTGGCTTAAGTAGAACTTCTGCTCTGCTGGGTCCTACATGGCGCTAGAGCTGCAAGGCACAAAGTCCTGCCTTGTTTCCACAAGGGTAGACAAGTCCCTCAGGTCCAGCTTCCAGCTCTTTCGTCAGCTAAGAAACAACTCGCTCTGCACTGTGCTCTTACAGCCTACCGGGAAAATCTCTTCCAAAAGCCTTCGAAACGCAGTTTCTTTGCAGGCCTGATCTGGCTGAAGTAGGACTTCTGCTCTGGGTGTGCTACTTTGCCCTAGAGCTGAAAGGCACAACGTGCAGGCTTCTTTCCAAAGGGCGAGGAGGGCCCCAAGTCAGCTATCGACACGCGATATCGGATGGTAAGATACCACTCGCTCTGGACATAGCTCTTACGGCGTGG
>NZ_CAMHWI010000046.1 GCF_946188695.1 Streptococcus mitis | reverse complement strand
TACCTGTGTCGAAAGCTACGGTGTATCGACATGCCAAGCTAGGATATCTGACAGCCAAGCCCATTGATTTCCCTCGGATGGTCAAGTTCAAGGAACGCAGAAAATCCAGAAAAGTAGCTATTCCCAAAGAGCTAAAAATTGGGCGAACCTACCAAGATTTCCAAGAGTTACGAGAAACAGATGATTTCTTCAAATGGTTGGAAATGGACACGGTCATCGGCAGACCTGGTGGAAAGCTACTGCTCACCTTCAACGTTTCCTTCTGCAATTTCCTCTTCGCCTTGCTTTTGGACAACAAGACTGCTCTGGAGGTCGCCACTAAATTCGCAGCTTTGAAAGAAAGAGTCATGGACGGAGGGTATGCGTTCCATCAGCTGTTCCCTGTCATTCTCACGGACAACGGATCTGAGTTCTCCTATGTGGAGGAGCTTGAGAGAGACATTGATGGTAAGTCTCACCTCTACTTCTGCGACCCTAGCCGTCCTGACCAGAAGGGGCGGATTGAGAAGAACCATACGGTTTTGCGAGCCATTCTGCCCAAGGGCACTTCCTTTGACCAGCTGACTCAGAAAGACGTCAATCTAGTCATTTCCCATGTCAATTCCTTGAAACGAGAAGAGTTTCAAGGAAAATCTGCTTACGA
>NZ_CAMHWI010000045.1 GCF_946188695.1 Streptococcus mitis | reverse complement strand
GGAAACCCAATTATCGTTACAATCGATAAAGAAGGTAAAGGTAAAGTACCAAACAGTGAATTACCAGACGGTAAAGTCCCAGGAACAGGTAAGATTATAGAACCAGGTCAACCAGCAGTTGAAGTTCCTAATGTAACAACACCAGGTAAAGTCACACCAGCAACTGAAAAACCAGTTGCACCAGTGACACCTGATACGCCAGTCAAACCTGACACTAATAGAGGTTCTGGTCAAGATGCACCAGCACCAACAACTCCAGTTCCAGATGCAGTTACTCCGAATGCAGATCAGGTAGATACTAAGACTACTGTTGATAATGGAGCTAAGTCAAATGGTTCTCAAAATGTATTGCCAAATACAGGAACAGAATCAAATGCTACTCTTGCATCTCTCGGACTTCTTGGTATGCTAGGTGGTCTCGGACTTGCTCTTGGAAAGAAAAAAGAAGACTAAAAATTTAGTCAAAATATGAATGGTTCATTGTTAAGTGGACAATGAATAAAAAAGATTAAACAACGACCTTGTTCCTCGTTTTAAAAGAGGTGCAGGGCCGTTGTTGTTTTTTTAAGTAGGTGCTAATATTTGTATTAAGGCTCTTTGTCAACTGTAGTGGGTTGATGAAAAGCTAAGCTCGAGAAAGGACAAATTTCGTCCTTTCTTTTTTGATG
>NZ_CAMHWI010000044.1 GCF_946188695.1 Streptococcus mitis | reverse complement strand
ACAGTTGTAGCTAAGCTAGGTACAGAAATAGTTGCAGAGATTCCTGCTAAAATTGTAGTGGTCGATAGTAAGACACAGTATGTGCCGGTTGATAAATCTAATAAACAACCAGATGTATCTAAGAGTATTGATCCTGAACAATATCCAGATGGAGTAACATTCAAATATAAAACTCCAGTAGATACAACAACACCAGGCGAAAAAGATGTTATTGTAGAAGCAAAAGATGAGGAAGATAAACTTGTAGAAGTTCCTGCTAAGGTGAAAGTAGTGGAAGGCAAGGAACAATTAATTCCTGTAAATCCAACTGAAAAACCACAAGCAAGAGACAGTATTACTCCAAGTGATTATCCAGAAGGTTCAACATTTGAGTACAAAGTTCCAGATGGACAGACTGAACCGTTCGATGCAACAACTGTTGGTGATAAACTAGTAACAGTTGTAGTAAAAGATAAAAATGGAAATGTATTGGTAGAAGTTCCAGCAACGATTAAAGTAGTGGAAGCTAAACCAAAACCAATTGAAACACCAGTGACAAATACACCTTTAACAAAGGATGATATTGCTAAATATGTCAAAGTCCCAGAAGGTGGAAAAGTTACGAATGTAGAAAACGTTCCAGACTTAACAACCCCAGGTAAGAAAAATCCTGTTAAAGTAACTGTTACCTTACCAAATGGCAAAACAATTACCGTTGATGTTCCGGTTAATGTAACACCAGTTAAAGGTATCGAAACCCCAGTTAC
>NZ_CAMHWI010000043.1 GCF_946188695.1 Streptococcus mitis | reverse complement strand
AGGTAAGATTACCGAACCAGGTAAACCAGCTGTTGAAGTTCCTAATGTAACAACACCAGCTAAATTCACACCAGAAACACCAGTAACTGAAAAACCAGGTAAGATTGAAATTACTCAACAACCAAATGGAAATGCGATTGTAACGCCTAAGAAACCAGATGGAACAACTTACCCATCAGGTAGCAGGGTAGAAATTCCAGGAGAAAATGGAACAACAATCACAGTAACAATTGGTGACAATGGGTCAGGTGAAGTACCAAATGACAACCTTCCTAAGACAAATGTCCCAGGTACAGGAACAGTAACAGAACCTAACAAGAAACCATCACAACCAGTGGATGTAACAACACCAGCTCGTAAGACACCAACACTAGATGTGAAACGAGATCCTGAAACAGGTGACGTTACAGTAACACCGAAGAAACCAGACGGCTCAACCTACCCACCAGGAACTACGGTAGAAATTCCAGGTAAAGGTGGCAAGCCAATCACAGTCACAATCGGTGAAGACGGTAAAGGTAAAGTACCAAACAGTGATCTACCAGATGTAGAAACACCAGGTATAGGTAAGATTACCGAACCAGGTAAACCAGCTGTTGAAGTTCCTAATGTAACAACACCAGCTAAATTCACACCAGAAACACCAGTAACTGAAAAACCAGGTAAGATTGAAATTACTCAACAACCAAATGGAAATGCGATTGTAACGCCTAAGAAACCAGATGGAACAACTTACCCATCAGGTAGCA
>NZ_CAMHWI010000042.1 GCF_946188695.1 Streptococcus mitis | reverse complement strand
GCAGTAGCGGCAGCAGAAGACAAAGGAACTACAAAAGTAGCAGATGTAGATCCAGCAGCAAAAGCAAAACCAGCAGCAAAAGCGGCCATCGATGCAGCATTAAAAGCACAAGAGCAAGCAATTGATGCAAAACCTGATTCAACGAAAGAAGAAAAAGAAGCAGCTAAGGAAGAAGCACGTGCTAAAGCAGAAGCAGCCAAAGCAGCCATCGATAAAGCAACTTCTAATGCGGACGTAACAGCAGCTAAAGAAGCAGGAGTAGGAACAATTACCCCTGTAGTGCCAAAAGCAGAAGTAAAACCAGCCGCAAAACAAGCGATTGAAGATACTTATACTGCAAAAGTTGCAGAAATTGAGAAACGTCCTGAGTTAACAACAGAAGAGAAAGAAGCTGCAAAAGCAGAAGCACGTAAATTAGCAGATGCAGCAAAAGCAAATGTTGATAAAGCGAAGACAGATGATGCAGTAGCGGCAGCAGAAGACAAAGGAACTACAAAAGTAGCAGATGTAGATCCAGCAGCAAAAGCAAAACCAGCAGCTAAAGCGGCAGTAGATGCAGCATTGGCAGAAAAAGACAAAGCGATCGACGCTAACGACAAACTTTCAGATGCAGAAAAATCAGCAGCGAAAGAAGAAGCTAAGAAAGCAGCAGACGAAGCTAAGAAAGCAATCGATGCAGCAACTGATCAAGCTGGAGTAGACGCAAAAGCAACTGAAGGAACAGATGCAGTAGCGGCAGTAAACCCAGTAGGAAAAGACAAAGC
>NZ_CAMHWI010000041.1 GCF_946188695.1 Streptococcus mitis | reverse complement strand
TGTTACTGTGATTGTTGTTCCATCTTCTCCTGGAATTTCTACCTTAGTTCCTGGTGGGTATGTTGAGCCATCTGGTTTCTTCGGTGTTACAATCGCATTTCCATTTGGTTGTTGAGTAATTTCAATCTTACCTGGTTTTTCAGTTACTGGTGTTTCTGGTGTTACCTTAGCTGGAGTTATTACATTAGGAACTTCCACAGCTGGTTTACCTGGTTCTATAATCTTACCTGTTCCTGGGACATCTTTCTTAGGAAGGTTGTCATTTGGTACTTTACCTTTACCGTCTTCACCGATTGTTACTGTGATTGGACCATTTTCACCTGGGATTTCTACCTTAGTTCCTGGTGGGTATGTTGAGCCATCTGGTTTCTTAGGTGTGACTGTAACGTCACCTGTCTCAGGATCTCGTTCCACATCTAATGTTGGTGTCTTACGAGCTGGTGTTGTCACATCCACTGGTTGTGATGGTTTCTTATTCGGTTCTGTGACTGTTCCTTTTCCTGGCAAGTCTCCTTTTGGAAGCTTGTCATTTGGTACTTCACCTGAACCATTGTCACCAACTGTTACTGTGATTGTTGTTCCATCTTCTCCTGGAATTTCTACCTTAGTTCCTGGTGGGTATGTTGAGCCATCTGGTTTCTTCGGTGTTACAATCGCATTTCCATTTGGTTGTTGAGTAATTTCAATCTTACCTGGTTTTTCAGTTACTGGTGTTTCTGGTGTTACCTTAGCTGGAGTTATTACATTAGGAACTTCCACAGCTGGTTTACCTGGTTCTATAATCTTACCTGTTCCTGGGACATCTTTCTTAGGAAG
>NZ_CAMHWI010000040.1 GCF_946188695.1 Streptococcus mitis | reverse complement strand
ACGACTGGTATGCCTACTAGAATCCTCCTGAAAAAGCGTCGATTCAAGTGCTATCATTGCTCGAAAATGATGGTCGCCGAAACCTCTCTCGTCAAGAAGAATCATCAAATTCCTCGTATCATCAACCAAAAGATTGCGCAAAAGCTGATTGAAAAGACTTCTATGACCGATATTGCTCATCAGCTGGCTATTTCAACTTCAACTGTCATTCGTAAGCTCAATGACTTCCGTTTTAAGTCTGATTTTTCTTACCTCCCTGAGATTATGTCCTGGGACGAGTACGCTTTTACAAAGGGAAAGATGAGCTTTATTGCACAAGATTTTGACAAGCTCAACATTATCACTGTTCTTGAAGGCAGAACACAGGCTGTCATCCGAAATCACTTTCTTCGTTACGATAGAGCAGTCCGATGTCAGGTGAAAATCATTACTATGGATATGTTTAGTCCCTACTATGCCTTAGCTAAACAGCTTTTTCCAAACGCCAAAATCGTGTTGGATCGTTTCCATATTGTCCAACACATGAGCCGTGCTATGAGTCGTGTGCGTGTCCAAATCATGAATCAGTTTCATCGAAAATCCCATGAATACAAGGATATCAAGCGTTACTGGAAGCTCATTCAACAGGATAGTCGTAAACTCAGCGATAAACGTTTTTATCGCCCTACTTTTCGCATGCACTTGACGAATAAAGAGATTTTAGACAAGCTTTTGAGCTATTCAGAGGACTTGAAACACCACTACCATCTCTATCAACTCTTGCTTTTTCACTTTCAGAACAAGGAGGCAGACAAATTTTTCGGACTTATTGAGGACAATCTTAAGCTGGTTCATCCTCTTTTTCAGACTGTCTTTAAAACCTTCCTCAAGGATAA
>NZ_CAMHWI010000039.1 GCF_946188695.1 Streptococcus mitis | reverse complement strand
GACAAAGCGATCGACGCTAACGACAAACTTTCAGATGCAGAAAAATCAGCAGCGAAAGAAGAAGCTAAGAAAGCAGCGGACGAAGCTAAGAAAGCGATCGATGCAGCAACTGACCAAGCTGGAGTAGACGCAAAAGAGGCTGAAGGAAAAGCAGAAATCGCTAAAGTAACACCAGCACCAGCGGTAGAAGTAGGAAAATCAGCAGCGAAAGCGGAAATCGAAAAAGCAGCAAAAGCCAAAGAAGCAGCGATCGATGCCAACGACAAACTTTCAGATGCAGAAAAAGCAGCGGCAAAAGCACAAGTAGCAGCTGAAGCTAAGAAAGCAATCGAAGCAATAGAAAAAGCTACAACGGAAGCAGAAGTAGAAGCAGCGAAAGAAGCAGGAAAAGCAGAAATCGCTAAAGTAGCACCAGCAACAACAGATTACAAGGCTAAAGCCAAAGCAGAAGTAGAAGCTGAATTAGCTAAGAAATTAGCTGAACTTGAAAATGCAACTGATTTAACAGAAGCAGAAAAAGCAGCGGCAAAAGCACAAGTAGTCAACAAAGCTAAGGAAGCAATTGAAGCTATTCAAAAAGCAGCCACAGAAGCAGATGTAGATCAAGCGATTCGTAACTTTGTTTACCGTATTTCAGCAGTTATTCGTGAGCAAGAAGAATATGATTTATCAAAATTGTTTGTAAATGGTTCTGTAACTGTTAAGCAAGGTGAATCTTTAACAGATAAAGATGTTTTATCAAAACTAAACTTACCAAGCGGTGTAGAAATTGTTAAGGTTGAAAAACCTACAACATCAGCATTAGGTACAGTGATGGCTAAAGTAACAGTTAAATTAGCAGATGGAAGCGTAGAAGAAATTAACGTACCTGTTGAAGTTATTGTTTCACAAAATTATGGAAATGAAGGAAATGGAGCAAATAACGGAGCTAATAACACTGAAGCCAAAGTTAATAAAGCTAAGTTAGAAGGTGCTATCCATCAATTAGATGAATTGATTATTAAAGAATCAGCTAAGCTTGATGCAGAAACTGCAAAAGAAGCGAATGCATTATCAGCAGATGCTAAGAAAGTATTTGCTAATGCAGACGCAACTCAAGCAGAAGTGGATGCAATGGTTAAACGTATCGAAGACTTCATGGCGAAAGTTGCTCCATCAACTGATCATGCAACACCAGCTAACGACCAATCTGCTCAAACACCAGCTGTAGCTCCAGCTAACGATCAATCTGCGCAAACACCAGCTGTAGCTCCAGCTACTACTCAAGCAGCATCTAATGCTAGCCAAACAGTATCAGCACAAGCAAATGCGCGTAAAGTGGCTAAAGAATTGCCAAATACAGGTACAGTGGATTCTACTGTAGCTATGGTAGCAGCAGCTGCAAGTGCATTACTTGGTCTCGGTCTTGCAGGACGTCGTCGTAAAGAAGACGGAGAAGCTTAATTAGTAGATTGTTTGATTATTAGATAATGAATCTGATTTTTAGAGTTTAAACAAGTATCTCTCGTAAGAAAATCTCCTAGCAGAAAAGCCTGCTAGGAGATTTTTGGGCTCTTTGTCAACTGTAGTGGGTTGATGAAAAGCTAAGCTCGAGAAAGGACAAATTTCGTCCTTTCTTTTTTGATG
>NZ_CAMHWI010000038.1 GCF_946188695.1 Streptococcus mitis | reverse complement strand
AAAGTAACAACATTCTTTAAAGACAAAGATGGAAATGAAATCAAAGAAAAAGAAAGTGGTTCAGTAGATAAGAAAGAAATTCCAGAGTACAGATTCGTAGAAACGAAGAAACTGCCAAATGGAGATACTGTTCATGTTTATGAAAAAGTCATAACACCAACACCAGCTCCTCAACCAACTCCAGGTAAAGAGATTACAACGAGTTGGACTGATGAGAATGGAAATCCATTGAAACCAACTGAGCCAGGTTCTAAAGAACCTGGAACAATTCCAGGTTACGAATATGTGAAGACTGTGACAGATTCAAATGGAAATATCAGACATATCTTCCGTAAAGTTGAGATGCCAACTCCAACACCGGTTGAACCGACTCAACCAGCACAACCGGTAGAGCCAGCAGCTCCAGCAGCTCCAGCAATACCTGAACAGCCAGCAACACCAGAACAGCCAGTACAACCAACAGCAGTGAAAGAAGCTGAAGGTAAACGCGAATTGCCAAATACTGGTACAGAAGCTAGCGCTAGCCTCGCAGCGCTTGGACTTCTTGGAGCCCTAGGTGGATTTGGACTTCTTGCTCGCAAGAAAAAAGAAGACTAAAAACTCATAGTTTTTGAGAAGATGATTCGTCATCTTCTTTTTTATTTCAGAGTTTTTACTTGCGTAAAAAATTTTTTTCTAGTATAATAGTTTATTGTGAGCGAACCTCACTTACCCCTTGCAAAGTCTTGGGGTCATTAGACCAAAAGGAGGAACATATCAATGGCTAAATACGAAATTCTTTATATCATTCGTCCAAACATTGAAGAAGAAGCTAAAAACGCTTTGGTAGCACGTTTTGACTCTATTTTGACTGACAACGGTGCAACTGTTGTTGAATCAAAATCTTGGGAAAAACGTCGTCTTGCATACGAAATCAAAGATTTCCGTGAAGGACTTTACCACATCGTTAACGTTGAAGCAAACGACGATGCAGCTCTTAAAGAGTTTGACCGCCTTTCAAAAATCAACGCTGACATTCTTCGTCACATGATCGTCAAAACTGACGCGTAAGAAGGTAAACTATGATTAACAATGTTGTACTTGTAGGGCGTATGACACGTGACGCTGAGTTGCGTTATACCCCATCAAATGTAGCAGTTGCGACTTTTACTCTTGCAGTAAACCGTACATTTAAGAGTCAAAATGGCGAACGTGAGGCTGATTTTATCAATGTCGTTATGTGGCGCCAACAGGCTGAAAACCTAGCTAACTGGGCTAAAAAAGGCTCGCTTATCGGGGTGACAGGTCGTATCCAGACTCGTAGTTACGATAACCAGCAAGGACAACGTGTCTACGTGACAGAGGTCGTGGCTGAGAATTTCCAAATGTTGGAAAGCCGTAGTGTGCGTGAGGGTCACACAGGTGGAGCTTACTCTGCACCAACTGCAAACTATTCAGCACCTACAAATTCAGTACCAGACTTTTCACGTGATGAAAATCCATTTGGAGCAACAAATCCGTTGGATATTTCAGATGATGATTTACCATTCTAATGGACAACTAAAATTATAAAGGAGAAAAAACATGGCTCAACAACGTCGTGGCGGATTCAAACGCCGTAAAAAAGTTGATTACATCGCAGCAAACAAAATTGAATATGTTGATTACAAAGATACTGAGCTTCTTAGCCGTTTCGTTTCAGAACGTGGGAAAATCCTTCCACGTCGTGTAACAGGAACTTCAGCTAAAAACCAACGTAAAGTAACAACAGCTATCAAACGCGCTCGCGTAATGGCTTTGATGCCTTTCGTAAACGAAGATTAAAGAAAAGACCCGAGTGGGTCTTTTTTTCACGAGCCTTGAAATGAGAGAGCGAGTTGGGTCCGGGTGGACCTCTTTTTCAGACCCGCTTGGGTCTTTTTTTCACGAGACTTGAAATGGGAGAGCGAGTTGGGTCCAGTGGACCTCTTTTTCAGACCCGCTTGGGTCTTTTTTTCACGAGACTTGAAATGGGAGAGCGAGTTGGGTCCAGTGGA
>NZ_CAMHWI010000037.1 GCF_946188695.1 Streptococcus mitis | reverse complement strand
AGCTAAGCGACTTCCATATCTCACAGGGGGCAACCCCCAACTACTTCCGGCGTTCTAGGGCTTAACTTCTGTGTTCGGCATGGGTACAGGTGTATCTCCTAGGCTATCGTCACTTAACTCTGAGTAATACCTACTCAAAATTGAATATCTATTCAAACCAAGAAAACCTCTCGCTTTCATATTCTCAGTTACTTTGGATAAGTCCTCGAGCTATTAGTATTAGTCCGCTACATGTGTCGCCACACTTCCACTTCTAACCTATCTACCTGATCATCTCTCAGGGCTCTTACTGATATAAAATCATGGGAAATCTCATCTTGAGGTGGGTTTCACACTTAGATGCTTTCAGCGTTTATCCCTTCCCTACATAGCTACCCAGCGATGCCTTTGGCAAGACAACTGGTACACCAGCGGTAAGTCCACTCTGGTCCTCTCGTACTAGGAGCAGATCCTCTCAAATTTCCTACGCCCGCGACGGATAGGGACCGAACTGTCTCACGACGTTCTGAACCCAGCTCGCGTGCCGCTTTAATGGGCGAACAGCCCAACCCTTGGGACCGACTACAGCCCCAGGATGCGACGAGCCGACATCGAGGTGCCAAACCTCCCCGTCGATGTGAACTCTTGGGGGAGATAAGCCTGTTATCCCCAGGGTAGCTTTTATCCGTTGAGCGATGGCCCTTCCATACGGAACCACCGGATCACTAAGCCCGACTTTCGTCCCTGCTCGAGTTGTAGCTCTCGCAGTCAAGCTCCCTTATACCTTTACACTCTGCGAATGATTTCCAACCATTCTGAGGGAACCTTTGGGCGCCTCCGTTACCTTTTAGGAGGCGACCGCCCCAGTCAAACTGCCCGTCAGACACTGTCTCCGATAGGGATCACCTATCCGGGTTAGAGTGGCCATAACACAAGGGTAGTATCCCAACAACGTCTCCTTCGAAACTGGCGTCCCGATCTCTTAGACTCCTACCTATCCTGTACATGTGGTACAGACACTCAATATCAAACTGCAGTAAAGCTCCATGGGGTCTTTCCGTCCTGTCGCGGGTAACCTGCATCTTCACAGGTACTAAAATTTCACCGAGTCTCTCGTTGAGACAGTGCCCAAATCATTACGCCTTTCGTGCGGGTCGGAACTTACCCGACAAGGAATTTCGCTACCTTAGGACCGTTATAGTTACGGCCGCCGTTTACTGGGGCTTCAATTCATACCTTCGCTTGCGCTAAGCACTCCTCTTAACCTTCCAGCACCGGGCAGGCGTCACCCCCTATACATCATCTTACGATTTAGCAGAGAGCTGTGTTTTTGATAAACAGTTGCTTGGGCCTATTCACTGCGGCTGACTTAAAGTCAGCACCCCTTCTCCCGAAGTTACGGGGTCATTTTGCCGAGTTCCTTAACGAGAGTTCTCTCGCTCACCTGAGGCTACTCGCCTCGACTACCTGTGTCGGTTTGCGGTACGGGTAGAGTATGTTTAAACGCTAGAAGCTTTTCTTGGCAGTGTGACGTCACTAACTTCGCTACTAAATTTCGCTCCCCATCACAGCTCAATGTTACAGATATAAGCATTTGACTCATATCACACCTCACTGCTTAGACAGACACTTCCAATCGTCTGCTTTAGTTAGCCTACTGCGTCCCTCCATCACTACATACTCTAGTACAGGAATATCAACCTGTTGTCCATCGGATACACCTTTCGGTCTCTCCTTAGGTCCCGACTAACCCAGGGCGGACGAGCCTTCCCCTGGAAACCTTAGTCTTACGGTGGACAGGATTCTCACCTGTCTTTCGCTACTCATACCGGCATTCTCACTTCTATGCGTTCCAGCACTCCTCACGGTACACCTTCTTCACACATAGAACGCTCTCCTACCATACCTATAAAGGTATCCACAGCTTCGGTAAATTGTTTTAGCCCCGGTACATTTTCGGCGCAGGGTCACTCGACTAGTGAGCTATTACGCACTCTTTGAATGAATAGCTGCTTCTAAGCTAACATCCTAGTTGTCTGTGCAACCCCACATCCTTTTCCACTTAACAATTATTTTGGGACCTTAGCTGGTGGTCTGGGCTGTTTCCCTTTCGACTACGGATCTTAGCACTCGCAGTCTGACTGCCGACCATAATTCATTGGCATTCGGAGTTTATCTGAGATTGGTAATCCGGGATGGACCCCTCACCCAAACAGTGCTCTACCTCCAAGAATCTTAATGTCGACGCTAGCCCTAAAGCTATTTCGGAGAGAACCAGCTATCTCCAAGTTCGTTTGGAATTTCTCCGCTACCCACAAGTCATCCAAGCACTTTTCAACGTGCCCTGGTTCGGTCCTCCAGTGCGTCTTACCGCACCTTCAACCTGCTCATGGGTAGGTCACATGGTTTCGGGTCTACGTCATGATACTAATTCGCCCTGTTCAGACTCGGTTTCCCTACGGCTCCGTCTCTTCAACTTAACCTCGCATCATAACGTAACTCGCCGGTTCATTCTACAAAAGGCACGCTCTCACCCATTAACGGGCTCGAACTTGTTGTAGGCACACGGTTTCAGGTTCTATTTCACTCCCCTCCCGGGGTGCTTTTCACCTTTCCCTCACGGTACTGGTTCACTATCGGTCACTAGGGAGTATTTAGGGTTGGGAGATGGTCCTCCCAGATTCCGACGGGATTTCTCGTGTCCCGCCGTACTCAGGATACTGCTAGGTACAAAGACTATTTTAAATACGAGGCTATTACTCTCTTTGGCTGATCTTCCCAAATCATTCTTCTATAATCTTTGAGTCCACATTGCAGTCCTACAACCCCGAAGAGTAAACTCTTCGGTTTGCCCTCCTGCCGTTTCGCTCGCCGCTACTAAGGCAATCGCTTTTGCTTTCTCTTCCTGCAGCTACTTAGATGTTTCAGTTCACTGCGTCTTCCTCCTCACATCCTTAACAGATGCGGGTAACAGGTAGTACCTGTTGGGTTCCCCCATTCGGAAATCCCTGGATCATCGCTTACTTACAGCTACCCAAGGCATATCGTCGTTTGTCACGTCCTTCTTCGGCTCCTAGTGCCAAGGCATCCACCGTGCGCCCTTATTAACTTAACCTTATTTTTTGACCTTTCAGTCATAAACTCTTATTAATACTACAGCGTTTTCGGTTTATTTTCTTGTTACTATTTGATATAGATATTCAATTTTCAATGTGCATTACTTGGTGATCTCTCACCAATGGAGCCTAGCGGGATCGAACCGCTGACCTCCTGCGTGCAAAGCAGGCGCTCTCCCAGCTGAGCTAAGGCCCCACAAGACCTCTCAAGACTAAACAAGACCAATGCGCAGTTCCTTATCCTTAGAAAGGAGGTGATCCAGCCGCACCTTCCGATACGGCTACCTTGTTACGACTTCACCCCAATCATCTATCCCACCTTAGGCGGCTGGCTCCTTACGGTTACCTCACCGACTTCGGGTGTTACAAACTCTCGTGGTGTGACGGGCGGTGTGTACAAGGCCCGGGAACGTATTCACCGCGGCGTGCTGATCCGCGATTACTAGCGATTCCGACTTCATGTAGGCGAGTTGCAGCCTACAATCCGAACTGAGACTGGCTTTAAGAGATTAGCTTGCCGTCACCGGCTTGCGACTCGTTGTACCAGCCATTGTAGCACGTGTGTAGCCCAGGTCATAAGGGGCATGATGATTTGACGTCATCCCCACCTTCCTCCGGTTTATTACCGGCAGTCTCGCTAGAGTGCCCAACTAAATGATGGCAACTAACAATAGGGGTTGCGCTCGTTGCGGGACTTAACCCAACATCTCACGACACGAGCTGACGACAACCATGCACCACCTGTCACCTCTGTCCCGAAGGAAATCTCTATCTCTAGAGAGGTCAGAGGGATGTCAAGACCTGGTAAGGTTCTTCGCGTTGCTTCGAATTAAACCACATGCTCCACCGCTTGTGCGGGCCCCCGTCAATTCCTTTGAGTTTCAACCTTGCGGTCGTACTCCCCAGGCGGAGTGCTTAATGCGTTAGCTGCGGCACTAAACCCCGGAAAGGGTCTAACACCTAGCACTCATCGTTTACGGCGTGGACTACCAGGGTATCTAATCCTGTTTGCTCCCCACGCTTTCGAGCCTCAGCGTCAGTTACAAGCCAGAGAGCCGCTTTCGCCACCGGTGTTCCTCCATATATCTACGCATTTCACCGCTACACATGGAATTCCACTCTCCCCTCTTGCACTCAAGTTAAACAGTTTCCAAAGCGTACTATGGTTAAGCCACAGCCTTTAACTTCAGACTTATCTAACCGCCTGCGCTCGCTTTACGCCCAATAAATCCGGACAACGCTCGGGACCTACGTATTACCGCGGCTGCTGGCACGTAGTTAGCCGTCCCTTTCTGGTAAGATACCGTCACAGTGTGAACTTTCCACTCTCACACTCGTTCTTCTCTTACAACAGAGCTTTACGATCCGAAAACCTTCTTCACTCACGCGGCGTTGCTCGGTCAGACTTCCGTCCATTGCCGAAGATTCCCTACTGCTGCCTCCCGTAGGAGTCTGGGCCGTGTCTCAGTCCCAGTGTGGCCGATCACCCTCTCAGGTCGGCTATGTATCGTCGCCTTGGTGAGCCGTTACCCCACCAACCAGCTAATACAACGCAGGTCCATCTGGTAGTGATGCAATTGCACCTTTTAAGCAAATGTCATGCAACATCTACTATTATGCGGTATTAGCTATCGTTTCCAATAGTTATCCCCCGCTACCAGGCAGGTTACCTACGCGTTACTCACCCGTTCGCAACTCATCCGGAGAAGCAAGCTCCTCCTTCAGCGTTCTACTTGCATGTATTAGGCACGCCGCCAGCGTTCGTCCTGAGCCAGGATCAAACTCTCATTAAAAGTTTGAGTTCTCACTCATTTCTGTCACTGACAGATTTATTGTTTTTTCATTGTTCAGTACTACAACCTTAGTTGTAGCGCCCTGCACATTGGTTCGTCTTGTTCAGTTTTCAAAGGTCTTTGTCACTCACTTCTCTCAAGTGACAACTATATTAGTATATCACAGTCGATTTCGCTTGTCAACACTTTTTTGAAACTTTTTTAAACTTTTTTTCATCAAGTGTTTCAACCGCAACATACCATAGTCCGTACGGGATTCGAACCCGTGTTACCGCCGTGAAAAGGCGGTGTCTTAACCCCTTGACCAACGGACCAGAGTTGTTGTTTTCAACTCTTACTATTATACCG
>NZ_CAMHWI010000036.1 GCF_946188695.1 Streptococcus mitis | reverse complement strand
CTACTGATTTCACGCGTTTTTCTCATACTGAAGGCTAGGTTGGGGGAAACTGGAAGTTAGTTTTAGAAGTTACCATCCAAACTTACTTCAAAAAACTTAGCCAACTGAATAGCTGTTCACAAAAGCATATCAGTCTCACAATTTCCCCAACGGCTGATACTACGTACAATCGTTTAGATTTCTTTTGCCAGTTCCGCACGAACCATTCTACGCTGTTGTCTATGTTCTTTAAGTCTCATTTTTTGTCCTCATCAAAAAGTTTTTTATGCTCTTTCATGAATTCAATCAACTCATCGCGAAAGATTACCTTTTCTTCCTCTGTCAATCCATCAGAAGTCATACGGAACAATACTTCGATATTTGATAAATCAATGTCGTCATTTTTTCCATCTAATAGATAGTCCGTAGTTTTGAAAAACATATACTACCACTTCTTGGAAATTATACAATACAGTTTCTAAATCAAAACAAGCAGGTTATTTTAAACCTTATGACATCAAAAGCTAACGAATATGCGAACTTTAAATCTTTACGTAGCTATGTGATTTCTATTTTTGACTGGGCAGAAGAACTGGAATATATTGAAGCGAATAAAATCGCAAAAATATTAAGACGAATAAAAGCTACTAAAAAGATTCAACTTGCAGAGTCAAAGAGAGAGGAAGATTTATATCTAACTCATGAACAACTCCAAGAATGGTTCTCAGCATTTCAAGAAGATTTAGAGAATGATAAAATAACCCTTAAAGATTATGTCCTATTTTATCTTACTTTTTTCTTAGGCGATAGAAAATCTGAAACCTATGCTCTTCAATGGAAACATATCGATTTTTCAAAATCACAGATTCAGCTAATTCAAGCTTTAGATAGATATGGAGAAGTAAAATCAACAAAGGGAAATAAGAAAACTATTTTCTCTATTTCTAATGATTTACTTCAACTTCTTACCTCTTGGAAAGAGCAATAAAAATATGAACTAGCAAAGTTTGGCATCATCAGTAATCCAGAACAATTTGTTTTTACATATATCGACACAAGAGGAAACATCAACAAGCCTTTACATGCTGACTATCTAAACAATAAAATGAAAAGCATTAGAAAGCGACATAAAGAGCTGGCACATGCTACACCTCATAAACTGCGACATACAGGAGCAACGCTTGCTAAACAAGCAGGAATGAGCTTAGAAGCTATTTCTGAGGCTCTAACACACAGTGACACAGGAACAACACAGATTTATGTAAATACTTCTAATGTAGTTCCTATGACAGTAGGTGAATTTGCTTTAAAGTCTCTAAAACAATAAGGTGAAAATAAGGTAAACTTTGAGGTGAACTTTTCAAAAAAACACGAAAAAAGCACCCATAAGGTAAACTTTTGAGTGCTTTGAAACGTTGATAGTATCGTATTGATTAACGTTTTGAGGCAACTGACCTTCTAAGATTGCAGCCACATTTGCAAGCGACTAAAATCGCAACAACTGTGTCAATTGCACCAATTTAGTAAGAAAGTACAAAAAGAACACCCCGAAAGGTGCTCTTTGTAAGTATAGTAATTCTCTCGAATTAACGTTTACTAAATTGTGATGCTTTACGAGCTTTCTTAAGACCTGGTTTCTTACGTTCAACTTTACGTGAGTCACGTGTAAGAAGTCCTGCGCGTTTCAATGAATCGCGGAAGTCTGGGTCTACTTGAAGAAGGGCACGAGCGATACCGTGACGGATAGCTCCTGATTGACCAGCGTATCCACCACCTACAACGTTAACGAAAACGTCGTATGAACCTACAGTTGAAGTAACTGCAAATGGTTGGTTGATGACAAGACGAAGGTCAGCGTGTGGGATGTACTCTTCAACATCTTTTTTGTTAACAGTGATTTTACCAGTTCCTGGAACAAGGCGAACGCGTGCAACAGCGTTTTTACGACGTCCAGTACCTGCATATTGTGCTTGTGACATACTTTATTGTTCCTTTCCTTAGATAAGTCCTGAAATATCAAGAACTTCTGGTTGTTGTGCAGCGTGAGTGTGCTCAGCTCCAACAAATACTTTCAACTTCATACCTTGAGCGCGTCCAAGAGTATTGTGTGGAAGCATACCTTTAACTGATTTCTCGATCAAACGTACTGCATTTTTAGAACGAAGTTCACCTGCAGAGATTTGTTTCAATCCACCTGGGTGGTTTGAGTGAGTGTAGTAGATTTTATCAGTTGCTTTTTTACCAGTCAATTTAACTTTTTCAGCATTGATAACAATCACAAAGTCACCTGTATCAGTGTGTGGTGTAAATGTTGGTTTGTTTTTTCCGCGAAGTACGCTAGCAACTACTGCAGAAAGACGTCCAAGTGGTACATCAGTTGCGTCAACTACGTACCATTTACGTTCAACTTGGCCTGGTTTAGCCATAAATGTTGTTTTGTTCATGATTTCTCCTATATATAGTTCGATTTTTGTTTACGGTGATGGGTGTTCCTTCCCATCGAAAAGTATTTGGAAGGTTCCGGGGCCTTTCAAATGGGGTAAACAATACCGCCTACTATAATACCAAATTTCACCCCTAAAAGTCAATAGATATGAAAAATATTTTTCTGAATTCCACTCTTTTTATCTCTAAAAAACCTCGCTTCCGCGAGGCTCTTCTATTTATAAGCTAAGGCACGTTTAAATGTTTTCCAGATTCCTAAATCATCCGTTTGAAGGACTAGACTAGCATACATGCGTCCGATAAATCCGGTTGCTACCACCGCAAAAATCACTGTAATAGCAAGTGAAATCCATGCTTCTACTCCCCCTGCATAGCCATTAATGGTTCTAAATGGCATAAAGAAGGTCGAAATAAAGGGAATATAAGAACCAATCTTCAAGATGAGATTGTCACCAGCTGCACCTAGAGCTGTCACTCCAAAAAAACCACCCATAATCAAAATCATCAAAGGCGACAAGGCTTTTCCTGAATCCTCAGGACGAGAAACCATAGAACCTAGAAAGGCTGCCAAGACTACATACATAAAGAGACTGACCAAAATAAAGAACAATGTATTCAGTGAGAATGCATCTCCCAAGTGATCCAAAATACCAGACTGAGCCAAGAATGGCAAATCTTTAAAGAGCAGAATGGCAGCCAGAGCACCTACAACATAAATCCCGATATGCGTCAAAATCACCAGAAACAGAGCCATCATCCGTGCATAGAAATAGTGACTAGCCCTTATGCTAGAAAAGACGACTTCCATAATTTTGGTGCCTTTTTCACTGGCAACTTCCTGAGCTGTTACACCCGCATAGGTAATCAGAATCATATAAAGAAAGAATCCTAAGGCGCCTGCTGCCATTGTTTGAATAAACTTTTTATTTTCCTTGGCTTCATCAATCTTTTCTGTGAATTGAATTGTCTGCGCTAAGCGTTTTTCCTGCTCTTGAGACAAGGAAGCAGTTGAACGATTAAGCTGATTTTGCAGTTCATTGAGTGTACCTGTAACTGCAAATTTAATTCCATTTTCAAGCGACGTTTCGCCATGATAAACTGCCTTCAAGACACTATCCTCTTGGTCAATAGTCAGATAGCCTTTTAATTTTTCATCTTTAATGGCTTCTTTGGCACTTGCTTCGTCTTTGTAGTCAAAATTAACACCATTTACATTCTTCAGTCCTTCTGCTACAGATGGCACTGTTGTCACTACTGCCACTTTATCATTTTTAGCCATTGAAGAACCTTGGAGATAAGCAATTCCTCCAGAGATTCCTAAAAAGAGGAACGGTGAAATCACCATAAAGAAGAAACTCCACGATTTGACATGTCGAAGATAGGTTTCCTTGATTACAACCCACATATTTCTCATACTTCCACCCCTGATTCTAGTTTGAAGATTTCATCGATTGTTGGCGCTTGTTGGTCAAAGGTTGCGATATATTGCCCTTGAGTTAAGATTGGGAAGAGTTCTCTACCAGCACTCTCATCCTCCAAGATCAATTTCCAACTGCCTTGTTTGGTCAAGCTCACCTGTTTGACATGAGGAAGGTTTTCCAATTCTTCCTTACTTCGTTCACTTGAAACAAAGAGACGCGTTTTCCCGTATTGATTACGGACATCCTGTACCGGCCCATGTAAGACCACACGGCCATCTCGAATCATCAAAATATCGTCACAAAGTTCCTCGACGTTGGTCATGACATGATCAGAGAAGATAATGGTTGCTCCGCGCTCTTTTTCCTGAAAAATGACTTGCTTGAGCAATTCTGTATTGACTGGGTCCAAACCACTGAAAGGCTCATCCAAGATAATCAAATCTGGTTCATGAATCAGAGTAATAATGAGCTGAATCTTCTGCTGATTTCCTTTTGACAGACTCTTGATTTTATCTGTCAGCTTTCCTTTGACTTCCAACCTCTTCATCCATTGAGGGAGTTTTTCCTTGACCTCCTTGGCATCCATACCTTTTAGAGTCGCCAAGTAACGAACTTGTTCAAGGACGGTCAATTTAGGCATGAGACTGCGTTCTTCAGGCAAATAGCCAATCCGAGCATAGGTCTCCTGACGAATATCCTGCCCATCCAGACTGATTTCTCCCTGATATTCTAAAAACTTCAAAATACTGTGGAAAATCGTTGTTTTCCCAGCACCATTTTTCCCGACTAGTCCCAAAATACGACCTGGTCGTGCTTGAAAGTCAATACCAAACAAAACTTGCTTGGGTCCAAAACTTTTCTCTAGACTTCTTACTTCTAGCATCTTTCACCTCCGAAATGTCTTGCACTCATTATACTCCTTTTTGAGAGCCTTTACAATGACTTCCGTACATTTTTATAAGACTATTGCTGTTTAAAATACGGCCTGGAGCACTTTTAGTGATAAATCCATTATACAGTAGTAATTTCCGATTTATCACCTCCGCTCCTCAACTGTCTATTTTTGATCCTGAATGGTTATTTGAGCAACTCCTTTATTCCAAATAGCTTTCCCCTAAAAATCATTACATCATATGTTCTCATTTGTCAAAAATAAAAATCTTATCTATTTACTTTGACATAAAACATCATCAAATAGCAACTATTATCAATTAAAACATTACTTAACAACTATCGTCCTCTATATGACTACCATCTTTGAAGAATTACCTATCTCTATATGAATAGTCATTCCTAAACCTAAAAATTTTTTAAAATCAAGTTGGCCTAAACCTCTCGTTACCTCATGAAATTCCATGAAATTTAGGATTTAGAGGCTCTATAATATTTGTAGTGGGTAACCCCCTATGGATATTATGGAGCCTATTTTGTGTAGAAAAAAAGTCCCATAT
>NZ_CAMHWI010000035.1 GCF_946188695.1 Streptococcus mitis | reverse complement strand
GGCTCTTTGTCAACTGTAGTGGGTTGATGAAAAGCTAAGCTCGAGAAAGGACAAATTTCGTCCTTTCTTTTTTGATGTTCAGAGAGATAAAAATCCGTTTTTTGAAGTTTTCAAAGTTCCGAAATCCAAAGGCATTGCGCTTGATAAGTTTGATGAGATTATTGGTGGCTTCCAGTTTGGCGTTGGAATAGGGTAGTTGAAGGGCGTTGGCAATTTTCTCTTTATCCTTGAGGAAGGTTTTAAAGACAGTCTGAAAAAGAGGATGAACCTTCTTTAGATTGTCCTCAATGAGTCCAAAGAATTTCTTCGGCTCCTTATTCTGAAAGTGGAAAAGCAAGAGTTGATAGAGATGATAGTGGTGTTTCAAGTCTTCTGAATAGCTCAAAAGCTTGTCAAGAATCTCTTTATTGGTTAAGTGCATACGAAAAGTAGGGCGATAAAAACGTTTATCACTCAATTTACGACTATCCTGCTGGATGAGCTTCCAGTAACGCTTGATAGCCTTGTATTCATGGGATTTTCGATGGAACTGATTCATGATTTGGACACGGACACGACTCATAGCACGGCTCATGTGTTGGACAATATGAAAACGATCCAACACGATTTTAGCGTTTGGAAAAAGCTGTTTAGCCAAGTCATAGTAAGGGCTAAACATATCCATAGTAATGATTTTGACACGACATCGGACGACTCTATCATATTTAAGAAAGTGATCTCGAATGACGGCTTGTGTTCTACCCTCAAGAACAGTGATGATATTGAGCTTGTCAAAATCTTGCGCAATAAAGCTCATCTTTCCCTTTGTAAAGGCGTACTCGTCCCAGGACATAATCTCAGGAAGACGCGAAAAATCATGCTCAAAGTGAAAATCATTGAGCTTGCGAATAATAGTTGAAGTTGAGATGGAAAGCTGATGGGCAATATCGGTCATAGAATTCTTTTCAATCAACTTTTGCGCAATTTTTTGGTTGATAATACGAGGAATTTGGTGATTTTTCTTGACGATAGAAGTCTCAGCGACCATCATTTTCGAGCAATGATAGCACTTGAATCGACGCTTTTTCAGGAGGATTCTAGTAGGCATACCAGTCGTTTCGAGGTAAGGAATTTTCGACGGTTTTTGAAAGTCATATTTCTTCATTTGATGTCCACAATCAGGACAAGATGGGGCATTGTAATCCAGTTTAGCGATGATTTCCTTGAGTGTATCCTTATTGATGATGTCTAGAATCTGGATATTAGGGTCTTTAATATCGAGTAGTTTTGTGATAAAATGTAATTGTTCCATATGAATCTTTCTAATGAGTTGTTTGGTCGCTTTTCATTATAGATCTTATGGGACTTTTTTTCTACAACAAAAACGGCTCCATAAGATCCATAGGGGACTTACCCACTACAAATATTATAGAGCCTCTTTTTTTAAATTTCAGTAATTCATTTTGATTGCGTATGCTTTTTTGTTTCATGATTTGTTCAATGAATACTGTAGTTTAGGTACATAAATTAAAATTTGACAGATTGCATAATTCTTACAAACTTTTAAGAAAGTAATTGAAGAATTTTTTGTTCTGCCTATAATATATGTGTTTGTTCGATAAAAATTTCTGCTCTTTTGATTTTAAATAAGTATTAGTGTTCAATATAGTGTGAATTGGCTTTGGTATTTCTTTTGAGGAAGCTGCTTTAGATTTTTCTAATTGTGTTTTATTGTATAGTGTATCTTGCTTGTTTTGAACAGAATCTTTTATGACATTTGTCATATCTTCTCATGACAGAAGCTTCTAGTGGCAGTAGATTCAAAGAATTATAATAGATGTATCAAATGGAGGAAGAAAAAAATGAAACATAAAGTAATTGTAGCAATGAGTTTAGTAGCAGCAGGAGTCATGACTTATCTCATGTTCTCAGGATTGGATGAAGATTTCTATCATTTTCCTTGGGAGCTATTTGTAGGATTTGGAATGATGTCCTGGATTATCCGAGAAGGTTTGAAATTAGTCTCAGATGTGAAAAAGGAGTTTGAAAAATGAAAAAAGCGTTTCTCTATCTTTTTATTGGACTATCACTAGTGGTATGGTTGGTAGAAATGTTTACAGGTTGGTTTGATCAAGCCTTCCTTCACCAATTCATCCGTGGTATCTGGGGACTAGGATTTATGATTTTTATCGCCTTTCCTATGGGAAAGGAGTGGCTGAAAGGAGAATATCATGAACATGATTAAGGTAGAAAGCTTAAATAAAATCATCAAGGGCAAGGCTATTTTGAAGGATATTTCCTTTGAGATAGCTGAAGGTGAATGCGTCGCCTTGATTGGTCCCAATGGTGCTGGGAAGACCACACTCTTGGACTGTTTGCTTGGAGATAAACTGGTCACAAGCGGTCAAGTATCCATCCAAGGCTTGCCAGTGACGAGTTCTCAGTTAGACTACAAAAGATCCTATCTCCCTCAAGAAAATATCATCGTTCAGAAATTAAAGGTCAAAGAGTTGATTGCTTTCTTTCAAAGTATTTATCCAAATCCCTTGAGCAACCAGGAAATCGATCAACTATTGCAGTTTGACCAGCAACAGAAAGAGCAATTCGCAGAAAAATTGTCAGGCGGGCAAAAGCGTCTCTTCTCTTTTGTCTTGACCTTGATTGGGCGACCAAAGCTTGTCTTTTTAGATGAGCCAACTGCGGCCATGGATACCTCAACCCGTCAACGCTTTTGGGAAATTGTTCAGGATCTAAAAGCGCAGGGAGTTACCATTCTCTATTCCTCCCATTATATCGAAGAGGTAGAGCATACAGCGGACCGAATCTTGGTCTTGAATAAGGGAGAGTTGATTCGCGATACAACACCTCTAGCCATGCGCAGTGAGGAGATTGAAAAGCACTTTATCCTTCCTCTAGCATACAAGGAAGTCATTGAGCAGTCTAACTTGGTTGAAAACTGGTCACAAAAACAAGATGCTCTGCAAGTTGTCACACGAGAGGCAAATGCTTTCTGGGAACTGTTAGTTCAAGCAGGATGTAGGATTCAAGAAATTGAAGTCAATAATCGTAGCTTGTTGGATACAATCTTTGAAGAAACACAAAAGGGAGATGACTAAGATGAAACGATGGATCGCACTAAACAAGATAGAATTTCTATTGACCAAACGACAATTAGTCTATTATCTATTATCCGTAGGGATGCCGACAGCATTCTATTTATTCTTTTCAGGCATGTACCAGGACACACCAGGTGGACCGGCTAATTTTATGCGTGATTACCTCATCTCCATGACTGCCTTTTCCATGATGTCGACAGCTATGTTTTCATTTCCAGCTGTCTTACATACCGATAAAATCAACAACTGGCAGAAAACATTGCGCCATACCCCTGTAAATATGGTAGAATATTATCTATCAAAGATAACAAGTATGATGGTTGATTATTTGGTCTCAATCCTGGTTGTTTTCTCAGTTGGGCACTTGGTCAGAGGTGTGGATATGCCTCTAGGAAGCTGGATTGGGGCTGCGTTCTTGCTGATAGTAGGAAGTGTTGCCTTTGTAGCGCTTGGATTGACCTTGACACTCTTGCCTTCTAGTCAGCTGATGTCTGTCGTGGGCAATCTTCTCTATCTAGGCTTGGCTGTTTTAGGCGGACTTTGGATGCCCATCTCTTTATTTCCAGACTGGATGCAAGCAATCGGGAAGTGTCTACCAACTTATCAGTTGATGGAGTTGCTCAAGACCTTCTTAAACGAGGGTGGCATCAATTTATCAGCCACAGTTTATCTACTTGTTTTTTCAGCAGTTTTGTTTGGTTTGACCATTTACCTTCAAGATCATAAGGAGAATTCTTAATGCTTGAAAGACTGAAAAGCATAGACTATATGTATTGGGCCAGTTTGATTTTTATGGTTTTTCCCATCGTTCCTGTAGTGACTGGGGAGCTACCTAGCTGGCATTTGTTGATTGATATTCTATTTGTGGTGGCTTACTTAGGCGTTTTAACCACCAAGAGTCAGCGCTTATCCTGGCTCTGTTGGGTTATCATGCTAGCCTATGTAGCTGGGAATACCGCCTTTGTTGGTGTAAATTATATCTGGTTCTTCTTTTTCCTTGCCAATCTCTTAATTTATCATTTCGGCGTACGTAGTTTTAATTCTTTACATGTCCGGACTTTTCTCCTTGCTCAAGTCCTTGTTGTGGGGCAACTGTTGATTTTTCAGGAAGTTGAAGTTGAGTTTCTAGTCTATCTGCTCGGAATTATCACTTTTATCGATTTAATGACTTTTGGCTTGGTTCGGATTCGTATTGTGGAGGATTTGAAAGAAGCTCAGGCTAAGCAAAATGCCCAGATAAATCTATTGCTTGCTGAAAATGAACGTAGTCGTATCGGTCAGGATTTGCATGATAGTCTGGGACACACTTTTGCTATGCTGAGTGTCAAGACAGATTTAGCCTTGCAGTTATTTCAGATGGAGGCTTATCCACAGGTGGAAAAGGAATTAAGAGAAATACAGCAAATTAGCAAAGAATCAATGCGTGAAGTGAGAACCATTGTGGAAAATCTTAAGTGTAGAACTTTGACATCCGAACTAGAGACTGTGAAAAAGATGTTAGAAATTGCTGGAATTGAGGTGGAAACGGATAACCAACTAGATACTGCTAGCCTAACTCAGGAATTGGAGTCAACGGCTTCCATGATTTTGCTTGAATTAGTGACCAATATCATCAAACATGCTAAAGCGTCTAAAGTCTACTTAAAATTAGAACGGACAGAGAAAGAACTCATTCTAACAGTGAGAGATGATGGCTGTGGCTTTACTTCTATAAAGGGGGATGACCTCCATACAGTTCGAGATCGTGTTCTTCCATTTTCGGGAGAAGTAAAGGTAATTAGTTGGAAACAACCGACAGAAGTTCAGGTTCGACTGCCTTATAAGGAGAGAAAATAGATGAAAGTATTAGTCGCAGAAGATCAAAGTATGTTGCGAGATGCCATGTGCCAGTTGCTCATGCTTCAACCAGATGTAGAGTCTGTCTTTCAAGCCAAGAATGGGCAAGAAGCAATCCAACTATTAGAAAAGGAGTCTGTAGATATCGCCATCCTTGACGTAGAAATGCCTGTTAAGACAGGTCTTGAAGTCTTGGAGTGGATACGAGCTGAAAAGCTTGAAACAAAGGTGGTTGTGGTGACGACCTTCAAGCGTCCTGGGTATTTTGAACGTGCGGTCAAGGCTGGAGTAGATGCTTATGTATTAAAAGAAAGAAACATTGCAGACCTCATGCATACCTTGCACACTGTCCTTGAAGGGCGCAAGGAGTATTCGCCTGAATTGATGGAAGTGGTGATGACGCATCCCAATCCATTAACAGAACAAGAAATCGCAGTTTTAAAGGGAGTCGCTCAGGGCTTCTCTAACCAAGAAATTGCAGACAAACTTTATCTATCCAACGGAACAGTCCGAAACTATGTCACCAATATTCTTTCTAAATTAGATGCTGGTAATCGAACAGAGGCAGCTAATATCGCGAAAGAATCTGGTTGGTTGTGATGATATAATATTTTTTAAACATTATGTGCTAAAATTGATGGGATTGAATGGAACAATACTAACTTTAGGAGGGCGGGATTCCTCCCTTTTCTTTTTTGGGGGAGCACTACAAAAGGGTAACTTCTAAAACTAACTTCCAGTTTCCCCCAACCTAGCCTTCAGTATGAGAAAAACGCGTGAAATCAGTAGAA
>NZ_CAMHWI010000034.1 GCF_946188695.1 Streptococcus mitis | reverse complement strand
GGAGCAAGTAGCACCACTACCTGAATACACAGGAGTACAAGCTGGAGCAATAGTTGAACCGGAACAAGTAGAACCACCCAAAGAGTACACAGGTGTGCAAACTGGAGCGATAGTCGAGCCAGAGAAAGTAGAAGCACCGAAAGAATATACAGGAGTACAAGCTGGGGCGATAGTCGAACCAGAAAAAGTAGAAGCACCAAAAGAATATACAGGCGTACAAGCCGGAGCAATAGTCGAGCCAGAAAAAGTAGAACCACCGAAAGAGTATACAGGGGTTCAAGCTGGAGCGATAGTCGAACCAGAAAAAGTGGAACCACCGAAAGAATACACAGGGAAAATTGAATCACCGAAAACAGAGAAGCCTAAACCTGCAGTAGAGTTAAACAATACAACAGAAAACAATAATGTAGAAAAAAATGCTAGTGCACTTCTTCGAATGAATTTTGTTAAAGATAACAAAGCATTATCAGGAACGGGTTCAGCTACTTTTATAGCTCCTAATGTATTGTTGACAGTAGCGCATAATTTTATTAATAATTCTTCAGATAACACTACTGGTGAGTTTAGGGGAGATAAAGCTAAAAACACATATGAATGGCAGTCACCTGATGGACAAAAAGGTTCATTCACTTCAGATGATATTCACTTCTATAATCAAAAAGATTATCCAAAAGGCTTTATCTACGATTTAGCAGTTATTAAATTACCTGAATCTACTAGAAGACAGTATGCCAACTTAGTAGAAAATTACTCGAAAGTAAATGTTAATGACAAACTAAATGTTCATGGATATCCTGCTGGGCAGTATACTCACTTAAAAGATACTACTGTAGAAATGGAACAAAAATACGCTAATAATACTTATGGTGTCCAATACCAAGGTGGAAAAGCTGGTATGAGTGGTGGAGGAATCTTTAACTCTAAAGGAGAAGTCATTGGCATACACCAAAATGGAGCTGAAAATCGTTCAGGAGGATTGATTTTATCTCCAACACAATTAGCTTGGATTAGAAGTATTATAAACGGTAAAGAAATTACACCTAAATATGATGCTCTTGAACGTCATAAAGATGAGAAAAAAGATGACACTAAAGAAGAGAAAGAAATTGTTAAAAAATTAGAACTTAGAAATATTTCTTCTGTTGAACTATATTCGAAAGAAGGAGATAAGTATCGTCATGTAACTTCACTTTCAAGTGTGCCAAACATCTCTTCAAATTACTTTATGAAAGTTAAGTCAGAGAATTTTAAGGATGTAATGCTTCCAGTTGAAAGTATTACTAATGATAATAAAGATAATAGAGAAGTCTATAAAATAGTGGCTCGCGTAAATAATCTGATACAACATGAAAATGATAGAGTATTAGATAATTATACATACTACCTACCTAAGACGGTAAGTAGTGAAAATGGTGTTTATACATCATTTAAAAATCTTGTAGATGATATGAATAGTAACCCACATGGTACATTTCGTCTAGGGGCGACTATGGATGCTCGTGAAGTAGAACTTTTGGAAGGTCAAGAAAGTTATATTAATCACGAATTTAGTGGTACATTAATAGGTTCAAACAATGATAAGAACTATGCTGTATATAACCTGAAAAAACCGTTATTTAACGTTTTAAATCATGCTAATATTCGAGATCTTTCAATAAAAGAAGCAAATGTTTCTTCTAAAGAAGATGCTGCTACAATAGCGAAAGAAGCGAAAAATGGTACTAACATTACTAATGTTCACTCATCTGGTGTAATTGCTGGTGAACGTGGCATTGGTGGTTTAGTTTCACAAGTTACAGATTCTAAAATCTTGAATAGTAGTTATACTGGTAGAATAACTAATACTTATGACACAACGGCTACTTATCAAATAGGTGGTTTAGTTGGTAAACTTTCAGGAGCTAGAGCTTCAATTGATAGATCAGTTTCGTCTATTGATATGGCGACAAATGCTAATCAAGGAGACCAAATTGTTGGTGGTATAGCGGGAGTTGTTGATGATAGAGCGACAATCAGTAATAGCTATGTTGAAGGTAATGTTAATAATGTGAAACATTTTGGTAAAGTTGGTGGAGTCGTTGGTAATCTTTGGGATAATTCAGGAGAAGTTGAAAATTCAGGTCGACTATCTGATGTGCTAAGTGATGTTAATGTTACTAATGGGAACGCTATAGTTGGTTATGATTTTAATGGTATTAAAGCATTTAAGACATATAGTAATAAAAATAATAAAGTAGTAAATGTAGTTCAAGTGGACGATGAACTTGTAACTAAAGATTCAGATGTACAAAGAGGTACGATATTAGAATCTGACAAAGTGAATGCTAAAAAAGTTGAGTTAGTTTCTAAACAAAGTACTAAAGTAGAAGACTTCAATTTCTCTTCTAGATATGTAACTGACTATAGAAATCTTGAAAATGCCGATTCATCAAAAGAACAAGTTTATAAAAATATTGAAAAATTATTACCATTCTATAATAGAGAAACAATAGTTAAGTACGGGAATTTAGTAGAGACTAGTAGTAATCTTTACAAAAAAGAATTATTATCAGTAGTTCCTATGAAAGATAAAGAAATAATTAGTGATGTTAACGGAAATAAATCAAGTATAAATAAACTATTACTATATTACACGGACAATACATCAGAAACGATAAATATACAATATCAAAGTGATTTTTCAAATGTAGCAGAGTATAGTTTGAATGGTACAAAATTAATTTACACACCAAATACATTACTTCGAAATTATAAAAATATTTTAGATGAAGTATTACCAGAATTAAATAAAGTAGAATATAAATCAGATGCAATTAGAAAAGTATTAGATATTTCTAAAGGTATTAGTTTAACAGAGTTATATCTAGATGAACAATTCGACAAAACAAAAGCAAACATTGAAGATAGTTTATCAAAACTTCTTTCTGCTGACGCGGCAATAGCTGAAAATAGTAATTCAATAATTGATAATTATGTAATAGAAAAAATTAAGAATAATAAAGAAGCGTTACTTCTAGGTTTAACTTATCTAGAACGTTGGTATAATTTTAAATATGATAATGCAAGTGCTAAAGATTTAGTTATGTATCACTTGGATTTCTTCGGTAAATCAAATAGTTCAGCCTTAGATAATGTTATTGAACTAGGTAAGTCTGGCTTTAACAATTTATTAGCGAAAAATAATGTAATTACTTATAATGTATTATTAGCGAAAAATTATGGAACTGAAAGTTTATTTAAAGCATTAGAAGGATATAGAAAAGTATTTTTACCAAAAACTTCTAACAACGAGTGGTTTAAAAAACAAACAAAAGCTTATATAGTAGAAGAAAAATCTACGATTAAAGAGGTAAGTGATAAACAATCAATAGCAGGTAGTCCATATTCTATTGGTGTATATGATAGATTAACTAGCCCATCATGGAAATATCAAAGTATGGTGTTGCCGTTATTAACACTACCTGAAAAATCTGTGTTTATGATAGCGAATATCTCTACTATTGGATTTGGTGCATATGATAGATATAGAAGTAAAGAATATCCTAAGGGAGAAAAATTAAATAAATTTGTTGAAGAGAATGCACAAGCAGCGGCTAAACGATTTAGAGACCATTATGATTATTGGTATAAAATTCTAGATAATGAAAATAAAGAAAAATTATTTAGAAGTATCCCAGTCTATGATGCATTTAGATTTGGAAATGATGAAGATAATAAGTTACAAGAAGCTAACTTTGAAACTAATCATCCAGCAATAAAACATTTCTTTGGTCCAGCAGGTAATAATGTAGTTCACAATGCTAATGGTGCATATGCAACAGGGGACGCATTCTACTATATGGCTTATCGTATGCTTGATAAATCTGGTGCGGTAACATATACGCATGAAATGACGCATAACTCAGATAGAGAAATTTATCTTGGTGGCTATGGTCGAAGAAGTGGCTTGGGACCAGAGTTCTTCGCAAAAGGCTTATTGCAAGCACCAGACCATCCAAATGACGCAACCATCACCATCAACTCGATCTTGAAACATTTAAAATCGGATAGCAAAGAAGGAGAACGATTACAAATACTCGATCCAACTACGAGATTTAATAGTGCAGATGATTTGAAGCAATATGTCCACAATATGTTTGATGTTGTCTATATGTTGGAATATCTTGAAGGACAATCAATCATTCAACATTTATCTAATGCAGAGAAAATGACTGCACTGAGAAAAATTGAGAATGTATTCGTCAAGGATCCAGATGGAAATAACGTATATGCAACAAATGTTGTCAGAGATCTAACAGTAGAAGAAGCTAAAAAACTACGTTCATTCAATGATTTGATTGATAATAATATTATTTCGTCTAGGGAATATGCGTCAAAAACATACGAAAGAAATGGCTATTTTACTATAAAACTATTTGCGCCGATTTATGCAGCATTAAGTAATGATGACGGAACGCCAGGTGATCTAATGGGACGTCGTATGGCATATGAACTATTAGCTGCTAAAGGCTTTAAAGATGGTATGGTACCATATATTTCAAATCAATTTGAACCCGATGCTAGGGAAAATAATAAAACGATTAGCTCATATGGTAAAACAAAAGGGTTAGTGACAGATAAATTGGTACTTCATAAATTATTTAATGGGCAATACCACACTTGGAGTGATTTTAAAAAGGCTATGTATACAGAGCGTAAAGACAAGTTCAACAAATTGAACAAAGTTACCTTTAAGGACACAACTAAATCGTGGACAAGCTTTGCAACAAAAACCACAAGTAGTATAGATGAGTTGCAGAAACTAATGAATGAAGCTGTCCGTCAGGATGCAGAAGGAACTCATTGGGATAACTATAATCCAGAGACTGACAGTGCGGTTCATAAGTTGAAGAGAGCGATTTTTAAAGCTTATCTTGACCAAACCGATGATTTTAGAAGTTCAATTTTTGAGAATAAAAAATAGTATTTACTATTAGGAAATAAAAAGCAAATGTAGAGGATTAGAATTGTCATTATTAAAAAAAGATAAATTTTCCATTCGGAAAATAAAAGGTATTGTTGGTTCAGTATTTCTTGGGAGTCTTTTATTTGCACCCTCAGTTGTGGGTGCAGCCACATATCACTACTTGGATTATGCTAATTTGACGCAAAATGAACGTGCTCACCTGAAATCAGGTACTCCTGATGAATCAAAAGAGTCATATGCTTTGGTTTATGAGAAAGACGCACTACCAAACACAGGAAGTTCTCAATCTATTATGACTGTATTTGGTTTATTGACCATCGCTAGTCTTGTTGTAGTTATTACAAAAGATAAGAGAAATAAAAAAATAGCTACATTTTTGATTGTAGGGGCGACAGGTTTAGTTACACTATCAACTGCTTCAGCACTTAATTTGAATGCTAACATCCATGATTCTGGTCGTGATGGTGTGTTGCAAATTTCTGGTTACAGATATGTTGGTTACCTGGAGCTTGATGATAGAACTGTTTCGTCGGTTTCTCCGGCATCAACTGTTTCGACAGTTGAGCAACCCAAAGTTGTGACTGAGAAAGGCGAATCTAAGGTTCAACCAGCATTACCTGAAGCGGTTGTGACCGAAAAAGGAGAACCTGAAGTTCAACCAGCATTACCTGAAGCGGTTGTAACTGATAAAGGAGAACCTGAAGTTCAACCAGCATTACCTGAAGCGGTTGTAACTGATAAAGGAGAACCTGAAGTTCAACCAACATTACCAGAAGCTGTTGTGACTGATAAAGGGAAACCTGAAGTTCAGCCAGCGTTACCAGAAGCTGTTGTAACTGACAAAGGGGAACCTGAAGTTCAATCAACATTACCAGAAGCGGTTGTAACTGACAAAGGAGAACCAGAGGTTCAACCAGCATTACCAGAAGCTGTTGTGACTGATAAAGGGAAACCAGA
>NZ_CAMHWI010000033.1 GCF_946188695.1 Streptococcus mitis | reverse complement strand
ACTGTAACATCACCAGTCTTAGGATCTTGTTCCAAGTCTACGGTTGGAGTTACTTTAGCTGGGGTTGTGACCTCAGGAACTTCAACAGCTGGTTTGCCTGGTTCGGTAATCTTACCTGGTTTTGTAACCTCACCGTCTGGTAATTCACTGTTTGGTACTTTACCTTTACCATCTTCTCCAATTGTTACTGTGATTGGCTTGTCACCTTTACCTGGAATTTCTACTACTGTTCCTGGTGGGTAGATTGACCCATCTGGTCTCTTCGGTGTCACTGTAACATCACCAGTCTTAGGATCTTGTTCCAAGTCTACGGTTGGAGTTACTTTAGCTGGGGTTGTGACCTCAGGAACTTCAACAGCTGGTTTGCCTGGTTCGGTAATCTTACCTGGTTTTGTAACCTCACCGTCTGGTAATTCACTGTTTGGTACTTTACCTTTACCATCTTCTCCAATTGTTACTGTGATTGGCTTGTCACCTTTACCTGGAATTTCTACTACTGTTCCTGGTGGGTAGATTGAGCCATCTGGTTGCTTCGGTGTCACTGTAACATCACCAGTCTTAGGATCTTGTTCCAAGTCTACGGTTGGAGTCTTACGTGCTGGAGTTGTTGCTGGCACTGGTTGTGATGGTCTCTTATTCGGTTCTGTTACTGTACCTTCTCCTTCGATTTTTCCTTTTGGAAGACTATCATTCGGTACTATTCCTGAACCGTCTTCTCCGATGATAACCTCGATTGGAGTATCATTATCACCCGGAATAACTACCTTCGTTCCTGGTGGATATGTTCCTCCCACTCCAGGTTTCTTCGGTGTTACAATAGCATCTCCATTTGGTTTTCTAGTAATATCAATTGAGACTGGTTGCTCTGTTTGTGGTTCATTTGGATCTAATTTTTTAGGTGTCTTCACTTGAACTTCTTCAGGTGTTTTCCCTTTTTCAATAATCTTACCTGTTCCCGGAATATCTCCTTCTGGCAGATCACTGTTTGGTACTGTTCCTTTTCCATCTTCACCGATTGTTACTGTGATTGGGTTTCCGTCCTTACCTGGAATTTCTACTACTGTTCCTGGTGGGTAGATTGAGCCATCTGGTTGCTTCGGTGTCACTGTAACATCACCCGTCTTAGGATCTTGTTCAATTTTGATTGTCGGATTCTTACGAGCTGGTGTTGTTACTGGCACTGGTTGTGATGGTTCTTTATTCGGTTCTGTTACTGTACCTTTTCCTGGTAAATCACCTTTAGGTAACTTGTCATTTGGAACTATTCCTGAACCATCTTCACCGATTGTAACGACAATTGGATTACCATCCTTACCTGGAATTTCTACTACTGTTCCTGGTGGGTAGATTGAGCCATCTGGTTGCTTCGGTGTTATTACTGCATCACCATTTGGTTTGCGTGTGATATCGATTGTAGGAGTTTGAGTTGTTGGTGTCTTAGGATCTGTTCCATTTTTCTCTTCATCCTTGTCTGGAATACCATCGTTATCATCATCTGGATCGGTCACATCTGGGATACCGTCGCCATCTGTATCACGTTGAATTGTAACTGGAACATCCACAGTAACTTCTTCATCACCATTCTTAACTTTAACTGGGATTGTAACTTTACGTTCTTCTTCTTTTGGTCCCCAATCTGTTACGGTTGGTGTTCCAGTTAAGTTACCATCGCCATCTACTGTTAAACCGTTGACTGGTGTTTCTGTAGTGATTGTTGAACCTGGTTTATTTGGTGTCACAACTTTTGTTGGCGGTACTGGTGCTTTTTCTTTCACTTTTCCTGGATCTGTGACTGTACCTGTTAATTTATCAGCTACTTTTGGATTTGCATCATCCTTGTCTGGAATACCATCGTTGTCATCATCTGGATCGGTCACATCTGGAATACCGTCGCCATCTGTATCACGTTGGATTGTAACTGGAACATCCACAACGACTTCTTCATCACCATTCTTAACTTTAACTGGGATTGTAACTTTACGTTCTTCTTCTTTTGGTCCCCAATCTGTTACGGTTGGTGTTCCAGTTAAGTTACCATCGCCATCTACTGTTAAACCGTTGACTGGTGTTTCTGTAGTGATTGTTGAACCTGGTTTATTTGGTGTCACAACTTTTGTTGGCGGTACTGGTGCTTTTTCTTTCACTTTTCCTGGATCTGTGACTGTACCTGTTAATTTATCAGCTACTTTTGGATTTGCATCATCCTTGTCTGGAATACCATCGTTGTCATCATCTGGATCGGTCACATCTGGAATGCCGTCGCCATCTGTATCGCGTTGGATAGTTACAGGGATTTTTACAACAGTCTCTTCTGTTCCACGTTTCAGTTTAACTGGAATCTCTACTGTACGCTCTTCTTCTTTTGGTCCCCAATCTGTGACAGTTGGTGTACCTACTAGATTTCCATCGTTATCCACTGTTAAACCATTTACTGGACTATCTACTGTAATCGTTGTGCCTGGTTTGTTTGGTGTTACTACCTTAGTATTTGCTGGGACAGGTGTTTTTTCTTTTACAGTTTTTCCTGTTACTGTTCCTGTTAATTTATCCGCTACTTTTGGATTTGCATCATCCTTGTCTGGAATACCATCGTTGTCATCATCTGGATCAGTCACATCTGGAATGCCGTCGCCATCTGTATCGCGTTGGATAGTTACAGGGATTTTTACAACAGTCTCTTCTGTTCCACGTTTCAGTTTAACTGGAATCTCTACTGTACGCTCTTCTTCTTTTGGTCCCCAATCTGTGACAGTTGGTGTACCTACTAGATTTCCATCGTTATCCACTGTTAAACCATTTACTGGACTATCTACTGTAATCGTTGTGCCTGGTTTGTTTGGTGTTACTACCTTAGTATTTGCTGGGACAGGTGTTTTTTCTTTTACAGTTTTTCCTGTTGTGTCTCCTGTTAATTTATCAGCTACTTTTGGATTTGCATCATCCTTGTCTGGAATTCCATCGTTGTCATCATCTGTGTCTACTTTATCTGGAATTCCGTCTCCATCTGTATCGCGTTGGATAGTAACTGGAACATTTACAGGAACTACCTCGTCACCATGTTTAACTTTAACTGGGATCGTAACTTTACGTTCTTCTTCTTTTGGTCCCCAATCTGTGACAGTTGGTGTACCAGTTAAGTTACCATCGCCATCTACTGTCAATCCATTGACTGGTGTTTCTGTGGTGATTGTTGAACCTGGTTTGTTTGGTGTTACTACTGTAACTGGCGTAGTTTTTTCTTTTTCCAGAACTGGTGCTGGTGGAGTAACTTCAGCTCCCAAACTACCATTTGCTGTTCCTCTAGCTACTGGACTCTCAAGAACTACATTATCAATTCTCTTAGAAACTTTTGCAGTTATTTCTGTTTTATCTGCAACCTCAGCATCAGAAATTGTCACAACGCCTGCAGGGGTTACTGACACTTTATCAGCTGTCTTACCATTTACAGTCCAAGTATTTCCTGATTTTGTAACTGTTACAGTTTCTGGTGTAGTCTTACCTGTTGGTACATAAGTAAGGGTGATAGTATCAATATCTTGTGGATTAGTACTATTAGGGCGTGTTGGTGGGGTAATTGTCACACTACCATTCTCATGTCCAACTACGCTAGGCACTGTTGGCGTTACTGCTAACACTACTTGACGCTTAATTTCTGCAGGTGCAAATGTTGTTCTAGTTGTACTATTTACATCCGTAATAGAATTTTTGCTAGTATCTGGGAATACTGCTGTTGCGTTTCGAGTATATTTCCCTGAGTTATCTAGTGTTGTTCCTGAATCTAATTTATCTCCAGCTTTCCATGTCCACGTCATACCACTTGGTAAATAATTGTTTCCACGATCTGCTTTATCTTCACTATCTACAACTTTAAGATATCTATGAGCATCAATGTTTTTACCACTATTAGCTACATTTAATGTTGAAGCTACGGGTACTTTTGCGATACCATTTTCAAGGTTTCTAGTCTCAATATCAACCACTCGATATTTGAATTTCAAATCACGGCTATCAGTAGCACTGCTTCCTTCAACATGTAGAGTAGCTTCATGTTCTCCTAAAGTTTCAGTATTCAATACAGTACCTGAAGACAAGCGAGTTGCATATGGATTTGCTTCAGTTTTTCCTGTTTGAGATGTAAATGTAGAAGCGGTTACTCCTTTTGGAAGTCCTCCCTTAACTTCTACTTTAGAAATCACACCTGAGTTATCCCATACCTTCAATTCAGGGTTAAATGTAGCGCCACGATAGACTGTAAAGATTGGTGAATTAGCTGTTTCTGTTAATGGAATACCATTTAAAGTAGCTTGTGGTTTTTGCACATCTTTTGCAGTTACTTTTGCTGGATCTGAATCAGCACCATTTCCATTTTTGGTAACTACTGTTACTTCTGTTCCGTCTTTTACTTTATTTTCCGGAATAGTGATTTCTCCAGTATTTGGATTGATTTGTACTTCTGGAGTATTTACTGTCCATTTTCCTTTCGGATCTTTAGTTCCAACAGCTGTTTTCGGAGTGTTATCTTCCCCTGTATAGCTTACAGTAATCTTATCTGCTTTTGCTGGATTTTGTGGTTTAGCTGTAACATCACCATTGTCTTTTGCTGTTGCTACTGGTTTAGCTGGCTTAGAAAATTTCGCTGTTGCTTTTGCTGGATCTGAATCAGTACCATTTCCATTTTTCGTAACTACTGTTACTTCTGTTCCGTCTTTTACTTTATTTTCCGGAATAGTGATTTCTCCAGTATTTGGATTGATTTGTACTTCTGGAGTATTTACTGTCCATTTTCCTTTCGGATCTTTAGTTCCAACAGCTGTTTTTGGTTGATTATCTTCTCCTGTATAGCTTACAGTAATCTTATCTGCTTTTGCTGGATCTTGTGGTTTACCTGTAACATCACCATTATCCTTCGCTACTGCTACTGGTTTAGCTGGTTTAGCAAACTTCGCTGTTGCTTTTGCTGGATCTGAATCAGTACTATTTCCATTCTTCGTAACTACTGTAACTTCTGTTCCGTCTTTTACTTTATTTTCCGGAATAGTGATTTCTCCAGTATTTGGGTTGATTTGTACTTCTGGAGTATTTACTGTCCATTTTCCTTTTGGATCTTTGGTTCCAACAGCTGTTTTAGGTTGATTATCTTCCCCTGTATAGCTGATCGTAATCTTATCTGCTTTTGCTGGATCTTGTGGCTTACCTGCAACATCACCATTATCTTTCGCCACTGCTACTGGTTTAGCTGGTTTAGAAGATTTTGATGTTACTTTAGCTACTGGACTTTCAAGAACTACATTATTATCAATTCTCTTAGAAACTTTTGCAGTTACTTCTTTACCATCCGCAACTTCAAGATCAGAAATTGTTACAACACCTGCTGGAGTTACTGATACTTTATCGGTTGTCTTACCATTGACTGTCCAGTTATTTCCTGATTTTGTAACTGTTACAGTTTCTGGTGTAGTCTTACCTGTTGGTGTATAAGTAAGTGTGATTGTATCAATATCTTGCGGTGTAGTACCATTAGGACGTGTTGGTGGGGTAACTGTTACACTACCATTTTCATTGGCTACTACGCTAGGCGCTGTCGGCGTTACCGCAAGAACTACTGGACGCTTGATTTCTGTCGGTGCAAATGTTGTTCTAGTTGTACTATTGTTATCTGTTACAGAACTTGGGAATTGCGCTGTTGCATTTCGAGTATATTTCCCTGAATTGTCTAATGTAGTACCCGGATCTAAGTTGTCTCCAGCTTTCCATGTCCAAGTCATACCTTGAGGCAAGTGACTGTTTCCACGATCGCTTTGATCTTGGCTATCTACCACTTTAAGATAATTATGAGCATCAACATTTGTACGGCTATTTGGTACATTTAAAGTTGAACCTACTGGTACTTTCGCGACACCATTTTCAAGATTTTTTGTTGTAATATCCACAACACGGTACTTGAATTTCAAGTCACGGCTGTCAGTAGCACTGCTTCCTTCTACGTGAAGAGTAGCAGTATGTTCTCCCAATGTCTGAGTATCTAATACTCTACCTGAAGATAAACGAGTTTTATATTTTTTATCTTCTGAACTTCCATCTTTACCAGTTTGGGCTGTAAAGTTAGAAGCACTTACTCCGCCAGGAAGATTTCCAACTGTTACTTTTGAGATGGTACCTGAGTTATCCCATACTTTAAGCTCTGGGTTAAAGTCAGCACCACGATAGACTGTAAAGATTGGTGTATTGGCTGTCTCTGTTAGCGTAATACCATTTAAAGTAGCTTGTGGTTTTTGGACATCTTTCGCAGTTGCTTTAGCTGGATCTGAATCCGCACCATTTCCATTCTTCGTAACTGCTGTTACTTCTGTTAAATCTTTTACTTTATTAGCCGGGATTGTGATTTCACCTGTATTTGGATCAATTCGAACATCTGGATTATTCACAGTCCATTTGCCGTTTGTTCCTTTAGTTCCCTCAGCTGTTTTAGGTTTATTATCTTCCCCTGTAAAGCTTACTTTGATTTTATCTACTTTTGTTGAATCTTGTGGTTTTGCAGTTACATCCCCATTATCCTTAGCTGTGACTACTGGTGTCTGAGCTTTGTCATCTATAACATGTACTGGTGCATCCACAATATAAGTTCCACGTTGGGGTATTACTACTTCTACCTTACCATAAACTGGTTGCCCTGGTGCCGTAGTTTTGGACACATCCGGATCTTTAAACCAACGATAGGTTGTTCCAGCTGGCATTTCTGACTTATTCTTAATGCTATCAATCGCTGGAGGAATAACTCCCACTTTTGTAGTTTGCTCTTTAGATACTGGTTTGAAATTGAAGTTGGTTGCTTCTTCTGGTTTCAGTGGTAAGGTACCGATAATAGCATTTTGTCCATTTTGATACCTAACAAGACCATCTGTTGAATATCCACCATAGGCAATATATGGATTATTGCTTAAACGTTTTTTTATGTCAGCAAGCATCGGATTATTTTTATCTTTATTACCCCAATCCGACATAATACTTTGATCTAGCTCATCACCTTCAAGAATTTTTGTTTTGAAAGTAATAATTGTACGTTGACCAGCAACGACGTTCAGTTTATCTTCGATTACCCCTCTAGCAAGGTTGTAAATTAGACCACCTGTTGTAATACCATACATATCTTTTACACGAGAAGCGGCATCTGGATTACGATCAGTTCCATCTTTTCTAGAATCTCGATAAATATTCTTTCTCCAATTATTATCTGGATGAGCATAATCCATCCAAGAACCTATATTTTCTCCATAAGTAGATCCTGAACGGCGTTCACCATTTTTTATATAAGCTCTAGAAAATGTATTTTCATACTCCCATTTTGATGCACTTGCATATTCTGTATGAGATATTTGCTTCCCATCTTTATATTTTGTATAGGTAAAGTCATACGGATCTCCAACAGTACGCGGAATTGCAAGTGAGATTTTTTTAGACAATCCTGCCTGCGCATTTGCCGCTGGACCTGAATCTAGCATCCAGTAATAATATCTATTACCATCTTTTTCGATTCGCTCTTCGCGATAAACACGAACATTATCATACGCTTGATCCGCAGTCCCTTTACTTACAAAAGCATACTGCTTCGTATCTGGTGAATATACATCACGCTCTGAATAGTTAAGCATTGGGTTTTTATTCCAACCAACACCAAAGTCTGTTGTTCTTGTTTCACGAACGTTACTTGTTCCACGTCCTACTTCTTTTCCGTTCTTTTTGACTACGGCTGTAATAGTAGCACCTTTCACCATCAACTTAGTGTCTACATTAACTGTAAAATATCCGTTTGATTGAGATTTAGTCGTGTATTTTTTCCCACCAATTGATATCTCAACATCAGCTTCTGTCGCTGTATATCCATCAACCTGAGCAATACCAGCTAAACTATCGTTAAATGACACTGTGTCTACTGGTCTTACTGTAGTAGTATAAACACTTTGACCATTGACTACTAATTCAACTCTATCACCAACTTTAATACCTGGTGCATTTAATTTGAAAGAACCAGTATCATCAAGTTTAGACGTAAGTATCTTTTGACCATTTCTCTTAATTTCAATTGTTGATGATGGCGTTGCATATCCTGTGATAAATCCAGAGTCCGCTACAACTATCCCAAGACTCCCACGTTTGGTATTTTTATCAATTGGTGCGGATCTTAGATTAGAACCTTGTTCCATACTTTGACCATTACGTGGATCATGAGAACCTGAAGTCAAACGCATGGTAGCAATTTTAACAGAGTTAAACATTCTCTTCACAAGTTTGTTCATTTGTTCAACTTCGTTCAGAGAAACTGTTGTGTTTTCAAGAACTTCTTGCGCCAATCCCAATAGTTCATTGGCTTTTTCAAGAACTTCTTTGCTTGTCTCATGCTCAGGCAATTCCAAGACAGCTGCCTGCAATTGATCTACAGATACTTTCAAGGCTTCTTTTTTAGCTGATACAGTTTGACTCTCTTCGCTTGCTCTTACTTCAGAAGAAGATGCGCTCGCTAGGTTGTCAGCCTGCTTTTCAGTTTTATTCCCTTGAATCTCAGTTGATTCCTTAGCAGCAGCTGATAAGACTGTCACATCTTTAGACAAGAGTTCTACAAGCTCATCAATATCCTTTTGAGCTAGCTCAGAACTTTCTAGGGCTTCTTTTCCTTTTTGAAGTCTGTCTTTAACAGGCGATACTACTGACTCGTCAAGGTTTAATTTAGTTGAAAGAAGAGAATTTAATTCTTCAACTACTTTTCTCAACTTAGTTTTATCAACTGTAGGCACTTGAGTTTCCAAGGATTTATTTACTTCATCTACTTTGTTTCCAGTAGGTTCCGCAATACCTTGAGGCGACTTGGCCTCATCTTTAGGACTTACTACACCCGCAGTAGATTTTGGAGTGTTTTCAACTACACTATCCGCACTAGCAACGCGCGCACCCAAAAACATCAGCGCTGCAACTGCAACTGAAGCGGCACCGAAACTGTATTTACGAATAGAAAAGCGCAAAACTTTTTCACGTTGCTGTCGATTTACTTTATATGAATTCGATTTGTGTTCCATTTGTCCTCCTAAGGGCAATATAATATAGAAAAAGCAATCTTTATAACTTCAACTCCTTAAAAAGAGTTAAGCTATAAAAATCACTATGATGATCGCTATTAGCAAATAACATCACAGCTATCACAGCTATCACAGCTATCACAGCTATCACAGCTATCACAGCTATCACAGCTATCACAGCTATCACAGCTATCAC
>NZ_CAMHWI010000032.1 GCF_946188695.1 Streptococcus mitis | reverse complement strand
ATCAAAAAAGAAAGGACAAATTTCGTCCTTTCTAGATCTTAGCTTTTCTTCAACCCACTACAGTTGACAAAGAGCCATCAAAAGGAGGCTGTCTCAATGACCAACCTCCTTTTCGTTTCAGATTTAAGAAATTAACTTCCTCGTCTCCAGAAAATCGCTAAGACAATCATGGAACCTAGTACTGCCGGAATAATGGCAGTTCCTGCTATTATCGGTCCCCAAGTCCCAAAAAGCAAATGCCCTATAAAGGCACCAATCCAGCCTAGAAACATTTTTCCAAAACATCCCATGCGTTCTCCACGATTGGTCAGAGTACCTGCTAAAAATCCCACTAGGAGACCAACGAACATGCTTCCTAACATATTATCTCCTTAATTGGCCCAATCTCCGTTACGGAAGAGTGGTACACGTGTCCCATCCTCACGGATACCATCGATATCCATTTGGTTAGAACCAATCATAAAGTCTACGTGAACATCTGAACGGTTAAGCCCCGCAGCTTCAAGCTCCTCTTCGCTCATCTCCGCTCCACCAACTACGCTAGTCGCATAAGCTGCACCGATAGCCAAGTGATTTGACGCATTTTCATCGAAAAGGGTATTAAAGAAGGTAATGCCTGACTGAGAAATTGGACTTGGATCTGGTACCAAGGCACATTCACCTAAGGCACGCGCACCCGCATTTTCAAAGACAAGGTCTTTCATGACCTGATCACCCTTCTCAGCAGTAATGTCAACGATTTGACCATCCTTAAAGGTCACCTTAATGCCTTCGATGATATTTCCGTTATAACTAAGCGGTTTTGTAGAAGTGACATAACCATCTGCGCGACGGAAGTCTGGTGCTGTGAATACTTCCTCTGTCGGCATATTCGGCAAGAATCCTTCTCCCTGTGCATTGATAGCACCAGCTGATTCCCAAACGTGGTTCTTCGGCAAGCCAAGTGTCAAATCGGTTCCTGGCGCTGTGTAGTGAAGAGCTGAAAACTGCTCTTTATTAAGCATATCTGCCTTGCTCTTGAGGATAGCAGCGTGTTCTTCCCAAGCCTTAACAGGATCTGCTTCATAAACGCGACAAGTCTTGAAGATTTGGTCCCAAAGGAGATCAACTGCTTCTTCGTCGCTCGCAGCATTTGGAAAGACTTTTTTAGCCCACTCAAGTCCAGCGGCGGCTGCTACCGTCCAGCTGACTTTATTGGATTGCGTTGCAATACGCATTGGCTTCATAGCGAGTCCCATCGCTTTAGCAGAAGCTGACAACTTGTCAGCATCCACACCGTTCAAGGCACCTGGATCAGAAGAACGGACACCGAGACGGCTAGCCTTATTCTCCAAGAGATAGTTCATCTCAGCAATCTTGTATTCTGGCACATTGTCCAGACGCTCCATCGGTGCGTGGAGAAATTTCTCACGGTTAATGACATCATCTGTCCACTGAACGATAACCTCATGTGCCCCCAAAGCATAAGCTTCTTTCACGATTAAATGAGCCAACTCACGTTGCTCCACATCGATAGAGAGAGCCAAAGTGTGACCAGGTTGCACATTGATTCCGTTCGCAACCAACAATTTCGCATATTTTTCTAGATTTTCTTTAAAATTTGGTAAAACCATTCTATTCTTCCTTTTCTTTTTGTTTATTTTTCAAAGCAGAAAATAATCCTGCTAAAGCAATGGCACCAGACAAGAGTGCTGTTGATAGAAGAATTGTTTGATCAGCAAGTTCTAATTGATATTCAAATACCTTCTCAGCCGGCTTATCTTCCGCAAAAATTCTTAGTTTCATGAGAACCCCCTTAAAATTTATTAAAACAAATCACTATGACTTCCTGTCCTCAGCAAATTTAAAATCAATTCTGCCTTGTCTACTTTATAAACCAAAAGCCAATCTGGCTGGATATGGCATTCACGAACCCCTTGAAAATGCTTGGATGCCGTCAATTGATGATCACAATATATAGCAGGAAGTTCTTTTTCTTGAACAAGAAAATTTAAAACTTCTTCTAATCATTCTGCCTTCAAACCACGCTTCATAGCCAACTTAAAATCTTTTTTTAAACTGTTTATGATAACGAATCTTAAGCACGCAAATCCTCCATCAAGTCAGAGACTGATTCAAAGGATTGGCTCATATTACGATTTTGGTCTAAATCCGTTAATACCTCAAGCAACTTCCGACTCTCGTCTAGTCTAACATCGAAAGGTAAACCCTGATATTGAATAGCTTGACGAAGGAAAATATTGATGGCAGTCGTCATATCCATCCCCAGATTATTAAACACCTGTTGGGCCTGCTCCTTAACCTCACTATCCAGACGGATGCTCATACTCGTCTTTGACATACTCTCACCCTCTTTCTATAGACTATTTTAACAAAAAAGAAAGCCAATGTAAATCTATTGGATATACATTAGCCTCTTTGGATAGATTATTAAACAATTTTTTTAAAACAACTCATCAAACAAACTGAGCTGGTTATCCTCTGGCATATTGCCGAGAATCCCCATTTCATCCATCTTTTCAACCAAGGTTGATGAGAGCCCACCACGCTTGCGTAGTTCTGTTTTAGAGAGGAATTCTCCCTCTTCACGCGCTCGCACCAACTGCTTAGCAACGTTCTCTCCTAGACCATCCATTGCTACAAATGGCGGAATGAGGGTATCCCCATCGATAAGGAACTCTGTCGCCTGACTACGATAGAGATCGAGTTTCCCAAACTTGAAACCACGTTCCCACATTTCATTGACAATCTCAAGAGTTGTATAAAGATCAATTTCCACATTAGAGGCTTCATTGTTCTTCCGTTTTTCAGAGATTTCTTCCATTCTGCGCTTGATGGCATCCAAGCCCGCACCCATAGTCTTGATATCAAAAGCCTTAGCACGTATTGAGAAGTAAGCACAGTAATAATAAATGGGATGGTGAACCTTGAAGTAGGCCACACGCAAGGCCATCATAACGTAGGCTGCCGCATGGGCTTTAGGGAACATATACTTAATTTTCCCACAGGATTCGATATACCACTCTGGCACCTTATTAGCCTTCATGGCTTCGATATAGCCATTTCTCTCCTCTTCGGAAATCTTGAGCCACAAGCCCTTACGTACCCGTTCCATGATGGTAAAGGCCATCTTAGGTTCGAGACCAGCATGCATGAGGTAAACCATGATGTCGTCCCGACAACCGATAACAGTCGATAGATCCGCTATTCCTTGCTTGATCAAATCTTGGGCATTTCCCAACCACACATCGGTACCGTGGGACAGTCCAGACAGCTGAAGCAACTCTGCAAAAGTCGTCGGATGCGTTTCATCGACCATGCCTCGGACAAAGTTGGTTCCAAACTCTGGAATCCCCAACATACCCGTCGGCGTTCCGATTTGCTCAGGTGTCACTCCTAGCACATCAGTCCCAGAAAAGAGGGCCATTACGCCTTCGTCATCCATAGGAATTTCATTAGGGTCAATCCCAGACAAGTCCTGCAGTTTTCGAATCATGGTCGGATCATCATGCCCCAGCACATCAAGTTTGAGGACGTTCTCATCGATATCGTGGAAGTTAAAGTGAGTGGTTTGCCATTCAGCCGTCACGTCATCTGCTGGATACTGAACAGGCGTAAAGTCGTAGACATCCATGTAGTTAGGAATAACAACGATTCCCCCCGGGTGTTGACCTGTCGTCCGCTTGACACCAGCCGCACCTTGAGCGAGGCGTTCTACCTCTGCATCACGATAAAACTTACCATAGTCCCGCTCGTAACCCTTGACAAATCCATAGGCAGTCTTGGCAGCCACCGTACCAACCGTTCCTGCACGGAAGGCATATTCCTCACCAAAGATATCACGCACATCCAAGTGGGCACTAGGCTGATCTTCTCCCGAGAAGTTCAAGTCAATATCAGGAACCTTGTCTCCATCAAAACCAAGGAAGGTCTCGAACGGAATATCCTGGCCATTTTTACTGAGTTTGTGACCACATTTTGGACAATCCTTATTGGGCATATCAAAACCTGAACCATAAGAACCGTCTGTGATAAACTCGCTGTATTGACACTGACCACAGACATAGTGAGGAGATAGAGGATTAACCTCCGTAATCCCAATCATGGTCGCAACGAAACTAGATCCGACAGAACCACGAGAACCCACCAGGTAACCCCGTTCATTGGAACGTTGCACCAGCATCTGCGATGCCAGATAAATCACGGCAAATCCATTCCCCAAAATGGAAGTCAATTCTTTTTCAATCCGCAAATCAACAATATCTGGCAGCGGATTTCCATAAATCTCAAAAGCTTTCTTGTAGGTCAGCTCAGCAACTGTTTCTTCAGCCTTGTCAATGAAAGGCGTGTACAAGTCACCCTTAACCACCTCAACAGGTTCAAAAATTTCTGCCAAGGCATTGGTGTTTTCAATAATCAACTTGCGTGCTAAATCCTCGCCCAAGAAGGCAAATTCATCCAACATCTCATTAGTCGTTCGAAAATGAGCCTTGGGAAGAGGAGCTGGTTGGGCATGCTCACCGTGACCAATGGTACGGTTAATTATCGCTCCCTGACCCAAACTACGGACAATTATTTCACGGTAAATTTCTTCTTCTGGTTCGATATAGTGGACATTTCCCGTAGCCAAAACGGGCTTGCCAAGGCGTTCTCCAACCTCTATCAAACTTTTGATAATGGTCTGGAGTTCTTCCATATCCTTGACCTGCTCCTTGGCAATCAAGGGCGCATAGATAGCTGGTGGCATGACCTCGATAAAGTCATAATACTTGGCCACCTCAACCGCCGCATCCATACCTTGGGAAACGACTGCATCAAAAACTTCACCTTCAGAGCAAGCTGAGCCTAAAATCAAACCTTCTCTATGGGCATCTAGAACCGTTCTCGGAATCCGCGGCACTCCTTCAAAGTACTTAGTATTAGACAAGGAAACCAGCTTAAAGATATTTTTTAGACCTACCTGATTCTTGACATAAATAGTCGCATGCTTGATCCGAGCTTTTTTATAAGAATCTGGACTAATCAAATCAATGTTGAGCCTAGCTAGATCGGTCACACCATGTTTTTCTGCCACCTCTCTGATAAAGATAAAAAGCAGGCGACCTGTAGCTTCCGCATCGTAGTTAGCCATGTGGTGATGTTCCAAAGCCACACCAAAACGCTTGGTCAAAGGTCCCAAACCATGACGTTTATACTCAGGATAGAGATTTCTTGCGAATTCGAGCGTATCGATAACTGGCTGGCTAATTTTAGGCAGACCGTGACGCTCATAATTGGCATTCATAAAGCCAACGTCAAAGGTCGCATTGTGGGCAACTAAGACTGTATCCTTGCAGAATTCTTGGAATTCTTGCAAAACTTGTTCCAGTGGCTTGGCATTTTTGACATGGTCATCTGTAATTCCAGTCAACTCAGTAGTAAAAGCTGACAAGGGATGCCCAGGATTGATAAATTCATCAAATTCAGCAATGACATTCCCCTTGTACATCTTAGAGGCTGCAACCTGAATCAAGTCATTATAGATGGCTGATAGACCCGTCGTTTCCACGTCAAAGACCACGTAGGTCGCTTCCGACAAGTCCTTCTCCACTTCGTTATAAACGATAGGAACACGGTCCTCCACGATATTGGCTTCCATACCATAGATCAGCTGGATTCCCGCTTTCTTAGCCGCCTTATAGCCGTGTGGGAAGGACTGAACATTTCCATGGTCCGTGATGGCAACCGCCTTGTGTCCCCACTTAGCAGCTGTCGCAACGATCTCTTCTACCTCTGGTAGTGCATCCATGGTCGACATATTAGTATGAGCATGAAACTCAACCCGACGCTCACCTTCTGGCATCAAATCCTTACGCTCATAGTGAACAACTTCCTGCACATCCTGCACGTTCATAGTCAAATCGCGCGTGAAGTTATTCATCTCCACATTCCCACGCACTCGGAGCCAAGAATTTTTCTTAATTAGATCAAACTTCTGAGCCTCTTCCTCATTCTTAACCCACTTTTGCATAGAAAAACTTGAAGTATAGTCCGTCATTTTAAAATTGATTAGAACACGCCCTGTTCTGGTCACTTTTTGCTCTACATCAAAAACAACCCCTTCAAAGACCAGACGATTTTCCTCCGTTGTCACTTCGATCATAGGAGTAATCTCCGCCTTGTCCAGCTTGGGTTTAGCTGCAGCTTTTTTGGCTTGAAAATCAAAGACTGGTTTCTCTTCCGCTGGAGGAGGTGCCATCTGTTCTAGTTGTTCCATAGCACGGAGTGCTTCCTCATTGGCCGCTTGAACAATCTGCTCATTTTCAGCATGAAAGGCCTCTTCCTGCTCTTGGGTCAGCACATCATTTTTCTCTACTTGACAGTTGAAAGTTGGAAAGCCAAACTTTTCAAGTTGTTTAGCTAAATTAGGAAGGTGATTTTTCTTAAAGTGTTCCTTATCAATCGCCTCAGAACCTTCAATAAAGAGCTGATTACCCTCCGCACGAACTCGCAAATTCTGATAAAGAGACTTAAAACCTTGACTAGCACATGGCCCCTCAGAAAAAGCCTCCCTATAGTAGGACTGCAAGAGTTGATTTGAAAATTCTTGAGACAGAGCCTTGATTTCGAAAACAGCTTTATTGCCTGTCTTAGAAAATTCTTCACTCAAACCTTTCTTTATTTCTAAAAAGATTTCAATCGGTAAAATATTAGAAAATACGAAATGAAACTCCCATACCTTACTAATTTTATGAACCACAACTCGCTCAATCTCAGCCTGTGATAAAGCAGGATCCTGTCTCATTTCAGCAGGCATCCCCAGTTGATTCATCAAAATTTCAAAACTGTTTGACATTCATTTTCCTCACATTATTCTCCTACTATTTTACCATATTTAGAGGTATTTTCTAAAGACAAAAGGAAGCCACTAAGTGACTTCCTTCTAGAGTGAGGACAGATTAGTCTTCACCTTTGTTTTTCTTAATGATTTCTTCTTGTACTGACTTAGGTACATCTTCGTAGTGGTCAAATACCATCATGAATGTACCACGTCCTTGAGATGCAGAACGAAGAACTGTTGCGTAACCGAACATTTCAGCAAGTGGAACGTAAGCACGAACGATTTGGCTGTTACCATGTGCTTCCATACCATCTACACGTCCACGACGAGCAGTTACGTGACCCATAACATCACCAAGGTTTTCTTCTGGAACAGTGATTGTTACAAGCATCATTGGCTCAAGGATAGCTGGTTGTGCTGATTTAGCAGCTTCTTTAAGGGCAAGTGAAGCCGCAATCTTGAAGGCAGTTTCAGATGAGTCGACATCGTGGTATGAACCATCGTAAAGCTTAGCTTTAACGTCAACCATTGGGTAACCTGCAAGAACACCGTTAGCCATAGATTCTACCAAACCTTTTTCAACCGCTGGGATAAATTCACGAGGAACCACACCACCGACGATTGCGTTTTCGAATTCGAATCCTTTACCTTCTTCGTTTGGAGTAAATTCAATCCATACATCACCGAATTGACCTTTACCACCAGATTGACGTTTGAAGAATCCACGTGCTTGAGTAGAAGCGCGGAATGTTTCACGGTAAGATACTTGAGGAGCACCTACGTTTGCTTCAACTTTGAACTCACGACGCATACGGTCAACAAGGACGTCAAGGTGAAGCTCACCCATACCTGAGATAACTGTTTCTCCAGTTTCAACGTTTGTTTCAACGCGGAATGTTGGATCTTCTTCAGCCAATTTTTGAAGGGCGATACCCATCTTATCTTGGTCAGCTTTAGATTTTGGCTCAACCATCAATTGGATAACTGGTTCTGGAACGTTGATTGACTCAAGGATGATTTTAGCTTTTTCATCTGTCAATGAGTCACCAGTTGTAGTATCTTTCAAACCAACGGCAGCAGCGATATCACCTGAGTAAACAGTGTCGATTTCTTGACGGCTGTTAGCGTGCATTTGAAGGATACGTCCGATACGTTCACGTTTACCTTTAGAAGTGTTTAATACGTAAGAACCTGATTGAAGCACACCTGAGTAAACACGGAAGAATGTCAAACGACCTACGAATGGGTCAGTCATGATCTTGAAAGCAAGAGCTGCAAATGGCTCATCATCAGATGCTGGACGAGTTTCTTCAGCGTCTGTATCTGGGTTAACACCTTTTATTGCTGGGATGTCAAGTGGGCTTGGAAGGTAGTCGATAACCGCATCAAGCATCAATTGAACACCTTTGTTCTTGAAGGCAGAACCACACAATACTGGGAAGAATTCAACGTTGATAGTCGCTTTACGGATACCAGCTTTCAATTCTTCGTTAGTGATTTCTTCACCTTCGAGGTATTTCATCATCAATTCTTCGTCAGTTTCAGCAACTGCTTCGATCAATTTTTCACGGTATTCTTGAGCTTGGTCAAGGTATTCAGCTGGGATGTCTTCTTCAAGGATATCTGTACCAAGGTCGTTAGTATAGATTTCAGCTTTCATCTTGATCAAGTCGATGATTCCACGGAAATCATCTTCAGAACCGATTGGCAATTGAATTGGGTGTGCGTTTGCTTGAAGACGATCGTGAAGTGTGCTTACAGAGTATAGGAAGTCAGCACCGATTTTGTCCATTTTGTTGGCAAATACGATACGTGGAACTCCATACTCAGTTGCTTGACGCCAAACTGTTTCAGTTTGAGGCTCAACACCTGATTGTGAGTCAAGAACGGTAACCGCACCATCCAATACACGAAGAGAACGTTGTACTTCGATTGTGAAGTCCACGTGTCCTGGTGTGTCGATGATGTTTACGCGGTGGTTGTTCCATTGAGCTGTTGTCGCAGCAGATGTGATAGTGATACCACGCTCTTGCTCTTGCTCCATCCAGTCCATTTGTGACGCACCTTCGTGAGTTTCACCGATTTTGTGGATTTTACCAGTGTAGTAAAGAATACGCTCAGTAGTTGTTGTTTTACCAGCATCGACGTGAGCCATGATACCGATATTACGAGTTTTTTCAAGTGAAAATTCGCGTGCCATGAGGTTTGTTTCTCCTATTTATTTTTGATTTCTATTCTATTATAACACGATTTTAATAAAAACGGATAGGCAGGACCTACCCGTTCTCAATGTTTTCATGCTATTGTTGGTTTCAACTTGTAGATTTACAAGTTGAATTGAACTCGGGCTAAAGTTAATTAGCCGATTTGAGCCAGAACGGGATGCTGTGTGAAAAAGATAAACTTCCTTGTATTCGTCGAATACTGCGTCAGTTTCCTATTTTCACCTTGCATCCTTACCGTTCCTAGCATCATGATATAGTTGAGCTCAAGCTAAAAGTCTGGAGAAAAAGATGAATCTCATTGGTTGCAATCGCAACCTGCTTCGATTCCCTATTTTCTCTGGGACTTTCTTAACGCTTTCGCATCCTATCTTACCAACGGAAGTGTGCGAATGCACGGTTAGCTTCAGCCATACGGTGAGTGTCTTCACGTTTCTTAACAGCTGCACCAGTGTTGTTAGCAGCATCCAAGATTTCTTTTGCAAGACGGTCTTGCATTGTGTGTTCACCACGAAGACGAGCGATTGTTACCAACCAACGAAGTCCAAGTGTTGTACGACGTTCTGGACGAACTTCAACTGGGACTTGGTAGTTAGAACCACCAACACGACGTGCACGTACTTCAAGTACAGGCATGATGTTTTCCATAGCTGTTTCAAATACTTCAAGTGCATCGTTTCCAGTAGCTTCTTTGATTTGCTCAAAAGCACCGTAAACGATTGAAGCAGCAGTACCACGTTTACCATCAAGCATAACGCGGTTGATAAGACGAGTAACTAGTTGTGAATTGTAAAGCGGATCTGGCAATACGTCACGTTTTGGAGCTCTATTTTTACGACTCATTTCTCTTTATCCCCTTTCCTTATGCTTTTGGACGTTTAGTACCGTATTTAGAACGGCCTTGTTTACGATCGTTAACACCTGCAGTATCAAGTGCACCACGGACGATATGGTAACGTACCCCTGGAAGGTCTTTTACACGTCCACCACGAAGAAGAACCACGCTGTGCTCTTGCAAGTTGTGTCCGATACCTGGGATGTAGGCAGTAACTTCGATAAGGTTGCTCAAACGTACACGAGCGAATTTACGAAGGGCTGAGTTAGGTTTTTTAGGTGTCATTGTTCCAACACGAGTTGCAACACCACGTTTTTGTGGTGAAGAAACGTTTGTTTGAACTTTTTTATGACTGTTGTAACCAACGTTCAAAGCTGGTGATTTAGATTTTTCTACTTTTGATTTACGCGGTTTGCGAACCAATTGGTTAATTGTAGGCATCTACATTCTCCTGTGTTTTTTTATTTTTGGTGATGATACACTTGGTGACAGCTATCATCTGTGTGTACTTTTGCAACATTTGTCAGCACGTCCCTGTACACTCTTGAGAGACCAAAAGTAAAAAGTACCGTCTATTATTGTAACAAAATTTTCCCTTGGTTGTCAAGATATTTTTCTTTTTTATTGTTAATTTTAGCTCTTCGTAACTTCTCAAAGTAACTTCCATCTCTCTCCCAAAACTGGAAGTTAGTCTCAGACGACGAATTATGCTAGAAT
>NZ_CAMHWI010000031.1 GCF_946188695.1 Streptococcus mitis | reverse complement strand
TTCCATATGATTCTTTCTAATGAGTTGTTTGATCGCTTTTCATTATAGGTCATATGGGACTTTTTTTCTACACAAAAAAGGCTCCATAATATCCATAGGGGGTTACCCACTACAAATATTATAGAGCCTTCTTTTTTTACTGTCCATATTTTTGGTAAAAATCAACTTTCACTTGGATGAAGGTTTTGGCTTCACGTAGGAGTTGAAGAAGGGTGGCGCGAGTTTCAAATTCTTCTCTTGTCTTGGGTAGACTGCGGTTGCGAAAGACTTCTAGATAGCGTTCGATTTCATCTAGTAAATCAGAAGCAGGATTGGTCTGGCTCAGTTGACTAGCAATTTTTGAAAAGAGCTGGGCCAAAATTAGGCTCTCACTGGCAGCTAGGTGGCAGGTATTGATTTGCTGGGCCATGTTTCGCAGGATGCGACTTTGTCGCTGTCTCATCTCAAAGTAGTGAATATGGTAATCAGTCTGGTGAAAGAGGTGGTCTGAGTGATCCAAATAGACCAGTCTGAGTGCTTCTTCCAAAAGGGTGTCTAATTCTTCAACCAGTTGTGCTCGGTTGCGTCCATCCCCTCTGGATAAATAATATTTGAAGCGTTGGAGGATATCTTTTAACTTTTCTTCTACCAATGTGTGGTAGTGATGAATTTCCTCTTCTCGTGAAGGCATGTAGAGATTGACAAGCAAGGCAAATCCTGTACCGATAGCAAAGAGAAGGAATTCGTTGACTAGAAGGTCTGGAGAGGTTGACTCTTGCACCAAGAGATGGCTAACTAAAACAGTGCTTGGTGTGATGCCAATTTCCCAACCCATCTTATAGGCTAGAGGCACATAAAGTGCTAGATAGAGGCCGAGGCTCCAGATATGAAATCCGCTCAAGTGAAAAGCCAAAACCCCGATAACCAGAGCCAGAAGCATGGAAAAGAGCCGATTGCGGGCCAGTTTTAAGGTACTTCTACGCGTATCAGATAGGCTCAAGAGAGCGATAATTCCGGCCGAAACTGCTGACGAAAGATTGAGAAAATAAGCAAGAAGGCAGGCAAGACAGGTAGCTAAGATGAGCTTGGTCGTACGTTGACTAATAGACATAAGAATTTCCTGGTAAGTTAGAATAAAAGCGTAAAAGACAAGACCTGAGCAGGCTTGTCTTTATGCGCTATTTTTTACGGGCTGCTGCGTATTCGGCAACGGCAGTAAAGAGGACGTCTGTAGAAGAGTTAAGGGCTGTTTCACATGAGTCTTGGATGACCCCGATGACAAATCCAACTCCGACAACTTGCATGGCAATATCGTTAGAAATACCGAAAAGGCTACAAGCAACTGGGATAAGAAGGAGGGAACCTCCGGCAATACCAGAAGCACCACAGGCTGAGATAGCTGCTACCACACTGAGGACAAAGGCTGTTGCAAAGTCAACAGGGATTCCAAGAGTATTTACTGCAGCAAGAGTCAAAACGTTAATAGTAATTGCTGCCCCGGCCATGTTGATAGTAGAACCAAGTGGGATAGAAACAGAATAGGTATCTGGATCCAGTCCAAGATCGTGACAGAGCTTCATGTTGACAGGAATGTTAGCCGCAGAACTACGAGTGAAGAAGGCTGTCACACCGCTGACACGCAAACATTTCCAAACGAGGGGATAAGGGTTGCTCTTCATAAAGAGGAAGGCAATCAATGGATTGACTACTAAGGCCACAAAGAACATAGTTGTCACCAAGAGGGCAAGCAAAATTCCGTAGTTGGCTAGGCTTCCGATTCCCTTATCAGAGATGGTTTTGAAGACAAGACCAAGGATACCAAATGGAGCTAGGTTGATGATCCATTCGACAATCTTAGAAGTCACATCAGCCATAGTTTTCAGCAATTCTTTACTGTTTTTGCTGGCTTCTCTCATGGCAATCCCGAAAATAACTGCCCAAGATAGGATACCGATGTAGTTGGCAGTAATGAGGGCATTGACTGGATTGTCAACCAATTTGAGCAAGAGGTTGCTGAGGACCTGTCCAATCCCATCTGGTGGAGTAATATCGGTATTAGCACTATTTAGGGTAATTTCAACAGGTACGATGAAACTTGCTAGTACAGCGATAAGGGCAGCCGCAAAGGTTCCCACCAAGTAAAGGAAGATAACGGTTTTCATATTGCTATCTTGCCCCTTTTGATGTTGGGAAAGGGCATTGGCAACGAGGGCAAAAACCAGAATCGGTGCGATGGCTTTGAGGCCACCAACAAAGAGATCTCCTAGAAGGCCAATTCCTGAAATGTTAGGAAGTGTCAGTCCTAGGGTTCCTCCAATAAGCATACCAATCAAAATTCGTTTGATTAGGCTTGCCTTATTCCAAGCATGAATGATTTTTTTCATAACAATCTCCTTTGTTGTGTAATGTTTATGATTATAGTATAAATATGAGCTAAAATCAAGAATTTTCTGTCTATTTTTGAAATTATTTTTGAATATTTATGGAGAATGATACGTTATGAAAGTATGGTATAATAAATGAAAGGAGTTTTCTATGCAAGAATTTATTCAAACCTATCTCAATAAGCTTGATGTTACAGCGATTATCGAGAATATCTTAACCAAGTTACTTTCTCTTTTATTCTTATTTTTACTCTTTTATATAGCTAAGAAATTGCTCCATGCCATGGTGCAGAGAATTGTTAAACCTTCTCTAAAAATGTCTCGTCACGATGTCGGGCGTCAGAAAACCATCTCACGTCTGTTAGAAAATGTGTTTAATTATACCCTTTATTTCTTTTTGCTTTACTGCATTTTGTCGATTTTAGGTTTGCCAGTTTCTAGTTTGCTGGCAGGTGCTGGAATCGCTGGGGTGGCTATTGGGATGGGAGCCCAAGGTTTTCTGTCTGATGTTATCAATGGCTTTTTCATCCTCTTCGAACGTCAACTGGATGTGGGGGATGAGGTTGTTCTGACAAATGGGCCTATTACTGTCTCGGGCAAGGTCGTCAGCGTTGGTATTCGAACAACACAACTCAGAGGAGAAGATCAGGTTCTGCACTTCGTCCCCAATCGGAATATTACCGTTGTCAGCAATTTCTCTCGTACAGACCAGGCCTGAAATTTTAGCAGATTTATGGTACAATAGAAAGAGTTTAATAAAGGAGAAAAGATGGTTTTAGAAAAGCAGTTGGGCAATGGTTGTACCTGGATAGACCTTGATGTGGATAAGATTAAAAATATGGAAGATCTTTCTGACATCTATGGATTGGACAAGGAAACCATTGAGTATGCTCTGGATAGAAATGAACGAGCTCATATGGATTATAACCGTGAAACGGAGACGGTAACCTTTATTTATAATGTTCTTGATTTAGAAAAAGACAAAGAATATTATGAAGCGATTCCGATGACCTTTATCGTCGAAAGACAACGAATGATTACCATCAGCAACCATAAGAATGCTTATGTCATTGATCAGATGTCAGCTTATCTGGATAGCCATGAGTCGCTTTCTATTTACAAGTTTCTCTTTGCTGGTTTAGAGATTATCAGTAACGCTTATTATCCTGTCATTGAAGAGATGGATAAAAGTAAGGACGAAATTAGTGCCTTGCTACGTCAAACTACAACAAAGAAAAATCTCTTCGCCCTCTCTGACTTGGAGACAGGTATGGTTTACTTGACAGCAGCAGCAAAACAAAATCGACTCCTCTTGGAACATATCCAGGGCCATGCTCTTTATCGGAGATTTAATGATGTCGAACGAGAGCAGTTTGATGATGCCATGATTGAAGCCCATCAGTTGGTGTCTATGACAGACTTGATTTCTCAAGTCTTGCAACAACTCTCAGCTTCTTACAACAACATCCTAAACAATAACTTGAATGATAGTTTGTCAATTTTGACTATTATCTCCGTCTTACTAGCAGTACTTGCGGTTATTACAGGTTTCTTCGGAATGAATGTTCCTCTACCATTTACAGAAGAGCCAAATGCTTGGATTTATATCTTAATGACTAGCTTGATTTTATGGGTGGCCTTATCTCAATGGCTGAAGAAAATTACTAGAAAATAAAAGAAAAGGAGCCAAAATGGTGATTGAAAACTACATGCCAGACTTTGCTGTAGAAGCAGTTTATGATTTGACAGTCCAAAGCCTGCAGGCGCAGGGAATCAAGGCTGTTTTGGTCGATTTGGATAATACCCTCATAGCTTGGAACAACCCAGATGGGACACCAGAGATGAAGCAATGGTTACATGACCTTCGGGACGCGAGCATTCGCATCATTGTGGTATCAAATAACACTAAAAAACGCGTCCAACGTGCAGTTGAGAAGTTTGGAATTGATTACGTTTATTGGGCTCTGAAGCCCTTCACATTTGGGATTGACCGTGCCATGAAGGAATTCCACTATGAGAAAAGTGAAGTGGTCATGGTCGGCGACCAGCTTATGACAGATATACGAGCAGCCCACCGTGCTGGCATTCGCTCAATTTTGGTCAAGCCCTTGGTTCAACACGACTCGATCAAGACACAGATTAACCGTGCTCGTGAGCGCCGTGTTATGCGAAAAATCACTGAAAAGTACGGACCAATTACATATAAAAAAGGAATTTAACTATGGAAGAAATTCTCTGTATTGGTTGTGGAGCAACCATTCAGACGACAGATAAGGCTGGTCTTGGTTTTACCCCCCAGTCGGCACTTGAAAAAGGTTTGGAAACTGGCGAAGTCTATTGCCAACGCTGTTTCCGTCTCCGCCACTACAATGAAATCACGGATGTCCAGTTGACGGACGATGATTTCCTCAAGCTCTTGCACGAGGTGGGAGACAGTGATGCCTTAGTGGTCAATGTCATTGATATCTTTGATTTTAATGGTTCTGTCATCCCAGGCTTGCCACGTTTTGTCTCAGGTAATGATGTCCTTTTGGTAGGAAATAAAAAAGATATCCTCCCTAAGTCAGTTAAGCCTGGTAAGATTAGCCAGTGGCTCATGGAACGTGCCCACGAAGAAGGTCTCCGTCCAGTTGATGTCGTCCTAACTTCGGCACAAAACAAGCATGCCATTAAGGAAGTCATTGACAAGATTGAACACTACCGTAAGGGCCGCGATGTCTATGTGGTCGGTGTGACCAACGTTGGAAAATCAACTCTAATCAATGCTATTATCCAAGAAATTACGGGTGATCAGAATGTCATTACGACGTCGCGCTTCCCAGGAACAACCTTGGACAAAATCGAGATTCCGCTTGATGACGGTTCTTATATCTACGATACGCCGGGAATTATCCACCGCCACCAGATGGCCCACTACTTGACGGCTAAAAACCTCAAGTATGTCAGCCCCAAAAAGGAAATCAAGCCTAAAACCTATCAGCTCAATCCTGAACAAACCCTGTTTCTAGGTGGCCTGGGACGATTTGACTTCATTTCAGGAGAAAAACAAGGTTTCACAGCCTTCTTTGACAATGAACTCAAACTCCACCGTACCAAGCTTGAAGGCGCTGGTGCCTTTTACGATAAGCACGTCGGAACGCTTTTAACACCACCAAATAGTAAGGAAAAAGAAGATTTTCCAAAATTAGTTCAACATGTATTTACCATCAAGGACAAGACAGACCTAGTCATCTCAGGCTTAGGCTGGATTCGCGTAACAGGCACAGCAAAAGTCGCAGTCTGGGCACCAGAAGGAGTCGCCGTCGTCACACGAAAAGCAATTATTTAAACACAGAAAGGAAAGAGTTGTCTAAATTCGGGCGAGCCTTGCGAGCCCATAACGAATACTTTTCGCTGTGGTGTCAGTTGGTACAAGTGATTGTACCAATTGCGGAAAATTTGAGACCTTAGGCTCAAATTTTAGTCATGAAAGTCCGAAGGACTTTGCTGACGTCCGTCACCACTTCAGAAAAGTATAAAAAGAAACTCTTTTAAGAAAATTATGTCATTAACATCAAAACAACGTGCCTTCCTCAACAGCCAGGCACACACCCTCAAACCTATCATCCAAATTGGAAAAAATGGTCTCAACGACCAAATCAAAACAAGCGTCCGTCAAGCTCTTGACGCTCGTGAATTGATTAAAGTAACGCTCTTGCAGAATACTGATGAAAACATCCACGAAGTAGCTGAAATCTTGGAAGAAGAAATCGGTGTAGATACTGTTCAAAAAATCGGACGCATCTTGATTTTGTTTAAGCAATCCAGCAAGAAAGAAAATCGCAAGATTTCTAAAAAAGTCAAAGAAATCTAAAAAAACTACTCCAAATAACTGTTTTTACAGAGAAATAAAGGAGACTAGCCTATGGCAATCGAACTATTGACTCCCTTTACCAAGGTAGAGTTGGAGCCAGAAATCAAGGAGAAAAAACGCAAACAAGTTGGGATTTTAGGGGGGAATTTTAACCCTGTTCACAATGCCCATCTGATCGTTGCGGACCAAGTACGACAACAGTTGGGACTTGATCAAGTCTTGCTCATGCCTGAATACCAACCTCCTCACGTAGACAAAAAGGAAACCATCCCTGAGCACCACCGTCTCAAAATGCTTGAATTGGCGATAGAGGGGATTGAAGGTCTGGACATTGAAACTATTGAGTTGGAGCGTAAGGGTATTTCCTACACCTACGACACCATGAAAATCTTGACAGAGCAACATCCAGATACGGATTACTACTTCATTATCGGGGCTGATATGGTGGACTATCTGCCTAAGTGGTACCGAATTGATGAGCTGGTTGACATGGTTCAGTTTGTAGGGGTTCAGCGTCCACGCTACAAGGCAGGGACTTCCTATCCCGTTATCTGGGTGGATGTGCCTCTCATGGACATCTCGTCCAGCATGGTGCGTGAGTTCCTTGCCCAAGGTCGGAAACCCAACTTTCTCCTACCTCAGCCTGTGCTAGACTACATCGAGAAGGAGGGGCTTTACTGATGGCATACCAAGACTATATCAACTGCTCCCGTGAGGCTTTGTTGGAAAAAATGGCAGAGCTTCTACCTGAAAAACGTCTAACCCATTGCTTGGGTGTGGAACGTGCAGCCATAGAACTAGCCCAGCGATTTGGAGTAGATGCCGAGAAAGCAGGATTAGCAGGCCTTCTTCATGACTATGCTAAAAAGTTGTCAGATCAGGAATTTCTGGACTTGATTGACCGTTATCAGCTAGAACCTGACCTCAAAAACTGGGGCAATAATGTCTGGCATGGTATGGTTGGCATCTACAAGATTCAGGAAGATTTGGATTTGCATGATCCAGAAATTCTGCGAGCCATTGAAATCCACACAGTCGGAGCTGCTCAGATGACTGACTTAGAAAAAGTCATCTACGTTGCAGACTATATCGAGCACAATCGTGCCTTTCCAGGTGTGGATGTGGCGCGTGAAATTGCTGAGCTATCGCTCAATAAGGCAGTGGCCTACGAAACAGCTCGTACTGTGGAGCATCTAGCTCATCAGAGATTCCCCATCTATCCCCAAACCCTTGAAACCTATAACGCCTTTGTGCACTATTTGAAAGAGGACTAAATGAAATCGGCTTTTATAATCATTGATGTTCAGAATATTTTAGTGGAAACCGGTTTTCAGACAAATAGTCTATTGGACAAAATTTCTTATTTACAAAACCAGGCTAGAAGCAAGAATATCGAAATTATTTATGTTCAACATATTGAGAACGCTGAAGCTCAAACATCAGAAGATTGGCAGTTATCTGAGCTTTTAAGTCGAAAACCTAATGAAAAGGTCTTTCAGAAGAAGTATAACAGTATTTTCAAAGAAACTGGTTTAAAAGAATACTTGGATAAACAGGGGATTGAAAAATTAGTTTTATGTGGTATGCAGACAGAATATTGTGTGGATACCTCTGTCAAGGTTGCTTTTGAATATGGCTATCAGCTTATTATTCCAGAAGGAACTTGCACAACGTTTGATGGGAAAGACATTCCAGCAGAAACGATAAATGAATTTTATGAGGGCATTTGGGAGGGGCGCTTTGCAGATGTCCTAGATTACAAACATATTTTCTAGAAAGAGGACTAAATGAACGAAAAAGAATTACTAGAACTAGTCGTGAAAGCGGCTGATGAGAAACGTGCGGAGGATATTCTCGCACTTGATGTACAAGATTTGACCAGCGTGACGGACTACTTTGTTATCACTAGCTCGATGAATAGCCGTCAGTTGGACGCTATCGCTGATAATATCCGTGAAAAAGTAGCTCAAGCAGGCTTTAAAGGAAGTCATATCGAAGGCGATGCAACTGGAGGCTGGGTTTTACTAGACCTCGGTGCTGTCGTTGTGCATATCTTCTCAGAAGAAATGCGTGCGCACTATAACCTAGAGAAGCTATGGCATGAGGCAGAGTCAGTAGATATTTCAGAAGCTCTTGCTTAGAAGACGAACTCAGTTGTAGTCAACTGGGTTTTATTTGCTTATTTTAGAAAATTGGATAGAAAGGTATAGGGCGAGTGGTGTTTGCCATGGAGGCTCTTGGTATCATGATTATGGCAACTTATGAAACCTTTGCGGCTGTTTACGATGCTGTGATGGATGATAGTTTATATGATAAATGGACGGATTTTTCTCTGCGTCATTTGCCTAAGACCAAGGAGAGAAAAAAACTCTTAGAATTGGCTTGTGGGACAGGTATCCAGTCTGTGCGATTTTCTCAGGCAGGTTTTGATGTGACTGGACTTGACTTGAGCGCGGATATGTTGAAGATTGCTGAGAAGAGAGCTGCTTCAGCCAAGCAAAAGATTGACTTTATTGAAGGCAATATGCTGGATTTGTCGAAGGCAGGTAGATACGACTTTGTCACTTGTTATTCGGACTCTATCTGCTACATGCAGGATGAGGTGGAAGTAGGGGACGTCTTTAAGGAAGTATACAATGCGCTTAATGAAGACGGAGTCTTTATCTTTGATGTACATTCGACCTATCAGACAGATGAGGTTTTTCCTGGCTATTCTTATCATGAAAATGCGGAAGACTTCGCCATGCTCTGGGACACCTATGAGGATGAGGCACCTCACTCCATCGTGCATGAGCTGACCTTCTTTATCAAGGAAGCGGATGGTTCCTTTAGTCGCCACGATGAAGTGCATGAGGAGCGGACCTATGAGGTCTTGACCTATGATATCTTGTTGGAACAGGCTGGATTCAAGTCTTTCAAACTCTTTGCGGACTTTGAGGACAAAGAGCCTACAGAAACTAGCACCCGTTGGTTTTTTGTCGCGCAGAAGTAGGAGATTATCATGACCATCACAGGTATTATCGCGGAGTTTAATCCCTTTCATAATGGACATAAATACCTGCTAAATCAGGCTGAGGGACTGAAAATCGTTGCTATGTCAGGGAATTTCATGCAGCGTGGAGAGCCTGCTATCGTGGATAAGTGGACACGAGCCCAGATGGCTCTGGAAAATGGCGCAGATTTGGTAGTGGAATTGCCCTTTTTAGTCAGTGTTCAGGCTGCGGATTTTTTTGGCCAAGGAGCTGTGGATATCTTGGCTCGCTTGGGCATTGATACTCTATCCTTTGGGACAGAAGAAGCTATGGATTACCAGAAAATTGCTGACTTATACACAGAGCAAGGTACTGAGATGGAGAAATTTGTGGAAAATCTGCCTGATTCTCTTTCTTATCCCCAGAAAACCCAGGCTATGTGGAAGGAATTTGCTGGTCTTGATTTTTCAGGAAATACGCCCAATCATGTTCTTGCTCTGGCTTATGCCAAGGCAGTTGCGGGACGAAACATCAAGTTGCATCCGATTCAGCGTCAGGGGGCGGGCTATCATTCTGTGGATAAGGATGTGGACTACGCCTCGGCGACAGCTCTGCGTCAGCACCAGAAGGACCAAGATTTCTTAGAACGATTTATGCCTTCTGTTGGCCTCTTTGAGCAGGCGAGTAAGGCGAGCTGGGAAGACTATTTCCCTTTGCTCCGCTATCAAATCTTGTCAAATCCAGACCTAACAACCATCTATCAGGTCAATCAAGAAATGGCTGTGCGCATCAAGGAGGCCGTTAAGACAGCCCAATCTGTAGAGGGATTAGTCGAGATGATTGCGACCAAGCGTTATACTAAGGCGCGTGTCAGACGCCTCTTGACCTATATCTTGGTTCAGGCTAGAGAAAGCGACTTGCCAGAAGGGATTCATGTTCTTGGCTTTACCGAAAAAGGCAGGCAACATCTCAAGTCTCTGAAAGGGCAGGTCAATTTAGTCAGCCGAATTGGTAAAGAACCATGGGATACCATGACCCAAAAAGCAGACCGAATTTACCAACTAGGAAATCCAAGTATAGCAGAGCAGAATTTTGGAAGAGTGCCGATTAGAATAGAAACAAACTAAGTCTACTGAAAGGTAGGCTTTTTGAGAATTTTTACTAATAATACTCTTCGAAAATCTCTTCAAACCACGTCAACATCGCCTTGTTGTACTCAAGTACAGCCTGCGGCTAGTTTCCTAGTTTGCTCTTTGATTTTCATTGAGTATAAATAGATGGAAAAGAAAATCTTGTACAAGTTTCTGACAATTTCTTTCTTTTCGTGTATAATAGTGGAAAAGAGGTAAAACGAGGTATGGTTATGGAAGCAGTTCTTTACTCAACATTCCGAAATCATTTAAAAGACTACATGAAGAAGGTCAATGATGAATTTGAGCCTTTGACGGTGGTCAATAAAAATCCAGATGAGGACATTGTAGTTCTTTCAAAGAGCGAGTGGGATAGTATTCAGGAAACTTTGAGAATTGCTCAAAACAAGGAACTTTCTGATAAGGTTTTGCGAGGAATGGCTCAAGTTCGTGCTGGAAGCACTCAGGTCCATGTGATTGAGGAGTGAGGAATGCTGCTCAAGTTTACAGAGGATGCTTGGGTGGATTATTGCTATTGGCAAAACCAAGATAAGAAAACACTCAAAAGAATCAATAAACTAATCAAGGATATTCAACGTGATCCATTTACAGGAATTGGTAAACCAGAACCACTCAAGTATGACTACCAAGGAGCCTGGTCACGTCGCATTGATGCAGAAAATCGCTTGATTTATATGATAGATGGAGATAGCGTGGCTTTCTTGTCCTTCAAAGATCGGCTCTTTGTCAACTGTAGTGGGTTGATGAAAAGCTAAGCTCGAGAAAGGACAAATTTCGTCCTTTCTTTTTTGA
>NZ_CAMHWI010000030.1 GCF_946188695.1 Streptococcus mitis | reverse complement strand
ATTACATTAGGAACTTCCACAGCTGGTTTACCTGGTTCTATAATCTTACCTGTTCCTGGGACATCTTTCTTAGGAAGATTGTCATTTGGTACTTTACCTTTTCCGTCTTCACCGATTGTTACTGTGATTGGGTGATCCTTATCTTTACCTGGGATTTCTACCTTAGTTCCTGGTGGATATGTTCCTCCTCCTGGTCTCTTCGGTGTTACTGTTACATCACCTGTCTTAGGATCTTGATCAACATCTAATGTTGGTGTCTTATGAGCCGGTGTGGTTACATTAGGAACTTCTTCTGTTGGTTTACCTGGTTCTGTAATCTTACCTGTTCCTGGTACTTTACCTTCTGGTAATTCAGCGTTTGGTACTTTACCTTTACCTTCTTCATCGATTGTAACAGTGATTGGGTGGTCTTTATCTTTACCTGGAATTTCTACCTTAGTTCCTGGTGGGTATGTTGAGCCATCTGGTTTCTTAGGTGTTACTGTAACGTCACCTGTATTAGGATCTTGATCAACATCTAGTGTTGGTGTCTTATGTGCTGGCGTTGTCACATTAGGAACTTCTTCCGTTGGTTTACCTGGTTCTGTAATCTTACCTATTCCTGGCACTTTACCTTCTGGTAATTCACTGTTTGGTACTTTACCTTTTCCGTCTTCACCGATTGTTACTGTGATTGGGTGGTCTTTATCTTTACCTGGAATTTCTACCTTAGTTCCTGATGGGAATGGTGATCCGTCTGGTTTCTTAGGTGTTACTATTACATCACCTGTCTTAGGATCTTGTTCAACATCTAGTATTGGTGTCTTATGAGCCGGTGTGGTTACATTAGGAACTTCTTCTGTTGGTCTACCTGGTTCTGTAATCTTACCTGTTCCTGGTACTTTACCTTCTGGTAATTCAGCGTTTGGTACTTTACCTTTACCTTCTTCATCGATTGTAACAGTGATTGGGTGATCCTTATCTTTACCTGGGATCTCTACCTTAGTTCCTGGTGGATATGTTCCTCCTCCTGGTCTCTTCGGTGTTACTGTTACATCACCTGTCTTAGGATCTTGTTCAACATCTAATGTTGGTGTCTTATGTGCTGGTGTGGTTACATTAGGAACTTCTTCCGTTGGTTTACCTGGCTCTGTAATCTTACCTGTTCCTGGCACTTTTCCTTCTGGTAATTCACTGTTTGGTACTTTACCTTTTCCGTCTTCACCGATTGTTACTGTGATTGGGTGATCCTTATCTTTACCTGGGATTTCTACCTTAGTTCCTGATGGGAATGGTGATCCGTCTGGTTTCTTAGGTGTTACTGTTACATCACCTGTCTTAGGATCTTGTTCAACATCTAGTGTTGGTGTCTTATGAGCCGGTGTGGTTACTGGAACTGGTTGTGATGGGTTCTTATTAGGTTCTGTTACTGTTCCTGTTCCTGGGATAGCTTTCTTAGGAAGATTGTCATTTGGTACTTCACCTGAACCATTATCGCCAATCGTAACGGTGATTGTAATTGGGTTACCATCTTTATCTTCACCTGGGATTTCTACCTTAGTTCCTGGTGGGTATGGTTTTTTATCTTCTTTCTTAGGCGTTACAATCGCATCACCATTTGGTTGTGGAGTAATTTCAATCTCAACCGGTTGTTCTGTTGTTGGAGCACCTGGTATTATCTTACTTGGTGTTTCTACTGGAACTTCTTCCGTTGGTCTACCTGGTTCTGTAATCTTACCTGGTTCTGTAATCTTACCTGTTCCTGGGACTTTACCTTCTGGTAATTCACTGTTTGGTACTTTACCTTTTCCGTCTTCACCGATTGTTACTATGATTGGGTGATCCTTATCTTTACCTGGAATTTCTACCTTAGTTCCTGGTGGGAATGTTGATCCATCTGGTTTCTTAGGTGTTACTGTTACGTCACCTGTCTTAGGATCTTGATCCAACTCTAGTTTTGGTGTCTTATGTGCCGGTGTTGTTACATCTACTGGTTTTGATGGGTTCTTATTAGGTTCTGTTACTGTTCCTGTACCTGGGACAGCTTTCTTAGGAAGGTTGTCATTTGGTACTTTACCTTTACCATCTTGACCGATTTCAACAGTGATTGGACCATTTTCTCCTGGAATTTCTACCTTAGTTCCTGGTGGATATGTTGATCCATCTGGTTTCTTAGGTGTTACAATCGCATCTCCATTTGGTTGTGGAGTAATTTCGATTGTAGGAGTTTGAGTTGTTGGTGTCTTAGGATCTGTTCCATTTGTGATTTCTTCCTCATCTGGAATTCCATCGTTGTCATCGTCTGGATCAGTCACATCTGGAATACCGTCTCCATCTGTATCGCGTTGAATTTTAACTGGAACTTTGACTACAACTTCTTCTGTACCTTTTTTCAGTTTAACTGGAATTTCAACTGTACGTTCTTCTTCTTTTGGTTCCCAATTGTCTACTGTTGGTGTTCCTACTAGATTTCCGCCGTTATCAACTGTTAAACCATTTACTGGTTTATCTGTTGTAATCGTTGTACCTGGTTTGTTTGGTGTGATTACCTTAGTATTCGCTGGTACTGGTGTTTTTTCTGGGACAGTTGTTCCTGTTACTTTACCTGTTAATTTATCCGCTACTTTTGGATTTGCATCTTCTGTATCTGGAATTCCATCGTTGTCATCGTCTAGATCTACTTTATCTGGGATTCCATCTCCATCTGTATCTCTTTCAATAGTTACAGGGATTTTGACTACAGTTTCTTCTGTTCCACGTTTCAGTTTAACTGGAATTTCTACTGTGCGTTCTTCTTCTTTTGGTTCCCAATTATCTACTGTTGGTGTTCCTACTAGATTTCCGCCGTTATCAACTGTTAAACCATTTACTGGTTTATCTGTTGTAATCGTTGTACCTGGTTTGTTTGGTGTGATTACCTTAGTATTCGCTGGTACTGGTGTTTTTTCTGGGACAGTTTTTCCTGTTACTGTTCCTGTTAATCCATTCGCTACTTTTGGATCTGTTCCATTTTTGATTTCTTCCTCATCTGGAATTCCATCGTTGTCATCATCTGAATCTTCTTTATCTGGAATACCGTCTCCATCTGTATCGCGTTGAATTGGAACTGGAACTTTCACAGTAACTGTCTCGCCACCATTTGTAACTTTAACTGGAATCTCTACTATACGTTCTTCTTCTTTTGGTTCCCAATTGTCTACCGCTGGTGTTCCTTTAAGTTTACCTTCATCATCTACTGTTAAACCGTTTACTGGTTTGTCTGTTGTAATGCTTGAACCTGGTTTGTTTGGTGTCACAACTGTAACTGGTGTAATTGGCGCTTTTTCCGTAACTGGTGCTGGTGGTGTAACCTCAGCTGCCAAAGGTCCATTTGCTGTCCCTCTAGCTACAGGACTCTCAAGAGTAAGATTATTATCAATTCTCTTAGAAACTTTTGCAGTTACTTCTGTTTTATCTGCAACTTCAGCATCAGAAATTGTTATAACTCCTGCAGGTGTTACTGATACTTTATCCGTTGTTTTACCATTTACTGTTGCTGTCCAAGTATTTCCTGATTTCGTAACCGTTACAGTTTCTGGTGTAGTCTTACCTGTTGGTACATAAGTAAGGGTGATAGTATCAATATCTTGTGAATCAGTACTATTAGGGCGTGTTGGTGGTGTAATTGTTACACTACCATCCGCATTACCTACTATACTAGGTACTGTTGGTGTTACTGCCAACACTACTTGACGCTTAATTTCTGCAGGCGCAAATGTTGTTCTAGTTGTACTATTTACATCCGTAATAGAGTTTTTGTTAGCATCTGGGAATATTGCTGTTGCGTTTCGAGTATATTTACCTGAGTTATCTAGTGTTGTTCCTGGATCTAATTTATCACCTTGTTTCCATGTCCACGTCATACCACTTGGTAAATAGTTGTTTCCACGATCTGCTTTATCTTCACTATCGACTACTTTCAGGTAGTTATGTGCATCAATATTTTTAGAACTATCGGCTTTATTTAATGTTGAAGCTACTGGTACTTTTGCTATACCGTTTTCTAGATTTCGTGTTTCAATATCCACTACACGATATTTGAATTTCAAATCACGGCTATCTGTAGCACTACTTCCTTCTACATGTAGAGTTGATTCATGTATTCCTAAAGTTTCTGTATTTAATACATTACCTGAAGACAAGCGAGTTGCATATGGATTTGCTTCAGTTTTTCCTGTCTGAGATGTAAAGGTAGATGGAGTTACTCCTTTTGGAAGTCCTCCCTTAACTTCTACTTTAGAAATCACACCAGAATTATCCCATACTTTTAATTCTGGGTTAAATGTAGCTCCACGATAAATTGTAAATATTGGTGCATTAGCATTTTCTGTCAAACGAACACCATTCAAAGTTGCTTGTGGTTTTTGAGTGTCTCTTGCCACTGCTTTTGCTGAATCTGAATCAGCTCCATCTCCATTTTTTATAACTACTGTTACTTCTGTCAAATCTTTTACTTTGTCCGCTGGAATCGTGATTTCTCCAGTATTTGGATTGATTTGTACCTCTGGTTTATCTACTGTCCAGTTTCCTTTTGGATCTTTCTTACCTACAGCCGTTTTTGGTTGGTTATCTTCCCCTATATAGCTAACAGTAATCTTATCTGCCTTTGCTGGATCTTGTGGTTTACCTGTAACATCACCATTGTCTTTTGCTGTTGCTACTGGTGTTTGTGGTTTTGAGTTCTTAGTGGTATCTTTAGCTACAGGACTCTCAAGAGTTAGGTTATTATCAATTCTCTTAGAAACTTTGGCAGTTACTTCTGTTTTATCTGCAACTTCCGAATCTGGAATTGTAACTACACCTGCAGGTGTTACTGATACTTTATCCGTTGGTTTACCATTTACTGTCGCTGTCCAAGTATTTCCTGATTTCGTAACCGTTACAATCTCTGGACTTGTTTTACCTGTCGGTGTGTAAGTAAGTGTAATAGTATCAATATCCTGTGGATTAGTACTATTAGGGCGTGTTGGTGGTGTAATTGTTACACTACCATTCTCATTTCCAACTACGCTAGGCACTGTTGGCGTTACTGCTAACACTACTTGACGCTTAATTTCTGCAGGCGCAAATGTTGTTCTAGTCGTACTATTATTATCTGTAATAGAGTTTTTGCTAGCATCTGGGAATATTGCTGTTGCGTTTCGAGTATATTTACCTGAGTTATCTAGTGTTGTTCCTGGATCTAGGCTGTCGCCTTGTTTCCATGTCCATGTCATACCACTTGGTAAATAACTGTTTCCACGATCTGCTTTATCTTCACTATCTACTACTTTTAGATAATTATGTGCATCAATATTCTTACCACTGCTTGTAACATTTAAGGTTGAACCTACTGGTACTTTTGCTACACCGTTCTCTAGATTTTTTGATTCAATATCAACTACACGGTATTTGAATTTTAAATCACGACTATCTGTAGCACTACTTCCTTCTACATGAAGAGTTCCTATGTGGTCTCCTAGCGTTTGAGTATTCAATACTGTACCTGAAGATAAACGTGTTGTGTATGGTGTTTTTTCAGTTTTACCTGTTTGAGCTGTAAATGTAGATGCTGTTATTCCATATGGAAGATTTCCCGTTGTTACTTTAGAGATTACACCAGAGTTATCCCATACTTTTAATTCTGGGTTAAATGTAGCTCCACGATAAACTGTAAATATTGGTGCATTAGCATTTTCTGTCAAACGAACTCCATTTAACGTTGCTTCTGGTTTTTGAGTATCACGCGGTGTTACATTGAATGTAAATGTCACTGGCTTAGCTTCGTGACCTGCATTATCAGTAGCCTTAAATGTAATCGTATTTGTTTTACCAACATCTTCTGCAGTTGTTGTAATTGTAATTCGTCTTGTTTTTTCAGTATTCGTGTCTGTTACTGAAGTTGCAGATACATTCCCTGTAATAAGTCTACTACTGTATTTCTTTGTTAAATCACTAGGATCAAAATTAACATTTTTATCGTCTCTTGCTGTTACTGTGAAGGTTACAGTTTCACCTTCTACTACTGTTTGTTTAGCTGGTGAGATTGTTAATGTAGGTGGCTGTGTATCTGGTGCTTCTGTTGGAGTAACAGGATTGCTTCGAACAGAAGTTACTGTTCCACCATTATTCACAACTGTTTCAGCTGTAATAGGATTCCCTGGTAACTCTCCTTTAACCGTAACTGTCGCTGTCTCTCCTTTAGTTGTTCCAGTTCCGATAACTGTATTTCCATCGTAAATCTTAACTGTCGAACCATCTTTCACTCCACTTCCAACATTAACCGTAATTTGTTGATTTGTTAAGCCTTTTTTATTGGCAACATTTGTTGTAATAGTCGGTTGTTTCGGTTTAACGATTAATGTAACTGTCCCATCTGAACCTGAGTTAGCATCAGTTGATTTAGAACCGTCTTTATAAGTCGCAATAGATTTATACTTGAATACTCCAGCTTGTGTTGTACTTGGTGAATTACTATTTTCCCAACTCCAACTCATACCACCAGGGAATGATTTGTTATTTTTATGTTTAACATAGCCCGAAGATACAGGATTTATCGGATCTCCTGCGTTATCTCCCACTGTTTTTGTAACTGTTAAACCTTGAATTGGGTCTAATGGTGCGTCGGGTTGACTTACTACTCTTGTTCCAAGACCAGCATAGACGTATCCCGCAGTTGCATTCGTAGCTGAGCCAGCCTTAGTAGTTACAGCCATACTCCCTGCTTTTTGTGCTTCTGCAGCAGTCACATTATCTCTTAGGCGCATTTTTACATGATATTTGTAAGCATAATTTTGATGACTACTTATAGTTAATATATGAGAATAAGACCCTCCAGGATAGCTACCGTTTGATTTAATAATCCCATTTAGTTCAGAATTATCTTTTAAATTTTTCAACATTTCTTGTCGTTGATTGTCTCTACCTGGGCCACCATCCAACTGATAAAGAAGATTTCTATCATTCCATGATCTTCTAGCACCCGAATCTTGATATTTATAACTTTTTAAAGGAATATTATACGTATCCCCTACCTTAGTGAAATGATTAGGATTATCAGAAAGCGTCCCTGTACCTCTGTTATTTGTATATCGTTCGTAATAAGATTCGTAAATAGTCCCTACTGGATAGTTATTCCCACTATTATACAAGATGTCACGTGGAGGATAGAACCAAAATGTATTATTAGTCGTTCCATCCAAAGCTTTACCATCATTTTGGAAGTAAACATCGTAAGTAATAAATCTCTTACCATTTTCTTCACTATATTTTGCCGTCATAAACGTTTTTGAAATCGTACGATCACGATTCCCAATAGTCGTTGTTCCTTGCCCTTTAGCTTCTGATATATATTCTTTAACATTAATTAAGGCATTTTCTACACGACCATATTCAACAGTAGTCGCTCTAAACTGTGCTCCTTCTCCCATGCTCTTGCCATTACGTGAGTCACGAGCACCTGAATTCAAACGCGTTGTAGCATTTTTAACAGAGTTAAACATTCTCTTCACACGTTTTGTCATATCTTCAACATCGTTCAGAGAAACTGTTGTATTTTCAAGAACACCTTGAGCCAATCCCAATAGTTCATTGGCTTTTTCAAGAACTTCTTTGCTTGTCTCATGCTCAGGCAATTCCAAAACAGCTGCCTGCAATTGATCTACAGATACTTTCAAAGCATCTTTTTTAGCTGATACAGTTTGGCTTTCTTCGCTTGCGCTTACTGCAGGAGAAGGTTGGTTCGCTAGGTTGTCAGCTGGCTTCTCAGTTTTATCTGCTTGTTTATCAACTTGAACCTCAGTTACTTCCTTAGCAGCTGATACGACTGTCACATCTTTAGACAAGAGTTCTACAAGCTTATCGATATCCTTTTGAGCCAGCTCAGAACTTTCTAGGGCTTCTTTCCCTTTTTGAAGTCTGTCTTTAACAGGTGAGACTACTGATTCGTCAAGGCTTAATTTAGTTGAAAGAAGAGCATTTAATTCTTCAACTACTTTTCTCAACTTAGTTTTATCAACTGTAGGCGCGCTATTTGTAGCGTTTGTAAGCGCTTGATTTTCTGCATCTACTTTGTTTTCAGTAGTGTCTGTACTCTCTTGAGGCAACTTGGCCTCATCTTTAGGGTTCACTACACCCGCATTAGCCGTATTAGATTGTGGAGCGTTTGGAACCACACTATCCGCACTAGCAACGCGCGCACCCAAAAACATCAGCGCTGCAACAGCAACTGAAGCGGCACCGAAACTGTATTTACGAATAGAAAAGCGCAAGACTTTTTCACGTTGCTGGCGCTTTATTCTACTGAGTGAATTTGACTTATTTTCCATTGTTCCTCCTTATGTTAAAACACAAAATCAAATTAAAAAGCAACCTTCATGGCTACACATCTTATAGTAATGCACCCATGAAACCTACTATGATGAGCATTTCTTACACATCACAGCTATCACAGCTCAATTATACCATTTTTAATATATTCAATCAAACAAAATAATATAAATACGGATAATTTAAAGAAAGCGCAACCAAGAAGTCTATAATAATTAAAAATGACTCTGCATAACAATAGATATCCTACACTTAATTTTAAGATTTTCTTCAGATATATCCGATAAATATAAATTTATACTATTTTAAAATCAAATTCATAAACTTTCGTCTTATAAACAAATATATGATAGTTTTAATTAAAATCCTATCATTGATTTCCATGACTATAAAAGCTGTTGAATTTCAAAGTATATACTTACACCACGATACTTCTTTAATAGTGTATAAACAAAAGGGAAACTTTGATTTTTAATGAGTATAGTGGATGGAAGCTAGAATAGTATGCCGTGGTTTCTAAAACATTTCTAGAAATTAATTTAACTTTCCTAGTCGATTTGTTCACATCTTATTTCAATCAACTATATCGGCTCTTAGTACCAATACTAATATCTACTTTTCCGAGAATACAAGAACAGCCTTGCACCTCTTGAAATGAGGAACAAGGCTGTTTCTTGATTTTTTGTGTTCATTGTCCACTTAACAATAAACAGTTCATATTTTGACTACATTTTTAGTCTTCTTTTTTCTTTCCAAAAGCAAGGACGAGACCGCCTAGCATACCGAGAAGCCCTAGAGATACAAAAGTCACATTTGATTCTGTTCCTGTATTTGGTAATACATTTTGAGAATCTTTTGATTTAACTCCATTATCAATAGCATCTGTAGTATCTTCACGAGTTGTATTCGGGGTAACTTCATCTGGAATTGGAGTTGTTGGTGCAGCTGTATCTTGACCAGAATTTCCATTAGCATCATGTGTTGCTGGCGCAACTGGAGTTGGAGTTGTTAGCGCAGCCGTATCGTGACCAGAATTTCCATTAATATCAGGTAGGACTGGAGTTACTGGAATTGTACTTCCACTTACTTTGCTGAAAATGTGGGTCATTACTGGTTCATTTTCATCAATCACAGTTCGTACAAATTCATATCCTGGAATTGATCCATGTTCAGCATCCTTTTCATTACCTGTCTTAACGGATGGTTTCAATACATTTCCAGCTTCATCAATCCATCGAACATCAATCATTAGCTCTGGCAATTCAATCGAATCCGGTAATACACCGTTTTCAAAAATTGTTACCTTAGGTGGATTTTCGACTGGAACTTCCACAGCTGGTTTACCTGGTTCTGTAACTTTACCTTCTCCATTTTCACCTGGGATTTCTACCTTAGTTCCTGGTTGATATGTTGAACTATCTGTTTTTTTCGGTGTTACTGTAACATCACCTGTCTTAGGATTTTGTTCTAACTCTACTTTTGGTGTCTTACCTGTTGGGGTTGTTACCTCAGGAACTTCAACAGATGGTTTATCTGGCTCAGTAATCTGACCTGGTTTTGTAACTTTACCTTCTGGGAGGTCACTGTTGGGTACTTTACCTTTTCCATCTTCACCTAGCATTTCTACCTTAGTCCCTGATGGGGATGTTGAGCCATCTCGCTTCTTCGGTGTCACTGTAGCATCACCTGTCTTATGAGATTGTTCTAACTCTACTGTTGGTTCTTTACTTGTTCCATAAGTTCGAACTGTTGTCGGAGTTACCTTACCTGTTTTTGGATCAACTTCATAGGTAGTGGTATCAATCACATCGCGGCCTTCAGGATCTTTAGATTGTTCAACCTTAGTTTTCGCACCAACTTTAACGATTGTCTTACCTGCTGGGGTGACTACTATGCTACCAACGTGTTCTGTGACCTGACCGTCCTTTGGATCTACATCGTAAGTGGTTGTAGTAACTGTTTTACCTTTGGCTCCTTCAACGCGTTCATAAGATGTGCCAACTTCTCGTTCACCATCTCTGACATACTCAACTTCTGGTTCAATCGGAGTTACTACTACTTTATCCTTAGCTGGGACTTTGACAATTGTTTCTGTTGGATTTACTACTACTGGTTCTCCTACTCTTTCTGTAATGGTTCCATCTGCTGGATTTACTTCGTAAGTAGTAGTTTTTGTACGTGAACCTGCTTGGCCTGCTTCTTCTACATTGTCTTGGCCTTTTTCGCGTGTATCATCTTTCACATATTTCTTAGGTGATGGAATTGCTGTTGTTTCTACTTTATCCTTCGCTGCGACTTTAACAATAGTATTACTTGGTTCTTTCGTACGAACCGGTTGAACTTCACTTGCTGTAATCTTTCCAGTATTAGGATCCACAGTGTAAGTGGTTGTGATAGTGTCTTCTCCATCTTCACCTTTAACAGTAGTTGGGGCTGTACCTTTTTCTTTAGTATCATCTTTTTCATAGACAACTGGCGACGGTACTACTCTCTTCTCAACTGTTGGTTCTTTGCTCGTTCCATAAGTTCGAACTGTTGTTGGAGTTACCTTACCTGTTTGTGTATTAACTTCATAGGTAGTGGTATCAATCACATCAAGACCTTGGTCATCCTTATTACGTTCAACCTTAGTTTTCGCACCAACTTTAACGACTGTTTTACCTGCTGGGGTGACAACTGGATTACCAACGTGTTCTGTGATATGACCGTCGTGTAGATCTACATCGTAAGTAGTTGTAGTAACTGTTTTACCTTTAGCTCCTTCAACGCGTTCATCAGGTGTACCAACTTCTCGTTCATCATCTCTAACATACTCAACTTCTGGTTCAATCAGGGTTTCTACTACTTTATCTTTGGCACCAACTTTAACGACTTTTGGCACCATTTCTGTTCCACTAACGACTGGTTTTCCATCCGTTACTGTACCGTTAGTTTCATTAACAAGTGTTGATGTTGTTGTTACTATCTTACCTTCAGATCCATTATTAATAACCGTATTAGTTCCTACATCTTTGGTTTTATCTGCTTCATACCGTGTTGTTACCGGAATTATTTTGGTTACAACTTTGGATTTGACGCCATTTGGACTGGCAATGTCTTTCCTTACTGTAGGAGTTAAGGCACCGGTACTTGCATTGACTTCGTAGCTGGTAGTCTTCTTAACTACATCATCGCCTTCTTTGAGGTATTCAACCTCATCTTGAGCTGGGACTTTGACCACTGTCGGTTTTGATGGGACTACTACTGCCGGTTCTTCATGTGGAATGAGGTTACCATCTGTCGAATTCACAGTATAAGTGGTAGTTACTGTTTTAGTTCCTGGAGTACCAGCTACTGTGATTTTTGCTTCACCTTTAGTCT
>NZ_CAMHWI010000029.1 GCF_946188695.1 Streptococcus mitis | reverse complement strand
CGATGACTTATCTCACCCACTTCTTCATAAAGCTCTTTATCATATCTCCGTTTTTGACTTTCTTGTTTACGGAGATAGTCTAAAATTCGATTTCGAAACTTGGTTTTGAAATATTTACGTAAGCGTGGGATATCTTCTACAAGCCCTTCTTCTCTACTAATCAATTCATGTAGGCAAATCATCCCCTCTTGATCCCAGTCCGATAACTCCCACAAATGAAGGTAATATTCATTTCTACACTTGTATACAATTCCTTGGACTTCTTCATACATTTTTTTAAGCATAATCTTCCCCTTTCTAGATACAGTCTAACAAATTCAAAAACACTTTTGGCACATTTCATCCATTCTGTCCCCTTTACCTCCTCAACTGCACAAAAAAGAGAGGTCTTGCCTCTCTTTGGGTTATAATTCTGCGATTTGGTTTAGGTTTACTTCTGCAACTGTGTCATTACCAAACATAGAGATAATCATCTTCACTTTATTGTTATCAATCTCCGTAATCTTACCGGTATAATCTGCAAAAGCTCCATCAATAATACGTACAGTTTGACCAACTTCAACATCGATATCAAACTCTTGTACAGTTTGTCCCATAGAAACCAAGATATCACGAATTTCTTGTTCCAATAATGGAGTTGGTTTTGATCTATTTCCGTGAGATCCGACGAATCCTGTAACATTTGGTGTATTTCGAACAACAAACCAAGCTTCATCTGTCATGACCATTTCTACAAGAACATAACCTGGAAAGCGATTTTCTTCTACTTCTTTTCTCTTTCCATTTTTTTCAACTTGCACTGTTTGTGTTGGAATTTCAACGCGTAGAATATTATCCAACATATTGTAGGTTTGTGCACGTTGTAATAGATTTTCTTTTACCTTATTTTCATAACCAGAATAAGTTTGTAAAACAAACCACCCTTTATCAAAACTATCCATGATATTTCCTTTCATAAATAGAAGATTTCTAGTGTAATTAACTCCACTAGCCTTCTAAAAAATGTTAATAAATCGAATCAAACCTGAAACAATCAACTGGTCAAAAATGTAAATAATTACTACAAAGAAAGCTGTATATTCCATGATAGACCGAAAATCTCTCCAGCTTTCCTTGCGAGTTGGCCATGTTGTGTCTTTAAGAAGTCTAAAAATATCTCCAATAAAACGCATCGCTCTCTCCTATCTCGTTTCTCTGTGTGTAGTGTACTTGCCACAATGCTTACAAAATTTATTTACTTCTAGTCGTGTAGGCTTGGGGTTTCCACTAATCTTGATTGAATAGTTTCTAGAACCACAAACCGCACAAGCTAGGCTTGCTTTTTTTAGTGCCATAACGCCTCCATCTTATCTATTATAACAAGAAAGCTAGGCTTTGACAAGCATCTTAGCGAAATAGATTGACTACCGAATCCCATATTGTTTGAGCCTTTTCCTTAATCTTCGCATCTGAGATAGCCCGGCTAGCCTCATCTACTAGACTTTGCGCACGTCCTCGAATATCAGTCAAATTATCATCAGTCTGGCTATTATCATTGGTTTGTACTTGTCTTTTTGTGTTAGCTGGTGCAATTCCATTTTGCTTATAAGCATTTTCAACTGTAAAGGTACTTCCTGGTGTATAAGGTAAAATGGTATTGGCAATATTTCTAAAGACATGAGCTGCACCATTTGATGTAGAACCCGCTAGATAGTGATTTTCATCAGTGGTCGGGAAACCAAGCCAGTGACTAATCACTACATCCGGAGTATAGCCAATTACCCACTGGTCACTTGTATACTCCGGATTGAAAACTGCTTCAGTTGTTCCAGTTTTCCCTGCCATGACATAGTCTGCAGGTGATGAACTAATACCAGTTCCGTTTGTGAATGTCCCCAACATCATACTAGTCATCTTGTCAGCTACAGCTTTATCAATCACTCGTTTTTGTGAATGTTTATGACTCGCAATAACCTGTCCGCTAGCATTTTCAATTCTACTAATAAAATGAGCTTCCGGCATTAAACCTTCATTTGCAAAGGTAGCATATGCTTGAGCCATTTGAAGAGGGTTGGTTTCAACATCGCTTCCTAAAGCGACACCAAGAACACGGTCTACCTTTTCCATGTTGAGTCCAAATTTTTCGCCTGCCTCAAAAGCCTTATCAACACCCAAATCATTAACAGTAGCAACAGCAGGTAGATTAAGCGATTCTGCCAAGGCTTGATACATGGGAACTTCTCGACTCTTTTTGATTCCTGCATAGTTATCTACCTTATAGCTGTCATACTTCATGGTATGGTTATCCAAGAGCTTGTTCAAAGCCCAACCTGCCTCAACTGCTGGCGTATAAACAACTAAAGGCTTAATTGTAGAGCCAGGGCTACGTTTTGATTGAGTTGCATAGTTGAAATTCCGGAATCCAGTTTTATCATTGTCAGCAACTTGACCGACAACTCCACGAACTCCTCCTGTTTTCGGTTCGAGAGCGACACTTCCTGATTGAGCAAATGTTCCATCCTCTGCCCTCGGAAATAGCGCTGTATTTTCATAGACAACCTGCATATTTGCTTGGTAGTTTTGGTCCAGCTCTGTGTAAATGCGGTAGCCATTATTGACAATTTCTTCCTCTGTTAGATTATACTTGGAAACAGCTTCATTAACCACCGCATCAAAGTAAGAAGGATAGCGGTAATCTGAGATTTTCCCTTCATACTTATCATGCAATTGCGAATTCATATCAACTTCCGCAGCTTCGGTTTCTTGGTTTTTATCAATATATCCTGCTGCAACCATATTTTGCAAGACAGTATCGCGCCGATTGGTAGAATCTTCTACAGAATTCAAGGGATTATACAGTTCCGGCCCTTTGAGCATCCCTGCCAGAGTCGCAGCTTGATCCAGACTCACTTCTGATGCAGAAACTCCAAAGTATTTCTTACTCGCATCTTCTACACCCCACACACCATTTCCAAAATAAGCGTTGTTAAGGTACATGGTCAAAATTTGATCCTTACTATATTTTTTTGTTAATTCTAAGGCAAGGAAAAATTCTTTCGCTTTTCTCTCAACAGTTTGATCCTGCGACAGATAGGCATTTTTAGCTAGCTGTTGGGTAATAGTAGAACCACCACCTGAACGACCAGCAGTGACAATCGCCAAGAAGAAACGACCATAGTTAATCCCATCATTTTTATAGAAAGAGCGGTCTTCTGTCGCAATAACGGCATTCTGCAAATTTTTACTGATATCAGTCAATTCAACATAAGTTCCTTTTTGACCAGACAAGGCACCAGCCTCCTTTTCTTCACGGTCAAAAATGATAGTCCGAGTTTTCAAGGCGTTTTGCAAATCGTTAACATTGGTTGACTTAGCTACAGCAAACAAATAGGTTCCAACTAGCAAGCCTGCACTCAAACCTAGTATAAGGACAATCTTTGTTAGATGATAGCGACGCCAGAATTTTCTAATTGGACCCACTTGGGCTAATTTTTTTCGATCACTACGAGAGCGACGTAAGCTAGTAGAATCAGAGTCCTCTAGTTCACTTGTTTCTTTTTTAAAAAGAGAAAGAAATTTCTCGAATAATTTATCTAATTTCATGCGTTTATTTTATCATCTTCGTCATAGGAAGACAAGAATTTAGCTATTTCCTATCCAAATAGGGCTTTTTTTGTTACAATATCTGTATGAAATTCACATTTACATTACCAGACTCTCTACCTCAAATGACGGTAAAGCAATTACTTGAGGAACAACTCCTCATCCCTAGAAAAATCCGTCATTTTTTGAGAATCAAGAAACACATTTTGATTAATCAACGAGAAGTTCATTGGAATGAGACGGTAAGTCCTGGAGATGTTTGCCAATTGACTTTTGACGAGGAAGATTATCCCGAAAAAGAAATTCCTTGGGGCAACCCAAACCTCATTCAGGAAGTTTATCAAGACCAACACTTAATTATTGTGAACAAACCAGAGGGGATGAAAACGCATGGTAATCAGCCAAGCGAAATCGCCCTTCTTAACCATGTCAGTGCCTATGTTGGCCAAACCTGCTATGTAGTTCATCGTCTAGACATGGAAACCAGTGGTTTGGTTCTCTTTGCCAAAAATCCTTTTATCCTACCTATTCTCAATCGCTTATTGGAGAAAAAAGAGATTTCTAGGGAATATTGGGCACAGATCGACGGACATATCAACAGCAAAGAACTTGTTTTCAAAGACAAAATCGGACGTGATCGCCATGACCGCAGAAAGCGAATAGTTGATACAAAAAATGGCCAACATGCCGAAACGCATGTAAGCAGATTAAAGCAATTCCCAGACAAAACTTCCTTGGTTCGTTGCAAACTAAAGACCGGGCGAACCCATCAGATTCGTGTGCACCTTTCGCATCATAACTTCCCTATTTTAGGTGATCCTCTCTATAATAGTAAATCAAAAACAAGTCGGCTTATGCTCCACGCCTTTCGACTGTCCTTTACCCATCCGCTTACTCTAGAGAAATTAAGCTTCACTACCCTATCAGATACTTTTGAAAAAGAATTAAAAAAGAATGGATGATTGTGTCATCCATTTTTTAATATTTAAAAAGCAAGACCAGAGGCCTTGCTTTTTATCGACTCATGAATTATTTAGCGATTTTTGCGAAGTATTCAAGAGTACGAACAAGTTGTGCAGTGTATGACATTTCGTTGTCGTACCATGATACAACTTTAACCAATTGTTTACCGTCAACGTCAAGAACTTTAGTTTGAGTTGCGTCAAACAATGAACCGTAAGACATACCTACGATATCTGAAGATACGATTGGATCTTCTGTGTAACCGTATGATTCGTTTGAAGCTGCTTTCATAGCTGCGTTCACTTCATCAACAGTAACGTTCTTTTCAAGAACTGCTACCAATTCAGTAACTGATCCAGTTGGAGTTGGAACGCGTTGTGCAGATCCGTCAAGTTTACCGTTCAATTCTGGGATTACAAGACCGATAGCTTTTGCAGCACCAGTTGAGTTAGGAACGATGTTTGCAGCACCAGCGCGAGCACGGCGAAGGTCACCACCACGGTGTGGTCCGTCAAGGATCATTTGGTCACCAGTGTAAGCGTGGATAGTAGTCATCAATCCTTCAACAACACCAAAGTTATCTTGAAGAGCTTTAGCCATAGGAGCCAAGCAGTTTGTAGTACATGAAGCACCTGAGATAACTGTTTCAGTACCGTCAAGAACGTCGTGGTTAGTGTTGAATACAACTGTTTTAACGTCGTTTCCACCAGGAGCAGTGATAACAACTTTTTTAGCTCCACCAGCGTGCAAGTGTTTTTCAGCAGCTGCTTTCTTAGCAAAGAAACCAGTAGCTTCAAGAACGATTTCTACACCGTCGTTAGCCCAGTCGATTTGTTCTGGATCACGTTCAGCAGAAACTTTGATGAATTTACCGTTAACTTCAAATCCACCTTCTCTAACTTCAACAGTACCGTCGAAACGACCTTGAGTTGTGTCGTATTTCAACAAGTGTGCAAGCATAACTGGATCTGTAAGGTCGTTGATACGAGTAACTTCAACACCTTCTACGTTTTGGATACGACGGAAAGCAAGACGACCGATACGTCCGAAACCGTTAATACCAACTTTAACTACCATTAGTGATTTCCTCCTTATGAAAATCATGAAATTTTTATTGTGAAAAGAGTAACTTGAATCACTACAAATCACCTTTCAACAAACCTATTATATAACTATTTAAGTTTAATTGCAAGTACGGGCATTGTTTTTCTATGTTAGTTTCTTTTTTAAACTGTAAATCAAGGAATCCCTTACTATTCATATCGTAGCGATTCTACAGGATCCATTTTACTAATTTTACGCGCCGGGAAGTAAGCTGATACATAACCAAGCAAGAGAGCGAAAGCTAGAGTTCCTAAAACAGATAACAAATTTAATTCAAAAACCTTCGTGATGGATGGATAAAAGTGATTTACAACCGCATTCGCCAAACTTCCCACCCCTTGTGCTACCAAAAAGGCCAGTAGCAAGGCGATACCTACAATCCAGATAGCCTCGTAAATAAAAATTCCTTTGACATCACGATTTTGATAACCAACTGCTTTCATGACACCTATTTCCTTAGAACGTTGCATGATATTGATGTAAATAATGATACCAATCATGACCGCTGCTACCACAATAGCTTGTGATGAAAGCACAATCAACAATCCCTGAATGACACGAATAAAGGTAATCACAATATCAAGAACCTTCTGTTGAGAAAGAACAGTATACTTCTTGTTTTTCTGCAATTCTTCTGTTATCGCTTTTGTTTGTGATGGATCTTTGAGTTCCAAGATAAAATAAGATACAGCTTTTGTAAATCCAGCTTCTTTCAAGATTGCTTCCATTTGATGAGACGGCATAAAACTGTTGCTGTTCTCCATATCATCTTCATCATTGATCACACGCACAATCTTTGTTTGAAATTGAGCAGTCTTGCTAGCTTCGGCAGCATTTTCTACAATGCTGGCTGAGACTGATTTGCCAATAACATCACTAGCTGTTAGATTTTTTCCTGTCTGTTCATTCCAATTTTTTAGTAAACTGATTGGAATCGTCAAGCCCTGTTCATTTGCATCAGTATAGAGGGAGCCAGCCAATACTTTATCCGTCTCATTACTACTAACAGAGATACTTGTATCCTCATAGAGACTCACTACTTGAGCATAAGAAGGCATCGTTTGACTCAGATCCATTTCTTGCCCATCTATAGTCATATTTGACATGGTCATCCCAAAAGGACTCTCCAAATATTTAATAGCTTCTTTCCCAACTGTATCCGTGATATAGTTCTTATCGTCTTGGTTCAAAAAGCCTCGTCCAGCATTTTCTGTATTTAAAGCAATCTGAACTTGAGAAGGGATTTGACCTCCATTCGTATTTTCATCAATCATCGAAATCAAGGCATTTCCCAAGCCGAAAGAAATTAAGACTCCTACAAAACCGATTGAGGTTGCTAGTGCAATCAATAGGTTACGCCACTTTCTTTCCATAAAGTTATTTAAAGAAAGTTTGAATTTATTTTTCAATGACAATCCTTTATTTTTTGACTTCTTCAACGACTTCACCATCCTTCATTTTGATAATCACATCTGCATATTCGGCAACCTCTGGATTATGGGTTACAATCAACACTGTTTTCCCTGTTTGGGCTAAATTTTTAAACACTTCCAATACCATTTCTTGGGATTGAGAATCCAGCGAACCCGTTGGCTCATCGGCTACAATCATATCTGGTTGATTTACCAAGGCACGCGCTATTGCTACGCGTTGCTTTTGCCCGCCAGAAAGCTGTTTAACATTTTTAGCCACAAAAGGTTCCATGCCCAAGTTACTTAATTGCTCCTTTGCAATCATTGTCATCTCCCTGTCAGATAAATCTTTGACATAGAGAGGTAGCTTGACATTGTCCAAGACAGACTGATGTGGAATGAGGTTAAAGTTTTGAAACACAAATCCAATCTTATCTTTACGAAATTGAGTTAGTTCAATCTCTGATAAGTCACGGAGGGATTCCCCTTTAAACTCTAAATCTCCTTCATATTGTCTATCTAAACCGCTGATGATGTTTAGTAAACTGGTTTTGCCACAGCCTGATGGACCGTAAATCGCTGTAATTTTACCTTTTGCGATTTGCAGATTTATATTCTTTAAAGCCTGCTCTTGATGTTTACCGTCCAAAGTGTAAAACTTTGAAATATTTTTAATGGATAAAATGGACATTCTTTCCCCCCCTTATTTAAAACTGTTATCGTCATACATCATACTTATAGAAAATCCTTCAAGTTGCTTGACCCTATAGGCCTACTACTTAGAATTTTCTCTCTATTGCCGAGTTTGTTTCTGGATGTATAGCAAGTAATACTCTTCGAAAATCAAATTCAAACCACGTCAACGTCGCCTTGCCGTACTCAAGTACAGCCTGCGGCTAGTTTCCTAGTTTGCTCTTTGATTTTCATTGAGTATAAAATTCATTTTAACAAAAAAGCGACATTTCCCCAATGACAGAAATGTCACTCCTATAAATCATTTAATAATACCTTTCTAAGTCTTCGCTCCATTCCTTATCTAAACTAACGAGTAACTTCTCATTACCAAACATCCTCGCCATCATTTTTGCTTCTTCATACTTTTGTTTGGCTGTATCATAATCGGTATGAATATAATATTTCCACTCCACCATCAAGACAATCGGTTGCTTTTGGAAATCTCGTGTTTTTTGTCCTATTTTATTTAAGGTCTCGACTGCCCTCTTAAAATAATGAAACAGCCCCATAATTTCTATACAAGCTAAAGAAGCTAACAAGGAATCTCTAAGTAAGTCCAAACAATCGAACTCTATCTTATCAACCTGAGAACTTAGTTTGTCATGAAAACAAAGAATGGTTTCATGCTCAGATTCTTTTATCTCACCCACATTTAAACCATCCATTAACTGACAGTTGAAATACAGTCTCAGTTTCAACAAGTCCTCGGCTTTATATACATCTCTGGATAGTAAATCTTGAAGACCGTCTTCAATCACACCACTTCCGTATAAGGAATTACTAGTCGCTCTCACTGCATCTATAGCTTGAAGACAATCCACTAGCACTTTCTCATCACGGGGCAGGTCATCATAAAAACACTCAAAAATCTCATCAAAATATTCTTCCTTTTGTTCCTGCAACTCCTCGTCTCCATAGTCAGGATGATGTAAAAGAAAGTACTTTAATTCTTGGTAACGCTTGGGTAATTCCTTATAATCTGGCATCAAGACGTAGGACGGAATTTCTAATCGTTCTGCAATATATTCTAGTGTTTTTATCGTCGGGCGAAATTCTCCTTTTTCAATCCGCACCAACTGACGCACTGATAATTCAGACTCATCCCCGCAAAAAACTGGACGACTAAGTCCTTTCTCCTCTCTTAAAAGTCGCACTTTATCCCCTAACTCATTTATCTTGTTCATTTGCCCCTCGCATGATTATTAAAGATTTGATTTTCAAATAAATATATGCGATGATTATACCATTTTTCAAATAGAATTACAAAAAAAGAGACAGGATTTCTCCTGCCTCTAGGCTGATAACAATTATTTACGGCGTCCTGGTCTTTCTTTGTAGCCATAGTAAGAATCTTCGATGATTTCTTGCATGTGGTCAACCATTGGAAGGCGTGGATTTGCAGGCGAACATTGATCTTCATAAGCAAGGAAGGCCAATTCACGAGAATGTTCTTTCCATTCTTTTTCATCAATTCCTTGTGCTTTGAAGTTCATTTGGATACCTACGCGCTCACCAAGTTCGTAGACAGCTTTTGCGTAAGATTCCACACCTTCTTCTGGAGTAGAAGCTGGAAGTCCAAGCATGCGTGCGATATCTTGGTATTTTTCATCTGCACGGTAGTAGTTGTACTTAGGCCATGTTGCTGTCTTAGCTGGACGTGTACCGTTGTAGCGGATGACGTATGGAAGCAAGATAGCATTTGTACGACCGTGAATTGTGTGGAATTGCGCACCAATCTTATGAGCCATTGAGTGAGAAATACCTAGGAAGGCATTGGCAAAGGCCATACCAGCGATTGTTGAAGCGTTATGCATTTTCTCGCGTGAGTGGAAGTCTGCATTCTTAACTGAGCTTTCAAGGTTTTCGAATACAAGCTTGATGGCTTGAAGTGCAAGTCCGTCAGTGTAGTCGCTAGCCATTTGTGATACGTAAGCTTCAGTCGCGTGGGTCAATACGTCCATACCAGTGTCCGCAGCAACAACTCCAGGAACTGTCAATACCAAGGCAGGGTCTACGATTGCCACAGTTGGTGTCAATGAGTAGTCAGCGATTGGGTATTTGCGGTTGTTTGCTTTATCAGAGATAACGGCAAATGGTGTTACTTCAGATCCTGTACCAGATGTTGTTGGGATTGCGATGAATTTAGTCTTCTTACCAAGTAATGGGAATTTGAAGGCACGTTTACGGATATCCATGAATTTTTGAACAAGGTCACGGAAGTCTACTTCTGGTTGTTCGTAGAAGAGCCACATTACTTTAGCAGCGTCCATTGGAGATCCACCACCGAGAGCGATGATTGTATCTGGTTTGAAGGCGCGCATAATCTCAGTACCACGATTTACAGTTGTGATATCTGGATCTGGTTCTACATCAGCAAAGATTTGGTAAACAACCTTATTGCGACGAAGGTCAAGTTGTTCGATGATACGATCAAGGAAACCAAGCTCTACCATGGCATGGTCAGTCACGATCATGACACGTTCAACGTCACGACATTTTTGAAGGTATTGAATTGAATCACGTTCAAAGTATGTTTTTGAAGGAAGTTTCATCCATTGCATGTTATTTCTCCGTCTTCCGACTTTTTTGATATTCAAGAGGTTAATGGCACTAACGTTATCCCCAACTGAGTTGCGTCCGTAAGAACCACATCCAAGTGTCAATGATGGCAAGAAGGCATTGTAAACGTCCCCGATACCACCGAAAGTAGAAGGTGAGTTACAGATAACACGAATAGCTTTAACAGCTTTACCAAATTCTTTAGTCAATTCTTCATCAGCTGTGTGGATAGCTGCTGAGTGCCCAAGACCGTTAAATTCAACCATTTGACGAGCCTTAGTAATACCATCTTCACGGCTTTCAGATTTCAAAACTGCGATAACTGGTGACAATTTTTCACGAGTCAATGGCTCGTTTTCACCAACTTCTTTACATTCTGCAGCAAGAATGTTTGTTCCTTCTGGAACTGTAAATCCTGCTTGCTCTGCAATCCAAGTTGCTGGTTTACCAACGATGTCAGCGTTCAATTTTGCACCAGCACAGTTTTTGCTGTTTGCTTTCACGCCGAAGCAGAATTCTTCAAGAAGTGCTTTTTCTTTTTTGTTTACAAAGTAAGTGTGATATGATTTGAACTCTGCTACAAATTCATCGTAAATTTCTTTATCAATGATAACCGCTTGCTCTGAGGCACAGACCATACCGTTATCAAATGATTTAGACATGACGATATCGTGTGCTGCTTGACGAATGTTAGCTGATTTTTCAACATAAGCTGGAACGTTTCCGGCACCTACCCCAAGAGCTGGTTTACCACATGAGTATGCAGCTTTAACCATGGCATTACCACCTGTTGCAAGGATTGTTGCAACACCTTCGTGGTTCATAAGCGCACTAGTTGCTTCCATAGATGGTTCAGTAATCCACTGTACACAGTTTTCAGGAGCTCCTGCTGCGATAGCTGCATCACGAACGATTTGAGCTGCGTGAGCTGATGATTCTTGAGCTGATGGGTGGAAGGCAAAGACGATTGGGTTACGTGTCTTCAATGAAATCAATGATTTGAAGATCGCTGTTGATGTTGGGTTTGTTGTTGGAGTGATACCACAAACAACACCAACTGGTTCAGCGATAAGAGTCAAACCTGTTACATCGTCTTCTTCAATAACGCCAACTGTCTTAGTGTGACGCATGTTGTTTACCACGTGTTCACAAGCAAACAAGTTCTTAGTTGCTTTGTCTTCAAATACACCACGTCCTGTTTCTTCAAAGGCATGTAAAGCCAATTCTCCGTGGGCATCCAAAGCTGCCACTGACGCTTTAGCTACGATGTAGTCAACCTGTTCTTGGTCCAACTTACGCATTTCTTCAAGAGCAACTAGAGCTTTTTGCACCAATCCATCGACATGCTTTTCAGCAGCGAGTTTCTTTTCCTCTGGTGTCACAGTTTTTTTATCAGCCATATTTTCCTCCATAGCTTTCAAGGATTTAATCCTTTGTTAATTTTTTCACAAGTTTATTATAACGCATTATTTCAACTTTGTAAACAGTTTCATAAACATTTCACAAAGAATTTTCAGTTCCTTGTGAAATCTTTCTCATTTTCTTTGCTTATCAAGTTTTTTCTTTAGAGTTTGTGAAATTTATTTCAAATATTTTTTTATTTCACAAACTTGCTTGGAAGAGGGACTTGGAAAGAAAGGGATTTGCAGGTAAGCGCTTACTTAAACATTCTAACAATACCTCCTTTGATAAGGAGGCTTTATTTTTGTTGAAAAACGCCTTGTTTAAAAGTCCCTTCATAAACGACTTCTTGTTCTGTTGTTAGCTTTCCTTTTCCTTCAGCCTGACCATTTACAAAATCACCTTCGTAGGTCCAGCCTTCTTTAGATTGAAAGGTACCTTTTCCGTTGAAGGCTCCATTGTTGAAACCACCTGTATATTGGTCTCCATTTTGGAAGGTGATGGTTCCTTGGCCATTCATTTTACCACGGACAAGAGTGCCATCGTAAACAATCGTTCCATTATCAAGCTTTAGAACACCTTTTCCGGGAATATTTAGAAAAAAGACGAGCACAGCACAAAAAACAATGGTAACTACTGCTAAAATCTCTAAACGTGGACGAGTCAGATAGACACGATACTTTTCGTAAAAATTCTTAAGATTTTCCATCTTCACTCTCCTTCTCTAAACGTTCTAACCATGCTTGACAACCCTCCTGAACACGCTGATAGGTTTCCTCAAAATCTCCTGTATACCAAGGATCTGGAACACTTTCTGATGCAAATGAGTAAATCTTATCTTGACAGTCTACTGGACACATCTGACGTAAGTCAGAAACATTTGAAGCATCCATTCCGATAATATAATCAAAGGCTTCAAAATCTTCCTTACTAATCTGAAGCGATGTTTTGGTTTTGTCGTAAGGAATCTCATACTGTTGAAAAATCCCTTGAGTTCCCTTATGAATCGGATTGCCATGTTCCCAAGAGGAAGTCGCTCGACTTTGGATTTCGTAGTTATCTGTCATCGATTTCATCACAAACTCGGCTATAGGGCTGCGGCAAATATTTCCCAGACAGACAAATACTAATTTTTTCATCCCATTTCCTTTCTTTTATAGAAAAACGGGAGTTCGTGATCCCGTCTTATTTTTCAATTGCGCCTTCGAGTGAAGCTGTTTCTTTCAGAGGTAATACGGTCTTGATAGCAGCTAGTTCAAAAGTCAAGTAAACCCCATCTACATCAAGAACAATTGTTTTCTTTTCTGTATCTACTTCATCGACTGTTCCATAAAGTCCACCGATTGTAATCACTTCATAGCCTTTTTGTAATTTATTCAAGCTTTCCATACGCTTTTGTGCTTGTTTCTTTTGAGAGCGTTGCGTAAAGAACATCAAGCCCACCATAGCCACAAGAATGATTAAAAATGTATATTGTGATTCCATTATATTCTCCTTTGTCTTTTACATAGGACTACTATATCAAATTTCAGCTACTTTTACAAGATTGTACCTTGCTTTTCTGGCTCTATAATATTTGTAGTGGGTAAATCCCCTATGAATCTTATGGAGCCTATTTTTGTGTAGAAAAAAAGTCCCA
>NZ_CAMHWI010000028.1 GCF_946188695.1 Streptococcus mitis | reverse complement strand
TTTCAGACCCGCTTGGGTCTTTTTTTCACGAGACTTGAAATGGGAGAGCGAGTTGGGTCCAGTGGACCTCTTTTTCATGAGCTTGGAAATAAGAAAGTGAATTAAAACTCGGTTGGGTCTTTTTTCACGAGATAGTTTTTTTCTGACCTTGGCGTGCTATAATGGTAATAAAAAGAGTAAAGGTGGGTAAGTCAAAGATGAATTGTACGATTAGAAATATGATTAAGTCTGATATTGAATCTTTATCTCATGGATTTATGAATCAAGGTTGGCCTGGTAGAGAGGAAATTTTGGCTAGATATTTTCTGGAACAGGAAAGTGGGGAGAGAGAAGTCTTAGTTGCAGAAATTGATGGTGCTGTAGCGGGCTACGTTACTATTTTGCCCTCTGCTAAACATGGTCCTTTTGCAGAAGTCTATCCAGAATTATCAGATTTTAATGTGTTTGAGCCTTTTCGAAATCAAGGGATTGGGAATCAACTGCTAGAAGAAGCAGAAAAACGAGTCAAGTTTGTTTCGAGCAAGGTCACTCTTGGTGTAGGTTTGCACTTAGGCTATGGCCCTGCCCAGAGATTGTATATCAGACGGGGCTACATTCCAGATGGGACAGGTGTCTGGTATCGAAATCAACCCTTGGAAATGAATGCAACTTGCCAAAATAATGATGATTTGGTTTTGTATCTAGTAAAGGAATTCGGATAAGAGGCAAGGATTTTATTGGGGATGTGGGATTTCTCTACTTTATGGTATAATGGAAAGAGTTAGATTGAAAGAGGTAGTGAGATGGATGCGAAATTAAGATACAAGGCAAAGAAAATCAAGATTGTCTTTTTTGATATTGATGATACCTTGCGAAATTCCAAGACTGGTTTTATTCCGTCTTCAATCCCAGCTATTTTTAAGCAACTACGTGAGAAAGGAATCTTGACAGGTATTGCTTCTGGACGGGGGATTTTTGGTGTTGTACCAGAGATTCGTGATCTTAAGCCTGACTTTTTTGTGACCTTGAATGGGGCTTACATCGAAGATAAAAAAGGCCAGGTCATTTATCAACATCAGATTGAGAAGTCAGATGTTGAGGAGTATATTTCTTGGGCCAAGCAAGAAGGAATTGAGTATGGCTTGGTTGGGAGCCATGATGCCAAGTTGTCGACTCGCACTGATATGATTAGTGAGGCTATCAATCCAATTTATCCCGACTTAGATGTAGATCCAGATTTCCATGAAAAAGAAGCTATCTATCAGATGTGGACTTTTGAAGATAAGGGAGATGACTTGCACTTGCTGGACAGTCTCTCAGATAAACTTCGCATGGTTCGTTGGCATGAGCATTCGTCTGATATTGTGCCGATTTCAGGCTCTAAGGCGACGGGTGTGGAAAAGGTTGTGGAACACCTAGGTTTGAAACCAGAGAACGTCATGGTCTTTGGAGATGGCCTCAACGACTTGGAACTCTTTGATTACGCTGGTATCAGCGTTGCAATGGGAATTTCTCATGATAAAATCAAAGAAAAAGCAGATTATATTACAAAAACATTAGAAGAAGATGGCATTTTTGATGCCTTAGAAGGATTTGGTATGGTAGAAAAAGAATTGCATTTCCCACAAGTAGACATTGAAACAGTAGAAGGTCCTCTTGCGACCATTAAGACCAATCACGGAGACTTGCGTATCAAGCTCTTCCCTGAACATGCCCCTAAAACAGTAGCTAACTTTGTTGCTCTTTCAAAAGATGGCTACTATGATGGAGTCATTTTCCACCGTATTATCAAGGACTTTATGATTCAAGGTGGAGATCCAACTGGAACTGGTATGGGTGGCGAGTCAATCTACGGTGAATCGTTTGAGGATGAATTCTCAGAAGAACTTTACAATATCCGTGGTGCCCTTTCTATGGCCAATGCTGGTCCAAATACCAACGGCAGCCAGTTCTTTATTGTGCAAAATCAACATCTGCCTTATTCTAAGAAAGAAATTGCTCGTGGTGGTTGGCCAGAACCGATTGCGGAAATTTATGCTGAACAAGGTGGAACTCCTCACCTGGACCGCCGTCACACGGTTTTTGGTCAGCTAGCTGATGAAGCATCTTACGCTGTCTTGGATGAAATTGCTGCTGTTGAGACAGGGGCTATGGACAAGCCAGTTGAAGATGTTGTGATTGAAACAATTGAAATCGAGGACTAAGATGAAAATCGGTGATAAGCTAAAAGGGCGTATTACAGGGATTCAGCCCTACGGTGCCTTTGTTGAGTTAGAGACGGGTGATACGGGGCTGATTCACATTTCAGAGATTCGAACAGGATTTATTGAAAATATTCATGAAGCCTTGAAAGTCGATGAAGAGGTTCAAGTTCAGGTAGTGGATTTAGATGAATTTACAGGGAAAGCCAGTCTTTCTATCCGTACTTTGGAGGAAGAAAAGCACCAGTTTCCTAGACGGAGACGCTTTTCAAGCGACCGCTTTAACTACGGCTTTGCGCCTCTCAAAAGAATGATGCCAATTTGGACCAAGGAAGCCCTTCAACATTTGAAGAAGCAGAAGAATTAGTTAGAAATCTATATTCTTTGTAATGTTAATATAAATTTGCTATAATAGGACCATGGAAGAAGAACAATTATTAAAATCAGGAGAGCGCATTAACCAGCTCTTTTCGACAGATATTAAAATCATTCAAAATAGAGAGGTTTTTAGCTATTCGGTGGATAGTGTTCTCTTGTCACGCTTTCCACGTTTTCCTAAGAAGGGCTTGATTGTGGATTTCTGCGCTGGGAATGGGGCGGTAGGGCTTTTTGCCAGTACTCGTACTCAGGCACAGATTTTGGCTGTTGAGATTCAAGAGCGTTTGGCGGATATGGCTGAACGCTCTGTCCGTTTGAATGGATTAGAGGAGCAAATGCAGGTCATCTGCGACGATTTGAAAAATATGCCTGCCCACATTCAGGGAAGTAAGGTGGATATGATTTTGTGTAATCCGCCTTATTTCAAGGTGGATCCTCATTCCAATCTGAATGAGAGTGAACATTATCTCTTGGCGCGACATGAAATTTCGACCAATCTGGAGGAAATCTGTCGTAGTGCCCAAAGTATTCTCAAATCCAATGGGCGTTTGGCCATGGTTCATCGCCCTGATCGACTTCTGGATATTTTGGATACGTTACAACGGCATAATCTAGCCCCCAAGCGCCTGCAGTTTGTTTATCCAAAAAGAGAAAAGGAAGCCAATATGCTTTTGATTGAGGCTATCAAGGATGGTTCAACAAGCGGCTTTAAGGTCTTACCACCTCTCATTGTTCACAATGATGATGGCTCTTATACGCCGGAACTCGAAGAGATTTATTATGGATCATAAGGCTTATATGTACGTGCTGGAGTGTCGTGATGGATCTTACTATACAGGCTATACGACTGATGTGAAAAGACGCCTCGCTGTCCACAATAGTGGGAAGGGAGCCAAATACACACGAGCACGCTTGCCAGTCAAACTCATCTATGCTCAAGGTTTTGCCAGTAAGGAAGAAGCTATGTCGGCTGAAGCCCTTCTCAAGCGTAAGAAGAGACCACAGAAGGAAAGATTTTTATCTGAAAATCAAGATAGAAATTTACTCATACTCAATGAAAATCAAAGAGCAAACTAGGAAGCTAGCCGTAGACAGTACTTGAGTACGGCAAGGCGAAGCTGACGTGGTTTGAATTTGATTTTCGAAGAGTATCAGTTATTTTGAAGAATCGTGAGGAGCCCTTTGACTCCTCTTACTTTTGTCAAAAAGCGAAAAAAATGCTACAATAAAGAGAATAAACAAAATGAGGTATTATCATGTCTAAGATTCTAGTATTTGGTCACCAAAATCCAGACTCGGATGCCATCGGGTCATCTGTAGCCTTTGCCTACCTTGCAAAAGAAGCTTATGGTTTGGATACGGAAGCTGTTGCCCTTGGAACTCCAAATGAAGAAACAGCCTTTGTCTTGAACTATTTTGGTGTGGAAGCACCGCGTGTTATCACTTCTGCTAAAGCAGAAGGTGCAGAGCAAGTTATCCTGACTGACCACAATGAATTCCAACAATCTGTATCAGATATCGCTGAAGTAGAAGTTTATGGTGTTGTGGACCACCACCGTGTGGCTAACTTTGAAACTGCAAGCCCACTATACATGCGTTTGGAGCCAGTTGGTTCAGCATCTTCAATCGTTTACCGTATGTTCAAAGAACATGGTGTAGCTGTGCCTAAAGAGATTGCTGGTTTGATGCTTTCAGGTTTGATTTCAGATACCCTTCTTTTGAAATCACCAACAACACACCCAACAGATACAGTCATTGCTCCTGAATTGGCTGAATTAGCTGGTGTAAACTTAGAAGAGTATGGTTTGGCTATGTTGAAAGCTGGTACCAACTTGGCAAGCAAATCTGCTGAAGAATTGATTGATATCGATGCTAAAACTTTTGAATTGAACGGAAATAATGTCCGTGTTGCCCAAGTAAACACAGTTGACATCGCTGAAGTTTTGGAACGCCAAGCAGAAATCGAAGCTGCAATGCAAGCTGCTAACGCAGCAAACGGTTACTCTGACTTTGTCTTGATGATTACAGATATCGTCAACTCAAACTCAGAAATCCTAGCACTTGGTGCCAATATGGACAAGGTTGAAGCAGCCTTCAACTTCAAACTTGAAAACAATCATGCCTTCCTTGCTGGTGCCGTTTCACGTAAGAAACAAGTGGTACCTCAATTGACTGAAAGCTTTAATGCTTAAAATTTTGAGTATCAATTCAAATTAGGAAAGGCTAGTTTGCCTTATATCGAAAGGAGTTTCAGCTCCTTTTTTTCTAGGAGAGAAGCATGTTAGAAAATGGCTATTTGATACTCAATGAAAATCAAAGAGCAAACTAGGAAGCTAGCCGCAAGCTGTACTTGAGTACGGTAAGGCGACGCTGACGTGGTTTGAATTTAATTTTCGAAGAGTATGATTTTGTGAGAGATGAGTCAGATACGGGACAGGCCATTCAGACTTCCACAGGCAACTATAGCCATGTTGCGATTTGTTTGGATGGGATGATTTACCACGCTAGTGGAGAATTTGGTGTGGTCTGTCAAGAACCGGCAGACTTCTTTGAGTCCAATCATTTGTACGACCTCTATGTTTACCCAGAAATGGATATCCAGTCTGTGAAGGAAAGAACTTGTATGCATCTTGGAGCACCCTACAATGCTTCTTTCTATCCAGATGGATTTGGTTTTTATTGTTCCCAGTATATAGTAGAAGTCTTACCGATTTTTGAAACTATTCCCATGAAATTTGGAGATGGTGAGCAGGAGATTAGTGGTTTTTGGAGGGAGTATTATAGAGAACTAGGTTTGCCTGTTCCTCTAAACCAAGCTGGGACCAATCCTAGTCAGTTGGTAGCATCGCCTCTGTTAGAATGTAAAGAAAGGAATCTTCATGATTCAGATTTTTAATCCATCTCGTTTGACGAGACAGCCTTTTTTTGGAGAATTGATCCGCTATCTGGACCAGCATGAGGATGTGATTTTACGGGAAATCAAGGCTCAATTTTCAGATGTTACAGTTGACAAACTCATGGAAGAGTATATAAAGGCAGGCTTGATTCTACGAGAAAATAAGCGTTATTACCTTAATCTTCCTATGCTTGAATCACTCGATAGTCTCGAACTGGATCAAGAGATTTTTGTCAGTGAAGATAGTCCGGCCTATCAAGCCTTGTTAGAGCAGCGTTTTGAGACAGAATTACGAAATCAAACCAATGCAGCTATTTTAGTTGAAAAGACGGACTTTGCGAGATCAAAAATGACCCTGTCCAATTATTTCTACAAGGTCAAACATCAGTATCCTTTGACAGAAAAACAGCAGGAGCTCTATGACATTTTGGGAGATGTCAATCCTGAGTATGCTCTCAAATATATGACGACTTTTTTGTTGAAATTTCTCAAAAAAGACCAGCTTATGCAGAAACGCCGTGATATCTTTGTGGACAGTTTAGTTGTCCTAGGTTATATTGTCCAAAATGAAGATGGAAAGTATGAGTTGGCTATCGATTTTGATAAGGAAAGATTAACTTTCTACTCGGCGTGATTTCTTGTTTCTGAGCACATTGTTTGACTTTCCTTAGTATTCGGTATAAACTATATGTAACTGGTAACACATATCGGAATAAAACTAAAGGAGACAATCATATGTCACTTGAAAACAAATTGGAACAAGCAACAGGCGCTATCAAAGAAGGATTTGGTAAGGTTGCTGGGGATAGCAAGACTGAAGCAGAGGGCGCTGTAGAAAAGACAGTTGCTAAGGCAAAAGAAGTAGTTGAAGATGCTAAAGGTGCTGTAGAAGGTGCCGTTGAAGGTTTGAAAAACGCTTTTAAATAAGGATAGAAAAAATCAAGGGTTTCATTTCCCTTGATTTTTTACTATCTTATAAATAATTTTCCGCGACGGCTGCATCTCCTGGATAGGCTTCTTTCTTGCCTTGGACGATTTGGTAGCAATCAGCTCCCTTACCAGCGATAATAACTGCATCTGATTCTTGACTTGTAATAGCCATAGCTTCTCTGATAGCTTCTTGGCGATCCGCAATCTTTTCAACAGGATGATTGATATAGCTACTAATTTCATCCGCAATGGCCATTGGATCTTCATAGTTGGGGTCATCGGCAGTCAGAAAGACTTGAATCTCAGGGTGTTGATTGAGGAGGAGGCCAAAGTCCTTACGACGGCTTTCTCCCTTGTTTCCTGTCGAACCCAGAACCAGTGCAATCTTTCCAGTTTGATGACTCTCTACAACATTGATGAGTTTTTTCAGACTGTCCCCATTGTGGGCATAGTCGATGAAGACCTTGGCGCCATTTTTCTGAGTGAGGACTTCCATACGACCAGGAACGCGGGTTGCAGCGATTCCTTTTTTGATGTCCTCAAGACTTGCTCCGAGACGGAGGCAGGCAAGTCCAGCAGCAACGGCATTTTCTTGGTTGAAGTGTCCAATGAGTTGAATATCATAATCTCCAGCGAGTTTACCCGTAGTTGAAAAACTAAAGGCTTTGGAATTCTCGATTTGGTTACTTGACTGGCTACCATAGAAGTCATGTTCTTGATGTTCCACCTGTTCTTTTAGTACAGAAAAGTGGTCCATGTCACTGTTAATGATGACTGCTCGGCTATTTTCCATCAAGAGACGCTTGTGGTAGAAGTAGTCTTCAAAGCTAGGGTGTTCAATCGGGCCAATATGGTCTGGGCTGATATTGAGGAAAACTCCTACATCAAAGGTTAGACCATAGACACGTTTGACCAGATAGGCTTGACTGGATACCTCCATGATGAGGTGGGTGCGGTCATTTTGCACAGCTTGATTCATCATATCAAAGAGGTCAATACTCTCAGGAGTTGTCAATGCAGACTTAAAGAAAGTCTTGCCATCTAGAGTTGTGTTCATGGTCGACAACATAGCAGGTCGATGTCCTTGAGACAAAATGTTATAGGCGAAGTAGGCTGCTGTTGTCTTACCCTTGGTTCCAGTAAAGGCCAGGAGTTTGAGTTTGTCTTGTGGATTGCCATAAAACTCCATAGCAATCAAACTCATGGCCTTTTTGATATCATTCACAATGATGACGGGGATATCAACTTCATAGTCCTTTTCAGCCACATACCAACCGAGTCCTTGAGAGATGGCTGAAAGCAGAAATTCCTTCTTAAAGGCAGCGCCCTTGACGAAAAAGAGGCTCTTCTCTTTGGCCTTGCGGCTGTCATAGCAGATGGTATCAAACACGACATCGCTGTAGTTGTAGTGGTAGTGTCCTTGGTCGATAATCTCGCGGAAGAGACCATCTTTCTTTAATATATCTAATACGGTTTCAATCTTTATCATACTTTCTATTGTAAACCGAAAGTCGCAAATTTACAAGTAACAAGGAAAAGTTTATAATGGAAGATAAGGAGTTTTTCCTAGTTATCAAAATTGAATGAGGAATCTATGTCGCACGAAAACAATCACCAGCAGGCCCAGATGTTACGGGGGACTGCTTGGTTAACGGCTAGTAACTTTATCAGTCGCCTGCTTGGGGCCATCTATATTATCCCTTGGTATATCTGGATGGGGTCTTATGCAGCTACAGCCAATGGTCTCTTTACCATGGGCTACAATATCTATGCCTGGTTCTTGCTGGTTTCAACAGCGGGGATTCCGGTTGCGGTGGCCAAGCAAGTTGCTAAATACAATACCATGCGAGAAGAGGAGCATAGCTTTGCCCTGATTCGGAGCTTTTTAGGCTTTATGACGGGACTAGGCCTGGTCTTTGCTTTAGTCTTGTATGTCTTTGCTCCTTGGCTAGCAGACTTATCTGGCGTGGGCAAAGACTTGATCCCAATCATGCAAAGCTTGGCTTGGGGAGTCTTGATTTTCCCATCTATGAGTGTTATCCGAGGATTTTTCCAAGGGATGAATAACCTCAAACCTTATGCCATGAGTCAAATTGCTGAGCAGGTCATTCGTGTCATCTGGATGCTCTTAGCAACCTTTATCATTATGAAACTCGGTTCAGGAGATTACCTAGCAGCCGTTACCCAATCGACCTTTGCGGCCTTTGTCGGCATGGTAGCCAGTTTTGGAGTTTTGATTTATTTCCTTGCTCAAGAAGGTTTACTCAAAAGAGTCTTTGAAACAGGGGATAAGATTAACAGCAAGCGTCTCTTGGTCGATACCATTAAGGAAGCTATTCCTTTTATCCTGACAGGTTCTGCCATCCAGCTTTTCCAGATTTTGGATCAGATGACCTTTATCAATAGTATGAGTTGGTTTACCAACTACAGCAACGAGGACTTGGTTGTCATGTTTTCTTATTTCTCAGCCAATCCTAATAAAATCACGATGATTTTGATTTCTGTTGGGGTTTCAATTGGGGGTGTCGGTTTGCCGCTTTTGACGGAGAACTATGTCAAGGGGGACTTGAAGGCAGCTTCTCGTCTCGTTCAGGACAGCATTACCATGCTTTTCGTATTCCTACTACCAGCAACAGTTGGAGTGGTCATGGTAGGAGAACCTCTTTATACCGTTTTCTATGGCAAGCCAGATAGTTTGGCTATGGGCTTGTTTGTCTTTGCAGTTTTGCAGTCTACTATTTTAGGTCTGTACATGGTCTTGTCTCCGATGCTTCAGGCCATGTTCCGCAACCGCAAGGCCGTTCTCTATTTTATCTATGGTTCTATTGTCAAGCTAGTCTTGCAAATACCTACCATCGCCCTCTTCCACAGTTATGGTCCTTTGATTTCCACAACCATCGGTCTTATCATTCCTAACGTCTTGATGTATCGGGATATTTGTCAAGTAACAGGTGTCAAGCGCAAGGTGATTGTGAAGCGAACCATTTTAATCAGTTTGTTGACTCTTTTCATGTTTCTAGTAGTTGGGACATTGCAGTGGATTTTAGGATTTGTCTTCCAACCAAGTGGACGTTTGTGGAGTTTCCTATATGTAGCTCTTGTTGGTGCCATGGGTGGCGGTGTTTATGGATTCTTGAGTCTCCGTACCCATTTGTTGGATAAGGTAATTGGAAAAGCCCAAGCAGATCGCCTGCGAGCAAAATTAAAAATTTCTTAAAAAATAATTTATAAATAAAATGAATAAGTTGAGTTTTTTTAAAACCAAATCACTCTCTTATTCATTTTTTATTGTTAGAATTGGATATAAAATGTAAAACAGAGAATAAATAACAAAAGTAATTGAATTTTATGTCAAAAAACACTTGACTAAAAAGTAGTTAGTTTGTATAATAAAACAAATCTTTAAATCAGGAGGTTCTGGAAATGAAAAAGTCTAAGGCCAAGTATGCAACACTTGCAGGTGTCGTGCTAAGTGCAGGTATTTTATTAAGCGCGTGTGGAAATTCTAGCACAGCGTCAAAAACATATAACTATGTTTACGTAAGTGACCCATCTAGTTTGAACTATCTAGCAGAAAACCGTGCAACAACCAATGATATCGTGGTTAATTTGGTAGATGGGCTCATGGAAAATGACCAGTATGGGAACTATATCCCATCCTTGGCAGAGGATTGGAGTGTTTCCAAGGACGGTTTGACCTATACCTACAAGCTGCGTAAAGATGCTAAATGGTATACTGCAGATGGAGAGGAATATGCTCCTGTAACTGCCCAAGATTTTGTCACTGGTTTGAAATATGCGGCTGATAAAAAATCAGAAGCCTTGTACTTAGTGCAAGAATCTGTTGCAGGTTTAGATGACTATATCACTGGTAAAACAACAGACTTTTCAACTGTCGGAGTTAAGGCTCTAGATGACCAAACCGTTCAATATACTTTGACACGACCAGAATCTTACTGGAACTCAAAAACAACCTCAACCATTCTCTTCCCAGTCAATGCGGATTTCTTGAAATCAAAAGGGGATGATTTTGGTAAGGTAGATCCATCTAGCATTTTGTACAATGGACCTTTCTTGATGAAATCCTTTGTTTCAAAATCGGTCATCGAATACAAGAAAAATCCTAACTATTGGGATGCTAAAAATGTCTTTGTAGATGATGTGAAATTGGCCTATTATGATGGTAGTGACCAAGATGCACTGGCTCGTAACTATGTAGAGGGAGCCTATAGCTATGCTCGTCTTTATCCAAATAGTTCAAGCTTCGAAGGAATCAAAGAGAAGAATAAGGACAATATCATCTATAGTCTGCAAGATGCTACATCTTACTTCTTAAACTTCAACTTGGATAGAAAATCTTATAAATTCACTTCAAAAACAAGTGATGCTGAGAAGAAGTCTACACAAGAAGCGGTTCTTAACAAAAACTTCCGTCAAGCCATTAACTTTGCCTATGATCGTACAGCTTACGGGGCCCAATCTCAAGGAGAAGAAGGGGCAACTAAGATTTTGCGTAACCTCGTCGTTCCTCCAAACTTCGTAAGTATCAACGGAAAAGACTTTGGTGAAGTAGTAGCCTCTAAGATGGTTAACTACGGTAAGGAATGGCAAGGAATCAACTTTGCAGATGCCCAGGATCCATACTATAATCCTGAAAAAGCCAAGGCTAAATTTGCAGAAGCTAAGAAAGAACTCCAAGCCAAAGGAGTCCAATTCCCTATTCACTTGGACATGACAGTTGACCAAGCTGCTAAAAAGGGTGTCCAAGAGGCAAACTCTATGAAGCAATCTATTGAAGCAGCCTTAGGTGCAGAGAACGTTGTAATTGATATTCAACAACTCACTACTGAAGATTATGATAATACAAGCTATTTGGCTCAGACAGCAGCTCAGAAGGATTATGATCTTTACAACGGTGGTTGGGGTCCTGATTACCAAGATCCTTCAACCTATCTTGACGTCTTTAACGTTAATTCTGGTGGTTTGATGCAAAATCTAGGTTTAGAGCCAGGTGAAGCCAATGACAAGGCCAAGGCTGTTGGATTGGATGTCTACACTCAAATGTTGGAAGAAGCCAATAAGGAACAAGATCTTGCAAAACGCTATGAAAAGTATGCTGATATCCAAGCTTGGTTGGTGGATAGCTCTCTAGCAATTCCAAATGTTTCTAAGGGCGGAACACCAGTATTGAGAAAAACAGTTCCTTTCTCAGAACCATATTCATTAGCTGGTAATAAAGGTATCGAATCATATAAATATCTCAAAGTACAAGATAAGACGGTCACAAAAGACGAATATGAAAAAGCCAAAGAAAAATGGTTGAAAGAAAAAGAAGAATCTAATAAAAAAGCCCAAGAAGAATTGGCAAAACATGTCAAATAAGGATTTTTCAAGAAAAACGATGGTTTCGAAAGAAGCTGTCGTTTTTATATAGAATGATGGAAAATTTGGAAGAAAAGTGCTTACATTTTCTCTTAGTTAATTGAGTTTATGCTATAATAAATATAAGAAACTACGTTCGAAAATTTACCCAATGTTGATTGAAGTATGCACACGCTAGGGTAATGTTATAGGAGGGGTGCCATCTACTGGAAAAGTAAGATAAAATGCAACAAATGATAAGTTCTTCTTTTATGTGAAGAGTTCTTATCTGGCTATGTAGTGATCGTTATGGAGGTAATATCATGGGCGCTATTATGGAGTTTGCGACAGAAAAACAGATTGCATCATTTCTGTCAACTTGTCGCATTGAAGGGCAAAATAATTTTCTGATGGCCTTCAAGAAAAAGACATGGCTGAAATCCTTTATTGATTTTTTCATTGTAGGAGGAAGTTACTATGTTCAGTCGAGTGTGAAGCCTAAGATTCTGGTATTCACACCTAAGGGAATCTACTTGATGGACATCAGTGATATAACTGAAAATCGTTCTAATCAAGTCCTTGAGATGCCTTGGAATCAAGTTAAAGATTTTACTTATAAGCCAGTCTTGAATACAGTTAGGCTGAACTGGAACTATCAAAATGAAACCTATATGTTTTCCGTGGATGTCGGTCAGGTTAGTCAGCGTGTGGGCCAGTATCAATTTAACAAAGAGCATTATGACTATTTAGCCCAACAGGATTTCTTTCAGTCCAAGTAAACACAAGTAATCATCGTCACAAAAGGATCTGGAATGTTTTCTGGATTCTTTTTTAGCTTTACTCGATAAGTCTATAGTTTGAAACTATAACTAGCTCTTGAAAAGAAGAAAATGAGTTGATGAAAATAAGTGGTACAATAGTTACTATAGATTTGGAGGTATTGTATGAGCAAGGAATTACACATTAACACAATTTTGGCCCAGGCGGGTATCAAGTCAGATGAAGCGACAGGAGCTTTGGTGACACCGCTACATTTTTCAACGACCTATCAGCATCCAGAGTTTGGTCAGTCTACTGGCTTTGACTATACGCGTACCAAAAACCCAACTCGTAGCAAGGCTGAAGAAGTTTTGGCAGCCATTGAGTCAGCTGACTATGCCCTAGCGACTAGCTCAGGGATGTCAGCAATTGTACTAGCCTTTAGCGTCTTTCCAGTAGGAAGTAAGGTTTTGGCAGTGCGTGACCTTTATGGTGGTTCTTTCCGCTGGTTCAACCAAGTGGAGCAGGAAGGTCGATTCCATTTTACCTATGCTAATACAGAAGAAGAGTTGATTGCTGAGTTAGAAAAGGACGTGGATGTTCTCTATATCGAAACGCCAACCAATCCTTTGATGTTGGAATTTGATATTGAGAAACTAGCAAAATTGGCTCATGCTAAGGGTGCCAAAGTGGTGGTGGACAATACCTTCTACAGCCCTATCTACCAACGTCCGATTGAAGATGGAGCAGACATCGTTCTTCATTCAGCGACTAAGTATCTAGCAGGGCACAATGATGTCTTGGCTGGAGTGGTTGTGACCAATAGTTTAGAACTATACGAGAAACTCTTTTACAATCTCAATACGACAGGGGCAGTCTTGTCTCCATTTGACAGTTATCAATTGATTCGTGGTCTCAAGACTCTATCTCTTCGTATGGAGCGCTCAACAGCCAATGCCCAAGAAGTGGTTGCCTTTTTGAAGGATTCTCCAGCAGTTAAGGAAGTTCTCTACACTGGGCGTGGAGGCATGATTTCCTTTAAAGTAGCGGATGAAACACGTATTCCTCATATCTTGAATAGTCTCAAGGTCTTCTCTTTTGCGGAAAGTTTAGGTGGGGTGGAAAGTCTTATCACTTACCCAACGACCCAAACCCACGCTGATATTCCAGCAGAAGTGCGCCATTCTTATGGTTTGACAGATGACCTCTTACGCTTATCAATCGGGATTGAGGATGCTAGAGATTTGATTGCAGATTTGCGCCAAGCCTTGGAAGGATAAGATAAAGATGGGAAAATATGATTTTACAAGCCTGCCTAATCGTTTAGGGCATCATACCTATAAATGGAAAGAAGCAGAAACGGATAGCGAAGTCCTACCAGCTTGGATAGCGGATATGGACTTTGTGGTCTTACCTGAAATCCGCCAAGCAGTGCAAACTTACGCGGATCAGCTGGTTTATGGCTATACCTATGCTAGTGATGATTTAATTAAGGAAGTTCAAAAGTGGGAAGCCAGCCAACACGGTTACCACTTTGACAAAGAAGCCCTCGTCTTTATCGAGGGTGTGGTACCAGCTATCTCGACAGCTATACAATCTTTCACAAAAGAGGGCGAAGCGGTTCTGATTAACACGCCTGTCTATCCACCTTTTGCTCGCAGTGTCAAGTTGAACAATCGTAGATTGATTACCAATTCTTTGGTAGAAAAGGATGGTCTGTTTGAGATTGACTTTGATCAACTTGAAAAGGATTTGGTGGAAGAGGAGGTCAAACTCTATATTCTTTGCAACCCTCACAATCCTGGTGGACGTGTGTGGGAAAAGGAAGTGTTGGAAAAGATTGGCCAACTTTGTCAAAAACATGGTGTTTTGTTGGTTTCAGATGAGATTCACCAAGATTTGGCCCTCTTTGGTCACAAGCATCATTCCTTCAATACCATCAATCCTGACTTTAAAGAATTTGCTATCGTCTTGACTAGTGCCACTAAAACCTTTAACATTGCGGGTACAAAAAATTCCTATGCAGTCATTGAAAATCCTAAGTTGAGAGCGGCTTACCAGAAACGTCAGTTGGCTAATAATCAGCATGAAATTTCAGGCTTGGGTTATTTGGCGACAGAAGCTGCCTATCGTTATGGGAAGGATTGGCTGGGAGAACTCAAGCAAGTCTTTGAAGACCATATCAATTATGTGGTCGATCTATTTGGCAAAGAAACTAAAATCAAGGTCATGAAACCGCAAGGAACCTACTTGATTTGGCTTGATTTTTCAGCCTATAACCTGACTGATGAAAGATTGCAAGAGCTTTTGAGAAATGAAGCCAAGGTTATCCTCAACCGTGGTTTGGATTTTGGGGAGGAAGGAAGTCTCCATGCCCGCCTTAATGTAGCCATGCCTAAATCTCTGCTGCAAGAAGTCTGTCAGCGGATTGTGACGACTTTTGCCAAACGTTAAAAATCGGTAACTTCTAAAACTAACTTCCAGTTTCCCCCAACCTAGCCTTCAGTATGAGAAAAACGCGTGAAATCAGTAGAAA
>NZ_CAMHWI010000027.1 GCF_946188695.1 Streptococcus mitis | reverse complement strand
CCGGTTAATGTAACACCAGTTAAAGGTATCGAAACCCCAGTTACGAATACACCATTAACTCCAGAGGATTACACCAAAGGAATTAAAGTCCCAGAAGGCGGTAAAGTTACGAATGTTGAGAACATTCCAGACTTAACAACGCCAGGTAAGAAAGCCCCAGTTAAAGTAACGGTAGAATTACCAAATGGCAAAACAATTACCGTTGATGTTCCGGTTAATGTAACACCAGTTAAAGGTATCGAAACCCCAGTTACGAATACACCATTAACTCCAGAGGATATTGAAAAACATGTGAAAGTTCCTGAAGGTGGAAAAATTATTGGAGTAGGTGAAATTCCAAAAGTAAATACTCCAGGAGATAAAGGTACTGTCAAAGTTAAAATTGAACTTCCTAATGGTAAACAAATAGAAGTAGAGGTGCCTGTAAACGTAACTCCAATTAAAGATATCGTGAAAAAACTTGGGGATCCAATTACAAATGAGGATGTTGAAAAACATATTCAAATACCAGAAGGTGGAAAAATCATTAGTATCGGGGATAAACCATCTACAGATGTACCGGGAGAAAGACCAAGTGTTCCAGTAGTAATCGAATTACCTGGAGGTAAACGAGTAACCGTTAAAGTCCCTGTTATTGTTACCCCAAAAACAACTCCTGTAGTGGTTGAGGTAGGAACACCGATTACAGAAGATATGGTGAAGCAACATGTTGATTTACCAGAAGGATGGAAAATTACTAAAGTTGGAGAAATTCCAAAAACGAATACACCAGGTGATAAACCATCTGTAACGGTTGAGATTGAATTACCGGATGGACGTAAAGTGACAGTAGAAGTTCCTGTCAAAGTAACTTCTAAATCTAATCATGGTAATAGTTACGGTAATAATGGTAGTTCAACAACTCATATCGTAACACGTTACCAAGATGGTGATGGTAAAGAAATTTCTCCAAACGAAAATGGTAGCCATGGACCTAAGACTTTAGAAGGCTATGAATATATTGGCACTAAGACAGATAAAAATGGCAATGTGATTCATACCTATAAGAAAGTAACTATCCCGACTCGTTCTGAGCAACCAAGCTCTCCAGAGACTCCTACAAGTCCAGAAAAACCAGTAGCTACTCCAGTTCAGACAAGTTCTACTGATTCTAAACCAGTAGCCGTTGAAACAACCGTAGCCAATGACAAGAAGGAATTACCAAATACTGGTACAGAAGATAAGTCTGGTCTAGCTAGTCTTGGACTTCTTGGAATGTTGGGTGCATTCGGACTCGTAGCTCGTAAGAAAAAAGAAGATTAAAGATTTGTCGATTATTTATCTTGTGTAATATTAAATCCAGACCTATATAAAAACTTTACGAAATAGTATTTGGATAATAATATAAAGATTGTTGATGCTGAAAAAATATCAGGATCACAGGAACGTATAGTATCAGTAACTTAAAAAAGTCTGATACTATGCGTTTTTTTATGGAAAGATTTATTAGTACTTACTTTTTATAAAGTTTTTAACTAATATAAATGTTTTACTTATTTATTGTAGATATGTTTTGTAATGATTGTGATACTTCTTTCAAGGAATATTTGGTAGGATTGGAGTGAAAAAAGATTAACTAGGAAAGAAGGAAGTATATGGAAGCCATTTATCAACGTGATTCGGATCAAGATGGACTGACTGATGCTCAAGAATTGGCGCTAGGAACCAATTCTCTAAGCGCAGATTCTGATGGCGATGGTCGTTCAGATTTAGTGGAAGTAGAAGAAGGAACCAATCCCTTAGAAAAGGATTTACAAGACATAGACCAAACAAGTATAACTGAACCGTCTTCAGTATTTATGGAAATGAAACAAAAGATTTCAGATATGATGGAGAGTCACTACAAGGAATTTATACAGGCTCTTATTAGTATTGAAACAGGGATTGAAAACCAACAAGACCTTGAAGACTTATATACTTACTACATGAGAACAGATGCCGCTTCTCTTTTGTCTAGTGATTTAGAAACCAGTCCTCAAGAGGTTGAAATGGAGATAGAGTTGTAGGGGAATCATGTGATTCTCCTATTTTCGTATAGATGAAAGGAGCAAGTATGGAAGTAATGCAATTATTGGCTATGTTTCGTGGAACAATTCCAAAAGATAGGGAGAAAATGACCCTATTTCTTCGTTATCAAGCGCAACATTTTGATGAGAAATGGCAAGACTTGGTAGAAAGTTTTTTGGCTGAAGAGGGCAAGATAGAAGAGATACCTCATGTGTATTCGTTTCATCAAGATATTATTTCTTTCCTAGAGGCTAGTTCTGAAAATCATGACCAAGATTTAGAAAGTTACACAAGAAATATTGGACAAGCAGGCCTAAGTAAATTATCTCAATTAAGTAATTTTGAGAAAAACTTGGTGCTAGAAGTCGCAACCTATAACCTTTCCACTCGATTTTATATCCAATCTGAAAAAGAGAAGCTAACACCATTAAGTGAGCTTGTATGTCATCAGAAACAGGATGTCAATTTAGTCAATGTCTATCGGGTTGCGAATAATCTATCTGACCGCATTAGTAGAGATATAGAGGAGTTTCTTCTAATGGTTGATTCCAAAGAACTAAAAAAAGAGGTTCTTGAGATTCATTTTGAAGAAAAAGAAGGAGATGTTCTAGCCTATTTGGGTTCAGAATTGATGGCTACTTTAGATACCGTTACGGATTTTGTCCATCATGAAGAAAACTATAAACAACTACCACTGACACAAAAGCTGAAGATTATTACTCATTTTGATGAAGTAAAGGCTATAAGAGAAAAGTCTAAGCAAGTAGAGGAAGCAGTCTTACCTTTAGATAATATTGACCAGGTAGAAGAAAATGTGGAAGTTCATTCCCTATCTGAAGTAGATAAAATTGTAGAAGAAGCTTTGAGAGAATATCCAATCAATTCACAAGTAAGTTATAAAGGACAAGTATTTCAGTTGGTTTCGATTGAAAATGCACAGTTAAATGACTTAGTTCGCCTAGAGCTATTCAATGATTCCGACCAGTTATTTGAAGAGAATCCTATCTTATACTTGAACAGTTTGGAAGAGATTGAACAAGTATTGTCTCTGGTAGAACTTGAAAAAGAAGATTCAGTGATTGAGATTGAATCACCAAGTGAAAGCCAGGAAATAGATTTGTTTTCCTATCTGGAAGAGGATAATGAAAAGGAAAATGAAAAGGAAAAGGAAAAGGAAAAGGATAAGGAAACAAAACCTTTAATTTCAGGTATAGAAGAGACGGATGTCCCCGTTCAAGATTTTGTTTTTCCAGATGATTTAGAGGACTTTTATCCTAAGACAAATCGAGAAAAAATTGAAACGAATATCGCCGCAATTGATCTTGTTAAAAGATTAGAAAAAGAGAGACGACAAGCAAATCCAGAAGAACAAGAACTACTAGCCAAGTATGTCGGATGGGGTGGCCTTGCCAATGAATTTTTTGATGAACTCAATCCAAAGTATGAAACAGAACGTTTAACTCTCAAGAGCTTAGTAAGCAAATCAGAATACTCGACCATGAAACAAAGTTCTCTCACAGCCTATTATACAGACCCAATGATTATTCGCCAGATTTGGCAAAAATTACTGGCTGATGGTTTTGAAGGAGGAAGGATTTTAGATCCTTCTATGGGGACTGGGAACTTCTTTGCGGCGATGCCTAGAAGTATACGAGAGAGGTCAGAACTCTATGGAGTTGAATTAGACAGCGTGACAGGCGCAATCGCAAAACAACTCCACCCCAATACCCATATTGAAGTGCGAGGATTTGAAGAAGTTCCCTATCAAAATAATAGTTTTGATTTAGTCTTAACGAATGTTCCATTTGGAAATTTTCGCATTGCAGATAAAAACTATGATAAACCTTATATGATTCATGATTACTTTGTCAAACACTCACTTGATTTAGTAAGAGATGGAGGACAAGTTTCGATTATCTCTTCTATTGGCACAATGGATAAACGGACAGATAATGTCTTACAAGAGATTAAATCCAACACTCATTTTTTAGGGGGAGTTCGGTTGCCGGATACGGCTTTTAAAAAGATTGCAGGTACTCGAGTGACTACAGATCTCCTCTTCTTTCAAAAGGATCAAGCAAAGAATCTTAATGAAGAGGAACTTGTTTTTAGTGGTTCTATTCCCTTTGAGGAGGATAAGCGTGTCTGGATCAATCCTTATTTTGATGGGAAATACAATACACAAGTTTTGGGTGAATATGAGGTTCGTAATTTTAATGGAGGAACCCTCAATGTTAAGGGGGAATCAGAAACATTCACTACTGACATTATGGAAGCATTAGAGAATGTGGAGGCACCTAAACCAATTGACAATTCTTTGAAAGAACCTGTTTTTATCCAAGAAAAAGTGGATCATTCTATCCCAAGTCGTATTCGTGAGAACTTAGCGCTCTATTCTTTTGGATATGAGGGAAATCAAATTTATTACCGAGATACGCATGGCATTCGGAAAAGTTCAAAAGTAGACGAAATTAGTTATTATGTAGATGAGAAGGGAGAGTTTAAAGCCTGGGACAGTTCTTTGTCTGAACATAAAATAGACCGATTCGTGCAACTTCATTTGACAGATGAGGAAGCACTAGATGTTTACAAGTCAGAAGAAGCGAGTAAAAGAGGGAAATATAAGGGACTGTTCAAAAAAACTGTCTTTTATGAAAGTCCCTTATCGGATAAGGATATTAGTCGCATTAAGGGCATGGTTGATTTGAGAGAGACCTATCAAGCCTTAATTGAAATTCAACGTCATCAAGACTATAGTCGGACAGATTTTCAGGTGTTACTTAGTAAACTCAATCATGACTATGACCGCTTTGTAAGTCAATTTGGATACTTGAATGCCTCAGTCAATCGGAACTTATTTGATAGTGACGATAAGTATTCTTTACTAGCAAGTTTAGAAGATGAATACATTGATTCTAAAGATCAGAAAGTAAAATATAAAAAATCTTTAGCCTTTGAGAAAGCATTGGTTAGGCCAGAGAGAGTGATTGCAAGAGTTTCAACAGCTCTAGATGCCTTAAACTCTAGTTTATCGGATGGTAGAGGGGTTGATTTAGACTATATGGTATCAATTTATCCTGAACACAGCCAAGCTGCTATTTTAGATGAGTTAGGTGACCATGTTTTAATGGATCCAGAAAGCTATTTAAGAGGGGAAAGAAAATACCTTTCTAAGAACCAGTTTTTATCAGGAGATATTCTCAACAAGATAGAAGTAGTTCAACTATTAGTAGAGGAAAACAACCAAGAATATGATTGGAACCATGCTTTAGATTTGTTAGAATCTGTTCGCCCTCCAAGGATTCATCTGGCAGATATTGAGTTTAAAATAGGGTCACGTTGGATTCCTCAATCCGTTTATGGTAAATTTGCCTTTGAATGTTTTACCAATCGTGAATTTGAATTGTCTTCGCCTGATGTTGAACAAGTCATTGAAGTGAATCCTGTCGATGGCCAGGTTCATTTAAGGACATCATTTGCTTATCGCTATCCAAGTGCCAAAGATAGTAGTCTTGGAGTTAGTGGGTCACGTTATGATACAGGAAGAAAGATTTTTGAGAATTTACTAAATTCAAACCAACCGACGATTACCATGACTGTTACGGAAGGAGAAAAGAAAAAGACCATCACAGATTTGGAAAAAACCTCTGTTCTAAGAGCAAAAGAGCAGCATTTACAAGAGCTCTTTCAAGAATTTGTCTCACGGTATCCAGAAGTCCAACAAGTCATTGAGGAAAGCTATAATCGTCTTTATAATCGGACGGTTAGTCGAGAGTATGACGGTAGCCATTTAGTTATTGATGGCTTGGCTCAAAACATTAGTCTTCGTCCTCACCAAGAGAATGCCATTCAAAGAATCGTAGAAGAAAAAAGAGCCTTATTAGCTCATGAGGTAGGTTCAGGAAAGACCTTGACAATGCTTGGTGCTGGGTTTAAATTAAAGGAGTTGGGGATGGTTCATAAGCCCTTGTATGTGGTGCCCTCTAGTTTGTCTGCTCAGTTTGGCCAAGAAATCATGAAATTTTTCCCGACTAAAAAAGTCTTTGTGACCACTAAGAAAGATTTTGTGAAGGCGAGAAGAAAACAATTTGTGTCCCGTATTATTACAGGAGATTACGATGCCATTGTCATTGGGGATTCTCAATTTGAAAAAATCCCTGTCAGTAAGGAAAGACAGATGAACTATATAGAGGATAAACTCAATGAACTACGAGAGATTAAAACACATTCTGAAAATAAGTATACCGTTAAAGAAGCAGAGCAATCAATTAGTGGTCTAGAGAAACAATTGGAAGAACTCCAACGCTTTAATCGTGATAGTTTTATTGATTTTGAGAACTTAGGAATTGATTTTCTCTTTGTGGATGAAGCACATCACTTTAAAAATATTCGTCCGATTACTGGACTTGGAAATGTAGCAGGGATTACCAATACAACGTCTAAGAAGAATGTGGATATGGAAATGAAGGTGCGACAGATTCAGGAAGAACATGATTTTAAAAACATTGTCTTTGCGACAGGAACTCCTGTTTCCAATTCTATTAGTGAGTTATATACTATGATGAACTATATTCAACCAGATATATTAAAACGCTATCAAGTTGATTATTTTGACTCTTGGGTAGGTGCTTTTGGAGAAATTCAAAACTCTATGGAATTAGCTCCTACAGGGGATAAGTACCAACCTAAGAAACGATTTAAAAAATTTGTCAATCTACCTGAGTTGATGAAAATCTACAAAGAAACAGCTGACATTCAAACACAAGATATGTTGGATTTACCTGTTCCAGAAGCTCATATTATCCCTATTGAGAGTGAGTTAACCGAAAACCAGAAACTCTATCTAGAAGAATTGGTTATGCGTTCAGATGCGGTCAAATGTGGAACGGTTGATCCGAGTCAGGATAACATGTTAAAGATAACGGGCGAGGCACGGAAACTAGCTATTGATATGCGTTTGTTGGACTCTAGCTATAGTCTAGCAGACAATCATAAACTGCTTCAGGTAGTGGATAATGTTGAGAGAATTTATCGTGAGGGAATGGGAAATAAGGCTACTCAGATGATTTTTTCAGATATTGGCACACCTAAGAAAAAGGATAATGGCTTTGATGTCTATTCTGAAATAAAGGCTCTATTAGTTGATAGAGGAATTCCTAGTAAGGAAATTGCCTTTGTACATGATGCCAATAGTGATGAAAAGAAGAATAGTTTGTCTCGAAAGGTCAATGCAGGAGAAGTACGGATTCTCCTTGCCTCAACTGAAAAAGGAGGAACAGGTTTAAATGTTCAGAGCAAGATGAAAGCAGTTCATCACCTGGATGTACCGTGGAGACCAAGTGACATTCAGCAACGCAATGGACGTATTATCCGACAGGGAAATGAAAACAAGGAAGTGGATATTTACCACTACATTACTAAAGGTTCGTTTGATAATTATCTATGGGCAACTCAGGAGAACAAACTCCGCTATATTAAGCAGATTATGACTTCTAAGGAGCCGATTCGTGCTGCAGAAGATATTGATGAACAGACTATGACAGCTTCTGATTTTAAGGCGCTAGCAACAGGTAATCCTTATCTTAAATACAAGATGGAACTAGAGAATGATCTAACTCTATTAGAAAATCAAAGACGCGCCTTTCAACGCAGCAAGGATCACTATCGTCACACAATCTCCTACTGTGAAGAAAATATGCCCATTCTTGAGAAACGATTAAGCAAGTATGAAGGCGATATTCAACAGTCTGAAATATCGAAAGACCAGGCATTTTCTATGACAGTAGGCAAGCAAGCTTTTGATCAACGAGCTGAAGCAGGGGAATCCCTACACCGTCTTATCCGTCATAATCAAGCTGACAGCAAAGAATTCCGAACCCTAGCAAGCTATCGAGGATTTGACATTAAAATGCTTAGTCTTCCAACCAATCAACCTCTTCCTGAAACCTTCTCTGTTAAGATTGTAGGAGAAAATCAATATTCTGTCAGTTTAGATTTGTATTCTCCTTTAGGGACAATTCAAAGGCTTCAGCATACGATTGATCACATCAAGGAGGACCAAGTGAAAACTCAGAACTTATTGGATGAATTAAAGGATAAATGGACTACTGCTAAAGTAGAAATTGAGAAAAATTTTCCAAAGGAAGAGGACTATCAAACAAAAAAGGCCGAATACGATGTACTCGCGCCATTGATTGAAACAGAAACGGATTTAGATATTATTGATCAGGCCTTAAGACAATTCCACGAAAAAGGAAAAGAAAAGCAAGAACAACTTTCTTTTGAATTAGATTAAAAAATAGATACAAATAGCGGACAAGAAAAGAAAAACGCGGTAAAATAAAGATAGAAAGAAACGAGGTAACGATTATGATGGAAGATACCTATTATCAATTAGAAGAGGCTTTGGTACAGGGATTTCAAACACCTGAAGAATACCATGTCTACAAGGAACTAAAGGAACATTATGAGGAAGTGACAGGGGATTATAGTTTTTCTAAACGAGAACTTACTAGTCAATTGGAAATCGCTCTTCAGAATCATCGAGGTGTGGACTTTGAAGAACATGAGAAAGAGGAGTATTTGGACTTAGTTCAAAAATTAGAAGAGTTTGATTCCTCTCTTGCCACCCATTATCGTCAATTGATTGACTAGAAAGGAGAAAGTCATGAATGATTTACTCCTTATACCAGTAATTTTTTTAGCGGTAGGAGGAATTCTCATTCTTTTATGGAGACTCTTTCTTATTGCCAGTGGACTTTTCCTTATTGGTTTTGTCAGTTTTCTTGTTTTCGTTGAGGGATATGGAATTTATTTGTTCTTTACTGAACCGACTTTATACTTTGATGATATCAGACAACATGGCTTAACTAGTTTTACGACTGTGTACCTTTTCATCAATCTGATGTTGGTTCTAGGATTCAGTTGGCGTTTCATAAACTCCAAAACTAAGGAAAGTATGTAAACTTGTTAGATGGTTAAAAAACTTTATCTGAATCTAAATTCGGATAAGGTTTTTTATTAGCCTTGATTCTTTCATATACTTCATAGCTAAATTGGAGCAGTAATTTATGAAAATCATTATCCTCACTGTTATTACTTGTATTTATGGCTTGTTTATGTCGTTCAATATGAGAAAGAGCTCTTCCCAAATTTTCTTCTTTTAAATGCTTCATAGTTACATTATAAGCTGAAGACAGATAGTTTTGATATATTTCTCTGAACTGTACGATTTTGCACCTGAAATGTAGGAATTACCTTTCGTTGTGATGTGATAAAACTTACAAGTTCTTTTTGTTATTCTTGACCTAGTTTTTATAGAAAGAAGGTCTAAGATGTTAAATAAAGTCAAAACTAAAGCCTTAATTAGTGTTGGAGCAGTAGCTGCAACTAGCTTTATTCTCATGATGGGATATACTGCTGGTCAACACTCGACTGCTAAACAAAGTCGTAAAGAGATTGAATTGGCTGCAGCTAAACTTGTGGAAGATAAACAAGCAGAAGATAAAGCCAGCATTTTGTCATCGGATACTGTAAAAGAATTTTTGACACAGTATTATACGAAAGAAAAACTAGGGGAAAATAATACACGCATTCAACCTTATATGACTGAATCGGCTTATTCTCAAGAATTGACAAGTCAAAACGATGCCATGAACCAAGTGTATAAGGACTATATTTTGGATTATCATTTTGAAAAAGCTGATATCTTTGTCAATCAGACTACGAATCAAGCCATTGCCATGGTCTCTTATAATGTAACCTATGTATCTGATTTAAAGAATGCCAACCAATCAAAGACCAATCAGACAGAAACAAGAACAGTTAAGTTATCCTATTCTAAACTACCTGGTAAGTTATTGGTCAATCAAGTACAGGTTTGGAAATCTGGGTTAGATGATTTAGATAAGGCAACTCCTAAAACTTTGGAAGAATCCTCATCTGTTCCATCACTGCCAAATACTACGACAAAATGATGATATTGCATGGAAATAGAAGAATGTAAGCAAATTTCAATTCTTGATGTAGCCAATCGTTTAGGTATCTCCTTTAAACAAGTTTCTAGCCGTGTCTATGAACATCCTGAACACGATTCATTTCGGATTTTTTCGAGTACCAATACTTTTAAATGGTTTTCAAGAGATATTCAAGGTGATGTCATTGATTTTGTTCGACTTGTTAAGGGAATTTCCTTTAGAGAAGCTTTAGTTTTTCTTTCTGAAGAACCTTTTCAAAAAGAAGCTGTTCAAGAAAATAGAGAGAGACCATTTTATTATCCTTTAAAGAGAATAGAAGATTCTAACTGTAGTCTGGCCATATATTACTTAACAGAATGTAGAGGAATTTCAGAAGAAATCATACAAAAGATGATTCAACAAGGTTTGATAGCACAAGCTAGTTGGAAAACAAATGAAACAGTTGAACCTGTTATCGTTTTTAAAAGCTTTAATCATCGTCACAAGCTGCAGGCAGCAAGCTTACAAGGGATATATAAGAATCATTCTCTTCCAAGAGAGAGGTTAAAAACGATTCTAAAAGGAAGCCATGGACATATTGGAATATCCTTTGACATTGGTAAACCAAATAGACTGGTCTTTTGTGAATCGTTCATCGACTTGATGAGCTATTACGAACTTCATCAACAAAGTCTATCAGATGTTCGCTTGGTATCTATGGAGGGATTAAAAAGGTCTGTTGTGGCTTATCAAACTTTACGACTGATAGCTGAAGAAAATCAGAAGTTGGAATTCTTAGATACAGTAACACATTCAAAGTTATTGCCTTTGATCAATACAATTCGTGATACCACTACCTATTTCAATAATCATCCTGATTTATTGACACTTGCGGTAGATTGTGATGATGCAGGTAAAGATTTTTCTGATAAGTTATCTCAATCAGGATTTCCTGTTTTACTGGATTTGCCTGATAATGAATCTGGGAAAGAAAAAATAGACTGGAATGATGTTCTTAGAGAAAAGAAATCAGATTTACAATGTATACTTGAGACTGCAAAAGAGAAATTGGGAAATCCACCAGTAAGACAACCCCCTCAATGTTTAGAATTGTGATAACAAAATCAAGATGTTTTAGCTAATATTAGAATGAAGGAGGATCGTATATGACCATTATTGAACGCTTAGAAGAAAAGGTCACTAGGCAAGAAAGCAAGGTAGCAAGAGAGACAGAAAAACTCGCTGCTTACAAAGAGCAACTGGAGACAGCGATGTTTGAGACGTTCAAAAGGCGTCAAAGCATTAGTCACATGAGTTTTGAAGAAGCTCTTGACCATGCCTTCGGTAGAGAAAGACAATTCGATGATTCTGAATTTAGAAAGGATGAAATGAGTGAATGACAAAAGATTGGAATTTTAATCAACCATTAGAAAGTAAATCAGAAAATCAAGAAGATCCAGATAAAATTGCGGCCTTATTTGGAAATCATCAAGGAGGTAATGATGTAAATTATGAAGCAGCTTTTCAAAAGCGCAAACAAGCACCTGTGACGGAATCAAATTCTAGTTCTAAACCCAAAGTTACAGAGGTTAGAACAGGAAAAGAGACAGATATCACTACAAGTTATCAGCAACATCTTAAAAGGCTGATTGCGGATAACAATAGTGATATTGAAAGTAGTCAAAAGAAAATTGAAGAGCTACATACTTTGATTGACACAAAGAATAAAGACAATAAGAAATTGCAGTCCATTTATGATGCGATTGCCGAATTACACTAAGCAGTCCTGATAAGCTGCTTTTTTTGAGAGGTTATAGATGTTTACAACACTTTTTAAGAAAAGCCAAGACAATGGTGATGTATTTAAAAAGCTAATTCATCGACTATCTGATATGTCTGCCCAAGATCTTGAAAAAATAGACCGATTGCTAGATATCATTTTCACTCCAGATCAAGAATCAGAACAACTAAAAACAGAATCAACTTACAGAGAAGAAACTTTGGACGACACATTAACGGAAGCTAAGAATCAACTTCATAAGGAACAATTGGAGAAGAATTTAGAGAGATTTAGGAAAAATAGCCAATAATGCACCAAAATTGGTGCGTTATACTTTTTTATGCTATAATTGAATTATAAAAATAAAGGAGTTTGCCATGATTGGAAAGAACATAAAATCCTTACGTAAAACACATGATTTAACACAACCCGAATTTGCACGGATTGTAGGTATTTCACGAAATAGTCTGAGTCGTTATGAAAATGGAACAAGTTCAGTCTCTACGGAATTAATTGACATCATTTGTCAGAAGTTTAATGTATCTTATGTCGATATTGTAGGAGAAGATAAAATGCTCAATCCTGTTGAAGATTATGAATTGACTTTAAAAATTGAAATTGTGAAAGAAAGAGGTGCTAATCTTTTATCTCGACTCTATCGTTATCAAGATAGTCAGGGAATTAGCATTGATAATGAATCTAATCCTTGGATTTTAATGAGTGATGATCTATCTGATTTGATTCATACGAATATCTATTTAGTAGAAACTTTTGATGAAATAGAGAGATATAGCGGCTATTTGGATGGAATTGAACGTATGTTAGAGATATCTGAAAAACGGATGGTAGCCTAATGGAAATCCAAGATTATACTGATAGGGAATTCAAACATGCTCTAGCACGGAATCTTCGTTCTCTGACAAGAGGAAAAAAGTCCAGTAAGCAACCTATAGCGATTTTGCTTGGAGGGCAAAGTGGTGCTGGTAAGACTACAATTCATCGTATTAAACAGAAAGAATTTCAAGGAAATATTGTTATCATAGATGGCGATAGTTTTCGCTCTCAACATCCACACTATTTAGAACTGCAGCAAGAATACGGCAAAGACAGTGTAGAATACACCAAAGATTTTGCAGGGAAAATGGTAGAGTCTTTAGTAACAGAATTGAGTAGTTTGGGATACAATCTTTTGATAGAGGGAACTTTACGAACAGTTGATGTTCCAAAGAAAACAGCACAACTCTTGAAAAGTAGGGGATATGAAGTACAATTAGCCTTGATTGCGACAAAGCCTAAGCTGTCCTATCTGAGCACTCTTATCCGATACGAAGAACTGTACGCTATTAATCCAAATCAAGCACGCGCAACTTCAAAAGAATATCATGATTTCATTGTAAATCATCTAGTTGATAATACACGGCAGTTGGAAGAACTAGCTATCTTTGAAAGAATTCAAATTTATCAACGAGATAGAAGTTGTGTATATGATTCAAAAGAAAATACAACTTCAGCAGCAGATGTTCTTCAAGAGTTACTATTTGGAGAATGGAATCAAGTGGAGAAAGAGATGCTTAAATCTGGAGAAGAAAGGTTAAAAGATTTAACTAATAGAAATGATTGTTAGATCACGAATTTTATAATATAGTCTATTTAGGATTGAAAAAAGTCTTTAAAATCAGAAAAACGCATAGTATCAGGTGTTGAAAAACTTGATATTATGCGTTTTCTGGTAGGAAGATTTACTCCATTTTCTTCTGAGATTAGTTTTTGCCTAGCTTTTTTATTTTCTACATTTTTTTCTTCCTAAGTATTTTTAAAATAATTATTAAATCTTCCAATTTATAAATAAATCTTCTAATGAATTACAGTATAGTTTTTCTATATTTATTTTATATATAAAACAAAGTATGAAAACGCAACGCAATTTTAAGACTTTTTGGTAAATTAAGAGTATAATCAAAGTGTAACGCCTTTTTTATAGATAATACACTAATATATAAAAGGCTTTCGCAAGATAAATATAAATTTTATTTCAAGGAGGAATAATGGAAAAGTATTTTGGTGAAAAACAGCAGCGTTTTTCATTTAGAAAATTATCAGTAGGACTTGTATCTGCAACGATTTCAAGTTTATTTTTTATGTCTGTATTAGGTAGTTCATCTGTGAATGCTCAAGAGACTAAAGGTGTTCACTATAAATATGTAACAGATTCAGAGCTATCATCAGATGAGCAGAATAAGCTTGTCTATGATATTCCGACATACGTGGATAATGATGATGAGACTTATTATCTTGTTTATAAATTAAATTCCCAAAATCAACTGGGGGAATTGCCAAATACTGGAAGCAAGAATGAGATGCAAGCCCTAGTTGCTGGTGCTAGCTTAGCAGCTCTGGGGAGTTTAGTTTTTGCTGTTTCCAAGAAAAAAGTTAAGAATAAAACGGTATTACATTTAGTATTGGTTGCAGGAATAGGAAACGGTGTTCTTGTATCGGCTCATGCTTTAGAAAATAATCTTTTGCTAAATTACAATACTGACTATGAATTGACTTCTGGAGAAAAATTACCTCTTCCTAAAGACATTTCAGGTTACACATATATTGGATATATCAAAGAGGGAAACATAACTTCTGAGTCTAAAGTAAATAATCAAGATAAATCAGTAGCCACTCCTACAAAACAACAAAAGGTTGATTATAGTGTTACACCTAATTTTGTAGAGAATCCATCAACAGTACAAGCTATTCAGGAACAAACACCTGTTTCTTCAACTAAGCCGACAGAAGTTCAAGTAGTTGAAAAACCTCTTTCTACAGAATTAACGAATCCAAGAAAAGAAGAGAAACAATCTTCAGATTCTCAAGCACAATTAGCCGAACATAAGAATCTAGAAACGAAGAAAGACGAGAAGGTTTCTCAAAAAGAAAAGACTGGGGTAAATACATTAAATCCACAGGATGAAGTTCTATCAGGTCAGTTGAATAAACCTGAACTCTTATATCGTGACGAAACTATAGAGACAAAAATAGATTTTCAAGAAGAAGTTCAGGAGAATCCTGATTTAGCTGAAGGAACTATAAGAGTAAAACAAGAAGGTAAATTAGGTAAGAAAGTTGAAATCGTCAGAATATTCTCTGTAAACAAGGAAGAAGTTTCGCGAGAAATTGTTTCAACTTCAACGGCTGCGCCTGTTTCAAGAATAGTAGAAAAAGGTACTAAAAAAGCTCAAGTTATAAAGGAACAACCTGAGACTGTCACAGAACATAAGGACCTACAAGCTGGATCTATTGTTAAACCCGCAGTCCAACCTGAGTTACCAGAGGCTGTAGTAAGTGATAAAGGAGAACCTGAAGTTCATGAAAAACCAGAATATACAGGTGTACAAGCCGGAGCTATTGTTGAACCAGAAAAAGTTGAACCGGAATATGCTGGAGTACAAGCTGGAGCAATAGTTGAACCGGAACAAGTAGAACCACTGCCAGAATATACAGGCGTGCAAGCCGGAGCTGTGGTTGAACCAGAAAAAGTAGAGTCACCCAAAGAGTACACAGGTGTGCAAGCTGGGGCAGTAGTCGAACCGGAGCAAGTAGCACCACTACCTGAATACACAGGAGTACAAGCTGGAGCAATAGTTGAACCGGAACAAGTAGAACCACTGCCAGAATATACAGGCGTGCAAGCCGGAGC
>NZ_CAMHWI010000026.1 GCF_946188695.1 Streptococcus mitis | reverse complement strand
TCAGCTTCAACGAGCGCAAGTACGTCAGCAAGTACGTCAGCCTCAACAAGTGCAAGCACATCAGCAAGTACATCAGCCTCAACAAGTGCAAGTACATCAGCAAGTACATCAGCCTCAACAAGTGCAAGTACATCGGCTAGCACGTCAGCCTCAACAAGTGCAAGTACATCAGCAAGTACGTCAGCCTCAACAAGTGCAAGCACATCAGCAAGTACGTCAGCATCAACAAGTGCTTCTGTTGTAACAAGTAAGGGGCTTGCAGAAATCAGATCGCTCGATAGTTTAGATATCAATAGTATTATTGCATCAGATTCAGTAAGTACATCCGTATCGACAAGTGCTAGTACGTCGATCTCAACAAGCGTAAGCGCGTCAGCTTCAATGAGCGCGATTACATCAGCAAGCACTTCAGCTTCAACGAGCGCAAGTACATCAGCAAGCACATCAGCTTCAACGAGCGCAAGTACGTCAGCAAGCGCGTCAGCTTCAACGAGCGCAAGTACATCAGCAAGCACGTTAGCTTCAACAAGCGTAAGTACTTCAACGTCAATGATTCATTCGAATTCAACTAGTCCAGCTCCTCAAACTGAAACGGCTAAAACACGTAAGCAATTGCCAAATACTGGTGAAACTTCATCAATCTCATCTGCTGTCTTAGGACTTGTAGCAGGTTTAACTGGATTAGGTTTAGTAGCTAAACGACGTAAACGTGATGAGGAAGAATAAGTCTTGTTCTAGATAATCGAAATAGACTAATTAGGTTATCGTAAACCTCCAAAAGTTAAAAACTTTTGGAGGTTTTTAGTATACTGACATGTCGTGCATCTGAGGAAGATGGAGATGTTCCCAGTTGAAAGAGAAGAAATACATACAAACGTAAAAATACTAAAGGAAGACGTCAAGCTCTTTTGACCCAATTTTATTGATAAGAAGTTCATGATCAACTATAATAAAATGAACCAAAAATAGTACACAATGTATCATAATATTCTTATGGTATATTCAATAGATTTTCGTAAAAAAGTTCTCGCCTATTGTGAGCGAACAGGTAGTATAACAGAAGCATCACAGATTTTCCAAATCTCACGTAACACCATTTATGGCTGGTTAAAGCTAAAAGAGAAAACAGGAGAGCTAAACCATCAAGTAAAAGGAACAAAACCAAGAAAAGTTGATAGAGATAGACTCAAAAACTATCTTACTGATAATCCAGATGCTTATTTGACTGAAATAGCTTCTGAATTTGGCTGTCATCTAACTACTATCCACTATGCTCTCAAAGCTATGGGGTACACTCGAAAAAAAAGCACCACACCTACTATGAACAAGACCCAGAAAAAGTAGCTTTATTTCTTAAGAATTTTAATAGTTTAAAGCACTTAGCACCTGTTTATATTGATGAAACAGGATTCGATACTTATTTTTATCGAGAATATGGTCGCTCATTAAAAGGCCAGTTAATAATAGGTAAGGTATCTGGAAGAAGATATCAGAGGATTTCTTTGGTTGCGGGGCTAACAAATGGTGAGTTAATCGCTCCAATGACTTACGAAGAGACGATGACGAGCGACTTTTTTGAAGCTTGGTTTCAGAAGTTTCTCTTACCAACCTTAAACAAACCATCAGTTATTATTATGGATAATGCAAGATTCCATAGAATGGGTAAGCTAGAGCTCTTATGTGAAGAATTTGGGCATAAACTTTTACCACTTCCTCCCTACTCACCTGAGTACAATCCTATTGAGAAAACATGAGCTCATATCAAAAAGCACCTCAAAAAGGTATTACCAAGTTGTAATACTTTTTACGAAGCTCTTTTGTCCTACTCTTGTTTCAATTTACTATAGAATGCTGCATTTGTCCTGACTGTCAGGGAAATCTAAAAAAGAGATTGGAGCGACTATTCAACGACAAGAATTGGACTTTGTTCCTTCGCAATTAACAATAGTTGATTATATCCAATGTGCTTACAATACAATGGATATATCATACATCTGATGTATCATAAATATCGATTTTTAGTATACTTTATTATGGGATGATTATTACTGTATAAGTTGGAAAATAGCTGTTTTTTTGATATAATATGTTTTGTATTATATATGGTATAAAATACGTTTGAAGAGATTTCTTACTTTTGGTATTTTAGATGGAATGGGAAATATAAGGGGAGATTATGTATAAGAAAGTAATTGTTCTTGCAGCAAATCAAGCTTATGTGAGTTATTTAGAGACAACAATTAAATCTATATGTAGCCATATGAAGCAGATTAAGTTTTATATTCTAAATGAAGATATTCCAACTGATTGGTTTCGGTTAGTAGATGATCATCTTGAAAAAATAGATTCAGAAATTATAAACGTTAGATGTTCTTCAGCTATGTTTCAAGATTATAAACTTCCAACAGCACATTTAAACTATGCTGCCTATTTTCGGTATTTAATTCCTCACCATGTAGTAGAAGATAAGGTTTTGTATTTGGATAGTGATATGATTGTGACACAGGATTTATCAAGTTTATTTGAACTAGATATGCAAGATTGTCCTGTTGCTGCAGTTGAGGATTTACCGACAACATCGGATAAGTTTAATTCTGGTTTATTATTGATAGATAATAAAAAATGGAGAGAGGAAGATGTTGTGAAACAGTTATTTGATTTGACTGCGGAACATCATCATGATGTCTATGGGGATCAAGGAATCTTGAATCTTGCTTTTCAGGATAATTGGTATCATCTTCCTCTAACCTATAATCTTCAAGTGGGGTCAGATAGTCAGCAATTTACACTGGGTGATACGGATTGGTATGATCTTTTTAAAGGAAAACCAGCTGTCATTCACTATACTACAGGCTTGAAGCCGTGGCATCAACATCATTTTAATCGATTCAGAGAAGAATGGTGGTTTTACTATGGATTGTCTTGGGATGATGTTATACTTAGAAAATATCCTGCCAAAGAAGGATGGAGTGCTCTTGTTTCACTCCCTCCTTATCAAACAGCTATTTATACGAATACCGTGAACTTGCATGAAGCAGAGAATCTGATTAAAGCTCTTCCACAAGTGAATTTTAATATTTTGGCCCACTGCTATTTTGCACCAGAAATTTTAATGTTGGAAAAGTATAAAAATGTAACACTTTTTCCCTGCTTTGATCCTTTGACGCATGAAAAAGTTTTCAATCAGTTAGATTTTTATCTAGATATAAACTATGAGGGTGAAATTTATAACATTATCCAAAAAGTAGCAGATAAGGGAATTCCTTTCTATTCTTTCCAAGCAACAAATCATGGACGTGAAATATCTCACTATGTTTTTGAAAATCAGGATGTTCAAGAGATGATTCAGCATATCAAAAACTATTTGAATACTCTAGAAAATAAGTAGAATGAATGCAAACAGAACCATTAATTAGTGTTATCGTATCAGTGTGTAATGTAGAACCTTATCTAGAACTAGCCTTAGATAGTATAAGATACCAGTCTTATCAAAATTTAGAAATTATTTTAATTAATGATGGTTCAACGGATGATTCAGAAAGTATTTGTAAAGATCTTGCATCTCAAGATGCAAGATTTAGATACATTTATCAAGAGAATGGGAAAAGTAAAAGATGTTTGTAATCGCAAAAAAAACAGATGATAAAGTTCCAAAAATTAAGGAGATTTTTCAAAAGCTAGAGAAATCATTAACTGTATTCTACATTGATTGTTTTGACAATCTAGATAATCTTGAACAAGGGGAGTTGACAGCACTGACATACTTCCTAATGAAAGAAAAGGGTCAACCTCTCTTTGTTAACAATTTACCTCTGCCCCCTTACTGGGAGATAACGACAGATGGTTTAGAAGGTTATGTTTATGACCAAAGTAAAAAGAAAGCACGAATAAAGTTCCGTCAACCACAATCAGAGCGTACTATTGCGAGGGTTTACTGGTATGATGAAGAAGAAACGTGCATCTGGATAGATTATTACAGTGCTTATGGCTGGAAAGTTTGTCGTGAACTTTTAGATGAAGAAGAAAAGAGTGTACTGAGAACTATTTACAACTCAGAAGGGAGAGAACTTCTAGTAGAGTGGTTACAACAAGATAAAATAGCTTACTTTGATTCACAGCAGAGTCCAACTATCTATCCGAATCGTCATTCTTTTCTCCTTAAAGTATTAGAAGAGATAGTAGAGAGAGAAGATATTTTAATTTTGGGAGAAGAGATTCTCTCGCTTCTTCCCTCAGGAAAGAAAGAAAATTACTATTATTTGGCAGATGATATAACAGAGGCTGATAAGATTGCAGACCGAGTTAATCAGGTTCTAGTAATGTCCCCTCGAAGTTCTGATCTTTCTCCTTACACACATCTATATGGGTTTGCTTTAAATAAGCCAGTTCCGGTTAGGCCACAAGCTATGATTATTACAAATTCTGAATGGATAGAAGGTTTAGAACAATTATTGATTCAATTTCCAGAGATTGATTTCCATGTAGGAGCAGTTACAGAGATGGGAAGTCGTATTACTAATTTATCTATCTATTCTAATATGCACATACATCCAGGAATGAGTTATCGACTTTTTCAAGAATTACTGGATAGCAGTAGTTTCTATTTTGATATTCAGTATGATATTGAAATTCTTGCCTCTTCTTTACGTGCGGTTGAAAGAGGAATATTACTTTATACATTGGACAATCTGACTCATCATGAAGAATATAAAAAATTAGAAACTTGTTACGATACAATAGAGTCTCTCATTCAAAATGTACGCCAAGTTCTAGAAAATCCTGATAAGTATTATCAACTTTCTAGAAATCAAGCTCAAATATTAGGGATAACTAGTTTAGAAGATTATCGTAGTTTATTTGGTAGATGGGAGAGAAAATTTGACTGTTTATAATTTTAATCTATTGCTAGGGTTTGAACCAAATGGAGTAGATGTTGCACAAGCACATCGCCTTAAAATGTTTCGCAAGTTAGGTGTAGAGACATATTTTGTATTTACCCATTGGCCAAATAGGGATCAATTAGATTATTTTTTATCCAAAGGTTATCGATACAATGAACTTCTTTTTGCTCAACTTTTGTTTACGGATCAGTTAGTAACAGAACCCATTCTTTCTTCTAGTGAGATGGAAATGCTTTTGGGATTGGAGAAGTCACAACAAATTGATAGTTCTGACGAAAGTCAATCTTATAAACTAGATAATGGAGAAGTTATCGTTTTTCGGTACAGTAAATATTATTTAGATAAGGTTCAGTATGTGGATTATTTTTCAGAAGGATATTTACTAAGAAGGGAAATGTACTCTACAAGAAAACTAGTAACTGATTATTTTGTATTGAACTATCAAAATAATCACATTTCAGCTGAACTAGGAAAACGTGTTTATCATAACCAAGACGGAAGTGTAGCATTAGAGGAAATTTCTCAGAAAGAGAAACGTCTTTATCTATTAAAAGATAATAGACTAATAACACATGAAGAGCTGATAACTTTTTTTATAAATAAGCTCAACCTAAAAGAAAGAGATATTGTTCTGATGGATAGGGCTTCGAATATTGATTTTGCTCGTCCACTATTGGAGCAATCATCAGGTGCAAAACTAGGACTAGTGTTCCATTCGGAACATACTTTTGGTGAGCATCCCTTTAGCTATGAATATTACTACCCTGTAAAGTATGCTAATCGTTTTGACTTTATGATTACATCTACTAAGTTACAGGCAGAAATTTTGAAGGAGTCTTTTCAAAAAGAAGGACAGCAAGCTCCCAAAATTTATACTATTCCAGTAGGGAGTTTGAATTCTTTACAATATGCAGACAAAGTTAGGCAACCACAAAAAATTATGACGGCTTCAAGATTGATTTATTCAAAGCGAGTAGATTTAGCTATTAGAGCAGTTGTTTTAGCGCATCAAAAGGGTGCGAATATTGATTTTTCTATCTTTGGTCAAGGTATGGAATATAATGGGTTGAAAGAGTTGATTTGCGAATATTCGGCAGAGGATTATATCCATCTAAAAGGATATGCGAGATTGGATGACGAGTACATAAAACATAGTATTTATCTAACAGCTTCTACAACTGAGACTTTTGGTTTGACTTTGATGGAAGCTGTTGGAGCAGGATTGGCTATTGTTGGATTTGATGTGAGATATGGTAATCCTACCTTTATACTAGATGGTAAAAATGGTTATTTAGTTCCTTTTGAAGGAAGAAGTGATCAGGAGTTGGTAGAGGATATGGCTCAGAGATTAGTTGAACTATCTTCTAAAGATATGGAGGATTTTCATAGCAATTCTTATCAGTTGGCGAGTGAGTACTTAGAGGAAAGTATTGTAGAGATATGGAATAATTTCCTTAAAAATCAGACTTCTAGAATATCTATATCTTAGAGAGTTCAATATTTTAATGCTAAATTTATAAATGAGAGAGTTATAAGTATAGCAATGAAAGAAATCGTTTTAAAATTTTATATTTTTAATGGCGACTAACCAACTAAGTGGTTTTTACTTATGGAAAACGTTTGAAGTCATTATTATCAGAAATTATTAATGTGAAAATAACAAATTATAATTTGCGTGAGTATCATTGACCATATAATTTAACTTAATCTGTTTTTTCCGATATTTTATTCCAAAATTTGTTAAAGAGGATAAGATTTTTAATTTAGATTTAGAAAAATGGATGAAGAATGATTATGTTTTGAACAAAAATAGACACTATTTAGTTCGAAGTCTTTCAGTTAAAACTTAGTTTTTTTAATACTTTATTTTAAATCCTACTAGAGAGAATTCTCATCTTGATTATCTGAGTTATCTTGTGAAAATATTGCTACTATTGGTAGTAAATATTTATTTTATAATTGAAAATACGAAAGGAATTTTCATGAAAAACTATTTTTCATCTATATTAAAAAAAGGTCTAGTGACTCTCTTTTTGATTTTTATTTATGTGTTAGGAAGTCATTTGACGTTACCATTTATTGATGTAAATAGTAAGGATTTTTTAGGTGGTTCAACAGCTTATCTTGCTTTTTCGACGGCTCTTACAGGTGGGAATCTCCGTAGTCTTTCCTTGCTTTCTGTTGGTATTTCTCCATGGATGTCTTCAATGATTTTGTGGCAGATGTTTTCCTTTTCAAAGAGTTTAGGGTTGACATCAATGTCGGTGGAAATTCAGGATAGGCGTCAGATGTATTTAACATTGTTTATAGCTATCATTCAATCTTTAGCTATTTCCTTAAATCTTCCTGTTCAACAAATTTACTCTTCTGAACTTATCCTGCTCTTGAATACAACATTATTGGTTGCAGGGACTTTTTTCTCCATTTGGTTAACTGATATTAATGCTAGTAATGGGATTGGTGGATCTATGGTTATATTGTTAACTAGTATGGTCTTAAATATTCCACAGGATTTGATTGAAGCATTTAGAGCTGTGCATATACCAACCACAATTTTAGTATCTTTAAGTCTTATGGGAGTTTTCTTTGCTTATCTATTAGCCTTATTTTATAGAGCTCGCTATCGCATACCGGTTAATAAGATTGGTTTAAATAGTCGTTTTAAGAGATATTCATATTTTGAAGTGATGCTTAACCCAGCTGGAGGGATGCCTTACATGTATTTGATGAGTTTTTTAGCTTTACCTACCTATATTTTTTTGCTGTTACAGTCGCTTTTCCCTGCAAATTCAGTACTCTCTGAAATTTCAGTTAAGTATACAGTTGGGAAACCACTTTGGATTTATATGTATATCGGATTTCTTTTTCTTTTTAGTATCCTATTTGCATTTGTAAATATGAGTGGGGAACAAATAGCAGAACGTATGAAAAAATCTGGAGAATATATATACGGAATCTATCCTGGTGAAGAAACCGGTCGATTTTTGAATAGACTAATTTTTCGCTTCTCTATTATAGGCGCTTTCTTTAATGTGGTAATGGCAGGTATTCCTATGCTGTTTGTATTAGCTGATGAAAAATTATTAAGAATTGCTATGATTCCAGGTTTATTTATGATATTTGGTGGTATGATTTTTACAATCAAAGATGAAATGAAGGCTTTGAGATTAAATGAAACTTATAAACCATTGATTTAGGAGGATATCATGTATTATTTTATTCCAGCTTGGTATGGTTCAAATCGTCAATGGCACGCTGATTTGACTCCGTGGTACTATTCTCACTTTAAACTTGAATTTGATGATACTTTTAATCAAATTAGACTTTTTCAAAGACAAGGTCTACCGTCTCGACTATTAGTATTATCCTATCAGCCACATTTACGTTATTTTTTACACAGACATGGTGTCTTAGAGACAGAAGTTTATCCTATATTTGATGATTTGCAAGATTTGCATGATATACACAGCCAGGTTCTGAATATAAGAGATATAGAGTGGGATAGTGATTGTCAATTTATTTATAGTCCTTTTGCAATAGTAGTACAAAAAAATGGTAAAAAATATGCTAAAGTGGAGCATGGTGTAGAAGGATTTATCAGTGAAATCCAATATTTTGATCTCGATGGGCAAATAAGTACACATTATATAATGGACGATCGTGGCTTTGTGTCTAGTGTCATTTATTTTGATAATGGCCAGCCTACCTATCAAGACTATTTAGATCCTAAAGGTATTTGGCGATTTAGGGAGTATTTAAATGAGGGAGGCCGAGTAGAGGTAAATCCAATATTTGGTTACCGTTTTAAACAGCTTCACTACGCTGATATAAGTCAATTAATTGTAGAATATTTTGATAAATATCTGCAAAGGAAACAGGAAAAACAGGATATTTTTATCATTCCTTCTCATCCCCATCATGACCAATTGCTCTTCAGCTGTTTACAAAGTGATACTGCTAAAATTTTGAGTCTTTTCATTAATCGGAATTCTCAAGTTAATTTTAAAAACTTAGCTCCATCATTTGAACAGGCAGATGTAGTCTTAGTGGATAGAGAGGATAGTTTACAACTCTTGCAGGACCTGTATCCTGAACTATCGGATAAATTTCATCATCTTTCTCCTTTTGATACGCGTTTACGACTAGGTCGAAGTCAGACTCGAAAAGAATCGATAATTTATTATCAATTAGATTTTTCGGAAGGAATTGATAGACAAGCTCTATTTCAGGTTTTATCATTTATTGCTGAAACCAAAAATACAGAAGTCATATTTGGAGCCTTCTCTGCTAGTCAGGAACAAATGGATGAAGTGGAAAGCCTTGTAAATGAAATCATTCAGAGACAAATCCATATTGACAGCTTGGAAAAAGGCCTAGACTATGGTGGTGCAGAAAATCCCCTAGAGGAAAACCAGGAGCAAGAACTGCGTTTTCAATTTGTCAATATGAATGATGAATTGGATTTGATTAAGACACTCGAGTTTGTTCGTTTGATTGTGGATCTCAATAAACAACCCCACCTCTACACTCAAATAGCAGGTATCAGTGCGGGAATTCCTCAGATTAATCTAGTTGAGACCGTCTATGTGGAACATTTGAAAAACGGCTATTTGATTTCAGATGTGACAGAATTTTCCAAGGCGGCACATTACTATACAGATAAACTGAAAGAGTGGAATCAAGCATTAGTATACTCTATTGATAAAATCAAAGAACACACAGGACAAAGATTCTTAGATAAGTTGCATCACTGGATTGAGGAGGTTACAGATGTCAAAGGATTATAAAATCCTACAGATAGGAATTGATAATTGGGCTCATCATTATGATATTCCTGAAAATATGTATTGGTACTATTTCTGTCCCAACTCATCGCTTGCCCTTCGTAAAATGATGGAAATGGATAGCATCACAAATTTTCATGCAATCTTGATAGAGGATGGTCAGTATCTAGCTGATTTACTACCTTTTAGTGATCAGATTGCACCTTATACTCTTTTTTATGATCAAGGTTTTAAAACGACAGAATTGAGTATTCTTGATTTCTTAAAAAAGAGATGTGCTCAAGCTATGGATTTCTCTGAACCCCAGCAATTACTAAATGATTTATCAACTTCTCTCTTTGGCGGGGGATACGGAGATAAATTATTTCCATCAACAATACAAATACATCCCTCTTTTGAAGGTTCTATTTCCTATCAAGGATTTGAACATGTGACTTTAGAGGGAAATTTTAGTGATACTTTTTCTCAGGTTGCCCATTGGACCTACAATACCATGATTGGAGAAAATCTCCCTATTGAATTGTGGTTAGAGTACGAAAAACAAGGGGATTGTGAGTTTAGATTAGTGATTCGCAAAATATGGTCTGGGGCTGTTGACGAATTTTTTGAGGAGGAAATTTATAGTGAGGATGACCTTCAACAAGCGATTGTTATAGATAATAAGGAAACAAGTTTTTATATAACGGTATCTATTGAGGCACGAGGCAAAGGGAAACTTAAACTAGGGAATCTTCACCAGCGTTGGAGTAGAAAACAGTTTGGAAAGTTTGTTCTTGGTGGTAATATTTTACACGATAGTATACGTGATGAGATTAATTATTTCTTTCATCCTGGAGACTTTAAACCTCCTTTGGCAGTATACTTTGCGGGATATCGTCCTGCAGAGGGCTTTGAAGGATATTTCATGATGAAAAATTTAGGATGTCCTTTTCTTCTTTTTTCAGATCCTCGTTTGGAGGGGGGAGCTTTTTACCTTGGTAGTGAAGAATTAGAAAATAAGATTAAGGAAACAATTCAATACTATTTAGACTATCTTGGTTTGACTTCTAAAGATTTAATTTTATCAGGTTTATCAATGGGAACCTTTCCATCGCTCTACTATGGGGCAGTTTTTGAACCGCATGCAGTTATTGTTGGTAAGCCATTAGCCAATGTTGGAACTATTGCAAGACGGGGCCGCATAGAGGCACCTGGAGTTTTTAATACAAGTTTTGATATTTTGAGACATCAGACTGGAGGAGTTAGCTACCAGGATATGGAAAATTTAGATCGACGTTTTTGGAATGTGTTTAAAAAGGCTAACTTTACACAGACAACGTTTGGCCTCTCCTATATGAAAGACGAAGATATGGACAGTAAGGCATATGATCAGTTAGTAGAACATCTTTGTTATACAGGCGCTAAGATTCTATCTAAGGGTACATCGGGGCGACACAATGATGATACGGGTACAAATGTTACTTGGTTTTTACATTTTTATAATATGATCTTGGAAGAGGATTTTAAAAGGAGAGATAAATGATTATTAATCAAAGAGAAAGTATCTCTTGGGGAGAAGTACAGGGTACATTTATGTATGGTAGCGAAATAATATATCATAAGGATAAACACATTAGTTTATCTAATCCCTTGGTGCCATCAGGAGAAATCTTAAAAACTTGGTTCTCAAGTGTGAACTATCAAGCCTTTAGAGCCCAGCCTAGTCTCCCTTTACTTAAAAGAAAACAGGATTATCAGTTGTGCATGAATTTTGATTGTCATCCTGAAAATGGCATATATATAAAAATTTCTTTTTTGGATAGATATGGGGATATTATTGAAGAGAAGATTGAAAAAATGAAAGTTTTTGATTTTACTTATCCAGCAGATACCTATACCTATCAAGTTTCCCTTCTAAGTGCTGGATTTGAGTCTTTAGACTTCTATTCTTTTTCTATTGAGGAGATGAATCGTGTTTAAAGATTTTCAACTTAGAAAAGTCAAAAGGATTTTAAAAAAGATTAATGCTCTTAAAGAAAAGATGGAGTCTCTCTCAGACCAGGAATTAGCGTCTAAGACAGTGGAGTTCCGTCAACGTCTTGCTGAGGGGGAGACTTTAGACGACATTTTAGTTGAAGCTTTTGCAGTTGTTCGTGAAGCGGATAAACGCGTATTGGGCATGTTTCCCTATGATGTCCAAGTAATGGGAGGAATTGTTATACATCAGGGAAATGTCGCTGAGATGAATACTGGTGAGGGGAAAACCTTGACAGCCACTATGCCTGTTTATCTCAATGCCCTGACAGGTAAAGGTACCATGCTGATTACCACCAATGACTATCTAGCCAAACGGGATGCTGAGGAGATGGGACAAGTGTACCGCTTCTTAGGATTGACAATTGGAGTCCCATTTACAGATGATCCTAAAGAGCAGATGACACCAGAAGAGAAAAAAAGAATTTATGCGTCGGATATTATTTATACAACTAATAGCAATTTAGGTTTTGATTTTTTGAATGATAATTTAGCTTCTAATCAAGAAGGTAAGTTTTTGCAACCTTTCAATTATGTTATTATTGATGAGGTTGATGATATATTACTAGATAGTGCTCAGACACCTCTTATCATTGCAGGTGCTCCCCGTGTTCAATCTAATTACTATGGTATTATTGATACGCTTGTAACGACTTTGGTAGAGGGGGAGGATTATATCTTTAAGGAGGAAAAGGATGAGATCTGGCTCACTACTAAGGGAGCTAAGACTGCTGAAAGCTTTTTAGGAATAGATCATTTGTACAAGGAAGAACATGCGGTTTTTGCTCGCCATTTAGTTTATGCGATTCGAGCCCATAAACTCTTTACTAAAGACAAGGACTATGTCATTCGTGGTAATGAGATGGTACTCGTTGATAAGGGAACAGGACGTCTATTAGAGATGACTAAACTGCAGGGAGGACTCCATCAGGCGATTGAAGCAAAGGAACATGTCAAATTATCTCCAGAAACACGGGCCATGGCTTCAATCACCTATCAGAGCCTTTTTAAGATGTTTAATAAGATATCTGGTATGACAGGAACAGGTAAGGTTGCAGAAAAAGAGTTTATTGAAACCTACAATATGTCTGTAGTACGTATTCCAACCAATCGTCCTAGACAACGGATTGACTATCCAGATAATCTATACGTCACTTTACCTGAAAAAGTGTATGCATCCTTGGAGTACATCAAGGAATACCATGCTAAGGGAAATCCTCTACTCGTTTTTGTAGGCTCAGTTGAAATGTCTCAGCTTTATTCGTCACTCTTGCTCAGAGAAGGGATTGCTCATAATGTCCTAAATGCTAATAATGCAGCGCGTGAGGCTCAGATTATTTCTGAGTCAGGTCAGATGGGGGCTGTGACAGTGGCTACATCTATGGCAGGACGTGGTACGGATATCAAGCTTGGTAAGGGAGTTGCAGAGCTTGGAGGCTTGATTGTCATTGGGACGGAGCGGATGGAAAGTCAACGGATCGACCTGCAAATTCGTGGACGTTCTGGCCGTCAGGGAGATCCTGGTATGAGTAAGTTTTTTGTATCCTTAGAAGATGATGTTATTAAGAAATTTGGGCCATCTTGGGTGCATAAAAAGTACAAAGATTACCAAGTTAAAGATATGACTCAACCGGAAGTATTGAAAGGGCGCAAATATCGAAAACTAGTTGAAAGGGCCCAGCAGGCAAGTGATAGTGCTGGCCGTTCGGCGCGTCGTCAGACTCTAGAATATGCTGAGAGTATGAATATTCAACGGGATATGGTCTATAAAGAAAGAAATCGTTTAATAGATGGTTCTCGTGACTTAGAGGATGTTGTTGAGAAAATCATTGCTAGCTACATAGAGCAAGTGACCTCTTCAAGTTATGAAAGCCGAGAGTTACTCTTCCACTTCCTCGTTACCAATATTAGTTTTCATATTAAAGAGGTTCCAGATAATATAGATGTGACTGACAAAACTGCAGTTCGTAGCTTTATGAAGCAGGTGATTGATAGAGAACTTTCTGAAAAGAAAGAATTGCTTGAGCAACATGGCTTGTATGAACAGTTTTTACGACTCTCTATGCTCAAGGCTATTGATGACAACTGGGTTGAGCAGGTAGACTATCTACAACAGTTATCTATGGCTATCGGTGGTCAATCTGCTAGTCAGAAAAATCCAATCGTAGAGTATTATCAAGAAGCCTATGCGGGCTTTGAAGCTATGAAAGAACAAATCCGTGCGGATATGGTGCGTAATCTCCTGATGGGCTTGGTTGAAGTCACTCCTAAAGGTGAGATTATGACTCATTTCCCATAAAAAGAGGAACATATGACAATTTACAATATAAATTTAGGAATTGGCTGGGCTAGTAGTGGTGTTGAATACGCTCAAGCCTATCGTGCTGGTATTTTTCGTAGACTGAAACTGGCGTCGAAGTTTATCTTTACAGATATGATTTTAGCCGATAATATTCAGCACTTAACAGCCAATATTGGTTTTGATGATGATCAAGTTATCTGGCTTTATAATCATTTCACTGATATTAAGATTGCACCGACTAGCGTGACAGTGGATGATGTTTTGGCTTATTTTGAAGGTATAGAGGAACGAAGGGAAAAAAATGGCAAGGTCTTACGTATTTTCTTTTCTGACGAAGACAAGTTTATCACTTGTTATTTAGTAGATGAGAAAAAGGATCTTGTTCAACATGTAGAGTATGTATTTGCAGGTAATCTTGTACGCAAAGATTACTTCTCTTACACACGCTATTGCACAGAATATTTTGCTCCTAAGGACAATGTGGCGACACTCTATCAAAGAACCTTCTACAATGAAGATGGTACTTCTGCTTATGATATGTTCATGAATCAAGGGACTGAAGAAGTCTACCGTTTCAAGGATCGAATTTTATATGGGAAGCCTGCCTTGATACGTTATTTCATGAAGACTCTTCGTTTAAGTAAATCAGATCTAGTGATTTTGGATCGTGAGACAGGGATTGGTCAGGTGGTCTTTGAAGAAGCGCAAGCGGCGCATCTAGCGGTAGTTGTTCATGCGGAGCATTACAGTGAAAATGCGACCAATGATGACTATATCCTTTGGAACAACTACTATGACTATCAGTTTACCAATGCAGATAAGGTTGATCTTTTTATCGTTTCAACGGATCGCCAAAAGGAAGTCTTAGAGCAACAGTTTGCCCACTATACTACGCATGCTCCTAAGATTGTAACCATTCCAGTTGGAAGTGTTGATGAATTAACAAAACCACAAGAGAGTCGTAAACCATTTTCTCTCATTACAGCTTCTCGTCTAGCCAAGGAAAAACACATTGATTGGCTTGTGAAAGCTGTGATTGAAGCTCATAAGGAGTTACCGGAACTAACTTTTGATATTTATGGGAGCGGTGGAGAAGATTCTCTTCTTCGAGAAATTATTGCAAATCATCAGGCTGAGGATTATATTCAGCTCAAGGGGCATGCGGAACTTTCGCAGATTTATAGTCAGTATGAGGTATATTTGACAGCTTCTACTAGCGAAGGATTTGGTTTGACCTTGATGGAAGCTATTAGTTCAGGTTTGCCATTGATTGGCTTTGATGTTCCATATGGAAATCAAACTTTCATTGAAGACGGTAAAAATGGCTACTTGATTCCAAGTTCATCTGATCATGTAGAAGATCAAATTAAGAAAGCTTATGCAGAAAAGATTTGCCAACTGTATTTGGAGAATCGTTTGGAAGGTATGAGAGAGAAGTCATACCAGATAGCAGAGTCATTCTTGACTCAAGAGATTCTAAACACATGGGAAGAAACAATCAAGGAGGTAGTGGATGATTCAGTTATTTGATGTATATAATCAAGAAAGCCAAGATTTGAACTATAGTCTGACTGAAGCTGGACTGTCTGATTTGGCTGTGGTTATTGAACCAGACGGATTCTTACCGGATGGAGTTGTCTCCCCTTTTACCTATTATTTGGGTTATGACAGTGGTAAACCCTTATACTTTAACCAAGTTCCTGTACCAGACTTTTGGGAAATTGCTGGCGATAATCAGTCTGCAATGATTAACGATCTCAATCAAGAACGGGCAGTAATTCATTTTGCAGATGGTTTACAGGCGCGTTTGGTAAAAAAAGTCGAATGGAAAACACCAACAGGTCGGATTTTTCAAGTAGATCACTATAATCGTTTCGGAACTTGCTTTGCTAAAACCACCTATGATGTTTCTGGTCAAGCTATTATGACTTCCTATCGGGACGTAGATCAAAAGGAAGTTATTTTGGAAAACCATATCACAGGTGATATTCTTTTGACCTTAGAAGGACAAGGCTTGCGTCATTTTTCTAATCGAGTAGCTTTTATCATAGATTTCCTACAAGGTTTGAATGTGAATCTTAACCACATTATCTTTAATAGCTTATCTACCTCGTTTTTGACATCTTTCCATTTTCCGGATAAATCAGGTCATGATATCCTGGTTTGGCAGGAACCTCTCTATGATGCCATTCCAGGTAATATGCAGTTGATTTTGGAAAGTGATAATGTGCGTACTAAGAAAATCATCATTCCCAATAAGGCGACTTATGAGCGCGCTTTAGAATTGACTGATGAGAAATACCATGATCAGTTTGTGCACTTGGGTTACCATTACCAGTTCAAACGTGATAATTTCCTAAGACGAGATGCCTTAATCTTGACCAATTCCGATCAGATTGAGCAAGTAGAAGCAATCGTAGAAGCCTTGCCTGATGTTACTTTCCGTATCGCAGCGGTGACAGAGATGTCTTCTAAGCTCTTAGATATGCTGCGTTATCCTAATGTCGTACTTTATCAAAATGCCAGTCCACAGAAGATTCAGGAGCACTATCAACTGTCGGATATTTACTTGGATATCAATCACAGCAATGAGTTGTTGCAGGCAGTGCGTCAGGCCTTTGAGCACAATCTCTTGATTCTTGGATTTAATCAGACGGTGCACAATAGACTTTATATCGCTCCAGAACATCTATTTGAAAGTAGTGAAGTTTCTGCTTTGGTTGAAACCATTAAACTGGCCCTTTCAGATGTTGATCAAATGCGTCAGGCACTTGGCAAACAAGGCCAACATGCCAACTATGTTGATTTGGTACGATATCAGGAAACCATGCAAACTGTTTTAGGAGGCTAATATGTCAGAGGAAGATTTATTTTACAAAGACGTTGAAGGTCGCATGGAAGAGTTGAAACAAAAACCTATCAAGAAGGAAAAAGAAACCCGAGGGGAAAAGATTAGTAAGACTTTTTCGCTCTTGCTGGGTTTAATGATTCTGATTGGTTTACTCTTTACTTTGATAGGAATTTTGAGGTAGGTCTATGATTGACATACTGATTGTTTTAGCTATTGTCCTATCTATTGCTTTGATTGTATTGGTAACCATACAACCCCGTCAAAATCAACTATTTTCCATGGATGCGACTAGTAATATTGGTAAACCAAGTTACTGGCAGAGCAACACCTTGGTAAAGGTGCTCACCTTATTGGTGAGTTTGGCCTTATTCGTTTTACTATTAACCTTTATGGTGATAACTTACAAATAAAAGAAAACTTCAGATATTCACCTTTTGTGATTGGTCTGAAGTTTTCTTTTTGGCTCTTTGTCAACTGTAGTGGGTTGAAGAAAAGCTAAGATCTAGAAAGGACGAAATTTGTCCTTTCTTTTTTGATA
>NZ_CAMHWI010000025.1 GCF_946188695.1 Streptococcus mitis | reverse complement strand
AATTCTAGCATAATTCGTCGTCTGAGACTAACTTCCAGTTTTGGGAGAGAGATGGAAGTTACTTTGAGAAGTTACGCTGGCAAACTTTTCCCTTGACTAGGTGCAGATTTGGGATGAGATTAGAATTCTTTTAGAAAAAATGATATGATAGAATTTATGGATAAAAATAAGATTATGGGATTAACCCAAAGAGAAGTCGAGGAAAGACAGGCTAAGGGCTTGGTCAATGATTTTACTGCTTCGGCCAGTACCAGCACTTGGCAAATCGTTAAACGAAATGTCTTTACTCTTTTTAATGCTTTAAACTTTGCCATTGCTTTGGCACTAGCCTTTGTGCAGGCTTGGAGCAATCTGGTCTTCTTTGCCGTTATCTGCTTTAACGCTTTTTCTGGTATTGTGACTGAGCTACGGGCCAAACACATGGTGGACAAGCTCAATCTCATGACCAAGGAAAAGGTCAAAACCATTCGTGATGGACAGGAAGTGGCTCTGAATCCGGAAGAATTGGTGCTAGGAGATGTCATTCGTTTGTCTGCAGGAGAGCAGATTCCCAGTGATGCCTTGGTTCTGGAAGGATTTGCGGAAGTCAATGAAGCCATGTTGACGGGGGAAAGTGATTTGGTGCAAAAGGAAGTTGATACCTTGCTTTTGTCTGGCAGTTTCTTAGCCAGTGGGTCAGTTTTGGCTCAAGTCCACCATGTCGGTGCTGACAACTATGCTGCTAAGCTCATGATGGAAGCCAAGACAGTTAAACCAATCAACTCCCGTATCATGAAATCGCTGGACAAGCTAGCTGGTTTTACTGGGAAAATTATCATTCCCTTTGGTTTAGCTCTCTTGCTAGAAGCCTTGCTTTTAAAAGGTCTACCTCTCAAGTCATCCGTTGTAAATTCGTCGACAGCCCTTTTGGGAATGTTGCCTAAGGGAATTGCCCTTTTGACCATTACTTCACTCTTGACTGCGGTGATTAAGCTAGGCTTGAAAAAGGTCTTGGTCCAGGAGATGTACTCTGTTGAGACCTTGGCGCGCGTGGATATGCTCTGTTTGGACAAGACGGGCACCATCACCCAAGGAAAGATGCAGGTGGAGGCGGTTCTTCCGCTAACTCAAGCTTATGGTGATGAGGCTATTGCCAGTATCCTGACAAGCTATATGGCCCATAGTGAGGATAAGAATCCAACAGCTCAAGCTATTCGCCAGCGTTTCCAAGGTCAGGTAGCCTACCCTATGCTTTCGAATCTTCCTTTCTCAAGCGACCGCAAGTGGGGAGCCATGGAATTGGAAGGTCTGGGGACAGTTTTCTTAGGGGCACCTGAGATGTTGCTGGATTCTGAGGTCCCAGAAGCCAGAGAGGCCTTGGAGAGAGGGTCGCGTGTCTTGGTCTTAGCCCTCAGTCGGGAAAAATTAGACCATCACAAACCACAGAAACCTTCTGATATTGAGGCCCTGGCCTTGCTGGAAATCTTGGACCCAATTCGAGAAGGAGCAGCTGAGACGCTGGACTATCTCCGTTCTCAGGAAGTGGGGCTCAAGATTATCTCTGGTGACAATCCAGTTACGGTATCCAGCATTGCCCAGAAGGCTGGTTTTGCGGACTACCACAGCTATGTAGATTGCTCGAAAATCACGGATGAGGAATTGGTTGCTATGGCGGAGGAAACAGCCATTTTCGGACGTGTTTCCCCTCATCAAAAGAAACTCATCATCCAAACGCTGAAAAAAGCGGGTCATATAACGGCTATGACAGGGGACGGAGTCAATGATATCCTGGCTCTTCGTGAGGCGGATTGTTCTATTGTGATGGCTGAGGGAGATCCTGCGACTCGTCAGATTGCCAATTTGGTTCTCTTGAACTCTGACTTTAATGATGTTCCTGAGATTCTTTTTGAAGGTCGTCGTGTGGTCAATAACATTGCCCACATTGCACCAATTTTCTTGATAAAGACCATCTATTCTTTCTTGCTCGCGGTGATTTGTATTGCCAGTGCTCTTCTAGGGCGGTCAGAGTGGATTTTGATTTTCCCCTTCATTCCGATCCAAATTACCATGATTGACCAGTTCGTGGAAGGTTTCCCACCATTCGTTCTGACTTTTGAGCGAAATATCAAGCCTGTCGAGCCAAACTTCCTCAGAAAATCCATGCTTCGTGCCCTACCAAGTGCCCTCATGGTCGTCTTTAGCGTTCTCTTTGTGAAAATCTTTGGAACGAGTCAAAGTTGGTCTGAGTTAGAAATCTCAACCCTCCTCTATTATCTCTTGGGGTCAATTGGTTTCTTATCTGTATTTAGAGCCTGCATGCCATTTACCCTTTGGCGTGTCCTCTTGATTGTTTGGTCAGTAGGAGGCTTCCTAGCTACAGCTCTCTTCCCAAGAATTCAAAAACTGCTTGAAATTTCGACCTTGACAGGACAAACACTGCCTGTCTATGGGGTCATGATGTTGGTCTTTACCGTGATTTTCATCCTGACTAGTCGCTATCAAGCCAGAAAATAAAAAAAGACTGCAATCTGTGTATTGCGGTCTTTTTAGGTACAAGATTGCCAGCTGAAATATGGTATAATAAGAGGTAATAGAGTTTGGAAAGTGAGAGAAGATGATTTCAAAGAGATTAGAATTAGTGGCTTCCTTTGTTCCCCAAGGGGCCATTTTACTAGATGTGGGGAGTGACCATGCTTATCTGCCAATCGAGTTAGTCGAGAGAGGCCAAATCAAAAGCGCCATTGCAGGCGAGGTTGTGGAAGGTCCCTATCAGTCTGCGATCAAAAATGTTGAGGCTCACGGCCTAAAGGAGAAAATCCAGGTTCGTTTAGCCAATGGCTTGGCAGCCTTTGAAGAGGCAGACCAAGTGTCGGTCATTACCATTGCTGGTATGGGTGGTCGTTTGATTGCTAGGATCTTAGAAGAAGGCTTGGACAAGCTAGCTAATGTAGAGCGTTTGATCCTCCAGCCTAATAATCGTGAAGACGACTTGCGCATTTGGTTGCAAGACAATGGTTTTAAGATTGTAGCAGAAAGCATTTTAGAAGAAGCTGGTAAATTTTATGAAATTCTAGTTGTGGAAGCAGGACAAATGAAGTTATCAGCCAGTGATGTCCGCTTTGGCCCCTTCTTGTCCAAAGAATTTAGCTCAGTCTTTGTTCAAAAATGGCAAAAAGAAGCTGATAAGTTAGAGTTTGCCCTCGGACAAATTCCAGAAAAAAATCTGGAAGAACGTCAAGTTCTAATAGATAAAATTCAAGCCATCAAGGAGGTTCTCCATGCTAGCAAGTGAAGTAATTAACGTATATGAAGCCTTTTGCCCTCAGGAATTTTCCATGGAGGGAGACAGTCGTGGCCTGCAAATTGGCACTTTGGATAAGGATATCCAAAGGGTCATGGTGGCTCTGGATATTCGTGAAGAAACGGTGGCTGAAGCCATTGAAAAGGGTGTAGACTTGATTATTGTCAAGCACGCGCCGATTTTCCGTCCGATCAAGGATTTGGTAGCTAGCCGTCCACAAAATCAGATTTACATTGATCTGATAAAGCATGATATCGCAGTTTATGTCAGCCATACCAATATTGACATCGTTGAAAATGGCCTCAATGACTGGTTCTGTCAGATGCTAGGCATCGAGGAGACGACTTATCTACAGGAGACAGGTCCTGAACGTGGAATTGGACGTATTGGAAATGTTCAGCCTCAGACATTTGGGGAATTGGCCCAGCATGTCAAGCAAGTCTTTGGCTTAGATAGCCTGCGATTGGTGCATTATCAAGAGAGTGATTTGCAGAAGCCTATTTCAAGAGTGGCCATCTGTGGTGGAAGTGGGCAGTCATTCTATAAGGACGCTTTGGCAAAAGGGGCAGATGTTTATATCACTGGTGATATTTATTACCATACTGCCCAGGATATGCTGTCTGATGGTTTGTTGGCATTGGATCCAGGCCACTATATCGAAGTGCTTTTTGTGGAAAAAATCGCAGCACTCCTTACTCAATGGAAGGCAGAGAAGGGCTGGTCTATTGATATTTTGCCTAGTCAAGCATCGACCAATCCTTTCCACCATATCTAGTTAGAAGGTGAAGACAATGAAAAAAGTTGCCATTATTGGAGCAGGAATTGTGGGGGCAACAGCTGCCTACTACCTCTCGAAAGAAAGTGATCTAGAAGTAACTGTCTTTGACCATGGACAAGGTCAGGCTACCAAGGCCGCAGCAGGAATTATCAGTCCGTGGTTGTCCAAACGCCGTAATAAAGCCTGGTACAAGATGGCGCGCTTGGGAGCTGACTTTTATGTGGATTTATTAGCTGATTTAGAGAAGTCAGGGCAAGAAATTGACTTTTACCAGCGTTCGGGAGTCTTTCTCCTGAAAAAGGATGAAACTAAGTTGGAAGAACTCTATGAACTAGCCCTCCAGCGCAGAGAAGAATCTCCCTTGATAGGGCAATTAGCCATTCTGGACCCAGCATCAGCTAATGAATTATTCCCTGGCTTGCAGGGATTTGATCACTTGCTCTATGCTTCTGGTGGAGCGAGAGTAGATGGTCAACTCTTAGTGACTCGTTTGCTGGAAGCCAGCCATGTCAAGCTGGTCAAAGAAAAAGTGACTCTGACACCTTTAGCATCAGGCTACCAGATTGGCGAAGAGGTGTTTGATCAGGTTATTTTGGCGACGGGAGCTTGGTTGGGACACCTGTTAGAGCCTTTAGGTTATGAAGTAGATGTTCGTCCCCAAAAGGGGCAACTCCGAGATTATCAGCTTGCCCAAGACATGGAAGCTTACCCTGTTGTTATGCCCGAAGGGGAGTGGGATTTGATTCCTTTTGCAGGTGGGAAATTGTCCTTAGGCGCTACTCATGAAAATGACATGGGATTTGATTTGACGGTAGATGAAACCTTACTCCAACAAATGGAGGAAGCAGCCTTGCCCCATTATCCAGTTTTATCTAAAGCGACTTCAAGGACTGAGCGTGTGGGAATCCGTGCCTATACCAGTGATTTCTCACCTTTCTTTGGGCAAGTACCTGGCTTAGCAGGTGTCTATGCTGCTAGTGGACTAGGTTCATCAGGCCTCACAACGGGTCCTATCATTGGTTACCACCTAGCCCAACTGGTTCAAGGTAAGGAATTGACCTTGGACCCAGCAAACTATCCAATTGAAAACTATGTCAAACGAGTAAAAAGCGAATAAGAATTTTACTGAAATTTTAGCTTAGCTTCTAGGATTGTAAATGACATTCCCTATCAAAAATGGTAAAATAAGAAAAAATCCGAGAATCGAGGAACAAAGATGCAAGAAAAGATTTTGGTAACAGGTGGAGCTGGTTTTATCGGAACCCACACAGTTATTGAGTTAATCCAAGCAGGTCATCAGGTTGTTGTGGTGGATAACCTTGTTAATAGTAACAGAAAAAGTTTAGAAGTTGTTGAAAGAATCACAGGAGTTGAAGTTCCTTTCTATGAGGCAGATATCCGTGACACAGATACCCTCAGAGATATTTTCAAGCAAGAAGAACCAACAGGGGTCATTCACTTTGCTGGTTTGAAGGCTGTTGGCGAATCAACACGTATCCCTCTTGCCTACTATGATAATAATATCGCTGGAACTGTTAGTCTTTTGAAGGTCATGGAAGAAAACAACTGTAAAAACATCATTTTCAGTTCTTCTGCGACAGTTTACGGGGATCCGCACACAGTACCCATCTTGGAAGATTTCCCACTTTCAGTGACCAACCCATATGGCCGCACCAAGCTTATGCTTGAGGAAATTTTGACAGATATCTACAAGGCAGACTCAGAATGGAATGTGGTCTTGCTTCGTTACTTCAACCCAATCGGAGCCCATGAAAGTGGAGACCTAGGAGAAAATCCAAACGGTATTCCAAACAACCTCTTGCCATATGTGACTCAAGTAGCCGTTGGAAAATTAGAGCAGGTGCAAGTGTTTGGAGACGATTACGATACGGAAGACGGAACTGGTGTTCGTGATTATATCCACGTTGTCGATTTGGCTAAAGGTCACGTCGCAGCTCTGACAAAAATCCAAAAAGGTTCAGGCCTAAACGTTTATAACCTTGGAACAGGTAAAGGCTACTCAGTTCTTGAAATTATCCAAAACATGGAAAAAGCAGTGGGACGTCCAATTCCTTACCGCATCGTAGACCGTCGCCCAGGGGATATCGCAGCCTGCTATTCAGATACTGCAAAAGCCAAAGCAGAACTCGGCTGGGAAGCAGAACTCGACATCACCCAAATGTGTGAAGATGCATGGCGTTGGCAAAGCAAGCATCCAAATGGATTTGAAGACTAAGATGGTGATGTCAATCATTGTTCCCTGTTTAAACGAAGAGGAAGTACTTCCTCTTTTTTATCAGGCTTTGGAAGCTTTACTTCCAGATTTGGAAACAGAAATCGAGTATGTCTTTGTCGATGATGGATCGAGCGATGGGACCTTGGAACTCTTAAAGGTCTATCGAGAACAAAATCCGGCAGTGCATTATATTTCTTTCTCACGAAATTTTGGCAAAGAAGCAGCTCTGTATGCAGGCTTGCAGCATGCGACTGGAGACCTAGTGGTGGTGATGGATGCAGACCTCCAAGATCCTCCTAGTATGTTGCTTGAAATGAAAGCCTTACTAGACCAGAATGCAGATTTGAACTGTGTAGGAACACGAAGAACCAGTCGAGAGGGAGAACCCTTCTTTCGCAGTTTCTGTGCTGATCTCTTTTACCGCCTCATGCAAAAAATCAGTCCAGTAGCCCTGCCGTCTGGTGTTCGTGATTTTCGCATGATGAGAAGGTCTGTAGTCGATGCCATTTTAAGTTTGACTGAGTCCAATCGTTTTTCTAAGGGACTCTTCGCATGGGTTGGTTTTAAAACCTACTATCTGGACTATCCAAATGTCGAAAGGAAGGCTGGTAAGACCAGTTGGAGTTTTAGGCAACTTTTTTTCTACTCCATTGAAGGGATTGTTAATTTTTCAGATTTTCCCTTGATTATCGCCTTTGCGGCTGGCCTCCTATCTTGTTTCATTTCTCTGCTAATGACCTTTTTTGTTGTGGTTAGGACTCTCATTTTGGGCAATCCGACATCAGGTTGGACCTCTCTGATGGCTGTTATTCTCTTTCTTGGGGGAATCCAACTCTTGACCATTGGGATTCTCGGCAAGTATATCAGTAAGATTTATCTAGAGACTAAAAAAAGACCACTTTATCTTATCAAAGAAAAAAGCGACCTTCCTGATTTTACAGAAAAAAATAAAGTGAAAAGACTATAATTTTACATGGAAATGTGCTAAACTAGAGGGAGTGGATTATCGCCATTGATTTAGGCTTCCTGGTTTCCAATCAGGGCGCGAGTTGGGCAATTTTTAACAGCCTCTAAGACATCCTGACTAGGAGAAATTTCTTTTTCCAGTTGGTCAGGGTCATCGTAAAAACGCACGATTCCATTATCGTGGTAATCAAATAATTCAGAATAGGTTTGGCAAAGCCCACAGGCAATGCAACGTTCAGGTATAAGTGTGATTTTCATATTTATATTGTAATAAGAAAAGTAAAAAAAAACAAGGAGTAAGGTATGGCAAAAGAACCGTGGCAAGAAGATATTTATGAAAATCAAGAAGAAACAAGATCAGGCCGTCGTTCGCGATCACAGGGTGGTGGAGTTATAGCGAATCGTATCTTGACTATTTTAGCTAGTATTTTCTTTGTGATTGTAGTTGTAATGATTATTGTTCTGATCTATCTTTCATCAGGTGGGAGTAATCGCACGGCAGCCTTGAAAGATTTTCATGATTCAGATGCAAATGTAGTACAGATTTCATCTTCTAGTAGTTCCCAGCCTGAACAGAGTTCAGAATCTTCTTCTGAACACTCGGAGGAAGCTACTGATCCAGAAGGGACGACAAAAGTCTTGGCTGGAGAAGGAGAAGCAGCTATTGCAGCTCGCGCTGGGATTTCGATTGCGCAGTTAGAGGCCTTGAATCCTGGGCACATGGCTACAGGGTCTTGGTTTGCTAATCCAGGTGATGTTGTTAAAATCAAATAGGAGTTGATATGAAAACCATTCAAATTGCTATTGACGGCCCTGCTTCAAGTGGTAAGAGTACAGTCGCAAAGATTATTGCCAAGGATTTTGGATACACCTACCTTGATACAGGTGCTATGTATCGTGCAGCGACCTACATGGCTCTCAAGAACCAATTAGGAGTTGAAGAAGTCGAAACCCTTCTAGCCTTATTGGACCAGCATCCAATCAGTTTTGGACGCTCAGAAACTGGAGAACAGCTTGTCTTTGTAGGAGATGTGGATATTACCCATCCTATTCGTGAAAATGAAGTGACCAATCATGTTTCTGCAATTGCGGCAATTCCTGAGGTTCGTGAGAAACTAGTTTCTCTCCAACAAGAGATTGCCCAGCAAGGTGGGATTGTCATGGATGGTCGCGATATTGGGACTGTTGTATTGCCACAAGCAGAATTAAAAATTTTCCTAGTAGCTTCTGTTGATGAGAGAGCAGAGCGCCGTTACAAGGAAAATATTGCCAAGGGAATTGAAACAGACCTTGAAACTCTAAAAGAGGAAATTGCTGCGCGTGACTACAAGGATAGTCATCGTGAGACTTCACCTCTCAAACAAGCAGAGGATGCTGTCTACCTTGATACAACTGGTTTGAACATTCAAGAAGTAGTTGAAAAAATCAAATCAGAAGCTGAAAAAAGAATGTAAATGTAGAAAAGCCGATAGATTGATATCGGTTTTTTCTAAATTTGTCAAAATGCTGATTTTAAGGTATAATAGTTGCTGTTCGAGAAATTTTGATTTTCAAAGAATAGTGAATGATTATAAGGAGAAACCATGAACAACCTACCAAATTGCCCAAAATGTAACTCAGAGTATGTCTACGAAGACGGTGCCCTACTGGTTTGCCCAGAGTGTGCTCATGAGTGGAATCCTGCTGAAGTTGCAGATATAGAAGAGGGCATTGTCGCTATCGATGCCAACGGGAATAAATTGGCTGACGGTGATACTGTAACCCTCATCAAGGATTTGAAAGTAAAAGGTGCGCCAAAAGATTTGAAACAAGGGACGCGCGTGAAAAATATCCGCATCGTAGAAGGCGACCACAATATCGACTGTAAGATTGATGGCTTCGGTGCCATGAAACTCAAATCAGAGTTTGTGAAGAAAATTTAAACATGTCAAAACACTGTAAACTTGTATTTTATAGCCGTATCTTCTTGTTTCTAGCGGCTTTTACGGGAGTTTATCTTGAAATCGCCAAGCATGGTGGATTTGGGATGTTGCTCTATTATACGGTTCTGTCCAACCTCTTAGTAGCGATTTTTACGCTCTATCTCCTAAAGGTTATGAGCCGTTTAGGTGAAAACTGGCAAAGGCCAAGTCTCTTGCGCTTAAAAGGTGGGGTCACCATGAGTATCATGATTACCTGTGTGATTTACCATTTCCTCTTAGCGCCCATTGCGACTAATTTCTATACTCTGGAAAATTTCCTTTGTCACTATATCGTTCCCCTCTGGTTTTTAGCGGATACCCTCTTTTTTGACAAACAGGGTCAATACAAAATCTGGGATCCAGTTGTGTGGACGATTTTACCCTTGCTGTATATGATTTTTGCTCTTTTTAATGGCTTGGTATTGAAACTTGATGTTCCTAATTCTAAGGTCAGTCCCTTCCCTTACTTCTTTTTGAATGTGAACAAGGGTTGGGATGTCGTGTTCAAGTGGTGTCTGATTATCTTTGTTGCCTATATGGTGGCAGGATTTATCTTCTACTTTATTAAGCAAATCAAGAGAAAGTCATCCTAAGATACAAGGGATTCATTTTCTAGTTTAAGAAGGAGTCTACAATCCAATGAGACTTCTTCTTTTCTTGCTTGTTTGATAACTATCAAAAGAGACAGAAGATTAAGAGAAAATATAGAAAGAGATTTCATGAAACAATTTTTAGAACGGGCCAGTATTTTGGCTCTCTCCCTCGTTTTGATTACATCCTTTTCCATCTCGAGTGCCCTGCCAGCCATGTTTGACTATTATCAAGGTTATCCTAAGGAACAAATTGAGCTCTTGGCGAGCTTGCCTTCCTTTGGAATCATGATTATGTTACTATTAAATGGTTTCTTAGAAAAAATATTTTCTGAGCGATTACAGATTAGTTTGGGATTGCTGATTTTATCACTGAGTGGAACAGCACCCTTTTGGTATCAAGCCTATCCCTTTGTCTTTGGAACACGGATTCTTTTTGGTTTGGGTGTTGGGATGATTAATGCCAAGGCCATTTCCATTATCAGTGAACACTATCAAGGAAAAACGCGAATTCAGATGTTAGGACTACGCGGTTCTGCAGAGGTCGTTGGGGCTTCTCTCATTACCTTGGCAGTCGGCCAATTGTTGGCCTTCGGTTGGACAGCTACCTTCCTAGCCTATAGTGCTGGATTTTTGGTACTGACCCTTTATCTGCTCTTTGTACCTTATGGAAAAGAAAAGAAAGAAGTCAAGAAAAAAGCGAAGGAAGCAAGTCGCTTAACTCGAGAAATGAAAGGCTTGATTTTTATCTTAGCTATTGAAGCGGCGGTTGTAGTTTGTACCAATACGGCTATTACTATTCGTATTCCAAGCTTGATGGTGGAAAGAGGACTGGGAGATGCCCAGTTATCTAGTTTTGTTCTTAGTGTCATGCAGTTGATCGGGATTGTGGCTGGTGTTAGTTTTTCTTTCCTGATTTCAATATTTAAAGAGAAACTGCTCCTCTGGTCTGGTATTACCTTCGGCTTGGGGCAAATCGTGATTGCCCTGTCTCCATCCTTGTGGGTGGTAGTGGCAGGAAGTATTCTGGCTGGTTTTGCCTACAGTGTAGCCTTGACGACGGTCTTTCAACTTGTCTCTGAACGAATTCCAGCTAAACTCCTCAATCAAGCAACTTCATTTGCAGTTTTAGGCTGTAGTTTCGGAGCCTTTACGACCCCATTTGTTCTAGGTGCAATTGGTTTACTAACTCACAATGGGATGTTGGTCTTTGCCATTTTAGGCTCATGGTTGATTGTAACCTCTATCTTTGTCATGTACCTACTTCAAAAGAGAGCTTAGGATTGATTCCTAAGTTTTTCTTTTTGAATTTGTACCCAGACAGTTGTAAATTTTCTAGCTTGTTACGAGATTATTTTCTTGATAAAATAGAAGTTATGACAAGATATAAAGCAACTATTTCCTATGATGGTTACGCTTTTGCTGGCTTTCAGCGCCAGCCCTATGTGCGTAGCGTTCAGGAAGAAATTGAAAAAACCTTGACCAGGTTAAATAAGGGGCAATCTATTACTGTTCACGGTGCTGGTAGGACAGATAGTGGGGTTCATGCCCTGGGACAGGTTATTCATTTTGACCTGCCTTATCAAATGGATGAGGAGAAGCTCCGTTTTGCTCTAGACACTCAGTCCCCTGAAGATATTGATGTGATTTCGATTGAGCTTGTGGCGGATGATTTTCATTGCCGTTATGCTAAGCACAGTAAGACCTATGAGTTTATCGTGGATAGGGGCCGTCCCAAGAATCCTATGCGCCGTCACTATGCCACTCACTTTCCCTATCCACTCGATGTGGAACGCATGCAGATGGCAATCAAAAAGTTAGAGGGAACCCATGATTTTACCGGTTTTACAGCCTCTGGGACTAGTGTAGAGGATAAGGTTCGCACCATCACAGAAGCTAGTTTAGCAGTTGATGAGACAGGTCAGTTTTTGACCTTTACCTTTTCAGGAAATGGTTTCTTGTATAAGCAGATTCGTAATATGGTGGGGACACTGCTCAAAATCGGAAATAATCGTATGCCAGTGGAGCAGATTGACCTGATCTTGGAGAAAAAGGACAGGCAACTTGCAGGTCCCACTGCAGCACCAAATGGTTTGTATTTAAAGGAGATTCGTTATGAAGAATAATCGTATTTTAGCACTTTCAGGAAATGATATTTTTAGTGGTGGTGGATTGTCCGCTGATTTGGCTACTTATACCTTGAACGGCTTGCATGGCTTTGTAGCAGTGACTTGCTTGACAGCCTTGACAGAAAAAGGATTTGAAGTCTTTCCAACTGACGATACCATTTTTCAACATGAATTAGATAGCTTGCGTGATGTGGAATTTGCAGGTATTAAGATTGGTCTTCTACCAACTGTCAGTGTAGCTGAGAAAGCTTTGGACTTTATCAAGCAACGCCCAGGAGTGCCTGTGGTTCTGGATCCTGTCTTGGTCTGCAAGGAAACGCACGACGTAGCAGTTAGTGAACTCTGCCAAGAGTTGATTCGCTTTTTCCCTCATGTCAGTGTGATTACGCCTAATCTTCCTGAAGCAGAATTATTGGCTGGTCAGGAAATTAAAAGCTTGGAAGATATGAAAACTGCAGCACAGAAATTGCATGACTTAGGAGCGCCAGCAGTCATTATCAAGGGAGGCAATCGCCTTAGTCAGGACAAGGCTGTAGATGTCTTTTATGACGGACAAAAATTTACAGTCCTAGAAAATCCTGTCATCCAAGGGCAAAATGCTGGTGCAGGTTGTACCTTTGCCTCTAGCATTGCCAGTCACCTAGTCAAAGGTGATGAACTTTTACCAGCAGTAGAAAGCTCTAAGGCTTTCGTTTATCGTGCCATTGCACAAGCAGATCAGTATGGAGTAAGACAATATGCAGCAAACCAAAACAACTAAAATCGCCCTTGTATCCCTATTAACCGCCCTCTCTGTGGTTCTAGGTTATTTCTTAAAAATTCCAACACCGACAGGCATTCTAACTCTCTTAGATGCGGGTGTCTTCTTCGCGGCCTTTTACTTTGGTAGTCGTGAAGGGGCTGTAGTAGGAGGACTAGCAGGTTTCTTGATTGACCTCTTATCAGGCTATCCTCAGTGGATGTTCTTTAGCTTGGTCAACCATGGCTTGCAGGGATTTTTCGCAGGATTTAAAGGAAAAACTCAGTGGTTAGGCCTTATCTTAGCAACGATTGCCATGGTAGGGGGCTACGCCTTGGGTTCTACATTGATGAATGGCTGGGCTGCAGCCCTACCAGAAATTCTACCAAACTTCATGCAAAATATTGTTGGGATGATTGTAGGATTTATTCTTAGTCAAAGTATCAAGAAGATTAAGTAAAGAGGCTGAGTCAAAAGTCTTAAAAATTAGAAAAACGCATAGTATCAGGTGTTGAACCTTGATATTATGCGTTTTATTGTGGGAAGATTTTCGAAGAATATTAATCAAAATAAAGCAAGTCTTTGCTGGTGCTTGTAAAGAGGTCAAAGCCATCCTTGGTAACAACACCACAGTCTTCGATACGAACACCGACTTTACCAGGAATATAGATACCTGGTTCAACAGAGAAGCACATGCCTTCTTCGATGACCATGTCGTTTCCTTCCATGATAGATGGGAATTCGTGGACATCCATACCGATACCGTGACCAAGACGGTGGTTGAAGTACTCGCCGTAACCAGCTTTTTCGATGACCTCACGGGCAGCGCGGTCCACTTCATGGGCAGTCACACCTGGTTTGATAAAGTCAAGAGCAGCTTGTTGAGCTTCAAGAGTCAAGTTGTAAATGTCTTTCTTGAATTGGTCAGGTTTGCCGACAGCGACTGTACGAGTCATATCTGACGCATAGCCGTTGACGAGAACCCCTAGGTCAAAGAGGAGAAGGGCGTTATTTTCGACCTTATTAGCTGCTGGAATACCGTGCGGATTTGCAGCATTATCACCAGTCAAGACCATGGTATCAAAGCTCATTTCATAACCTTCACGTTTCATAGCAAAGTCAATTTGAGCGATAATATCTGTCTCTGTCTTATCAAGAGAAATATTATCAAAACCAACCTTAACAGCCTTGTCCGCATAGAGACCTGCAACCATCATTTTTTGCACTTCGTCAGCTGATTTGATGAGTCGCATGCGTTGGATACGAGGAGTGAGGTTGTCAAACTCAGCAGTTTCAAAAACGGTTTTTAAACCATGGTATTTGGTCAAGATGAGATTGTCAAACTCAACAGCGACACGTTTGAAGTCAAGTTGTGGAAGAGCATGTTTCATTTTTTGCCATGGATTTTCAGAGTCCACATAGCCCACAACTGGGAAGGAAACAGTGCTAGTAGCACGCTCAACCTCAAGGGCTGGGACAAAGAGGAGCGGTTCCTGATCCGCTAGGATAAAAAGGAACATTTGGCGTTCATGGGGATCACTGTAAAAGCCAGTGAGGTAATTGATTGTGACGGGGTCAGATACGACAGCGACGTCTAGTTTTTCTGATTCAAGATATGTTACGATTTGTTGTAATTTAGACATATGCTACCTTCTTTCTACTCCTCTATTTTGGCAAAAAATGAGAGAAAATGCAAGGGAGAAGGGTAAAAGAAAAGACAAAAAGAACTCCGACAAGATAACGGAGTTCTTTGATATAGTTTCACTTTGTTTAAGAAAACTCAGCCTTGCTTTTGACGTCGCTGTATTCCTCAGCGATTTCTTGGCTGAGAATGTCCTCATAGGCAGGGAGTTGAATGTCCTGACCATATTTCTTCTTGAGGGCGGTAGTGACTAGGCGATAAGCCAGATTGGCATTACGAGAGAGGATAGGTCCGTGGAAGTAGGAACCAAAGACATTCTTATAATGAACTCCTTCGCCGACCTTTTCTTCGTTATTTCCATTTCCATAGACAACCTGTCCCAGTGGTTTTTGGTCATTAGAGAGGAAGGTACGGCCTTGGTGATTTTCAAAGCCATAGTAGGTTTCATTGAAATCTTCATTGTGAATCTTGATGTCACCGATAAAACGGTTATTGGTCTGGTTGAGGGTGTAGTGGCCCATGACACCGAGCCCTTCGATACGTCTCCCTGAAGCTTCAATATAATATTGACCCAATAGTTGGAAACCACCGCAGATAGCCAGAACCACACCGTCATTTTGGATGTAGTTGTCAATGCTCTCTTTTTTGGCAGGTAGGTCGTCTGCAATAATACTTTGTTCAAAGTCTTGACCGCCACCGAAAAAGGCGATGTCGTAGTGATTTTCATCAAAATCATCATGAAGTGAAACGATGTCAACCGTCACATGGGCTCCCAGTTTTTCAGCCACATACTTGAGCATGAGGATATTTCCATTGTCCCCGTAAGTATTCATGAGGTTTCCGTAGAGGTGGGCAATGTTGATCTGATAGGGGTAATTGCCAGCTTTTGAGGAAAGTGAAGTATAAACCATTAGTTCATCTCCTTTCTAACAATCTGACGACTAGCCAGCAGTTCTCGGAATTCAAGCATAGCAGTATAGGTAGCCAGAATATAAGCATGCTTGCAGTCTTGGTTCTCAATGGTCATAAGAACTTGTTCCAGACTACTTGTTTCAGTGATTTTATCAGCTGGATAGCCTGTCACTCGGAGACGACGTGCAATTTCAGAATGGCGAACACCGCCAGCGTTGATTTCGGGGATGTCCATGTCAGTAATTTGTTCAAAATCAGCATCCCAGATCCAGCTGGTATCAATTCCGTCTGCATAGTTAGCGTTAAGGAGGACAGATAGGCTAAATGGATAAGGTGCTAGTTTAATCATTTCGATAGCTTGGGTCGCACCGACTGGATTTTTAATCAAGACGAGGGTACATTCCTTGTTACCGATATGGAAGGTTTCTTGGCGTCCAAAGACAGCACGGCTCTTATCAAATCCCTGTTTGATGAGTTGTGAATCTGCACCAAGGAAACGGGCGATGGCAACCGCTGCTAGGGCGTTGTAGATATTGTAGAGCCCACCGATTTGAATACCGTACTCTTGGCCGTCTATGACAAAGCGAGAGCGATTGTTGGTCAACTCAACTAGTTCTGTCAAGCGATAGTTGAGATCAGGACGTTTACATCCACAGCCTTCACAGATATAGGCACCCAAGTTTGCATAGGTATTGTGCTCGTATTTGAGGATGCCTTGGCAGTCAGGACAGAGAATCCCTTCTGTATTATAGTGAGCTAGTTGGGCTGGCCCTTTCTCCAAGTCAAAACCAAAATACTTTACAGGATTTGGAATAGCTGGCTTGTAGAAAAGTGGACTGTCTCCATTAAGGAGAACAGTGGCAGTAGGCACCTTACGAATAGCGTCCAAAATCATCTTGTAAGTTGTGTAAATCTCACCATAGCGGTCCATTTGGTCACGGAAAATGTTAGTAATGACAAAAAGGCTAGGATGGATATAGTCACAGATACGAGAAAGACTGGCTTCGTCAATTTCGAGGACGGCAATATTTTTCCCAGTTTTAGAAGATTTGGCTGTTAAGAAGGTTGTCGCAATCCCTGTAATCATGTTGGCACCGCTTGGGTTGGTCAGAACTTGACCATAAACCTCTTTTAAAATGCCGACAGTGAGGGCAGTTGTCAAGGTTTTTCCGTTGGTTCCAGTGACCACGACAATCTCGTAGTTCTTAGCTAGGTTTTGTAAAATATCTTTATCAAATTGAAGGGCGACTTTTCCTGGGAGCGTACTTCCTCGGCCAAGACGGCTTAAAACGAAGTGGGAAGAACGCCCAGCAAGAAGGCCCAAAGTAGTTTTTAAGTTCATGTTTCTATTATATCATAAAAGAGGGAAAAGACAGATTTGAGATTTCGCAGAAGTAAAAACAGCCCACAGAGGGCTGTCAGTTAAGATGAGATTTCAACTTAAATCGCAAACAAGTCATTCAAATTCTCAGCCAAGGTTGGGTGAGTGAAGATTTGTTTTGTGAAGTAAGTGTAAGGAATCTTATTGTCCATAGCAACAGTGATGATGTTGATGATTTCTTGAGAACCTTCTGAGAAGATGCTTGCTCCAAGAATTTCTTTTGTTTCAGTATTAACCACAGCTTTGAAGGCTCCACGAAGGTCTCCGTTTACGTGACCACGAGGCATAGCTGCAACAGGGATTTCTTTCACTGCGTATGGAAGTTTCAAATCAGCCGCTTGGCTTTCAGTCAAACCAACTTGTGAAAGTGCAGGTGTGATGAACATAGTATTTGGTACATTGAGACGGTCTTCAAGTGTGTAGCTGCCATCTCCAGCAAGGTAGCTGTAAACAACACGGAAGTCATCAAGTGAAATGTAAGTAAATTGAAGTCCACCGTTGACATCTCCAACTGCAAAGACACCAGGAACGTTTGTTTGACAATGTTTGTCTACTTTAATAGCACCACGTTCAGTTAGTTCAATATCTGTATTTTCAAGTTGAAGTGGTTCTACATTTGGTTTGCGTCCAGTTGCGTAAAGAAGGGCATCGAAACGGTAAGTTTCGTTTTCGGTTACGACAAGGACTTGGTCACCGTCATTTTTAATTTCAGTAGTACGGATATTTTGAAGCAATTCAATACCGTCTTCTTCCATGTATTGTTTAGCAAGAGCTGCGATGGAAGGTTCTGCACGAGGAAGGAAAGTATCCAAGGCATCTAAGACTGTAACCTTGCTTCCAAGTTTATTGTAAAGGCCAGCAAATTCAAGACCGATATTTCCGCCACCAAGGACACCAAGTTTTTCAGGTAATTTGTCCAAGTTTTGGATACCTGTTGAGTCAAAGACGTTTTTGCTTGTAGCAAGTCCAGGGATTGGCAAGACGTTTGAAACAGCACCAGTGTTGATGACGATTGTTTCAGCGGTCAGTTCTTTCTTTTCATCACCAGCTTGGATTTCGATGACTTTATTTGAAAGGAAGTGAGCTTCCGCATCAAAGATATCTACGCCTGTACCAGCAACAGTCGCATAGTTTTTACCGTTAAGGCGACCAGTGATAGTGTTTTTGGTAGCAATGACTTCTTCAAAAGATAAGTCTTTCTCAGCAGCAACTAACAAAGTTTTAGTTGGGATACAACCGATGTTGATACAAGTTCCACCGTACATAGCTTTGCTACGTTCAACGAGGGCAACTTTTTTGCCAGCTGAAGCCAATTTACCTGCTAGTGTTTTACCAGCTTTACCAAATCCGATAACGATTAAATCATAAGTTAACATTTAGAGTTCCTCCTATTCGAATTTCATTCTAGCACAAGAAAAAAACTTTTGCACAATTCTGCTACGCTTTAAAAAAGTTTATGAAATAGTGGAAAGTTTAACTTTATTTTCTCAGAAAAATCGTTTAGGTAACTTCTAAAACTAACTTCCAGTTTCCCCCAACCTAGCCTTCAGTATGAGAAAAACGCGTGAAATCAGTAGA
>NZ_CAMHWI010000024.1 GCF_946188695.1 Streptococcus mitis | reverse complement strand
TCAAAAAAGAAAGGACGAAATTTGTCCTTTCTCGAGCTTAGCTTTTCATCAACCCACTACAGTTGACAAAGAGCCGAAAAAACCAGAGCTTGCGCCCTGATTTTTAGAATTATTTCAAGTTTTGAACGACTTTTACAAGATTTTCAACTGTAAAGCCATATTCTGCCAATACTTTTGGTGCTGGTGCAGAGGCTCCGAAGGTATCAATACCAAGAACAGCACCATCTAGACCAACATATTTGTACCAGTTTTGAGTTGCACCCATTTCGACTGCAACACGACGGCGAACTGCATTTGGAAGAATTTCTTCCTTGTATGCTGCATCTTGTTTATCAAAGACATCTGTAGATGGCATGCTGACTACGCGGACTTTTGCGCCTTGACTAGCCAATTCTTTGGCAGCTGAGACAGCAAGATTAACCTCTGAACCTGTCGCAATCAAGATGGTATCAAAGTCTGCTGCATTTTCATAGACAACATAGGCACCTTTAGCAACCTTGTCGAAGTCTGTTCCCTCTTCAACAGTCAAGTTTTGACGTGTCAAGACAAGGGCAGTTGGTGTTTTCTCACTTGTCACTGCAAGGTACCAAGCTGCTTGAGTTTCTCGCGCATCTGCTGGGCGGAAAACATTTAGATTTGGCATAGCACGAAGACCTGCCAAGTGCTCAACTGGTTCGTGAGTCGGACCGTCTTCCCCAACTGCAATAGAATCGTGGGTAAAGACATAAGTCACAGGAAGTCCTTGTAAGGCTGACAAGCGGACAGCTGCCTTCACATAGTCAGAGAAGACGAAGAAAGTACCACCGTATACACGAAGTCCACCGTGAAGGGCCATCCCGTTCAAGATCGTTCCCATGGCAAATTCACGAACACCAAACTGGATGTTACGGTTCAAACGATTAGCATCGTCTTGAAGTCCGTCAGTCTTGATATAAGTCATGTTTGAGTGAGCTAGGTCAGCTGATCCACCTAGGAAGGTTGGTAACTTAGCTGCCACAACATTCAAGGCATCCTGACTTGAATTACGAGTTGCTTGAGAGAAGCCATTTTCTAATGCTGGGAAGTCTGCTGGAGTCACTTCAACTGGATCGCGTCCATCAATAATGGCTTCTACTTCTGCAGCCAATTCTGGGTGAGCTTCTTTATAATCAGCAACTAATTTTGTCCAAGTTTGATAAGCTAATGCGCCACGGTCTGCAACATGTTCTTTGAAATCAGCATATACTTGTTCTGGGATTTCAAACGGCTCGTAGTCCCAACCGAGAGCTTGACGAGTAGCTGCAGTTTCATCTGCTCCAAGAGGAGCACCGTGTACGGCATTAGTTCCCTGTTTGTTTGGAGAACCGTATCCAATAACAGTCTTCACTTCAATCAAAGATGGTTTACCTGAAGCTTTAGCTGTTTCGATAGCAGCATGGATTGCTTTCAAGTCTGTTCCATCTTCAACCAAGGCAGTATGCCAACCGTAGGCATTGTAACGGTCACGAACACTTTCTGTAAAGGAATCCTTTGTCTCACCATCCAAGTTGATGTCATTTGAATCATAAAGAACAACCAACTTGTCTAGTTTTTGCAGACCTGCGTACGAAGCTGCCTCGCTTGAGACACCTTCCATCAAGTCTCCGTCTCCACAGATAACATAAGTATAGTGGTCAAAGATATTGTAGCCTTCGCGGTTATATTTGGCTGCCAAGAAACGTTCTGCCTGGGCAAAACCAGTGGCAGTTGAAATCCCTTGTCCTAGAGGACCTGTCGTAGCATCAATACCTGCTGTATGGCCAAATTCTGGGTGACCAGGTGTTTTTGAACCCCATTGACGGAAGCCCTTAATCTCATCCATGCTGACATCCTCAAAACCAGAAAGGTGAAGAAGGGCATAAAGAAGCATTGAACCATGACCTGCTGAAAGAATAAAACGGTCGCGGTTAATCCAGTTTGGTTGAGATGGATTGATACGAAGTTGTTTTGTAAAGAGGCTGTAAGCCATCGGAGCCGCTCCCATAACAACACCTGGGTGACCTGAGTTGGCTTTGTTGATAGCGTCAATACCTAGGAAACGAATTGCATTAACAGATAGATTTGACATAGAATTTCCTTTCTATTTGAGGTGATTATTGGATCACACATTCTATTTTACTATTATATGAAAAAATACATAGAATAGCAATTAAACAATTCGACGTAAATCAGTATTCTATTTGCTATCCCCTAGTCGCCTGATAGTAGGGAAGTAAGCGTTCATAAGCACCTTCTAATTTTTCTAAAATCACTTCTAATGATTGATTTTCAATAAAAGAAACATCTGCCTTAACTAACACTTTTCGGACTTCCTGATTGGATAGTTTATTTCTTAAAATTTGACGATTTTCTTCGTTCGCCTCCCACCGTTGACTTTGGCCATCAGAGTAGGCTAGATAATAAACACCTTCTACTGGTGGAACTTCTAGGACCTTGGCTTGTTGCTCCAAGGTTTGCTCATCCTTCTTACGTTCGATAAAACTAACTTCAAGTGAAACTCCAAAATCAGAAGAGCTTCCATACAAACGAAGAGCCATCATAGGTTCTGTCACTTGTCCGTCTCTCTGTAGATAAACCCAAAAATGTGGTCGTAAACGTTGCGCCTGATTCATCCACTGGCTAGTCTGTTGGAGTTGCCATTCTGGATGGCTTGCTTGAAAGGCTTTAGCCAGTTCTGTAAAAGCCTTTCGTGCCTCTTGACCTTTGTGGCGCAATTCCAGCATCTTCTCTTGCTCATCTACAGACTTATCCGGATTACGATACTGCAAACCAGCAAAGTCTAGATAGTCTCTTATCTTATTCAACATTAATTTAATCTCCTCCAGCTAGCAAAAAATCAGGAGAACCCTGATTTTACTTATTCTGTATCTACAACGACATAGCGATTGGGCTCGTCACCTTCAGAGTAACTGGTCACGCCATCCATACGTGAAATAATACGATGGATAATCTTGCGTTCGCTATTCGACATTGGATCTGTCTGATGACTACGTCCTTCTTCTAAAACACGAGTCGCCAATTTTTGCGCATAGGTCTGCAAGACTTCTGCACGGTGTTCAACATAATCATTGACATTAATAGTGATACAGAAGGTTCTTGAATAGCGGTTGTAAAGATAATTTTGTGCCAACAATTGCAAGGCCTTCAAAACTTTACCATGGTAGCCGATAATACGACCTGGTTCGTTAGTATCAATTTGCAAATTGATGCTACGACGGTTATAGTCATTTGAAAGTGTAGCTTCAACATCCATGTCATCAATAATCGTTTGAACATAAGTCGTTACTTCCGTAGCTACTTGTTCAATATCAAAGCTCGGTTCAACCTTCAAGCCCAAGTCTTCTAGTTCTTGACTTTCAGTTTGCTCAGTTTGGCTTTCAATAATAGGTGTTTCTACTTCTTCGAGAGCAGTTTCTTCAAGTTGTAATTCATTTAAAATCTCAATGTGACCAGTTTCTTCTAAGATAGTGCTGGCATGTCTTTCATGTTTTAAGATTTCAGCCTTGACTTCATCAGAAATACCTTGGCCTCCCTCTTCAATCTTTTTAATTGCTTCTACAACATGCCCCAAATCAACCGTTGCTTCACTGACTGTTTTAACAGGCTCATTCAAATCATTAATTTGCTTTGGAACTCCCTTTACAGCTTGTTGGTTTGCTTTTACAACTGTCGTTTCACTAATAGCATCGATATCCACTTGGGCTGGTTTTTTACCAAATAAGCCAAGAAATCCTTTTTTCTCACGAGAAATGACTTTGATATGAGCCTTCATTCTTGGAATATCTAATTCTTTCAATCCTTTCTGGATTGCTTCTTCAACAGTTGAACCTGTAAATACTACCATTACCAGATTCCTCCTTATTATTTCGTTTTCTGAGCCTTTTTCTTGGCTTTTCTTTTTCTATTTTCCAAATCTTTCTGTGCCTGAACTACCGCCTCGCGCTCTGCGATAATCTTAAATGGATTGTTCAAGAAATAGGTTTGCAAGACTTGATAAGCATTAGACACTGTCCAGTATAGGGCGACTCCACCTGGCGCATAAACTGCAAAGATAAAAATCAAGACCGGAATACCGTACATCATCGCAGTCGTAGCTCCATTACGCTCAGACAAGGCTTTGTTGGACAGCCAAGTACTTAAAAAGGTGAATACTGCTGCTAAAATCGGAAGAACAAGGGTTGTATCCACACCACCAAGGTTAATCCATAAGAAATGACCTGTCTTTAAAAAGTCAACTCTTGATAGAGCTTGGAACAAGGCCAAGATAACCGGCATCTGAATCAAAATCGGCCAAAGAGAATCTGACTGTCTGACACCCATTTCTTTAAAGACTTTACGCATTTCTTGCTCTAGCTTGGTTCTGCTTTCCATATCTCGACCTGGATATTGTTCTCGAAGCGCCTTAATGCGTGGTTGAGCTTCCTGCATTTTTCTAGAAGCCACCATTTGCACTTGAAAGACCGGCAAGAGAACTGTACGAATCAAGACCGTAAAGAGAATAATCCCCACTCCGATACTGATATCAAACGATAAAAAGCGAATGATTTCCGCAAAGAAGTAAACAAATTTACTCCAAAAATCAGCCGATTCGGCTGTAATATCGCTAGTTGTCCCATTTGTTGCACAGGCTGTCATGATAAATAGAGACAGTCCTAGCAAACTAGTCAACTGTAGTTTCTTTTTCACTCCCATTTCCTTCCTGGTAAATCTTTGATAATTTTAATACGTGGAGTAGATTTTTCTCCATCTCTGCGTATCCCAAGGTTTCAACCCCTTTTCGAGCAATGACAACAAAATCGACATCTTCTACCAGACTCCCTTTTGCATTCTGGATAATATGCCGAATCCGTCGCTTAATTTGATTTCTAGTGACGGCATTCCCCAGTTTTTTGCTAACTGATAGACCTACTCGAAAATGGTTTTTCTGATTTTCTAATTGGTAGACAACAAACTTGCGATTGGCAAAACTTGTCCCCTCCTTGAAAATCGCCTTAAAATCTTTCTCTCTTTTTACACGAAAGTTTTTCTTCAAAACTCAACTCCATCTATTAAATTACTACTATTATACCATATTTTTCAAAAAAGCCAATCATAGCAAGGTTTTGGACATTCCCATCAGAAAAAGAAGCTGGAAAAATCTCTTTCCCAACTCCTTGTACTAAATATTTTTTTCTAGTTTTACTTATTTTTTCAAACGTTCAACGTCACGGGCAATAACTAGCTCTTCATCTGTTGGAATAACCAATACACGGATTTTAGCTGCATCTGTTGAGATGTCTCCTGTCACACCAAAGACATTCTTCTCTGGATCAACATCACATCCGAACCAAGAGATACCTGAGATAACATCTTCACGTACGTTTGCAGCATTTTCACCGATACCTGCAGTAAAGATAATAGCATCTGCTCCATTTAAGACTGCAAGGTATTGACCGATATGTTTTTGGATACGGTCAACATACATTTCATAGGCTAAAGTGGCATCGTGGTCCCCTTCTTCCATAGCAGCAATCACATCGCGCATATCACTAGATTTGCCTGAAACACCCATAAGCCCTGATTCACGATTAAGGACGTGACTAATATCCTCAGGCGTGTTAAAGTCCTCTGTATATTGCATTAAATAAGGAATGATAGCTGGGTCAATATCCCCTGTACGAGTTCCCATCATCACACCACCAAGTGGAGTGAATCCCATTGAAGTATCGACAGATTGACCACCCTTAACAGCTGTAATAGAAGCACCATTACCGATGTGGCAAGTAATCAATTTCAAGTCTTCTAATGGACGTCCCAAAAGTTTTGCGGCTTCTCCTGCTACAAACTGGTGACTTGTACCGTGGGCACCATATTTACGAACCTTGTTTTCTGTGTAATATTTTGTTGGTAGAGGGTAGCGATAAGCTTTCTCTGGCATAGTTGTGTGGAATGAAGTATCAAAAACAACTACACTGGTGATGTCTGGCAATAATTCCTTGAAGGCACGAACACCTGCTGCATTAGCTGGATTGTGGAGAGGAGCCAACAAGCTCAACTCTTCAACTTTTTCTAAAACATCTCCCTCAACGACTGTTGATTCTTTGAAATATTCTCCACCAGCAACAACACGGTGTCCAACACCTGTAATCTCGTCATAAGCCTTGATAATATCGAAACGAATCAAGTCATCCAATAAAATTTTAACAGCTTGTGTGTGATTTTCGATATCCAAAATTTGTTGTTCAGAACGGCCGTCAAATTTTACAGTTGAAATTGAATCTTTCAAACCGATACGTTCAATCAAACCTTTCGCCAATACTTTTTCTTCTGGCATTAAGTATAATTGCCATTTTAAACTTGAACTTCCTGCATTGATTGCAATTGTTTTTGTCATAACACGATACCCCTTTTTAAGCGTTTTCATCTATTATAACAAAATCTATTTTATATTTCAGTACCTTGAGTCCATTTTTGAAAATTTTCTTTAAATTTCATTAAAACACTTGCATCTTGCAAGCTAGCAAGTGGATAAACAAAAGGCTCTACTGCTGTTTCACTTTTCTTCTGTAAGATAAAAATTGTCTTGGATTGTTTAGCACTGGCAAAGAGATTTTCAGGCAAACTAATCATGGCTACCAGACTTGCTTCTTCTTTCAACCAACCTTTCAACAAATCACTTTGAGGACTGGTCAACAAATCACTCGGAGCGAGAAAAATAGCGTAGCCATCTGATTTAAGGTACTTAAGTCCTTGTTCCACGAGCAAGTGATGGGCGTAGGTATGTTCTTGGCTAGAAGCAACTTGATGGCGCGACGCAACGGCATCATCAGGATAATAGCCGACAGGCAAGTCGCTGATGACCACGTCGCTTTCTTTGAGCATTTGTGGACGAACGGCATCTCCTTGGACAAAGCCAGCCTGCAAACCAATTACATCTGCCATACTAGCTGCCAAATCAATCAGCAAATCATCCACTTCCATTCCCAAGTAATCCACCTTTTTATCAAGCGAGGTCAAGAAAGTAGCGCCTAGAATTCCCATCCCAGAACCCATTTCGAGGATCGTAATTTCCTCCTCTTTAAACAACTCTTCCACAATAAACACCAAAAGCAAAGCAATGGCATCTGGCGTAAACTGGTGATTGGCCTGTAGGGGCTCTGTCTGCCCAGCCTTCATCAAGAGAAACTGGTAGGTCTTGAGCCATTCTTCTTTGCGAAGCGCTAAACGCTTAAGAGCTTGATTGTTCCCTTTGACCTGCTCTAGCTCAGTCTCACCATCCAGATAGATGCTGTTTTGCTCCACCAAAGCGTCATAAAAGTTGGTCGCCAAATCACTTTGGATGACTTGGACATTCTCTAGTAAATACGTATAAGCTTGTTCAATTTTTTCAAAATCCATATTCCTATCTTATCAAATTTCCCTTCTTTTTTCCATCCTTATAGAAAAATCACTCCCTGACTAGGCGAGTGATTTTTGGGCTACTGTTAAAAAGAGTTCTGAGTAATTTCCTTGAAACAGGTCTTCAGCACTATAGAGAATCTGACTATACACAGATGAAAAACCGTGCTGAATTAGCTTGGTTTCCAGTTCAGCCAATTCAAATCCATGATGGTTAGCTTCTGTCTTGGTAAAATCAGCAAGTAAAAGTTGTCCGTTTTCTCTCAGATGTTGATGAAACAGTGAGAGAGCCGCATCCAAATCAGGCATATGATGAAGAACCCGACAAACAACAATGAGATCAAACTCTTGCTCTAAGGGATTTTTCAATAAATCTTGCTCCAAAAACTGGATATTCTTGATTTCTTGTCGCTCCGCTTTCAAACGAGCTTGCTCCAGCATTTTCTCTGAAATATCCACCAATATTACAGATTTGGCTTGTTTTGCCAGAGGCAAGGCTAATAGCCCCGTCCCTCCACCGAAATCCAAAATTTCTTTGTCTGATAGAAGATTAAGCTGCTTCTCGACTGCTTGACAAACCAAGTTTGCAAGGAAAATATTTTTAGGGGAATCGAAAGTTTCTGCTTTGTGGTTAAAATCATGTTTCATGCTTTTAGTTTAACACAAAGTAGCTTGATTGGCTAAGAATTATCTTTCTTTTCGACCTTCTCTTCTGATTTTTTCTTCTCCGCTTTTTCGCTTGAATCGGTCGCTACCTCTTCCTTTTTATCTCTTTTCTCTTCTTTGATTTTGACGGAAGGAAAGATGAACTCATATTGGCTCTTAGGCGTATGAACCGTCGTCACCAAGCTTGTTTTCTTATTTTGATAGCTCACCTGACCCAGATTAAAGGCCTGTTCCCCACTTTCTTGCTCAACCTTATCTTTCGTTCGTTTGGCCATGGCAAAAGCGACCAGCTTTTCTTTATTTAAAGCGTAGTCTTGATAGTGGGTGACTTGTCGGTTCAAGTAAAATTGTAACAAAAGACTAAAGATGGCTGCCATAGTGACTGCATAGATGAGAACACCTGCCTTAACTTTTTTCTTTTTCCACACGATAGATGAACTCCCTTTCTAAACCTTTTTGGAATTGAAAACGAAAGCGAACCACTTGATTGTCCTCTGTAATCTGTGCGGATTTGAGGCCATAAACCATAGGCTGATAACCCCGTCCACTGGCATCTGTTTTACGAAAATCGTCTGACTTGGACTTACCGATAGCGATGTCCTTGCCATCTTGCTTCATATAAATGCGATTGCCCTCCACTTTTTCAAACTGCGAACGGTCTAATTCTGCCTCCAACTGGTCCACAAACAAGAGCCACTCCTTTTGGTCGCTTTGCTGCTGATAGCGAACTTCTGAAATAAGGAGCTGACTCATGGATTGAAAGAGAAGTAAGCTTCCACTGATGACAATGAGGGCAATCAAGGATTCCAACAAGGTAAAAGCCTTGACCTTATGGCTCTTTGATAGCCAACAACTGTTCTGAACCATGGTAGACCTCCAATCCCTTTTCACTAGAAAACACCTGAATCTCAACTCCATTTATGTTTACCTGATTTTGACCTGTCTGCAAGGCCATCTTAGCTACCCTCAAGACTTCTTCCTTTTGCAAAATTTTTGCTTCTTCTTGCCTATTTTTCTGAATTTGTCCCAAAAGGAGGGTTGCAATACTGGCAAAGATAGCTAGAGCGACTACTGCTTCCAGTAAAATCACTGCCCTAATTTTTTGTTTCCTTAATGCGTTTAATTTTTCCATTTCCTAGATATAATTGATAGCGAATCGCTCCTTTACTGGTCTGAAATTCAACCTTAGCCAGGGACGAATTGCCCCCAGCTCGGTCAAATGTAATACTTTGTCCCGATGGTGCTTGAATTCCTTTAGGAACTGTCAACTTTTGACTGCCATTGCTAATCGTCTGCCCATCTAAGTTCAGACTAGTCTTTTGCTGACTAGCTACACTGCGTTTTTGAGTTTCCCGATAGAGTTCTTCAAACTCCATAAAGAAAATCTGCTCCTCTACCGCCGCAAAAGTGGACTGAACAGAGCCGGACAAGCCCAAGGCAAGGATACTCACAAGACCCAAAACCAAGAGACTTTCCAGCATGGTAAAGGCCTTAATCTGAAACACTTTGACTGGTACCTTGTTTAGCATGGTATTCTTTATAGGCTTTAGCCTGTTCTTCCGTGATACGTCCATCGTCTTTTAACTTTCTTAGGCTAGCATCTTCATTTTTATCCAAACTATAAAGCTCTGCCTGACTTTCCACAACCTTAACAACAGCAGCTTTTCCTTTGTCATTGACCGCTTCTTTTTGCTTGGTCAGATTAGGTACAAAGAGTAATAGAAGCACGCTGATGATGAGCAAGACCACCAACATTTCCACAAGTGTAAAAGCTTTAACCTTAGCTTTTTTCAAGAATGTCATCATTTTTGTCATGTTAAAAATTTACCTCCATATTTTGATACATGGGCATAAGCATTGCCGCATAAAGTAAAACGATAATCAGTGCCACAAAGATAAAGACCAGTGGCTGCACCAGATTCATGGTACGGTTGACTCGGGTAAAAAAGACTTCCCAAGTTTTTTCAGCATAGATTTCCAACTCACTCCCCAGCTTAGACTTGACTTCCCCATACTCGATGATGAGACTCAACTCCTTTTTAAAGAAAGGATAGGTTTCTATGGTTTGAGAAAATTCGCAACCATTTTGTAAGGATTGAGCTAGGTCTCGACCGATTTCTTTAAAGAGTTGGGAACCTTGTTCCTGCATAATCTGAAAAATCTGCGTCAGTTCCATCCCCTGAGAAATCATATTACCCCACTCACGCGCATAATAAGCTGTCAAATAGGTCTGCACAAAGATTCCAAGAAAGGGAAGGCGTGCTAAGATAGAAAAGACGCGCATCTTAGAACTTCTTTTATAAAAAGTTAGTGCTAAAAGGACACCTACTGAAACAAACCCTACCATTACTAGAAAAATTTGTGGTAGATTGCCAATGATTTGAGTGGCAATATTGCTACTATCCAGTTGTGGTAGTAGGTAGTTCCGTAGCCCCAGCATGATTAAAAGAAGAAAACCCAGCAAAATCAAGGGATAGGTCGCTACCTCAATTAGTTTTTTCTTGACCTTGGCCAGATTATCTAGATACTCTTCTATCTTTCCCAAACTCAGGTGAAGATTCCCATGGACTTCAGCTAGGGATAACTGAGTGACAATGGCACTTGAAAAACCTAAACTTTCCATCATTTCTGAGAATGATTTCCCCTGAGACAAGCCCGTGCGCATCTGGGTCACACACTGCTTGTCCAATAATGCACTCCTATCTAAAAAGGAGATGGTCTCCACCAGATGAAAACCGCTGGAAAAGAGATTGTTAAACAAGGTGATGATATTTTTTTGCTTAGCTGTAGCTAATTTTTTCCGTTTCAGCCTGAAGACTTGTGATATGTCCGTCTTTAAGAAGTTGGTCAATCTGTTCATTCCAGCTAGTTGGCTGGTGTTCTTGATAGTCTTTGTTTGCAAAGTCAACGATTCCTCCTCCCCCGATTAATCTCTGATAGCAGACTCCCTGCAGAACGACTGCCAATTCCTCCTCACTCACACCCAACTCCAACAGGCGCTCATAAACACCTCGAATACTCTTGGCATGAATGGTTGAAAAGACTGTCGCACCTGTCAAACTAGCTCTAACTACTGCACGCGCCGTCTCGCTGTCCCGAATTTCTCCGATAATCAAGAGATCAGGACGATGACGTAAGGAAAGCTTGATAAGATTTTCATAGGTTAGCCCAATCGCCTCATTCAACTGCAACTGGAGCATGTCGTCCTGCTTGATTTCGACAGGATCTTCGATGGACATAACCTGTTGCCCCTTAAAAAGGGACTTAGCTAATTCATGCATTAAGGTTGTCTTGCCACTACCAACTGGACCAGCAAAGAGATAGAGACCCCGTTGCCTGTACTGCTTACCCAGTTCTCCAATATCCTGAAACCAAAAATGTAAATCTTGCTCCTCATCGTGCAACAAGCGAATGACTAAACTCTCATGTCCTCGATAATCGCCTACAGTAGATAGACGTAGAGATGCCATCTTCTGGTCATAGGCATAATCACAGGAACCAAGTTGACTACGTCGCTTTTCTCCTACATTCATACCCGCCACAAACTTAAAGTGACTGATGACTGCCGCAAATTTTTCAAAATCATAACAACCGATTTTACAGCGCTTGTCTCCTACCCTCATATGAAGCTCATAGGCGTCTAACTTGGGGACAAAATAAATGTCTTGCGCCCCTTTTTTCCGGGCCGAACGAATGATTTCTTGTGCAATTTCTTGAACCATACTTACCTCCTCACCTATACTATTCGCAAAGATTTGGAAAAATAAAAAAAGCAACTCCAAAAAAGTTACTTTTCCTCTATTTTAATTTCATACGGCAAGAACGGTGCCTTTCCTTACCTGTTTGTTTTTCATAGCCTGGGCGTAGTTTTTCATCTGGAATAACCTGCTCATCCTGTAAAAGAGCCAAAGAATGGTATTGTTGTAAATACTCGTCACATTCATCACACCAGCGTTGGTCTTCTGGATCCCAAAAAATGGTCATCAAATCACTTCTACTTTTATAAAGAGGGGATTCTTGTTCCAATCTAAACCAGCAAGTTTTGTAGTATTTGAGAGCATCATAATACTGGTCAAATTTCTTACTAGCTACAATATCTTCTTCCCAACCTTCTAAGAACCACCAAGGTTCAAAATCTCCGTACATTTCTATAACACGATACATATTCATTCATTCCTTTGTACCGTATATTATAACCAATTCCGCCAAACAAGGAAAGAAATATGCTCATTTCTTAATTTCTCGATAAAAAATCCAGCCATCTGATGAATGACTGAATTTCTATTTGCTTATGTTCCAAAATATTTTTACTACTTAAGCTTCTGAAATATCGTTTTCAATGATGACCTTAATTGCATGGTGGTCTGCTGCCTTACTGAAAACTTCATAGGCTTTTTCAATTTCACTTAGTTTGAAATAATGAGTTACCAATTTTTCTGGTTCAATCTTATGACTTTCAAGTGCTTTCAACAATTGTGGAGTTGTATTTGTAGATACCAAACCAGTTGTTACATTGATGTTGCGAATCCAAAGTTTGTCCAAATCGAATTCGACTGGTTTACCATGTACACCACAGTTGGCAACTGTTCCGTCTATACCGATAATCTTTTGACAGAAATCAAATGTTGCAGGAATACCAACAGCTTCGATAGCGACATCTACACCACGACCATCTGTCAAATCATAAATTTCTTTAATGGCTTTTTCAGGGTCTGAAGAATTAACCTTATGAGTCGCACCAAATGATAGGGCAGTTTCCAAGCGGTTATCGTCTAAGTCCACCATAATCAATTTAGCTGGTGAATAGAATTGAGCTGTCAAAAGAGCTGCTAAACCAACTGGACCTGAACCAATAATGGCTACGCTGCAACCAGGTTCTACTTTCCCTTTTAAGACACCAATTTCATATCCAGTAGGCAGAATGTCTGATAGCATAACCAAGGCTTCGTCTGACAAGTCTTCTGGAGTATGGTAAAGAGTGTTATCTGCATGAGGGACACGTAGATATTCAGCCTGCATACCATCAATCAAGTGACCGAAAATCCAGCCCCCTTCGTCTTCACAGTGGGCATAAATTCCTTTTTTACAGTAGTAGCATTTACCACAGGCACAGACACAAGAAATCAAGACCTTGTCGCCTTTTTTGAAATTCGAAACTCCTTCTCCAACTTCTTCAACAATCCCAATCCCTTCGTGACCAAGAATGGTACCACTTTGGCAAGCGGGAACATCCCCTTTGATAATATGGAGGTCTGTTCCACAAATAGTGGTTTTTACGATACGCACAATAGCGTCTGTTGGCTTGCGAATCACTGGTTTGTCTACATCAACAAAAGAAGCAAGTCCTGGTTTAACATAAGTATAAGCTTTCATAAAGCACTCCTCCGTTTTTTTATTTGTACTATTTATAATGTAATTGTAAGCCTTTTCGTTTGTTTGTTCAAGATTTTTTGTGATTTTTTTAACTTTTTTATTTACTGGTAAAGCAATATAGATAAAAAAGCAGAAGCTCATCTCTAACTTCTGCTTTTTCTCTTATACTTGATAACGTTTCACACCGTCTAGATAGGTTGCTACCAATTCCAAATCTTTATCTAGTACGATAAAGTCCGCGTCATAGCCTTCACGGATTTGGCCACAGACATCATCAATGTGAACGGATTTAGCTGGGTTGAGGCTGGCCATCATGACTGCTTCATGCGGATTCGCAATACCCCACTCGACTACATTTCTCATACCATCTTTAAGTTTGAGGATAGAACCTGCCAAATTACCAGTAGATTTGAGACGTGCAGTTCCATTTGCTACTACAACAGGGAATTCTCCCAACATATAGTCACCGTCTTCAAGCCCACCAGCTGTCATACAGTCCGTAATAAGAGCGATTTTTTCTGTCCCCTTTTGCTTAAGTAAAATCTCACAAGCTTTTGGATCTACGTGATAACCATCACAAATCAATTCTGCGTAAGTATGTGGGAGCTCATACATAGCTCCTACCATACCCAGTTCGCGGTGTGTTAAACCACGCATCCCATTATAGGCATGTACCCATACACTAGCTCCAGCATCAACTGCCTTCTTAGCTTGTTCAAATGTCGCATCTGAGTGTCCAAGTGCAACTGTCACACCTTCGCCCGTAACCGTACGAACAAAGTCTTCCACCCCATCACGTTCTGGTGCAATAGCGATTTTATTTAGCATCCCTTTTGCAGCATCCTGCCAAGAATGAAACTCCTCAACACCCGGGTCTCTCATATAAGTTGGATTTTGTGCACCCTTAAAAGTTTCTGTGAAATATGGACCTTCATAATAAATCCCACGAATCTTAGCACCTGTTGCTTCTTTATAATGGTTTCCAAGATTTTCAGTGACTGCAAGCAATTGCTCATAAGTGGCTGTTAAAGTTGTGGGCAAGAAACTGGTAACACCGGTACTAAGAAGTCCCTCACTCATAGTATGCAATGTACCTTCAATGTTGTTGTCCATCACATCTACACCTGCATATCCATGAATATGAGTATCCACAAGACCTGGTGCAATGCTATAACCAGTATAGTCAAGAACCTCTGCTCCTTCAGGAATTTGATCCACATGTTTCCCAAATTTGCCATCAACAAGTTCTAAGTACCCACCGCGACGAATGCCAAATGGATAGAAAAACTGATCCGCTTTAACGTAATTAGGCATAATAATGACCTCCTTAAAAGATTACTTTTGATATTTATTATGTCAATTACATTATAAACTTTTCTGATTCATTTGTAAATGGTATAGACCTATTTTCTAGAGATATTTTAAAAGAGCTGGATTTCTCCAACTCTTCTCTTTTTAATATACGTTATTTTGATTTGACTGGCTTGTCTTGAGCTGTTTGCAAGGCTGTAGCAATGGTATCTGCATACAATTTTGCTCCGGCTTCAATTTTACTAGTGTCACTTCCGAAATGGACTTGGTCTGTTCCTGTCCAGATCTCTGGATGTTCCTTAGAAACTTGATTCCAATCAGCAATGGTGATATAAGGAGTCTTCTCTGCCAATTCTCTCATATAGGCAGCAGCCTTCTCAACGATGGCATAGGTCTCTTTTGTTTTATCCCCCTCATAAGGAGTCACCAAAACCATATGGTGGCCCTTAGGAAGATTTTTCACGATACTGTCCCAATCTTCCTTGTAATTTTCAGGATTATTTACCCCTGTTGCAATAACCACCATCTTTGGTAGAAATTTATTCTGGCTATTATTTAGCATGATTTCATCGGCAGTCTTGGTTGTTCTGCTGACCTGCGCGTTAATCTGTGCTCCAGGAAGGGCTGTCTGCAGGGCTGTATTAGCTCTTAGAGCCACTGAGTCACCAATTAACATAGTACCATCAGCAATTCCTAAACTATTTGCATCTGCCCGTTCTGTCATCACCTTGGTTTGGCTAATATTTGTTGCAGCTTGCTTCAAACCATTGACAGTCAAATCTGTCTCAAAAGCTCCAACTTGTGGAGCCAACAAGGTCACCGTGCAGACAATGATGGTCAAGATTCCTGTACTTGTTGCAAGAATTGCGTGAATATAAGGCAGGGGACGAAGAGTTTGTAAAACAGGTGTGTTCTTGCCTGCAATCCACGGCTCCAATACATAAAATGAAAGACTGGCAAATCCATAAGAACAAATCAAAGTCAGTAACACAGCAAGAAGATTTGAGGTCAACTGTGAGAAAATGATATAAAAAGGCCAATGGAAGAGATAAACTGCATAGCTAGTATCTGCTAAAAAGCTGATCATCTTTGGCTCCTGCATGTTAGGAGTCTTTTCATGTAAGACACGCGCCGCCAGAATCATAGCAAGGGCTGCAAGGCTGGCAAGCAAGAAGCCAATAAGATAGGCAAAGAGATAGGTAAATTTGACAAAGAAGGTCAAAATGAGTAAGAAGCCAAAACCTCCTGCAAAAATCAACAGGGTCTTTCGTAAATCCCAGGTTTTATCCAACTGCTTGACGAGGGAAGTCGTCTGACGAACGCCTATAATCGTTGCTAGGATACTTCCCAAAAAGAATGGATAGACATGAGTTAAACTGGAGAAGTAAACAGAGGAATAAGAGGTTACTAGAAAACTACCAATAAACATGGAGAAGAAGCTGATCAAGAAGGCAGCAGCAGATAAGAGAAAGACCATCCCCTTCAACTGACCATTTGATTTAGCCTGTTTGGATAAGAACCAAACTGCCAACCCCCAAAGAATATAATAGTGAACCTCAACAGCAAGACTCCAATTATGAACAAACAAATGAGGAATAAACTGAGATTCATAACTCCCACCTGTTAGGAGCTCATAGAAGTTGGTCATAAAACCTAAGACACCCGCAATCTGACCCCCAATTCCAGCTACATAATCTTGTCGAACTAGAAAAGTAAAGGGCATGGTTACCAAGACCATCAAAACCACAGGTGGCACAATCCGATAAAAACGTCTCCTAAAAAATCCTATCAAATCAATCTCACGATTCTTAGAAAATTCTTCGATGAGTAGAGCTGTAATCAGGAAACCTGAAAACGTGAAAAAGACATCTACCCCGAAAAATCCTCCAGGAAAGATCGTCTGAAAGAAATGATACAAGAGTACCAGTAGTAAACCTGTAATCCTAATCAAGGAAAACCATTTAATGCGCATACGAGTTTATTCTTCCTTTCATTGTACACTTTATTCTATCAAAAAAAGAAGAAAAATCCTAAGAGAAAACTTAGGATTTTTAGCTTATATCCATTCCATTTTAGAAATTACGGCCTGACTTATTATAGCCATATTTTTCCACAAAATACTCACGGAATTCCAAGAGATTGTCATCCATGATGGCTTGTCGCACTTGCTTCATCAGGTTAAGCAAGAAGTAAAGATTATGGTAGCTAGTTAAGCGGATACCGAAGGTTTCATCAGCCTTGAGCAGGTGACGAAGGTAGGCCCGTGTGTAGTTCTTACATGTGTAGCAATCACATTCAGGATCCAGTGGTGTAAAGTCCTCAGCAAACTGAGCATTTTTGACAACCAAACGACCTTGACTGGTCATACAAGTCCCATTACGAGCGATACGAGTCGGCAAGACACAGTCAAACATATCTACCCCACGAATGACCCCATCAATCAAGCTATCTGGCGCTCCCACACCCATCAAATAGCGAGGTTTATTTTCAGGAAGCAGCTGGGTTGTGAAGTCCAAAACCGCATTCATCTCTTCATGGGTTTCTCCCACTGCCAAACCACCGATAGAGTAGCCTGGGAAGTCCATACTAACAAGGTCGTGAGCTGACTGACGGCGAAGATCTTCAAATCCTGCCCCTTGCACAATTCCAAATAATCCTTGGTCATGTGGACGACGGTGAGCCTTCAAACCACGCTCAGCCCAACGGCTAGTACGCTCGATTGATTTCTTAACGTAGTCATAAGGTTGATAGAACTGAGGACATTCGTCAAAGGACATCATGATGTCTGAACCCAGATTGTTCTGGATAGAGATAGCTTTTTCTGGTGATAGAAACATCTTAGAACCATTGAGATGGTTTTTAAAAGTTACCCCTTCTTCTGTGATATTACGGCTATCAGCTAGAGAATAAACCTGGAAACCACCACTATCCGTCAAGATTGGCTGGTCCCAGTTCATGAACTTGTGGAGACCGCCTGCGCGTGCAATGAGTTCGTCTCCAGGACGAAGCCAGAGATGATAGGTATTGGATAGGATAATTCCTGACCCCATCTCCTTCAATTCTTCAGGCGACTGAGTTTTGACAGTGGCTTGAGTCCCAACTGGCATAAACATAGGTGTTGGGAAGGTACCGTGGGGAGTGATGATTTCTCCCAGACGAGCTCCCGTGTGTTTTTCTTTCTTAATCAAACGATATTTGATTGGTGAATCTGACATTTTTTACCTCCGAAGCTGGGAAAGACAGTCCCAGTTCATACTTTGTGCCCAAGGGCATACTGTATGATTTTATCAAAAAAAGTAGGAACTGTCACGAACTATGGTATAATGAGAGAATGAAATACCCAAAAATTGATTTAAAAACCGTTCGTCTGCAAGCCAGACAATTTCAGGCTGAAAATCCCCGCCTCTTTCTCGTCTATCTCTTACCTAGCATACTGGTCATCTTGTCTGGCTTCCTCAATCCCTTAGAGCGCATTAACGAGAGTGTTTTAGAACAACCCTTTTTAAGCGTGTTTGGTCATGTATTCCAAGCCTATCTTTTTCCACTATTAGTCTCCTTTATCGGGACGATTCTCCTGACCAGTTCAGTCTATACAACGCTGAAACTCATCAAGAATTCTGATACAGAACTATCCGCCAAAAATAGTCTCGCTCTCTTTGGCGAAGAGCACTTTTCACAAACCTTTTTGACTCTCCTTCTCAAACGCTTCTATCTCTTCTTATGGAGCATTCCTAGTTTACTCGGGATTTACTTCCTCTTTTACAGTAGCTTTTTAGCAAAGAAGTTCGTTGCCCTTCACCCTGAGTTTCCTAATCTGGATCTCACGTCAGTTGAAACGGAAAGTTTCCTCATGATCTTTGGTCTCTACTTTCTAGCAAGTATTTTCTTGATGATTATAGGAAATAGTCTCTATATTCCACAATACTATGCCTATTCTCAGGTAGAATTTCTACTCTGTGACACCCTAGACTTGGGACAAGCCAAACCAGGACAAATCCTTAAAACCAGCCGTTTCCTGATGAAAGGTTATAAGTTTCAGCGCTTTGTTCTAGACTTACAACTCCTTCCTTGGTACTTCCTCAATTGGATTACCTTTGGAATTGCTAGTTTCTCACTTCTTCCTTATATTCAAATCAATAAAATAATTTTTTACCGAGCAGTACTAGCTCGAAAACGTCCAAAAGCTTGAAGGTTTTCCCTCAAGCTTTTTTCTATCAATGAGTTTCTCCGCCTACCAACTTGAGATCCTGATCTCCATGTTCTATAATGGCGCCGATTGCCGCTTCTATCCCTCGCCTAATATCCACTAAACTCATAGCTGGAGTAGTCGGTCGATTCACCACCTGTTCCATCATATAAGGAATATGCATAAAACCTGCCTTAACATGTGGAAATTTCTTTTCTACCAAATAGAGGGCCTGATACATCAAATGATTGCAGACAAAAGTCCCTGCCGTATTGGAAACAGATGCCGGCAAGCCCTCTTTTTTTATAGCTTGGACCATCGCTTTAATCGGCAAACTACTAAAGTAGGCCGGAGCACCATCTGCTCGAATGGGAAGGTCAATTGGTTGATTACCCTCATTATCAGGAATCCGTGCATCATCTTGATTAATAGCTACTCGCTCAGGTGTCAGGCTAGACCTTCCACCTGCTTGGCCAATACAAAGGACAAAGTCAGGTTGATAACGGTTCATCTCTTCTTCCAATACATGGGCCGATTTGTGAAAGACTGTTGGCACTTCTAACCAACGGACCTCAGCACCATGGATTTCAGCTGGTAAACCTTTAATGGCCTCCAAAGCTGGATTAACCTTTTCCCCTCCAAAGGGCTCAAAACCTGTCACTAATACTTTCATTTCTAACTCCTCAAAACTAATTCAATGAGACTTTTTTCTTAAAAACAAGTATAACATATTTCCCTTATTCTGGAGTGAAAAGGACTAGCGAGACTAGTACCGCCTTTCAAATTTATTTAAAGAGTAAAATACTAATCAAGACTAAAATAGCTGGCCCACCTTGCTTCAAAATAATTTTCTTATCCGCTGTTAGAGAGCCATAAGCCGCAGCACCAATCACAAATAAAACAAAAATAGTCACAATTTCCAAATTCTGTGAGAAATAAATTCCATACAAGAGAAAGACTCCTAGCAAAGCATTATAAATCCCTTGATTTTTAAACAATGAACTTACTGACGGACGAGCCAGTTCTTCCTTGTCCATGTTAAAGACACGACTAGTCGCATCTGATTGCGTTGCAATACTTTCCAAATAAAAAATGTAAAAATGCTCCAAAGCAACAATCGTTGCTAAAATGATTGTCATAATTGACATCTATTTCTCCTTAAATTTCTATATTTTCAATACCCAAAACCAATTTATTTAATAAACGGCTGAGTTCTGTTCTTTCAGACTCTGTTAAGATACTTTCCATCTCTTGCTTAACCTTGATATGTTGCAGAGGGGGATTCACCACTAACTGCTCCTTGGCATACTTCGTAGCCTCTACCAACACTTCCCGCTGATTTTCAGGATTACGATGACGCTCCACCAAACCTTCCTTTTCCAGAATTTTGAAATGTCGGGTCAAAGCAGCCTGATCAATCTTCAAACGCTCCTGAACTCCCATTTGATTACAAGGAGAATGCTCCAGCAAAAACAGTAAAATCTGATACCGTGTCAAACTAATCCCAAGCCTTTTTTCAAACAATTGCGTACTCGCTTGCTCAGACAAGCGGAGTTGATAAAGTAGATCTTGAATCTCTATCATTTCTTCCTTCTTTTATTGATTTATCAATAATTGACTAATCAAGTAAAATATAAAGTAAAATAGATTGCAAGAATGTTGCTTCAATCATTACAAAATGGTAACTTCCCATTTTCCATTCATATTGATACTCAATGAAAATCAAAGAGCAAACTAGGAAGCTACTCGCAGGTTGCTCAAAGCACAGCTTTGAGGTTGCAGATAAAACTGACGTGGTTTGAAGAGATTTTCGAAGAGTATGACAAAGAAAAAAACGAATGAGACTTACTTCCTATCACGAAAGCTAGATCTCATTCGTCAAAATGATATTACCAATCCTGGTTTATCCATTCATTGAAACGTGAACGTGGTCATAGTGGTTTTCTGTCACGCTACCACGGTCTGGCATTGGGTTCCAAGTATTAGCTGGTCCATATTTGCTATCGAATGGAGCATAGAAACGTTGTTTCCAGATGATGTAACTAATTCCACGGCTGGCCATGTTTTGAATAGCGTATTCCGCAATCTTATCCCCTAATTCTGAGCTTTCTTGTACCATAAAGTCGATAGCCAAACCTTTTCCGTGATCTCCACTGTCTCCTGGACGGTAACCACTAAAAGATGTGATACCAAACAAGTTGGCGATTTCTTCTTTAAAGGCAGCTGTTTGTGGTTGAAGGCCTGCATTTTCAGATTTCGCTACCGCCAGTCCAGCATAATCGGGTGCAGCTGGAGCTGCGTAAGTTGTTGAAACTGTTTTCGCCTCTTCTAGTTGATAAGTAGAAACTGTTGGTGTAGCTTCTTTTGCTTCTTCTGAACTTGTTGCAGTTGTTTCGCTTGCTGTTTCTTCTGCTGGAGTTGTAGTTTCTTCCACTGTTGAAACAGCTTGTGGGCTTGCTTGAGTTTCCTGCTTCTCAGCTAGAGTCGTTGCCTGAGGAGCTGCTTCTGCAACTGCACTGCTTGTTTCGGCTGTTTGCTCCTCTGGGACAGAAGTTCCTGTAGATGGTGTCACTGCTTCTGAAGCAGTCACTGTCTCTGTAACTTCTGAACTTGTTGCTACTTCTTTTGTACTTGTAGTTTCTACCGCTTTTGGAGCTTCTACAATCGGTTGAGAAAGGTCTGCAACTTGAACAGTTTGATCATCTACAGTCACTTGATTGGTTGTCAAATCTGCTGTCGCAGTTGTCACTTCTTCACTAGAGTCTACTTGAGGAGTTTGGATTTCAACTTCTGTTACTTCTTCTGCTTCATTGACGGTCGTTGTCAAAACAGTTTCAGGAAAAATCAGGTCCATATTAGTGATTTTATTCAAATTCGCAAGAACTGTGACATCTACACCCAAGGCTTCTGCAATTGTGCTCAAGGTATCACCATACTGAACGGTATAACTTGTTTTGTTATCCGTTTTAGTCAAATCGTTTTGGATTTGCTCAACACTACGTGCAGTCCAAAGAACTTCTTCTGCTTGGGTTGCCAATACTGGGGCAAATGACAAGGCTACTGTTGAGGCTAATAATATTCTTTTCTTCATTCTTTCAAATTCCTTTCAAATGAGTACCTGTCTATCATAACACAAAAAATGTAGAAAAAAAGCCCTCTCGGGCCTATTTAACAGAACTGTCTATTCCTTGTAACAAACTCGGTTACTTGAAATAGTTTGTTAGATCTCTGTCACAAAACTGACACAATCTTTTTATCGCTCAGCCTTAAAAAAACGGGGAATATCTGCTAACGCTTGAATCCTGTGATTGCCTTCATAAGACGACTCTAAAAAGTTAAGACTTTGAATCCCACTATTCTGGGCAAATTCCACATCCAGAGTCCGATCCCCTATATAATAGGTTTTCTCAGGATCCAACTGATACTTGTCTAACAGATAGGTAGCCGCTTCCGGATTAGGCTTGCGCGCAAAGCCACTCTGACTGGTTAGAATCTCTGTAAAATAAGATTCCAAACCCAAGTCTCTGAGAATGGTAAGAGCATTGTCTCCCTTATGAGTGTAAACAAACTGCTGAATTCCTGATTCCTCTGCCCAAGCTAGCACATCACGCGCACCTGGCATTAAGACTACCTGAGCATTCTTCTCAGCCAGACTCTGAGCACGCACCTGATTTAGCACTTCCACATCCAGTTTTCTCTCTTCCGCCACCTGCACAAGCAAATCCTGCACCGAATACTTGAGGATAAACTCTCTCACCTGCTCCTTATCATAAGGAATAGAAAACTGAGCAAAAGTTTCCTCAATCCCTGACAAAATTGCTTCGTAAGAGTCCAATAAAGTCCCGTCTAAATCCCAAATAAAAGCTGTTTTTTGCATTTCCTATCCTTTCAAGCTCATATAACGCTGGTAACGGTAACGTAGAAATAACCAACGAAAACCATTATCCAAAAGAGTTCCGGCCCAAATACCGGGCAAGCCCCAACCAAGCACAATCCCCATCAGATATCCTGTTCCAATACGGAGACACCACATTCCTATACTTGTCGCATAAAAGGGAAGGCGAGCATTCCCCAAGCCCTGCCAAACAGCCGTATAGATGACTGTTCCTATCGTCATAGAAGTTCCTAGTAGAGAGAAAAGTGCCACCAAAACACTAGCTTCAACCGCTACAGGATCGGTCGTATAGAGATGGCTCAGTGGTACCCCTAAGGCATAGATGCTGAAGGTCAAAGGCAACATGAGGACCAGAGAAAGCCAAAAGGTTTGCTTGCTCAAACTAGCTACTCTTTCCCAATTATCCTCTCCAACTGCTCGGGCCACTAGCATGACCGTTGCCGTAGCGACGCCAAAGGCAGGCATGTAGTTAAACTGGGTCAAGACTTCTCCGACTGCATTCCCAGCAACTGCCTCCGTTCCAAAAGAAACGACCAAGGCAATGATGACGACATCACCAGCCCGCATCATAAGCCGCTCTCCAGCTGCTGGCAAAGCTATGGTCAATAGTTCCTTATCTAAACCAAAAGTCGGTTTCTCAAAAGGCAACTTTAATTGCGACCATAAAATCACAAGACCTACCAAGCGAGACAGAATAGTTCCCCAAGCAACACCAGCTATCCCCATATCCAGAACAAAAATAGCTAGACTTGAAAAAAGAATATTCAAGGCATTTGATAAAAGACTCACATAGAGGGGCAAACGTGGATTATGCGTTACACGAATCAAGGCTCCCAGACTGGTCATCAAGCCCAAAAGAACAATCGATCCTCCTACCAAAGATAGGTAGAGTCCACCACTCTCAGCTACAGTTCTCTCCGTCCCCAAAAGTCCTATCATCTCTTGCCCAGCGAAGATGGACAAAGCTCCCAAAAGGAAACTTAAGAGTAAAGTAATTTTCAAGGCCTCAGTCACATGGTAGGCTAGCTTAGACTGATTCTTCTCCCCTAAACTCTTTGAAATAACACTAGAAATAGCAGCTCCCAGAGCGATGAAAATCGCTTGGTAAATCGTGATAATATTGCCAGCAACTGATACACCCGAAATAGCTATCAAGCCCAAGTGGGCTACCAAGTAACTATCCACCATCCCCATGAGCATCTGCAAAAAGTTTTCGCCCATAGCTGGCAAAGCAATATTAAGAATGTCTTTATTTTTCTTAAACAATCCTTCCTCCTGATGAAAAGAAACTCAGTTGGTTTCCCAACCGAGTTTACTCCTTCCGTCTTAAAGTCCTAAATAAGCCTCAACCGCTGCTTGCATATCCGCAGCCGCCACAGTTGTCTTGTGACGAACTGGCGCTGTTTCAAGCCCGTCAACTGCTGGCGGCACTTCCACTCCTGAAATATCATGTAATTGAGCCAAGGCTTCAAAGTCGCCAAGCCCTGATTTTCCAGTTACAGCTTCTACTGCAACTACTGGGAACTTGTATGGACTCGCTGTTGAAGCAATCACTGTCTTAGTCACATCGCCAGTAGCCGCTTGGTATTTCTTATAAACTGCCGAGGCAACCGCCGTATGTGGATCCTCGATATAAGAATCTGACTCATAAACACGCTTGATTTCTGCCGCTGTTTCTTCCTCAGTCGCATATTCAGCTGCAAAGAGATTAAGAATCTCTGCATCAAAGTCTGTCAACTCATATTGTCCTTGCTTGTTCAAGGCATTCATGAGTTCAGCTGTTTTAACCGCATCATTTCCTAAAAGGTGGAAAATGAGACGCTCCAAGTTTGAAGATACCAAGATATCCATAGATGGACTAGTTGTGACTTTAAACTCACGTTTCTTGTCGTAAACACGTGTCTTGAAGAAGTCTGTCAAAACATTGTTGTCATTTGAAGCACAGATTAATTTGCCAACTGGTAGACCAATTTGCTTAGCATAAAAGGCAGCCAAGATATTTCCAAAGTTTCCTGTTGGTACTGTGAAGTTGACCTTATCACCAGCCACAATATCACCAGTCTTAACCAACTGAGCGTAAGCATAAACATAGTAGACAATCTGTGGCACCAAACGACCAATGTTCATAGAGTTAGCTGATGAAAATTGCAACTTGTTGGCCGCTAACCTTTCACGAAGAGCCACATCGTTAAACATATGCTTCACATTTGTTTGGGCATCATCAAAGTTACCATCAATAGCGATAACATGAGTATTGTCGCCAGTCTGAGTGGTCATTTGCAACTCTTGTACCTTGCTGACACCATCCTTTGGATAAAAGACGATAATCTCAGTACCAGGAACATCTGCAAACCCTGCCATAGCAGCTTTCCCAGTATCACCAGATGTTGCTGTTAAGATGACAATCTTATTCTCCAAACCATGCTTCTTAGCAGCTGTTGTCATAAAGTATGGCAAAATAGACAAGGCCATATCCTTAAATGCAATTGTTGAACCATGGAAAAGCTCCAGGTTGTATTGCCCGTCTAATTTCACTAATGGTGCGATAGCTGGAGTATCAAACTTGCTATCGTAGGCATTGTTGATACAGTAGTCCAACTCTTCAGCTGTAAAGTCATCTAAAAATGCTGACAAAACAAGCTTAGCAACTTCCTGATAAGATGCATCTTTCAATTTGTCAAAGTCCAAATCTACCTTTGGATAAGTAAGCGGTGTAAATAAACCACCATCCGTCGCCAAACCTTGCAAAATAGCTTGGCTAGCAGTTACTGTATTGTTGGCATCACGCGTTGATTGATAAACTAATGTCATTACTCTCTATCCTTTATCTATAGTCTCTTCCATTATATCATGATTTTTCAGAAAATTCTCCCTTTATAAGAGAAATTATAGTCCCAATTCTTCTTTCAAAGGCTGTAAGTAGGTCATTTCTTGCTTATTTCTCATCTCCAGTCCTTCCTCAGCTAGCTGGAGTAAGTCTTTGGAAAATTCAATAATCGTAGTTTCTTCCTCATCTGTAAGCTTCTTCTTAGAAAATTGTCGTCTTAAAAATTTATAATTTCGCCCAAATTCTTTAAAGAAAGATGCTGTTTCTAAGTAAGCTTCTAACTTATCTAAATTGACCAACAATCCTAAGTGAAAAGCTGCTGAAGCGAAGGTTCTATCTAGAGATTGAGTACACACACTACGAAACTCAACTGTTCCGCGAGTCGTTAAGTCTTGGTACTGATAACTACGATGAGTTTCAAAATCCTTCTCTTGAGCGTAAATAAGAACCTCATCCCCATTAAGAGAAAATGCTTGGATTTCAGGTGTAGCCAAATAGACCCTAGCCTGAATCGGATAAAAATAATAGGTTTGTCCATCACGTTCCGCAGTAAAAATTGCAGAATGATCTAGATAGTCAAAAAAATCATCCTCATCTTTAAAGAGGCTAGCATTGACACCAACATTCTCTGGATAGATACCATGCATAGATTCTTCCCAGAAAATATCTCTTGAGATTTTTGTATCCCAATCCGCACCTGTAAACTCAGAGTTTGCAAATAAATAAGCCTTAGCCGCTTCAATTTGAGTAAAAGCATTAATCACCCGTAAGTAGTTGGATTTTGAAATATCCAGCTGAACCTGACTCCCACAGATAAAAGCCCCATATTCAGGGAAATTATGTAAATCTGATTTAGTAACATTTCTACTCAAATTCAAATAATCCATCAACATCTGATAGCGTGGATATGCCACTGGACAATTCTCATTTTTATCCCAGTTAGGATGAATTCCACAGCCAACAATAGCATGATTTGATTCGCCTAATTTTCTCTGAATTACATCCATATAATTATTAAAACGATTTTCGACCTCCTGAATTGTTTCGGCCTTACCAAATGCAAACTCAATCGTTGTATAGGAAACTTCAAATAAAATAGCATCCTGACTTATCCGATCCACTAACTGGATAGGATTGCCAAAATCATCTACCTTTTCTACAGTGAAACCCAGAGCGGAAAGTAAATAATGAAATAAATCTTTTATAACTTCAACATTTGTAGCATCCCCTTCTAAATTTGCAACAGGATATTCCAGTTCAATCCCGACAAACAATCCAGGATTTTCTTTAATATTTTTCAAATACCGATGTTTTAATAAATCGATAGAACGAGACATACTTCCCTACACTTTCATAATCTAAATAAAATTTGAATAACTATTATTATACCAAAAATAACACAAAAAAGGAACGAAGAATAACAACGTTCCTAGCTCTATACTATACCGGCGGCCGGGGTCGAACCGGCACGTCCTTGCGGACACTGGATTTTGAGTCCAGCGCGTCTGCCAATTCCGCCACGCCGGCAAATAGTAACTGGGGTAGCTGGATTCGAACCAACGCATGAGGGAGTCAAAGTCCCTTGCCTTACCGCTTGGCTATACCCCAATAATATAAAATAGGCGAGTGATGGGGATCGAACCCACGCATGCCAGAGCCACAATCTGGTGTGTTAACCACTTCACCACACCCGCCATAATTCTATTAACACGGGCAGTAGGAATTGAACCCACACTGAAGGTTTTGGAGACCTTAGTTCTACCTTTAAACTATGCCCGTAAAATGGAAGGGGAGGGATTCGAACCCCCGAACCCGAAGGAGCGGATTTACAGTCCGCCGCGTTTAGCCTCTTCGCTACCCTTCCAAAATATATAAATGGCGCGAGACGGAATCGAACCGCCGACACATGGAGCTTCAATCCATTGCTCTACCAACTGAGCTACCGAGCCT
>NZ_CAMHWI010000023.1 GCF_946188695.1 Streptococcus mitis | reverse complement strand
CTGATAAAGGGAAACCAGAAGTTCAGCCAGCCTTACCAGAAGCTGTGGTGACTGATAAAGGGGAACCTGAAGTTCAACCAGCATTACCAGAAGCTGTTGTGACTGATAAAGGGAAACCAGAAGTTCAGCCAGCCTTACCAGAAGCTGTGGTGACTGATAAAGGGGAACCTGAAGTTCAACCAGCATTACCAGAAGCTGTTGTGACTGATAAAGGGAAACCAGAAGTTCAGCCAGCCTTACCAGAAGCTGTGGTGACTGATAAAGGGGAACCTGAAGTTCATGAGAAACAAGAATATACAGCTCCAATTGACGGTAATCTTGTTGAACCAGAAGTTCATGAAAAACCAGCATACACGGAACCTGTAGGCACCACAGGAGTAGATGAAAAGGGAAACTTGATTAAGCCACCTGTTATCGACATTCCAGAGTATACTGAACCACTATCTACAGTTTCAGAAGTTGCACCAGAAATAGAGGAGCTACCTTCTTTACACACTGACATTCGGACAGAGACTATTCCTAAAACGACTATAGAAGAATCTGATTCTACCAAATTTATAGGCGATGATTCTGTTAAACAAGTTGGTGAAGATGGCGAACGTCAAATTGTTACTAGCTATGAAGAGTTACATGGCAAAAAAATCAGTGACCCAGTTGAAACCGTAACTGTGTTGAAAGAAATGAAGCCTGAAATTCTTGTAAAAGGTACAAAAGAAAAACCAAAAGAAAAAATGGCTCCTGTTTTGACTTTGGAACGAACAGATACAAATGTATTAGACCGCTCCGCAAATATTTCTTATCATTTAGTTAATGCAGATGGAGTCAAGATCAATAAAATTACTGCGACAATTAAAGATGGAAATGAAATTGTCAAAACAGTAGATTTAACTTCAGAGCAATTAAATAAGCAGGTAGAAGATTTAAAATTCTACAAGGACTATAAGATAGAAACCACTATGACCTATGACCGTGGTAAGGGAGAAGAGACTGCAACATTAGAAGAGAAGCCACTTCGCTTGGATTTGAAAAAAATTGAGTTGAAAAACATTGCCTCAACAAATCTTGTAAAAGTTGAAGAAGATGGAACAGAAACATTGAACGACTTCCTGACTGAGACACCAACAGAGACTGAAAAATACTATCTCAAAGTGACTTCTCGGGATAACAAAGTGACTCGTTTAGCAGTTGATAAAATCGAAGAGATTAATCAGGCTGGCCAAGTTCTCTACAAAGTAACCGCAAGAGCTGTTGACCTTATTCAGCATACTGACCCAAGTAAGATACGAAATGAGTACGTTTATTACATGGAAAAACCACGACCAAAGGTTGGAAATGTATATTACAACTTCAAAGAACTCATTGAAGATATGCAGAAAAAACCTGATGGTGAGTTTAAACTTGGGGCTGACTTAAATGCAACTAACACCCCAACCCCGAACAAATCATATGTGACGAATGTGTTCAAAGGAAAATTATTGAGTGATGGAAGTAATCACTTCACTATCCATAATCTAGCACGGCCATTATTTGCAAGAGCTGAAAATGCTCACATCCATGACATTAATCTGGGTAATGTAAACATAAACATGCCTTGGGCTGACCGAACAGCACCACTCGGTGAAAACTTTAAGAATTCAACAATAGAAAATATCAAAGTGACTGGCCAAGTTGTTGGTAACAATGACGTGACGGGTATGGTGAACAAACTTGACGAATCCATCATGCGCAATGTTGCTTTCATTGGTAAAATCGAAAGTGTGGGTAACAAAGGTTGGTGGTCTGGTGGACTTGTCAGCGAAAGTTGGCGAAGTAATGTTGATAGCTCTTATGTAGATGCAAATATTAAGGCAAACAACGCCAAATTCGGTGGACTGATTGCGAAAATCGACCACGGTGTAAACCCTATGGATGTAAAACAAAAAGGTCACTTGACTAAATCCGTTGTTAAAGGATCCATGACTCTCAAAACAAATAACCAAAGCGGTGGACTCATTCACGATAACTACAATTGGGGATGGGTTGAAAACAACATCAGCATGATGAAAGTAAACAATGGTGAAATCATGTACGGTTCCGGTTCAGTGGATTCGGGCGACCCAGACTTTGGATTCCATTACTTCAAGAACAATGTATATGTGAAAGATGTTGCGTCAGGCAATGTTTCATATGAACGTTCAAAACAAATTCAGGGTGTAGATCAAGCTGAAGCTGATAAACGTATCGCAACCTTCAATATCACTGCTGATAAGTATGAAATCACAGATCCTCTTGTGAATAGACTTAACAACCTAACAACTCGTGATAATGAGTATAAAACAACTCAAGATTATGACGCAACGCGTGAGCAGGCATACCACAACATTGAGAAACTACAACCCTTCTACAATAAAGAATGGATTGTAAACCAAGGTAACAGATTGGCTACAAGTTCAAACCTAATGACTAAAGAGGTGTTATCTGTAACAGGTATGAAGAATGGTCAGTTTGTGACGGACTTATCAGATATTGATAAGATTATGGTTCACTATGCGGATGGCACTAAAGAAGAAATGGTAGTTACCGCTAAAGCTGATTCTAAAGTAGCTCAAGTAAAAGAGTATGATGTAGCAGGTCAAAACATTGTCTATACACCAAATATGGTTGTTAAAAATCGAGACAAACTGATTGCAGATGTGAAAGAAAGACTTTCAAGTGTTGACCTAATTTCAGCTGAAGTACGCGCGTTAATGGATATACGTAAGAAGGCAGAAGAAAATACAGATGCTCGTAAAGATGGATATATTCGTAATCTATACTTAGAAGAAAGTTTTGCCGAAGTGAAGCAAAATCTAGATAAGTTAGTCAAATCCTTGATCGAAAATGAAGACCATCAATTGAACGGTGATGATGCCGCGATGAAATCGCTACTCAAGAAAGTAGAAGATAATAAAGCTAAGATTATAATGGGACTGACTTATCTCAATCGTTACTATGATATCAAATATGGTGATTTGAGTATCAAGGATATGATGATGTTCAAACCTGATTTCTATGGTAAAACACCAAGTGTCATCGACCGTTTGATTCAAATTGGTTCAAGGGAGCATTTCTTGAAAGGTGATCGTACACAAGATGCCTACAAAGAAGTGATTGCTGGTGCAACTGGTAAAGGTGATTTACGTAGCTTCTTAGACTATAACATGCGTTTGTTTACAGAAGATAAAGATTTGAATGACTGGTTTATTCATTCTGCGAAAAACGTTTATGTAGTAGAACCTGAAACAAGCACAGAAGCCTTTAAAGATAAGCGACATCGTGTATTTGACGGTTTAAACAATGACGTTCACGGTCGTATGATTTTACCATTGCTCAACTTGAAGAAAGCCCATATCTTTATGATTTCAACCTATAACACGATGGCTTATAGCTCATTTGAGAAATATGGTAAGAACACTGAAGAAGAACGTAAGGAATTGAAGAAACGTATTGATGAAGTCGCTAAAGCGCAACAAACTTACTTAGATTTCTGGTCTCGTTTAGCTCTCCCAAGTGTTCGTAACAAACTTTTGAAGAGCGAATATATGGTGCCAACACCTGTTTGGGATAATCAATCTTATGCAGGAATTAAAGATGCAAATCGTCAAGGTTATGGAAAAGGTGGAGCCGTGGTATCTCCTATTCGTGAACTATTCGGCCCGACTGACCGTTGGCATCAAGTTAATGGAGCTATGGGAGCGATGGCAAAAATCTACGAAAAACCGTGGAAAGATGAGCAAGTATACTTCATGGTAACCAATATGCTTGACCAGTTTGGTATTTCTGCCTTCACACATGAAACCACACACATTAATGACCGTGTAGCTTACTTTGGAGGACATAACCATCGTCAAGGTACGGATTTGGAAGCCTTTGCTCAAGGTATGTTACAAACTCCTGATAAGTCAACAACAAATGGTGAGTATGGTGCATTAGGTATTAACATGGCCTACCATCGACCAAATGATGGAAACCAGTGGTATAATCCAGACCCTGACAAACTTCAAACACGCGACCAAATCGACCACTACATGAAGAACTACAATGAAGCTATGATGATGCTTGATTATGCAGAAGCTGAAGCTGTGCTTCCTAAGGTTAAAGGTGACAATAGTAAGTGGTTCAAGAAAATTGACCGCGAAACACGTCGACCTATGGATAGAAATAAACTAGGTGCTCCTCACCAATGGGACAAAGTGCGTGACTTGACAGATGCTGAGAAAGCAACCAAGCTGGAAACCATCGATGACTTGGTAAATAATAATTTCATGACCATTCACGGAAATCCAGGCAATAAAGTCTTCCACCCAGAGGACTTTGGTACAGCCTATGTCAATGTTAATATGATGGCGGGTATTTACGGTGGTAATACGAGTCCAGGTGCCCCCGGTTCTCTATCCTTCAAACATAATGCTTTCCGTATGTGGGGTTACTTTGGCTATGAAAATGGATTTATCGGATATGTATCTAGTAAATACCAAGGTGAAGCGGATAAACAAAACCAGGGTAGATTGGGTGATGATTTCATTATCAAAAAAGTTTCAAACAACCAATTCTTAAACCTTGAAGATTGGAAGAAACATTGGTATCATGATGTGAAAGCCAGAGCTGAAAAAGGATTCACAGAGATTACAATTGATGGACAAACCATTCACAATTATAACGAATTGAAAGCCTTATTCGACAAAGCTGTCACAGAAGACCTCAAGAAAGCTGGAAACTACTCAAATACTGAGAATTTGAAATCCAAAGTATTCAAAGCCCTTCTTAAAAACACAGACGGTTTCTTTAACCAACTGTTTAAGTAAAAACAAAGAGATAAGATTTGAATATAAACATATAGTTTGAACCAAAAATATTTTTTCAGACTCTATGTTTTTCGGCTCTTTGTCGACTATAGTGGGGCGAAGAATAAAATCTAGAAGAAGCTGGGAAAAAAGTCTTTGGAATCAGAAAAACGCATAGTATCAGGTATTGGAAAACTTTGATGCTATGCGTTTTATTGTGGGGATATTTACTTCATTTTCTCCTGAAATTGAATTTTTACCCAGCCGCTTTTTCATTAAACTATTGATTTTTTCTATCAGCTATGGTATTCTTTTGTTAGTTAATAAACTTACAAAAAGGAGAACAAATGTTTTCACCTACTAAATTAAAAAGAAAAAGAGAAAGTCAAGTATTATCTCAATCTCAACTTGCATCCAGTTTGGGAATTAGTAGAGCCTCATACTTTAATTGGGAATCAGGTAAAACAAAGCCTAATCAAAACAATTTAAGCAAATTGAGTGAGATTTTGAATGTAGATCTTCGATATTTTGAATCAGAGTATGAAATAGTTGAAACCTATCTCAAACTAACGGAAAGGAATCAAGAAGCAACACTTAATTATGCTACAGAACTGTTGAACAAACAGAATGCCAAGGTTGTAGACATTCCTGAGCGTTTTGCTTATAAAGTTTATGAAAAATTATCAGCTGGTACCGGAACAGCTTATTTTGATGATGGTAATTACGATACTGTTTACTTTAATCATCAATTTGATTATGATTTTGCATCGTGGGTGTTTGGGGATTCAATGGAACCGACATATGAAAATGGTTCGGTAGCTCTTATTAAGCAAACGGGCTTTGATTATGACGGGTCTATCTATGCGATAGATTGGGATGGTCAAACCTATATTAAGAAAGTGTATCGTGAAGAAAATGGGCTTCGATTAGTTTCACTCAATCGGAACTATTCAGATAATTTTGCGCCTTATGATGAGAATCCTCGTATCATAGGGAAAATCGTTGGAAACTTTATGCCTTTAGAGGATTGAGTATGACTTGGTTTGATTATAGTCTCGAACCAAAGAGTGACATTGCATTTATTGATATGAAATCTTTTTACGCAAGTGTAGAGTGTGTCGATAGAGGCTTACATCCACTTAAGACTTCGCTTTGTGTTATGAGTCGTGCAGATAATTCTGCCGGGTTAATCCTTGCTTCCTCTCCTATGTTTAAAAAGGTCTTTGGAAAATCAAACGTTGGACGTTCCTATGATTTACCATTTGATGTAAAAACTAGGAAGTTCTCTTACTATAACGCTAAGAAGCAAGGTTTACCAACAACGATAGATTATGTTCGTTATATTGAGGAATGGGCAAAATCAACCGTGATTGTTCCTCCGAGAATGGATACTTATATAGCAGTCAATATGGAAATTCAAAAAATTTTTCAAGATTTTGCGGCACCAGACGATATTTATCCCTACTCAATCGATGAAGGATTTATTGATTTAACAAGTTCATTAAATTATTTTGTGCCAGATAAAAGTATTAGTCGGAAAGATAAATTAGATATTATCTCGGCTGCTATTCAAAAAAAGATTTGGAGAAAAACAGGAATCTATTCAACGGTAGGCATGTCTAATGCCAATCCCTTATTAGCTAAGTTAGCACTAGATAATGAAGCTAAAAAGACTCCGACAATGAGAGCTAATTGGTCCTATGAGGATATAGAAAAGAAAGTATGGGCTATTCCTAAAATGACAGATTTCTGGGGAATTGGAAATAGAATGGAGAAGAAATTACATCATCTAAGTATCTTTTCGATTAAAGAATTGGCACAGGCTAATCCTGACTTGATTAAAAAAGAGCTTGGGATTATGGGACTAGAGTTGTGGTTTCACGCTAATGGTATTGATGAAAGCAATGTTCATAAACCTTATAAGCCGAAGTCAAAAGGGATAGGGAACTCTCAAGTTTTACCAAGAGATTATATTAAACAAAGAGATATTGAGATCATACTTCGTGAGATGGCAGAACAAGTTGCAGTTAGATTGAGAAGAGCTGGTAAAAAAGCGACTGTGGTTTCTATACACTTAGGATATTCTAAAGTGGAACAGAAACGATCTATTCATACTCAAATGAAGATTGAACCGACCAATCAAACAGCACTACTGACAAACTACGTTTTAAAGTTATTTCACACTAAATATACTTCAGGAGCTATTAGGAATGTTGCGGTTAACTATTCTGGTTTAGTAGATGAATCCTTTGGATTGATTTCATTATTTGATGATATTGAAAAAATAGAAAAAGAAGAAAGGCTCCAGTCCGCAATCGATGCTATTCGAACAGAATTTGGTTTTACTTCACTATTGAAAGGAAATGCCCTGGATCAGGCTTCTAGAACAATTGCAAGAAGTAAACTCATTGGTGGTCATTCAGCTGGAGGATTAGATGGGCTAAAATGATGAATCGTTCTTATTTGCCGTTTTTATTTGCAAGAGAGTATCAAGATCGTGGGATGGCTAAGTGGATGGGATTCTTTTTGTCAGAACATTCAAGTTCTCTTTGGGAAGAAAAAAATAAAGAAGATGTCTCAATTACTTTATCAATGGAAGAGAAGGTTTTACTTGTTCGTCAACTTTATACGAATACATTCCCTGCAACGTTTATTTTTAAGCACTCAAATAGAAGAAAAGTAGTATCGGGTATTGTTAAAGAAATTGGGAAAGAGTTTATATCTATAAAATCAGACATTGGATTTCTTCGATTAGAATGGTTAGATATACTTGGTATCCAGATAGAAGGTGAGGAATTACATGAATCGTAAAGAATTATATGACGATAAATTGCAGCTAGATTATTTTTCTGATTCTTATTTACGGTTTGAATCAGATTTTTACAAGTACTCTGCTCTAGACATTCCATTAACATTTATCACTGATGACATTTTACGCACAATGGCTATGTCTCAAAAACATTATTTTAAACTTAACAAAAGCAAATCTTTAGACGGTCGTGACCATTATTTTGTTTTTTCTATCAAGATGAACAAAGACAGTAGTGGCATTAGACAGTATGAATATCAGAGACATTGTTTTAGTTTGTAAGAGTCCGATAGGGCTCTTTTTTCTGTGATAATTTTATCAAAAAGTATTTGTTATACTTTTTTTAATTTAGATTTATCTTGGGGGTTTGGGGGCGTGCCACCACATTTTCATATCGTTTGTTTTTTGAACAGTGAGGTTTGAAATGGCAGGCGATATGATTTTTGGAATATTGTGGACACAATATCTGAGCTCGCAAAGCCTTACAAAAACGTTGAAGATATTTTGAAAAATGTACTGACAGTGTCTGTAAGCTTACATTGTCAGTACAGGTATCAATGAAGGAGGAAAAGTCATATGAAAAGAGATATACGTAGTATTCGGAAACAATTTCGCTTAACAGAAACGGAAGAAAAACAAATACTAGATTTAATGAGAGAGAAAGGAGAGGATAATTTTTCTGATTTTCTCCGTAAAAGCTTACTATTGTCTGATGGACAACAACAGATGGAAAAATGGTTCAACCTTTGGAAAAAACAAAAGTTGGAACAAATTAGCCGTGATGTTTATGAAATATTAATAATTGCTAAAATAAATCATCAGGTTACTCAAGAACATGTTTCTATTTTGTTAACTTGTATTCAGGAATTGATTAAAGAAGTAGAAAAAACAAGTCTTCTTAGTGAAAATTTTCGTAACAAATACATGAGGTAGTAGAGTGGAGCACCGATATAGAACAAATTTAAAAAAAGTCTTTTTATCTGACCTAGAATTAGTCAAATTGAATGAAAATATCTCAAAAAGCAACTGCTTATCATTCTCAGAATATGCTAGACGAACTCTACTAGATCCTGGTATGAATTTTATCACCATTGATACAAATAGTTATCAAGATTTGATTTTTGAATTAAAACGAATCGGAAATAATATTAATCAAATAGCCAGAAGCATAAATTATTCGAATTTAATAACGGAAGTTGAATTAAATGAGTTGAGAAAAGGTATAGAAGAGTTAATAGTAGAAGTGGAGAAAGATTTTCTTATTCAATCTGAAAAATTGAGGAAATTTTATGGTCATCACTAAACACTTTGCGATTCATGGAAAAAATTATCGTAGCAAACTAATCAAATATATTTTGAATCCAAGTAAAACAAAAAATCTAACACTAGTTTCAGATTTTGGTATGAGAAATTATTTAGATTTTCCTAGTTATAAAGAACTAGTGAGGATGTACAATGATAATTTTTTAAGTAATGATACTCTTTATGAATTTCGTCATGATAGGCAAGAAGTAAATCAACGAAAAATTCATTCTCATCACATCATTCAGTCCTTTTCTCCAGATGACCATCTTACTCCCGAACAAATCAATCGGATTGGTTATGAGACAGTTAAAGAGTTGACAGGAGGTAGATTTCGTTTCATTGTAGCAACTCATGTCGATAAAGATCATATCCACAATCACATCATTCTAAATTCAATTGATCAGAATTCTGATAAAAAGTTTCTATGGAATTATAAGTCAGAACATAATCTACGAATGGTTTCTGATCGTCTTTCAAAAATTGCAGGGGCAAAAATTATAGAAAATCGTTATTCGCATCGTCAGTATGAAGTTTATCGCAAAACAAATTACAAATATGAAATAAAACAACGAGTATATTTTCTAATCGAGAACTCGAAAAATTTTGAAGATTTCAAGAAAAAAGCAAAAGCTTTACATTTAAAAATTGATTTTAGACACAAGCATGTTACTTTTTTTATGACTGATTCAAATATGAAACAAGTCGTACGTGATAGTAAATTGAGTAGAAAACAACCTTATGATGAAACTTATTTTAAGAAAAAGTTTGTTCAAAGGGAAATCATAAACATCTTAGAATTTTTGCTTCCGAAAATGAAGAATATGAATGAATTGATTCAACGAGCAGAATTTTTTGGATTAAAAATAATTCCGAAAGAAAAACATGTTCTATTTGAATTTGATGGGATTAAGCTTTCAGAGCAGGAATTGGTAAAAACGAATCGGTATAGTGTTAGTTATTTTCAAGACTATTTTAATAACAAAAATGAAACTGTTGTCTTAGATACTAAAAATTTAGTTGAAGTTTACAATGAAGAAAAGCTAATTAAAGAAAAAGAGTTGCCGACAGAAGAGGTGGTATGGAAATCCTATCAAGATTTCAAGAGAAATAGGGATGCAGTTCATGAGTTTGAGGTAGAGTTGAATCTTAATCAAATAGAAGAAGTAGTGGACGATGGAATGTACATTAAGGTACAGTTTGGCATCCGACAAGAAGGACTTATTTTTGTACCAAATATTCAGATCAATATGGAAGAGGAAAAAGTTAAAGTATTTATCAGAGAAACTAGTTCTTACTATGTATACCATAAAGATTTAGCAGAAAAAAATCGCTTTATTAAAGGTAAAACTTTGATTAGACAATTTAATCTTCAGTATGAACCACAGTATATGTATAGAAGAATTCCTCTTAGCAAAATTAAAGAAAAAATAGAACAATTAGATTTTCTTATATCTGCGGAAAATAGTCCGAATGATTTTGAAGATATAACAAATGATTTCATTGCCCAAATATCATATCTAGAGAATATGATTGAACAAGTCCAAAATAGAATTGATGATTTAACTAGTTTAGAGGAAGTATTGTTGAATAATACGACAAATAGTTCTAACAATTTAGCAAATAGTATTCAAGGTAAAAGTTCAGTAGATACAATAGAGAAGGATTTATACAGATATAAAGGAAAGATTGAAACACTGAAGGAACAACATAGAGAAGCAATAAATTTATTTGAAATGTTTAATAAAACAATAAAGAAATATAAGAAAAAACAAAATATGAAATCTATTGAAGAAAATGAGATACATTTAGAGTAAACAGTTTCCTAATAAGTATATGGTTCCTAAAAAGTATATATAGAATAGTTTCATGTGCCAATTTGTCACATATTTAAAAATAAGAAAATAACTATATTATACTTGTTTTAGGAGACATTGGATGTTGAAAAGGATTAGAGATTTACGCGAGGATGATGATTTGACACAAGAATATATTGCGAAAATCGTTTTGAATTGCACAAGATCAGCTTATTCTAAAATGGAAGCTGGTACCAGGTTAATCTCTATAGATGACCTTATCAAACTTGCAGATTTTTATAATGTAAGTTTAGATTACCTTGTAGGTCGAGTGGATAATAAAGAAGACCATTACTCCAAAAAGTATTAGGTTAAGAAAGCACATTGACAATTGAATAGTCCAAAATGGTACTTTCCTCATTTGTGGAGCAGTTTTGAATGGCTCGCCATGATAAGAGCGATATTAAAACCATCAATAAAATAGAGCGATACTTTATATGCCATGATACAAATGATATACAATGATACTTCTGACCGTTCAGGCTGCCACCGTGAAAGAGCAGCAAGTGAAATTCTTATGATGACTTCATCAGTCATGCCATGGAGGAGAAAATATTTTTTAGGAAGGATGATGACATGAATATAAAATATATATCTGTCGAAAATTCCATTGCAGAATGGGCCGATAAAAAAGGAATTCTAAAAAGATGGGATGGTTTAAATCAATATACATTGAACAGATGGATTAAAGAAATGCGAGAAAACAGAACATTTTCCATGTATGTAATTAACCCAACCCATAAACTTGTTTTCATTAATCTAGAAGGATTTGAAAGTTTCTTAAGATGGAAGCAAAAGCGGACAAAATAAGGAAGTCATGGTATAATATAGGGTAGTTATTTATTCTATACAACAATGATTTATTTCTTTTTAAGAGTTAAGAGGAATTAAATTATGTATTATGTAACTAAAACAAATTCAAAAGGGCAACCCTTATATCAAGTGGTTGAAAAGTACAAAGATCCACTAACAGGAAAGTGGAAATCAGTAACTGTAAGTTACACTAGGAATACTAGTAGGGCGAGGAAACAAGCTGAAAGAGAGGTTCTTGATAAGATAGATAGACTAACTACTTCATTTGAAAGTCAGTTTAGCCCTGAACTGATTACAACATTTGGAGAGTTAAAAGAAAATTGGTTTCAGACTTGGTGTGTCTCTGTTAAACCACAAACAATTCAGAGAGAACTACTGGTGATGAAGCGTCTTGGGAAAATTATAGGAGATGATTTTTTATTAGACAGGATTACTCCACTTCTGATGAAAAAAAGTCTCAATAAATATTTAGAAATATATGATGCATCACCTTCAACAATGACTCATATAAAAAGTACTTGTAATAAGATTTTTAATCATGGTGTGTTATATAATGTCATTAAGTTCTCTCCTATGACTGCGGTAAAACTAGATATTTCACTAGAGAAAAGGCGTAAAGCAAAAGAAAGACATGATTCTAAATTTCTAGAAATCCATGAATTACACGCATTTTTTGATGTATTAAGCCAATGCAGAAATGCAAACTATTATGATCTTGCTATAGTATTGTTGCTTACAGGTATTCGAATTAGTGAAGCTGCTTTTTTACCATCAGATATTGATTTTGAAAAAGGAATCTTGCATATTGATAAGGCACTTCAATATCATTGTTTAAAAGTTGAACAATTTCACTTTGATACAACTAAAACACTCAATTCAATTAGAGAAGTAGCTTTGCCTGAAGCTGCAAGCGAAGCTATTAAAAGGACAATACAGAGAAATAAAGAGTTTGATGCTTATATGGAGAAACATCCCTGTCCTGCTTTTACACATTCTGAAAGTGTATTTAGAACAGAATACGGCTCTCCAATAACATCAAGCACTTTTCGTCAAATTTTGAAACGAATAGAAGGAAAATTATTGACAAATTGTTTAAGTGACTATGGTTTTAAGTGGGTAAAACATGTTACTCCCCATTCGTTTAGGCATATGCATATTAGTTACCTTCAAAGTAATGAGATGCACATAGCAGTGAAAGATATTATGACTAGAGTAGGACACGCTAACTTTGAGACAACAATGGGCTATACACATAATATAAATCGTTCACAAGAAAATACTGTAAAAGCCTTAAATCAATTTGTAGAAAATCACAATTTCCATTTTGAAGAATTGAAAAGTTATACCTGTAAATATTCCAGAATGATTGAAAAATTCATTGAAACTAGTGATAATAGCAATAAAGTAGAATTAAGTGTTGATGAGTTCAAAGACTTGTTACATCTTAGTCCACGTTACTCACCTAAAAATATTGTTTCAAATTTACTATTAAAAATCAAAAAAGATATTGTCAAATACCACCCACAGTTTGATATAAAGATTGTGAAATCAAGTGAGAATCAAATCAGAGGTTTTTCCATTGCATGGTAGTTTTGGTGTTCGCTTGGTGTTTAGACAATAGTAAAATAAAATAGGGGCTCTAAACCCTTGCTACGAAAGGAAAAAAACTCAATGGCTACTATTCAATGGTTTCCTGGCCACATGTCTAAAGCGCGTCGACAGGTTCAGGAAAATTTAAAATTTGTTGATTTTGTGACGATTTTGGTGGATGCACGCTTACCTCTATCTAGTCAAAATCCTATGTTGACCAAAATTGTTGGTGACAAACCAAAACTCTTGATTTTAAACAAGGCGGACTTGGCCGATCCAGCAATGACCAAGGAATGGCGTCAGTATTTTGAATCACAGGGAATCCAGACGCTGGCTATCAACTCCAAAGAACAAGTAACTGTAAAAGTTGTAACAGATGCGGCAAAAAAACTCATGGCTGATAAGATTGCTCGCCAGAAAGAACGTGGCATCAAGATTGAAACCTTGCGTACCATGATTATTGGGATTCCAAACGCTGGTAAATCAACTCTTATGAACCGTTTGGCTGGTAAGAAAATTGCCGTTGTCGGCAATAAACCAGGTGTGACAAAGGGTCAACAATGGCTCAAAACCAATAAAGACCTGGAAATCTTGGATACACCAGGGATTCTTTGGCCTAAGTTTGAGGATGAAACTGTTGCATTGAAACTGGCCTTGACAGGAGCTATCAAAGACCAGTTGCTTCCTATGGATGAGGTAACTATTTTTGGCCTCAATTATTTCAAAGAACATTATCCAGAAAAGTTGGCTGAACGCTTCAAACAAATGAAAATTGAAGAAGAAGCGCCTGTTATTATTATGGACATGACCCGTGCCCTCGGTTTCCGTGATGACTATGACCGTTTCTACAGTCTCTTCGTGAAGGAAGTCCGCGACGGCAAACTCGGTAACTATACCTTAGATACATTGGAAGACCTCAATGGCGACGATTAAAGAAATCAAAGAACTACTTGCAACGGTTAAGGAGTTAGAAAGCCCTATTTTTTTAGAGCTTGAAAAGGATAATCGCTCTGGAGTTCAAAAGGAAATCAGCAAGCGTAAAAAAGCCATTCAGGCAGAATTGGATGAGGATCTTCGTTTGGAATCCATGCTTTCCTACGAAAAAGAACTTTACAAGCAAGGATTGACCTTGATAGCAGGTGTTGACGAGGTTGGTCGTGGTCCTCTGGCTGGGCCTGTAGTCGCTGCAGCTGTTATTTTACCTCAAAATTGTAAGATTCAAGCCCTCAACGACAGTAAGAAAATTCCAAAAAAGAAACATCTGGAGATTTTCCAAGCCGTTCAGGACCAAGCTTTGTCAATCGGCATTGGTATCATGGATAATCAAATCATCGACCAAGTCAATATCTATGAAGCAACCAAACTGGCCATGAAGGAAGCAATCTCCCAGCTCAGTCCTCAACCTGAACATCTCTTGATAGATGCCATGAAACTGGATTTACCAATTTCACAAACATCTATCATCAAAGGAGATGCCAACTCCCTCTCTATCGCGGCAGCATCTATAGTAGCCAAGGTGACACGTGATGAATTGATGAAGGACTACGATCAGCAGTTCCCTGGCTATGATTTTACTGCTAATGCAGGATATGGAACAGCTAAACACCTGGAAGGCCTCACAAAACTAGGAGTTACCCCAATTCACCGAACCAGCTTTGAACCCGTTAAATCGCTGGTTTCAGGAGAAAAAGAAAGTTAAGTTAGAAGGAATGATTATGGAGGAACAGTCAGAAACACTCAGCTCCAAGAAAGAATTTGCCTTTGCCTCAAGCACCATATTATCCCAAGTTGGGCGAGGCATCATCGTGGGTCTCGTCGTCGGACTCATCGTCGGATCTTTTCGGTTTTTAATCGAAAAAGGCTTCCACCTGATACAAGGACTTTATCAAGATCAAGCGCACCTAGTGCGCAATCTTTTTATCATTGGTCTATTTTATTTAATAGTTTGTTGGCTCAGTGCGAAATTAACTCGGTCAGAAAAAGACATCAAAGGTTCAGGAATTCCTCAAGTTGAAGCCGAATTAAAGGGATTGATGACTCTCAACTGGTGGGGCGTACTTTGGAAAAAATATATTCTAGGAATTTTGGCTATTGCTAGTGGCCTTATGCTAGGGCGTGAAGGACCAAGTATTCAACTTGGAGCAGTCGGTGGTAAAGGAATTGCCAAATGGCTCAAATCCAGTCCAGTAGAGGAACGCTCCTTGATTGCTAGTGGAGCTGCCGCTGGTCTAGCTGCGGCCTTTAATGCACCTATTGCAGGACTTCTCTTTGTGGTAGAAGAAGTTTATCACCATTTTTCACGCTTTTTCTGGGTCTCCACTCTCGCAGCTAGTCTCGTAGCAAACTTTGTTTCTCTGCTCATATTTGGCCTAACACCCGTACTGGATATGCCAGACAACATCCCACTCATGACCCTAGACCAGTATTGGATTTACCTCCTTATGGGAGTTTTTCTTGGACTATCTGGTTTTCTCTATGAGAAGGCTGTGCTCAATGTTGGTCGAGTTTATGATTGGCTTGGTCAAAAAATCAATTTGGATAGAGCTTATTATCCAATTCTGGCCTTCATTCTCATCATACCAGTCGGAATCTTCTTACCCCAAATCCTTGGTGGTGGAAATCAGCTGGTTCTTTCCCTGACTAAGCAAGATTATAGTTTCCAAGTTCTATTAGCTTACTTTTTGATTCGCTTTGTTTGGAGCATGATTAGTTATGGAAGTGGCCTTCCAGGAGGAATTTTCCTACCCATTTTGGCGCTAGGTTCCTTACTTGGTGCTCTAGTTGGTGTTATTTGTGTCAATCTTGGACTTGTCAGTCAAGAGCAGTTTCCTATATTTGTCATTCTGGGAATGAGTGGCTATTTTGGAGCAATATCTAAGGCACCCTTAACCGCTATGATTCTGGTAACCGAAATGGTAGGAGATATTCGCAATCTCATGCCACTTGGATTAGTAACCCTAGTTGCCTACATCATCATGGATCTGCTCAAGGGTGCCCCAGTTTATGAGGCCATGCTAGAAAAAATGCTGCCTGAAGAAGCTTCAGACGAAGGAGAAGTCACTCTCATTGAAATCCCTGTTTCAGATAAAATAGCAGGAAAACAAGTACACGAACTCAACTTACCACATAACGTACTCATCACCACCCAAGTCCATAATGGTAAAAGCCAAACCGTTAACGGTTCAACCAGAATGTATCTCGGAGATATGATTCATCTAGTGATTCCAAAAAGTGAAATTGGGAAAGTAAAAGATTTATTGTTGTAGGAGTTTTTACATAATTTATGTTATGTAAAAATAAACTTCTTAATTAAATATATTAGAAAACCGATTCTCAGCAATGAGATCGGTTATTTTTTAATAACCCTCTTTTTTAATATACTATTTCCTCCAAAATCATTGAAATTATAGCCTGAATTTGATATGATATCTCTATGGATAAAAGTAGAGCAAAACGTGTTGAGCACGATAAAAAGAGAATCGGTTTAATAGCCCTGGTAGCTATCTTTTCGGTAAGTATCTGTGTCCTTGGTTCAATGATTGGATACAAAGTATATACAAAGCAAAGTTTCGAACAAAAAATTGAGTCTTTAAAAAATGATAAAGATAATCAATTGAGTGAGGGAAATCAGAAAGATCATTTTCGTAAGGGACAAGCAGAAGTAATTGCCTATTATCCTCTCCAAGGGGAGCAAGTGATTTCATCTGTAAAAGAAATCATGACACAGGATATTAAGGAAAATCTGGAAGACAAAGAAAATCTGGTTTTTTATTATACGGAGAAACAGGATTCGACTTTAAAAGGGATTGTCAACCGAAGTGTGATGAAACAAGTCTATGATTTAACTTCTTCAAAAGTTGAAGAGACTGAAAAAACTAGTCTGGCAAAAGTACATTTGACAGAAGATGGTAAACCTTTTACCCTTGATCAATTATTTTCAGATGCTAGTAAGGCCAAAGAGAAACTGATAAAAGAACTGACTTCTTTCTTACAGGACAAGAAATTGGAGCAAGAAAAGATTGATCAGGTCGTTAAAGGTTTCTCTGACCAAGACTTGTCTGCATGGAATTTTGATTACAAGGATAGCCAAATTATTCTTTATCCGAGTCAGCCTGTTGAAAATCTGGATGAGATTGCCTTGCCGGTATCTAGTTTCTTTGAAGTTATTCAGTCCTCTTATTTATTAGATAAGGACGCAGAACTATATAAGGCTTATTATGAAAAGAAAAATCGTAAAGTAGTAGCCTTGACTTTTGATGATGGACCAAATCCTGCAACGACAAATCAAGCATTAGATACTCTTTCTAAGTATGGTATCAAGGCAACTTTCTTTGTTTTGGGGAAGAATGTTTCTGGAAATGAAGAGATTTTGAAACGCATGAAAGCAGATGGTCATGTTATTGGAAACCATAGTTGGAGTCATCCAGTGCTTTCAAAACTTTCCCTTGATGAAGCTAAAAAACAAATTACTGATACGGAGGATGCGCTAACTAAGGTGTTGGGTTCTAGCTCTAAACTTATGCGTCCCCCTTATGGAGCTATTACAGACGACATTCGCAAAAGCTTAGATTTGAGCTTTATTATGTGGGATGTAGATAGTCTGGACTGGAAGAGTAAAAATGAAGCATCTATTTTGACAGAAATTCAGCGTGAAGTCAAGAATGGTTCTATTATTCTCATGCATGATATCCATGCTGAAACAGTGAATGCTTTACCAAAGGTTATTGACTACTTGAAAGGGCAAGGTTATGACTTTGTAACAATTCCAGATTTGTTAGATACTCGTCTTAAACCTCACCAGCTCTATTACGACCGTGACCAATAATACACAAAATCTAAAGAGATAAGTTTTCTTTGAGAATTTGTTTCTTTGGATTTTCTTCTCATAGAAAGGAAAAATAATGAAATCTTATATTTTAAATAATGACGTTACAATTCCAGTTCTAGGATTTGGAACCTGGAAAGCTGAAAATGGAGAGATTGCCTATCAAGCTGTACTAGAGGCTTTAAAGGCAGGCTATCGCCATATCGATACAGCAGCTATTTATAAAAATGAAGAAAGCGTTGGTCGTGCTATTCAAGATAGTGGAGTACCGCGTGAGGAAATTTTTGTAACCAGTAAATTGTGGAATACAAACCACACCTATGAGCAAGCTCGTCAGGCTTTTGAAGAGTCTTTAGAGAAGCTGGGCTTGGAATATTTGGATTTGTATTTGATTCATTGGCCAAATCCAAAACCGCTCAGAGAAAATAACAACTGGAAAATCCGAAATGCGGAAGTTTGGAGAGCTATGGAAGACCTCTATCAAGAAGGCAAAATCCGTGCTATTGGAGTTAGTAATTTCCTTCCCCATCATTTGGATGCCTTGCTTGAAACAGCAACTATCGTTCCAGCAGTCAATCAAGTTCGTTTGGCTCCAGGTGTGTATCAAGAGGAAGTCGTAGATTACTGTCGAGAAAAAGGAATTTTATTGGAAGCTTGGGGACCTTTTGGCCAGGGAGAACTGTTTGATAGCAAGCAAGTGCAAGAAATAGCTGAAAATCACGGAAAGTCTGTTGCTCAGATAGCCTTGGCATGGAGCTTGGTAGAAGGATTTTTACCACTTCCAAAATCTGTCACTGCATCTCGTATTCAGGATAATCTTGATTGTTTCGGAATTGAGCTGAGTCACGAGGAGCGTGAAACCTTAAAAGCGATTGCTGTTCAGTCTGGTGCTCCACGAGTTGATGATATGGATTTCTAGAAAATCATAAAAAGAATTGTACATTGTTCTAATTTTTGCTATAATAGTTAGCAGGAAAGAAAGTCTTATGGCGTTCTTCAAGCGAGCTTGGGATAGTGGGAGCCAAGTAGGGCAAAATAAAGAACTGGCACTTTCTGTAGTATTTTCAAAAACAATGAAGTAATAAATTAGGGTGGAACCGCGTTTCTGACGCCCCTAGTCGCAAGGCTTGGGTGTTGAAATTCGGTTCTTTTTGAATTCGTCTAATGCCTAAGTAGAAAGGAGCATAATGCTTAAAGGATCTTGTTTATGTAAAGCAGTGACCTACACTCTAGATGAGGAATTATCGGAATTAGTTTTTTGTCATTGCTCATTTTGTCGGAAAGCAACTGCGTCTGCCTATACAGTTAATGCTAAAGTTAGCAGTGAAAAGCTAGTATTGGATGGAAAAGAAAAGCTTGTTTCCTATAGTTCTTCTCCAGGAAAACAGCGTTATTACTGCCAGAACTGTCATAGTCAAATTTTCACTGTTCAAGAAAATATACCAGAAGTCTGTGCTTTGAAATTAGGTACAATAGATGAATGTGATCAGAATTTACAAACTGTTCCCAAACGTCATATTTTTCAAGATCCAGCCTTTTCTTGGTTGCTTGATAAATCCATCTAAAAAGATAATATAAATTAAAGGAGTAAATAATGTCTAAAAAATTGACTTTTCACTGCGTCAGTGGCAGAGACCTCCTTACAGTCGGATTGCCTCACGCTCAGCACTAGAGTGCCTGAGCTAGACGCAGTACTAATTCGTCTTGCCTTGTATGATCGATGAGGCAGACTCGTGTCGCAAGTAATTTATAGAAAAAGGAGTAAAAAATGTCTAAGAAATTAACATTTCAAGAAATTATTTTGACTTTGCAACAATTTTGGAATGATCAAGGTTGTATGCTTATGCAGGCTTATGACAACGAAAAAGGTGCGGGGACAATGAGTCCTTACACTTTCCTTCGTGCTATTGGACCTGAGCCATGGAACGCGGCTTATGTAGAGCCATCACGTCGTCCTGCTGACGGTCGTTACGGGGAAAACCCTAACCGTCTGTACCAACATCACCAATTCCAAGTGGTTATGAAGCCTTCTCCATCAAACATCCAAGAACTTTACCTTGAGTCTTTGGAAAAATTGGGAATCAATCCTTTGGAACACGATATTCGTTTTGTTGAGGACAACTGGGAAAACCCATCTACTGGTTCAGCTGGTCTTGGTTGGGAAGTTTGGCTTGATGGGATGGAAATCACTCAGTTCACTTATTTCCAACAAGTTGGTGGATTGCCAACTGGCCCTGTGACTGCGGAAGTTACCTATGGTTTGGAGCGTTTGGCTTCTTACATTCAAGAAGTTGATTCTGTCTATGATATCGAGTGGGCAGATGGTGTAAAATACGGAGAAATCTTTATCCAGCCTGAGTACGAGCATTCAAAATATTCATTTGAAATTTCGGATCAAGAAATGTTGCTTGAAAACTTTGATAAGTTTGAAAAAGAAGCTGGTCGTGCCTTGGAAGAAGGTTTAGTACACCCTGCCTATGACTATGTTCTCAAATGTTCACACACCTTTAACCTGCTTGACGCGCGTGGTGCCGTATCTGTAACAGAGCGCGCTGGCTATATCGCTCGTATCCGTAACTTGGCCCGTGTCGTAGCCAAAACCTTTGTCGCAGAACGAAAACGCCTAGGCTACCCACTTTTGGATGAAGCAACACGAGCTAAACTCTTAGCAGAAGACGCAGAATAAAGAGAGTGACAAATTACGAAAATGGGCGAACAGAGTGAGCCCTGAGCCAGTTGCCGCAGTGATGAAGGTATCCTTAGTGAAACTAAGGATACTAGGCAAAATTGGAGACTTTTGGCTCCAATTTTAGCAATGAAACAACGAAGTTGGTTGCTTGCATGCCAATCACATAAGGCAAACTGGAAAATAAAAAGATATTTTTCGGAGAAAAAACATGACAAAAAACTTATTAGTAGAACTCGGTCTTGAAGAATTACCAGCCTATGTTGTCACACCAAGTGAAAAACAACTAGGCGAAAAAATGGCAGCCTTCCTTAAGGAAAATCGCTTGTCTTTTGAAGCTATTCAAACCTTCTCAACACCACGTCGTTTGGCTGTTCGTGTGACTGGTCTTGCAGACAAACAATCTGATTTGACAGAAGATTTCAAGGGACCAGCAAAGAAAATTGCCTTGGATAGCGATGGAAACTTCACCAAAGCAGCTCAAGGATTTGTTCGTGGAAAAGGCTTGACTGTTGAAGATATCGAATTCCGTGAAATCAAGGGTGAAGAATATGTCTATGTCACTAAGGAAGAAGTTGGTCAAGCAGTTGAAGCAATTGTTCCTGGTGTTGTAGATGTCTTGAAGTCATTGACTTTCCCTGTCAGCATGCACTGGGCTAACAACACCTTTGAATACATCCGCCCTGTTCACACTTTGACTGTTCTTCTAGATGAAGAAGAGTTTGACTTGGATTTCCTTGATATTAAGGGAGGTCGTGTGAGTCGTGGTCATCGTTTCTTGGGGAAAGAAACCAAAATTCAGTCAGCATTGAGCTACGAAGAAGACCTTCGTAAGCAGTTTGTAATCGCAGATCCACGTGAACGTGAGCAAATGATTGTTGACCAAATCAAGGAAATTGAGGCAAAACATGGTGTACATATCGAAATTGATGCTGATTTGCTTAATGAAGTCTTGAACTTGGTTGAATACCCAACTGCCTTTATGGGAAGTTTTGATGCCAAATACCTTGAAGTTCCAGAAGAAGTTTTGGTGACTTCAATGAAAGAACACCAACGTTACTTTGTTGTTCGTGATCAAGACGGCAAGCTCTTGCCAAACTTCATTTCTGTTCGTAACGGAAATGCAGAGCATTTGGAAAATGTCATCAAAGGAAATGAAAAAGTCTTGGTAGCCCGCTTGGAAGACGGTGAATTCTTCTGGCGTGAAGACCAAAAATTGGTGATTTCTGACCTTGTTGAAAAATTAAACAATGTCACCTTCCATGAGAAGATTGGTTCCCTTCGTGAACACATGATTCGTACGGGGCAGATTGCTATTCTCTTGGCAGAAAAAGCAGGCTTGTCAGCGGATGAAACGATTGACCTAGCCCGTGCAGCAGCCATTTACAAGTTTGACTTGTTGACTGGGATGGTTGGTGAATTTGACGAGCTACAAGGAATTATGGGTGAAAAATATGCCCTTCTTGCTGGTGAAACTCCAGCAGTGGCAGCTGCTATTCGTGAACACTACATGCCTACATCAGCTGAAGGAGAACTTCCAGAGAGCAAGGTTGGAGCCATTCTAGCTATTGCAGACAAATTGGATACGATTTTGAGTTTCTTCTCAGTAGGCTTGATTCCATCAGGTTCTAATGACCCTTATGCTCTTCGTCGCGCGACTCAAGGTGTGGTTCGTATCTTGGATGCCTTTGGTTGGCACATTGCTATGGACGAGCTGATAGATAGCCTTTATGCATTGAAATTTGACAGCTTGACTTATGAAAATAAGGCAGAGGTTATGGATTTTATCAAGGCTCGTGTTGATAAGATGATGGGTTCTACTCCAAAAGATATCAAGGAAGCCGTTCTTGCAGGATCAAACTTTGTTGTGGCGGATATGTTGGAAGCAGCAAATGCTCTCGTAGAAGCAAGCAAGAAAGAAGATTTTAAATCGTCTGTCGAATCACTTTCTCGTGCCTTTAATTTGGCTGAGAAGGCAGAAGGAGTTGCTACAGTTGATTCAGCTCTCTTTGAGAATGAAGAAGAGAAAGCCTTGGCAGAAGCCGTCGAATCACTCGTTTTGTCAGGGACTGCCAGTCAGCAATTGAAACAGCTCTTTGCGCTTAGTCCAGTTATTGATGCATTCTTTGAGAATACCATGGTTATGGCTGAAAATGAAGCAGTCCGTCAAAATCGTTTGGCAATCTTGTCGCAATTAACCAAGAAAGCAGCTAAACTTGTACGTTTTAACCAAATCAATACCAAATAAAATCTGTTAAACGGATTAAATCTTATCATAAAGGAGAGAAACATGGATCCTAAAAAAATTGATCGTATTAACGAGCTTGCCAAAAAGAAAAAAACAGAAGGCTTGACCCCAGAAGAAAAAGTAGAACAAGCCAAACTACGTGAGGAGTACATTGAAGGTTATCGTCGCACTGTTCGTCACCACATCGAAGGAATCAAAATTGTGGACGAAGAAGGGAACGATGTTACACCAGAGAAACTACGTCAAGTCCAACGTGAAAAAGGATTACATGGCCGTAGTCTTGATGACCCAAATTCATAATATGTATTCTTTCTTTTAACAAAGATAGATGAAATAATACCAAAAGACTATCATACATAAATGAGCTGCACCTCAAAAGTTAGAGCTAGAAAATCTAACTTTTGAGGTGTTTTATTATGAAATTGAGTTATATAGTGAATTGAAATAGGATACGAACAAAAAGATTAGTGAATTCAAATTAATTTCTATACAGGTTTTAGAATTAGTTGTGTACTATTCTAGATTCAATCCATTATAAATATATGCTCTAAAATGATGGTCGCTGAGTCTTCTATCGTCAAGAAAAACCATCAAATCCCTCGTATTATAGTCATTTAGTTTTCAAAAAGCGCTCTAAATATTTGAAAATATTTGGGACTTCCCTTAATAAATCCGTCACTTTCTTTTTCAAGATAGGCCAAGCTTGCTCAATAGGATTCAAATCTGGTGAATAAGGCGGTAGGGGTAAGAAAAAGTGTTTATCTTGGATGCAGAGTTCATCCAAGATGTTCTTGGGATGAAAACTAGCATTGTCTATGACAATGACATGAAGTGTCTTCAAAGCAGGCAGAAGTTGCGTTTTGAACCACTCCACAAAGAAGTCGCTCATCATACTTTCCTTGTAAATCATGGGAGCTATAAACTCTCCGTCTACTTGTCCTGTAACAATTGAAGTCCGCTCAAAACGCCGTCCGCTAATCTTTTCATAGACTTTCTCCCCTCTAGGAGCCCGTGCATAAGGACGATAAAGGTAGCGGTCGATTCCTGTTTCGTCAATATATACGACTGGTAAATCTTTTAAGCTATTCAAAATATCAAGAAATTCAGCGACTTTCTCTGGATCTTGTTTCTTAAAGCTAGTCGTCCTTTTTTAAAGTGACCTTAATCTACTTTAAAGCTGCCCATACTGAAGGAACAACACAATCAAAATGTGCCGCAATTTCCCGTAAAAAAGCGTCTGGATGAGCCTCTACAAAGGCTTTTAATTCTTCTAAAGAGATCTTCCGCTTTTTGACGACTCGCTTTTTCCTCTCTAAGTGTCCTTGTTCACGTCTTTCTTTTCCCACGTGAAGAGAATTTTGACGCCAACATCAAAACTTTAGCTGCCTCGACATGGCTGTGTCCTTCTTTGATGTAATCTAAATGCCATAGCTTTATTATAAGCTGGTTATTTTAAACTAAGCAACTATACCATCCAATCTAAGGCATTGTGAAGAGCTACAGTAGTTGTCCCAAATTTCTTCTGAATTTTCTTTGGCTTATTAGTATCTAGTAGACCATCTAGAATACAACAAACGATAGACTTTTGGTGGACATCAATTCCACAACGAGTTTCAATCATAACTTCCATTATAAAAACCTCCTGTTAACTATTTGAACAATAGAACAAGAGGTTACTAGTAAGATATTTTCATGCTCAAGGCATATTCGAGTTATTTCATGACTCTTGTTCATCCAGTTTTTTGTAGAGGTTAGGAAAACCCCTATTAAACACCACGGATTTGTATTGTCCATCTTCATTAATTATAAGATAAACTTCTTTTTCTGTCATGAGTTATCAGGCTCTGTCTGCTTAGAGTTTTTTATGAACTTGGTTTGCTTTTTAAAACACTCGATATACGTATGGATTTTCTGGTTTATCGACTTTGGTAAAGCTGTCAATTTCCAAGGTTGGGAGATTTTGTTTGAGTTCTTTATGGTAGTGATTGACCAGTTTTCCTTTGGCTGTAATCCAGGTATTATTTTCATACTGACGGGTATTTCCCTTTGTCAGCAATCCATATACACCAGAATCTGCGATACAGTGAATAATGCCGAAGCGGAATAGAAATTGGCTATTGGCATGACTGGGGTCATTGTAGACAAAGCCTGTGAACTGGACTGTCTTGCCCTCAAATTCATCTGGATAGTCGTAGATAGCCTCCATGACTTCCATATAGTTTTCATTCGTGATGTGAATGCTATCTTGGGACAAGTATTTATCCGCCGCCGTTCTCATTTCCTTTTCATAGGCTGTTTTTGAGAAATAAGAACTGGTATCTGGTTTCAAATACTGACTTGTCGTCCCTTCACTGGTCTGAATGGCTTGATCCGTTCCTTCTGATAAGGGGAAATGATAACCTTTAGCAGAAACGGTTTGAGAATCTAAACTAACAGTTGGGAAAGTTAAACCGACGACAATTGGAATAGCCAGAAGAGCAATACTTGTTGCCTTCGCTAATCGGCTATTCAGATGACTGTGGGTTTTGACTTGCTTCATCCAGATATACAATTGAACGATTGCCAAGATAAAGGAAAGCACCATAGAAATATAGGCCAAATAGGAATAGTGCATATTGATGTACTGGTTTAATTTGCCCGACAGATGGAGATAAATGGTCAGTTCAAAATAGCCAGCTAAAACTAAAAATCGAATCATAGAATGACTCCAATCAAGAGAGAATAGACTAAGACAACGAGTGTCACAATCGTAATGAAGTGACTGATAAATCGTGCTTTCAAGTAATTTTTCATCATGAGAATATTCTTGATATCCAGCATTGGGCCAATCACAAGAAAGGCCAGAACTGGTGCCAAACCGAAACTTGAGAGAAGAGAAGCACCGATAAAAGCATCCGCCTCGCTACAGAGCGACAGAAGAAAGGCCAAAAGCATCAAGAGCAAGATGGCAAAAAGAGGGGTCGCACTGATAGAGGTCAGAATGCGTGTAGGAACGTAGACCTGTATAACAGAGGCAAAGATACAGCCAAATACCAAGTAACGTCCCGTATCAAAAAATTCATCAATGGCTTGCACAAAGACCTGAAACACTTTTTTTGTAGGACTCAAGTAAGAGAAATCATGTTCATGACAGATTAGGCGGTTTTCTTTCTGAATCGGTTCTTGCCAGAAAAATCCTAGAAAAATCCCTAGTATCACAGCCACAACAATGGACCCCAGAGCTCGTAATAAGGCAACGTGAAAGGAGTTGCCAAAGGCAGAATAGGTCGCAAAGAGAACAATAGGATTGATAACAGGCGCTGTTACGAGAAAGGGGACCGCCGTGTAACTGGGAACCTTCTTTTCCAGAAATCGATTGATAATGGGGACAATCCCACATTCACAAGAAGGGAAAAGTATCCCAACGAAGGTGCCAAAAAATATTCTCCCCCAACGATTTCGAGGGAGAAAATGATAAACCTTGTCAGGTGTGATATAGACTTCAATCAGCCCTGAGACAATACTTCCTATCAGTACGAAAGGGAGGGCTTCAATGATAATGGAGAGAAAAATGGCTCCAGTCTGAAGCACACTAGATGGGAGTTGTTGGAAAGCAGTCATCTAGTTTTTCTTTTCTGCTTTGGCTTTTTTCTCTTTGTCATCAGGGAAAGTGACCTGCTTCAAATCAGGGAGTTTCGCAAACTCTTCAAACATCTTGTCCAAGTCGTCTCGTTTTGTAAATTTTACAGCCATAGGTGTACCTCGATTCTAAATTCTACCTCTATTATACTATTATTTTGAGGAAAAGGGAAAAGTTAAAATTGAGCATCTAACGAATAATGGAGCTTGATATATCCTAATATACACTATGATTGTGATATAATAGTTGTGGAATAACGGAGGAAATGATGGAACATGAAAAAATCGGTCAGGTTACCGACGAAGTAAAAGAAATTTTTAATATTTTTCTTAAAGCTAGTGATATCAAGGTCAACAAAGAAGGTTTAAGAAGTCATATGTTGAAACGGCATCATAATGATGTGATTCATCATATCGAAGATCTGGAACTTATACTAAGTAATCCAGATTTCGTTGGGGTTAATCCACGAGAGAAAGATGCTAGTTTTGAATATGTTAAAAGATTTGATGATAATGTTCTTGTTGCCATCAAGTTACATAAAAATGGCGATTTCTTTTATGTTCCGACCATGTATCGCTTACAAGATTTCAAGTTACAAAGTCGTATTAAGTCCGGTAGATTGAGAAAACTTGACAAAAAAAGTAGATAGTGCTAGAATAACATTAACGAAAGACATTTGAGGGCAGAAAGGTTCCTGCCGCACCTTGAAAAGGTATCTGAGATGCTGGGTACACCGACCAGCCAAGTGTCCGTTATTTCAAAGGAGGGGCTTGAATGCTCCTTTTTTATTTAAAATTTCAAAATAGATTACACCCACCGCAGGCTCAGGCTTGCGGTTTTTTTATTTCGATAAAAATTTAAAAAGTCAGTGCGTTATTCCAGGACAGGAACATCTTTCAGAACTAGCTATTATGCCAGATCCATTAAATACTTTTGATGTCATGGATTGGTTAAAAAAGGTGGCAATACTCTCTAAGTACAAGTTATTGCACTATAGAATATAAATCTATTCCCCACATCTTGTTTTTAAATACTGTAAGAGCTAATTTGAAACGATTAGCTTGTGGTATAATAGTTTCATGGATAAAAAATATGAAAAAATCTCCCAGGATTTGGGAGTGACGTTAAAGCAAATCGATACCGTTCTAAGTTTGACAGCTGAAGGGGCGACTATTCCCTTTATCGCGCGTTATCGCAAGGACATGACTGGTAGTCTGGATGAGGTGGCTATTAAGGCTATTATTGATCTGGATAAAAGCCTGACTAATCTCAATGACCGCAAGGAAGCTGTCTTGGCTAAGATTCAAGAACAAGGCAAGTTGACCAAGGAATTGGAAGAAGCTATCTTAGCTGCCGAAAAACTAGCAGACGTTGAAGAACTCTATCTTCCCTACAAGGAAAAACGTCGAACCAAGGCAACCATTGCTCGTGAAGCTGGGTTATTCCCACTTGCTCGCTTAATTTTGCAGAATGTAGCTGACTTAGAGAAAGAGGCAGAGAAGTTTGTCTGTGAAGGATTTGCGGCAGGGAAAGAAGCTTTGGCTGGTGCAGTTGATATCTTGGTCGAAGCCTTATCGGAAGATGTCAATTTACGTGCCATGACTTATCAGGAGGTGCTAAGACACTCTAAATTAACTTCTCAAGTTAAAGATGAAAGTCTTGATGAAAAGCAGGTGTTTCAGATTTATTATGATTTTTCAGAGACGGTTGGAAATATGCAAGGCTATCGTACCTTGGCTCTCAATCGTGGGGAGAAACTTGGTGTCTTGAAAGTCGGTTTTGAACATGCGACGGATCGTATTCTAGCTTTCTTTGCTGCTCGTTTCAAGGTAAAAAATGCCTATATTGATGAAGTTGTTCAGCAATCTGTTAAGAAAAAAGTCTTGCCTGCTATCGAGCGCCGTATTCGTACAGAATTAACTGAGAAAGCGGAAGAAGGAGCTATCCAACTCTTTTCTGACAACCTGCGCAATCTCCTCTTGGTTGCTCCGCTGAAAGGGCGCGTGGTTCTTGGATTTGACCCTGCCTTTCGTACAGGTGCTAAGCTAGCTATCGTGGATGCGACGGGGAAAATGCTGACAACTCAGGTTATTTATCCTGTCAAACCAGCATCAGCTCGTCAAATTGAAGAAGCCAAGAAAAATTTGGCAGATTTGATTGGTCAGTATGGTGTGGAAATTATTGCTATCGGAAATGGAACGGCCAGTCGTGAAAGTGAAGCCTTTGTGGCGGAAGTTTTTAAAGATTTTCCTGAGGTTAGTTATGTCATTGTCAATGAAAGTGGTGCTTCTGTCTATTCTGCTAGTGAATTAGCTCGTCAGGAGTTTCCAGACTTGACCGTTGAAAAACGCTCTGCTATTTCTATCGCCCGTCGTTTGCAAGATCCTCTTGCAGAGTTGGTCAAAATCGATCCTAAGTCAATCGGTGTCGGTCAATACCAGCACGATGTCAGCCAGAAAAAATTGTCTGAAAGTTTGGACTTTGTCGTGGATACCGTGGTTAACCAAGTCGGTGTCAATGTCAATACGGCCAGCCCAGCTCTTCTTTCCCATGTCGCTGGACTCAATAAAACTATTTCTGAAAATATCGTCAAGTATCGTGAAGAAGAAGGAAAAATCACTTCACGCGCCCAAATCAAGAAAGTTCCTCGTCTGGGGGGCAAGGCTTTTGAACAGGCTGCTGGTTTCCTTCGTATCCCTGAAAGTAGCAATATTCTTGATAATACAGGAGTTCACCCAGAAAATTACACTGCTGTTAAGGAACTCTTCAAACGTTTAGATATTAAAGACCTAAACGAAGAAGCCCAAAGCAAACTCAAGTCGATTTCAGTCAAAGATATGGCGCAAGAGCTAGACCTTGGTCCAGAAACTCTTAAAGATATCATTGCCGATCTTCTCAAACCAGGTCGAGATTTCCGTGATTCCTTTGACGCACCTGTGCTTCGCCAAGATGTCCTGGATATCAAAGACTTAGTGGTTGGACAGAAGCTAGAGGGTGTGGTGCGTAACGTCGTTGATTTCGGTGCCTTCGTTGACATTGGAATTCATGAGGACGGCCTGATTCATATTTCCCATATGAGCCGCAAATTTATTAAACATCCTAGTCAAGTGGTGTCAGTTGGAGATTTGGTGACCGTTTGGGTCAAGAAAATTGATACTGAACGTGAAAAAGTCAATCTGTCGCTCCTCGCTCCAAATGAAACTGACTGATTACGTTAAGCAGGTTTCACTAGAAGACTTCGGCAGACCTTTTATCCATCATGTCCAGTGGAATAGGCGTCTACGTTCGACAGGTGGGCGATTTTTCCCAAAAGATGGGCATTTGGATTTTAATCCCAAGGTTTATCAGGAATTGGGTCTGGATGTTTTTAGGAAAATTGTCCGACATGAACTCTGTCATTATCACCTTTATTTCCAAGGAAAGGGCTATCAACACAAGGATCGAGACTTTAAGGAACTGTTGAAAGCGGTGGATGGATTACGCTTTGTACCCTCCTTACCCAATAGCAACTCCAAGACCATCAAGCTTTATCGTTGCCAATCCTGCCAGCAAACTTATCAGCGCAAGCGTAGGATTGATACCAAACGCTATCGCTGTGGACTTTGTAGAGGTAAATTGCTACTAATAAATCAGCCTGAGGACTGATGAAAGCCTAGTCTAACCGTGATATACTATGTCTAACCTAGCAGAAAGAGGAAATATCATGAACAGTAAATTTTATAAAATGAGACGCAATCGCATGATTTCAGGAGTTTTGGCAGGTCTGTCAGACAAGTGGAACTTTGATGTTACCCTTGTTCGTTTCTTGTTTGCCATTTTTACAGTTGCAAACTTTGGACTTGGCGTGATTATCTATATCATCCTAGCTTCTATCATGCCAACCAAGGAAGAAATTGAAGCAGAAATGTACGGAACAGGCCCACGTAAACGCAAAGAGGCCCAAGCTATTGACGACAATGAAGGCTGGTTTTGGTGAGGTTCTTCAAAAGATTTGAAATAAGAAAAAAGCTTTAAATCAATAGTCTAAACTGCTTGATTTAAAGCTTTTTTACTTTTAATAAGATTTTCCCAGCTTCATCTGTAAACTAAAAATATTATTTTAAACTCAGGTTTTCTAATCTGATTTTTCATGCTGAGACAATACATTTTTTGATAAATGATGGATGCTGATAACAACTGATAGCCAGCAAATAGCATAAGCAGTAGCTGTAAATTCTGTACCGATAAAGTATGTTTTTTCAACTAAGAGCTGACCGATGAATGGAGAGAGGAGATAGAGAATTCCGATGAGTATATGTTCTTTATGTTTCATTAAAGCGCACCTTCTTTCCTTATAGGTTGAACGACTTGCAAGTGTTAAATTCAATGGTATGTTATCTAGGTAAGCTTACTCAAATGTTAGTTCCCGCTTCCTCCTTTCAAAAGTAAGCCTTTTCATACTTATATTTTACAATTTTAAAAACAGGAATTCAAATCATTTTATAAGTAATTTTGCCTATATTTCCCCCAATCTTACAAAAATGTAAGATTAAAGTCTCTTTTGTAAGGTTAGGTTATGGCAAGCGGTCTTTTTTTGATGTAAACTAGACTCATAAAGAACAAAGGAGTAACATCATGAAACAAATCTTACAGAAGAAAACAAGAAAACCAAGCCACAAAGATATCGAGCGTGTTCAACTTGGATGCGCTATGATGCAAGCAACATTTCATTTGATGGGATATTAAGAAAGGAGATTCTCATGACACTTTTAGATGTAAAACACGTTCAAAAAATTTATAAAACTCGTTTTCAGGGCAACCAAGTAGAGGCCCTCAAGGATATTCACTTTACCGTGGAAAAAGGTGACTACGTTGCCATTATGGGTGAGTCTGGTTCTGGTAAATCCACTCTTCTCAATATCCTAGCTATGCTGGATAAACCAACTCGTGGTCAGGTTTACTTGAATGGAACTGACACTGCAACCATTAAAAATTCACAGGCTTCTAGCTTCCGTCGTGAAAAGCTGGGCTTTGTCTTCCAAGACTTTAACTTGCTAGATACTCTGTCTGTAAAAGACAATATTTTGCTTCCGCTTGTCTTGTCAAGAAGACCTATTACGGAGATGATGAAGAAATTGGTGGTGACAGCTGAGAATCTAGGTATCAACCAATTACAAGAGAAGTACCCTTACGAGATTTCAGGAGGGCAGAAACAGCGTGTAGCAGTAGCCCGTGCCATCATCACAGAACCTGAAATTCTCCTTGCGGACGAGCCAACAGGAGCCCTAGATTCTAAGTCGTCTGCAGCCTTACTTGATGTTTTTGATGAAATCAATGAGCGCGGCCAAACTATTCTCATGGTAACTCACTCAACGGCAGCAGCCAGCAGAGCCAAGCGTGTGCTCTTTATCAAAGACGGCATTCTTTACAACCAAATCTACCGTGGAGAGAAGACAGAACGTCAGATGTTCCAAGAAATCTCTGATACCTTGACTGTCATGGCAAGCGAGGTGAATTAGTATGTTTCGATTAACCAATAAGTTAGCGGTATCGAACTTGATTAAAAACCGCAAACTCTACTATCCTTTTGCGCTGGCTGTTCTCTTGGCAGTCACTGTCACCTATCTCTTTTACTCTCTAACCTTTAATCCTAAGATTGCGGAAATTCGTGGAGGATCCACCATTCAAGCTACTCTAGGATTTGGTATGTTTGTCGTCACCCTTGCGTCAGCTATTATTGTCCTCTATGCCAATAGTTTTGTCATGAAAAACCGTTCCAAGGAACTGGGGATTTATGGCATGTTGGGCTTGGAAAAGCGGCATCTGATTAGTATGACCTTTAAGGAGTTGGTTCTATTTGGAATTTTAACTGTTGGAGCAGGTATCGGTGTTGGAGCCTTGTTTGACAAGTTGATTTTTGCCTTCTTGCTCAAACTGATGAAATTGAAGGTAGAACTGGTCGCTACCTTCCAGATGAAAGTTGTCATTTCAGTGCTAGTTGTCTTTGGATTGATTTTCCTAGGCCTCATGTTCCTGAACGCTCTTAGAATCGCCCGTATGAATGCTCTCCAGCTTTCTCGTGAAAAAGCCAGTGGTGAGAAAAAAGGTCGTTTCCTTCCTCTCCAAACCATTCTTGGATCCATTAGTTTAGGAATTGGATATTATCTTTCCCTTACTGTAAAAGATCCTCTGACAGCCTTAACAACCTTCTTCCTAGCTGTTTTACTGGTTATCTTTGGTACCTATCTCTTGTTCAATGCAGGGATTACCGTTTTCCTCCAAATCTTAAAGAAAAACAAGAAATACTATTACCAACCTAATAACCTCATCTCTGTTTCCAACTTGATTTTTCGTATGAAGAAAAATGCGGTTGGGCTAGCAACCATCGCTATCTTGTCAACAATGGTTTTGGTAACCATGTCAGCCGCGACAAGTATTTTCAATGCCTCAGAAAGCTTTAAAAAAGTTCTAAATCCTCATGATTTTGGGGTTTCAGGGCAAAATGTTGAAAAAGAAGACTTGGACAAACTCTTGAGCCAGTTTGCAAGTGACAAAGGTTATAAGATTAAAGAGAAAGAAGTGCTTCGTTACACTTACTTTGGTGTTGCGAACCAAGAAGGAACTAAGTTAACCCTTTTTGAAAAAGGACAAAATCGTGTCCAACCCACAACAATTTTCATGGTATTTGACCAAAAAGATTATGAAAATATGACTGGTCAAAAACTGTCTCTATCAGGAAATGAGGTCGGACTCTTTGCAAAGAATGAGGGAGTTAAAGAACAGAAAACTCTAACTCTAAATGATCATCAATTTTCTGTAAAAGAAGAATTTACTAAAGATTTCATTGTCAACCATGTCCCAAATCAGTTTAATATCTTGACTGCTGATTACAATTACCTTGTTGTTCCTAATTTGCAAGCATTTTTGGATCAATTCCCAGATTCGGCTATCTATAATCAGTTTTACGGTGGCATGAATGTAAATGCCAGCGAAGAAGAACAACTCAAGGTTGCTGAAGAATATGATAAATACCTCAATCAATTTAATGCTCAATTAAACACAGAAGGTAGCTATGTTTATGGTAGCAATCTAGCAGATGCTAGTTCTCAGATGAGTGCCCTCTTTGGTGGTGTCTTCTTTATCGGTATTTTCCTATCCATTATCTTTATGGTCGGAACCGTTCTGGTCATCTACTACAAACAAATTTCTGAAGGCTACGAAGACCGTGAGCGCTTTATTATCTTGCAGAAAGTCGGTTTGGATCAAAAGCAAATCAAGCAAACCATCAACAAACAGATTTTAACTGTTTTCTTCCTTCCTTTGCTTTTTGCCTTCATACATCTAGCCTTTGCCTACCATATGCTTAGTCTGATTTTAAAAGTGATTGGTGTAATAGATACGACTATGATGTTGACTGTGACCTTGTCTATCTGCGCTATCTTCCTCATCGCTTATGTGCTGATTTTCATGATCACTTCTAGAAGTTATCGCAAGATTGTGCAAATGTAAAAAAAGATACCTCGACTTCAAAATCGAGGTATTTCTTGTATTTTATACTCAATGAAAATCAAAAAGCAAACTAGGAAGCTAGCCGTAGGTTGCTCAAAGCACTGCTTTGAGGTTGCAGATAGAGCTGACGTGGTTTGAAGAGATTTTCGAAGAGTATTAAATGCTGAAAAGTTGTCCTAGCAGAAAGGTAACTCCCATGGTCAAGAGGCCAATAGCAAGGTTTCGAATCATAGCTGTTTTGGTTGGGGCTTTTCCAAGTTTGGCACTAGTGTAACCAGTAACTAAGAGTGAAAGACCTACGATAAGAACAGTAGCAAGGATGCGGTAATCACTTGGGAAAATGGTCACTGAGAGCATTGGAGGCAAACTTCCAAGGAAAAAGGCAACAAAACTAGAAATCGCAGCATGCCAAGGATTGGTAAACTCTTCATACTCAATCCCATATTTTTCCTCTACCAAAGCCTTGAGTGGATTTTTAAGAAAGGCCTTGTTGGTCAAGAGTTGGGCAGAGGTTTCACATTCTCCATTTTGGATATAGGCGGTATAGAGGGATTTTTTGGCTAGTTCCATATCTTGGTCTAGCAAGAGTTGCTCACGCGCAACGGCCGCTTCCTCGGTATCTTTTTGAGTTGAAACAGATACATATTCTCCACCAGCCATTGAAAAGGCACCAGCTAGGATAGCCGCAAACCCTGATAAAAAGATAATCCAGATATTGCTGGTAGCACTAGCAACCCCGATAACCACACCAGCAATGGAAATAATTCCATCGTTAGCACCAAGAACACCAGCACGCAGGATATTTAAACGACCTGCAAAGTTTGAATCAATTTCGTGATTTGTTTCTGACATATTATTCTCCTTTTTATCCAGTATAAAGGAAAAATATAAGGAAATCAATCTTTTAAAAGTATCTGAAAAAAGTTGCACGATTTTAATGAAAAGAGCTTTTCTGTTTAAGCTTTATCAATAAAACATGCTATAATAGTTGCAGAAAGGTGGGTGTGTATGGCTAGGATATTGGTTATTGAAGACAATAGTGACATTCAAGAGATTTTGCGAACACTTCTTACTGAGGGGCATGAGGTAATTCAAGCCTTTTCTGGTACAGAAGGAATCATGCTTTTTGACCAAGGTGGGATTGAACTCGTTTTGCTAGATATCATGCTTCCTGGGAAAAATGGGGATCAGGTTTTAAAAGCTATTAGGGAACAAAGTCAAACTCCAGTCATTATGCTAACGGCTTTGAGCGATAAGAAGTTAATCAGTCAATACCTCTTAGACGGTGCCAATGATTACATAGTGAAACCTTTTGATTTGGACGAAGTCTTTGCCAGAGTTACTGTTCAACTACGCCAAAATGCAGAAAAACAGCCTGTGGAAATAGTAAAAACTGAAAATCTGCCACAAAACTTGAAAAATATCCAGTTTGATGCAGAAAGTTTCGAAATCAAAAATAGTCAGGAAACAATTCGCCTTGCTAAGAAAGAATGTTTGATTCTCCAAACTCTCCTTAAACATCCTAAGAAGATCTTCACCAAGGAAGAACTTTATGAGTTGGTCTGGGAGGAGAGTTATCTACCTGGAGATAATACCCTCAATACGCATTTGAGTAATCTTCGTAAAAAATTAAACCAGCTTGACCCAAATCAAGAATACATTGAAACCATTTGGGGAGTTGGGGTAAGATTAAAAGGAGACAAGCAATGAACTACATGATAATCTTTTGCCTACTAGTTCTCCTAGTCATTTTATCGATTACATTGATTCGCTACCATCTCGCGCTTAAGAGCATGAGTCAACAGATTGAAGACAAAATTCTCACGGGTAGTATGAAAAGAGTAGGAGTCAGTATTTTTTCCAAACATTTTTTACATCTCTACCAGCAGATTGAGAATCTATTTCAGGAAGTAGAGCAATCTCGGTTGGTGATGAAAAGGGAAAAGCAGACTCTGGATATGGCCATCAGCAATATTGCCCATGATATTCGGACACCTTTGACTATCGCGTCAGGATACACCCAACAATTGATGAAGTCCCCTGAAGACAAAGCAGAAACCTTACAAAAAATCGCCCAGCATCTTGATTTAGTTTCCAAACGTTTAGAGGCTCTCCTAGAATACCGTCGTTTGATGGAAGGAGCTGTCAAACCGAAACTGGAAGAAGTGGATCTTTCCGCTTTTATTACTAAAAAGACTCTGGCTTATTATGATGCTTTTCAGGCGGCAAATATCACGCTTGATTTTAAGGTTGAAGCTGGTTTAAAAACGAGGACTGATGAAGACTTGCTGGATCGAATTTTACAAAATTTACTTGGAAATGTCCTCAAGCATGGTAAGGAAGAAGCGCGGCTATCTTTGCGAAAGGAAAAGGAACAGCTTGTCTTAGAGATTGCAAACCTTGTCAAACATCCCATCAAAAAAATAGAAAATCTCAGCAACCGTTTTTATTCTGAAAATCTATCAGACACGGAAGAATCCTCTGGTTTAGGTCTTTATATCACTGAGGAATTATGTCATCTTCTCGGTGCAGAGATGAAACTAAGCACAGATGGACAGTGGTTGTCGGTTTTTATTTATTTTTAACAAAAAGAAACGGCTCTTTGTCAACTGTAGTGGGTTGATGAAAAGCTAAGCTCGAGAAAGGACAAATTTCGTCCTTTCTTTTTTGAT
>NZ_CAMHWI010000022.1 GCF_946188695.1 Streptococcus mitis | reverse complement strand
GGTTGTCTTCTTAACTACATCATCGCCTTCTTTAAGGTATTCAACCTCATCTTGAGCTGGAACTTTGACCACTGTGGCAGTTGACGGTTTGATAACGGGTTGGCCCTCATTCGGAATGAGTCTACCATCTGTAGGATTCACAGTATAAGTGGTAGTTACTGTTTTAGTTCCTGGAGTACCAGCTACTGTGATTTTTGCTTCACCTTTAGTCTTCGTAGAGTCTTTTTCATAACGAACACTTGGCTCTATTGGCGTAACAACAACCTTAGATTTAGCACCATCTTTCTTGAAAACTTCCTTTTTCTCTGTTGGAGTTAGGGCACCGCTACTTGCATTGACCGCGTAAGTGGTTGTCTTCTTAACTACATCATCGCCTTCTTTAAGGTATTCAACCTCATCTTGAGCTGGAACTTTGACCACTGTGGGAGTTGACGGTTTGATAACGGGTTGGCCCTCATGCGGAATGAGACTTCCGTCTGTCGGATTCACAGTATAGGTTGTAGTTACTGTACTTGTCCCCTGAGTACCAGCTGTTGTTACATTAGTTTTACCTTTAGCTCTCATGACATCTTTTTCATAACGAACACTTGGCTCTATTGGCGTAACAACAACCTTAGATTTAGCACCATCTCTCTTGAAAACTTCCTTTTTCTCTGTTGGAGTTAGGGCGCCGGTACTTGCATTGACTGCGTAGCTGGTTGTCTTCTTAACTACATTATCGCCTTCTTTGAGGTATTCAACCTCATCTTGAGCTGGAACTTTGACCACTGTCGGTTTTGATGGGACTACTACCGCCGGTTCTTCATACGGAATAAGACTGCCATCTGTAGGATTAACAGTATAAGTGGTAGTGACTGTTCTAGTACCTGGAGTACCAGCTACTGTGATTTTGGCTTCACTTTTGACTTTTGTGGAGTCTTTTTCATAACGAACACTTGGCTCGAGGGGCGTAACGACAACTGTTGATTTAGCACCATCTTTCTTGAAAACTTCATCAAGTGTATTTTTAGTAATCTGCCCTGTATCAGGATTTTTCATACTAACAGTTGTTGACTTAATGATATCATCTCCGCGTTTACTATATACAGCAGTTTCTCCAACTTTTTCTACAGATTTGACTGTTGTAATTTTGTTATCTTGATAACCTGTCCCATCTAAGGAAATTCGTTTCCCAGATATAAACTCTGATCGTCTATTAATCATATCGGCTTCAAAATAAGAACGTGAACTATGACCTCCGCTGGTTCGTCCAACATTTATAACAACATCACTATCATTGCTGACACCTTTTCTTATCGTCGAATCATTATCAACAATATAATGAGTCAATTTCCCTGACTTAGCTATTTTTTTGCTATCTAAACCTTTCTGCCAAAAGTCACGACCAGAAACCAAACTTGTCACTACTTTTGGAGCATTAAATGTTGTTCCTTTTTTTAATACATTATTATAAAAGTTTCTATAAGCCCGCTGTTCTTTAGGAGACATGACTCTGCTGTCAGAATATGCCAACTGATAGGCTTCAACCATTGCCCGTTGTACTAAATATCCTCCTAAAGAATGGCCTGTCAAATAAAGATTAGTAATACTCTTATCTTTGGCCAGTTCACGCATGATATTTTCTGCATCGATCCCTTGCTGAGGATTGCTTCCTGTTCCAAGTCTTATATCAGTTCCTATATCTTTCGCATCACTTGTTCCACGAAAGGCTAATACTTGTGCAGTTCCATTTGGTAAATATTGGAAATCACTCTTAGTTTCATACAATACAGCATCTAGTCCGCTAGATGTATGATAACTTTTCTTCCTTTCCCAATAAGGTCCCAACTCCTTGTTCATCATCATATATTCATAACGTGGTTTACTGTCACCATTCTTTTTATATAACTCTGACTCTGTTAAGGGTTTCTTATGATCCAACACTCTATCAATATAATTATCATCACGGTAGGACAATTCCATGAACATAATCATATCGCGCTCACTTACATTCCATTTTAATTTTTCATCTGGCTTTTCTTTACTGTCAATAATACCATCACCATCAGTATCTTCTAATAAGGGATGACTATTATAGCCTACATACTTTTTCCCGCCTTTTTCATAAATATAAAGTTCTTCTTTATCCTTCAAGTAATCATCATCTGTATAAGCTTCTGGACTTAACTTAGGGCCGTTTAGTAACAGACTGTCAAGCTTATTACCTTCTGAACCGATTACTCCTGCTTTTATTTGCTTAGCGTACTCATCAGTTAATTCATACTTTTTAACCTCGGAAGGAGTTGATGTTGCTCTCACCTCTGGAGTACTTGATCTATCTTCACCTGCTACGAACCCCCTTGTGGTCAAGCTGTTATTTTCCTTATCCCCAGATGTGCCGAGTTCTGTAGTTCTTGTAGATCTTATTGGAACATCTCTGGTATCTAACTCAGAAGAAGGATTATCTTGATTATCTGGTAGATTTTGAACTTCTTCTCTTTTCTCCACAGAAAATAGAGAATTTTCCGTAGAAGCCAATACTCCCTGGGATGGTGTAAACAAGGCAATTCCTATTAATACAGAAGCCACTCCAACAGAAAACTTTCGAATCGAAAAGCGTTGACGTTTATTAAAAATGTCTTTCATTTTACTAACTTTCTTTCTAACTATTTTTTACAAAATAGAGGGTTCTAATATTTTCCCTTGACAGAATACTAAATCGTTTCTTAACTAAAATTTTAGAGCTTTTCCTCTACTTTATCATAAACCACCACATTGATTTCTAATCATAGAAAAATGGATTGCTTAATATTACTAAAATATCAGTAAAATATAAAAAAATGTAAATATTTCACTTTTAACACTGCCATTATACCATAAAAAATCATAACACTCATGTGTTTTAAAAAAGGTTTGTCAAAAAGTCTTCAAAATTATAAAAAACGCATAATACCAGGCAGTTACAGTCCTTAATACTATGCGCTTTATCTTATACAATTTACTAGATTTGCGACTACTACTTGAATCTTTATCCAACTCTCTCAAATCTAGATTTTTTCTTCTTTGATATCAATCACAATCTCTTCTGATTGGTCAATAGTTTCGGCTTTTTCTTGCCATTGTTCCTTGAGATTATTGAATTGATTTTTTGATGCTTCTGTCGCTTGACGGGCACATGATTTGGCTTGAGCAAGTACACTGTCCACAGTGATTTCACCTGACTCGACCTGTTCTTTGGTTTTCAGAACAAAATCTGTAGCCTGTTCCTTAACTTCTGTCAGTTTTTCACAGACTTGCTCCTTAGCATACTCCGGATCTTCTCTCAAATCATCTAGAAAATCTTGAGCTTGACTGCAAACTTGTTTGCCCTTGTCGCTTGTTAAAAACAAGGCAAGAGCTGCACCTGAAACAGTTCCTAAAAGGATTGAGGATAGTTTACCCATAAGAATTCTCCTTTTTTATTTTTTGAATAATTTACTTGCAAGACGAAGAGCTGACAAACTTGCACCAGTCTTGAGTGTTTTTGAACCAGCTGATGAAGCTTTCTTGCTCAAGACACGCGCATGGTCATTGAGGTCTGAAACAGATAGAGACAAATCTGCAACAGCACTAAAGAGCGGATCAATTGTTGCCACCTTGACATTGATATCATCTGCCAAGACATTAACCTTAGCCAGCAATTCATTGGTATGATGCAAGGTCACATCCACATCTGAAGTCAAGGTTTTAATCGTCTTCTCTGTTTCATCGATAACACGACCAAGCTTTTGTACGGTAATAATCAGATAAACCAAAAAGACAATCAAAGCTAGGGCGACAAGAATATATGCAACTTCTAACATTTAGTTTTCCTCCTCTGTAACATAGTAAGGGGCTTTCTTTCGATTTTGATATAGAACGATAAAAATACCCAGTCCGATAAGAACAACTGATAGCCATTGAGACACTCGAAGGCCAAAGAACATGAGACTATCTGTTCGCATGCCTTCGATGACCATACGACCAAAACCATACCAAATCAAGTAAAAGGCAGTGATATGACCTCGTCTGAGACTCTTCCATTTTCGTCTCAATATCAAAATCAAGGCAAAGCCAAGTAGATTCCATAGAGACTCATAAAGGAAGGTCGGCTGACGGTAACTTCCCTCTATATACATCTGGTCACGGATAAAGCTAGGTAGATAATCCAAATTATCCACTGCAGACCCGTAGGCTTCTTGGTTAAAGAAATTTCCCCAGCGACCCAAACTTTGGGCAATCATAACGCTAGGCGCTGCAATATCTAGAAAATCCCAAGTATTGATGAGTTTGCGATCAGCAAAGATGTAGAGGACAAGGGCACCAGTAATCAAACCACCATAAATGGCCAAACCACCATTCCAAATGGCAAAAATCTCTCCGACATTCTGACTATAGTAATCAAAACGGAAAATAACATAGTAGAGACGGGCCCCTAAAATAGCCAGAGGAAAGGCTATCAAGATAAAATCTAGAATATCGTCTGGTATGATCTTCTTTCTCGGAGCTTCTTTCATGGTCAAATAAACCGCAAGAATCAAGCCTGTCACAATACACAAGGCATACCAACGAATAGCTAGAGGGCCTAGATGAATAGCAATTGGATCAAGCATTAGGCACCTCGTTTTGAGCAATGAGGTTTGTCAAGCGTTCTTCGAACAATCGAGTCGCATCAAAGCCCATTTCCTTAGCACGATAATTCATGGCAGCTGCCTCAATCACGACAGAGATATTTCGACCTGTTTTAACTGGGATGCGGATACGAGGAATAGCAACGCCAGAAATTTCTAGTTCCTCTGGATTGTTGCCAAGACGATCAAAGGTTTTATGCGTATCGTAATTTTCCAAGTAAACAGCCAGCTGGACTTGTGAAGAGTCCTTGACCGCACTCGCACCGTAGAGACTCATAACATCGATAATCCCAACCCCACGAATCTCAATCAGGTGTCTCAAGATTTCAGCTGGTTCACCCCAAAGGGTAATCTCATCCTTGGCAAAGATATCGACACGATCATCAGCTACCAAGCGGTGACCACGTTTGACAAGTTCTAGACCTGTTTCACTCTTACCGATTCCACTATCGCCTTGAATCAAGACACCCATCCCATAGATATCCATCAAGACTCCATGCACACTGGTACGTTCTGCCAAACGAGAATCCAGATAACTAGATAACTCTCCAGACAAACGACTAGTAGCCGTACGGCTGGTTAAAATGGCAATCTTACACTCTCTGGCTGCCTTTAACATCTCCTCAGGAACCACCAAACCACGGGCAACAATGACCGCAGGTGTCTCAGGTAGAAACATTTTTTTCAAAACTTCATAACGGCTGTTGGAAGGCATGCTGATCAGATAAGACCACTCCTTCATCCCCAAAAGTTGAATCCGCTCTGGCGTATAGTAGTCAAAATAGCCTGTCATTTCAAGACCAGGTCGCGTAATATCCGCTGTATTGATTTCCTTTTCAAGCAATTCTGGTTCGCCATAGACAATGTCTAGTCTAAGCTTTTCAATCACTTCTTTTACTAAAACCGACATCATTTCCTCCTTCAATCGAGTTCTTTTTACTATTATATCAAATTGTCCTTAGAAGTTTCAGATTTTTGCAGGCTTTGAAGTATTTATTTATGCTCAATGAAAATCAAAGAGCAAACTAGGAAACTAGCCGCAGGCTGTACTTGAGTACGGCAAGGCGACGTTGACGTGGTTTGAATTTGATTTTCGAAGAGTATTAAAAGAAAAAAGACTAGATTTCTCCAGCCTTTCAGTTCTAATTAGAATTTTTTACGTTTACGAGCTGCTTCTGATTTACGTTTACGTTTTACAGAAGGTTTTTCATAGAATTCACGTTTGCGTGTTTCTTGAAGAGTACCAGCTTTAGTAACCGCACGTTTGAAACGACGAAGTGCGTCGTCAAGAGATTCATTCTTACGTACTACTGTTTTAGACATTTTTTTCACTCCCTTCAAGTTCAAGATCTATTCTATTCTACACGTAAAAGGAATAATTGTCAAGAAAAAATGCGGTTTAATTTTGATTTTTTCTTCCATTTATACAAGAGTTTAAAGCACTCAGATAGAAGAAACTGAAGGGTTTCGTTTTTTATTTTTCAAGTAAGCTGAGCGCTTCAGCATCTGCAATAATCGTCACATCAGGGTGATTTTGCAGGCTACTTGCTGGTAGGTTCTCAGTCACTGGACTAGACACGGTGCCGGCAATGGCTTCTGCTTTTGATTCACCGTAAGCAAAGAGAATAATTGACTTAGCATCCAAGATGTTTTTAATCCCCATTGAAATGGCTTGAGTTGGGACATCTTCAATCTTGTCAAAGAAGCGAGCATTGGCTTCGATAGTAGACTGGTCAAGCTCTACAAGGTGAGTTTGACTGTCAAATGGAGTACCAGGCTCATTAAAGCCGATATGCCCATTGCGACCAATTCCCAAGATTTGCAGGTCAACTGGATGGTCAGCCAAAATTTGATTGTAGCGTTCTACTTCAGTTTCAGCATGATCCTTAACCCCACGAGGCAAGAAACTTTCTTTAAATGGTTTTTGGTTGAACAAGTTTTCTTGCATGAAGTGACGGTAAGACTGAGGATTGTCGCCATCAAGACCTACATACTCATCAAGGTTGACACTGGTTAGATTTGAAAAATCAAGGTCACTCTCAACGATTTCTTTGTAAAATTCAAGCGGGCTGCTTCCTGTCGCAAGTCCCAATGTTTGAGCGCCGTTGGCTAATTTTTCCTTCAAAATCTCAAAAGCTACTTTTCCACCTTCGACTTGGTTTTCAACTTTAATGACTTTCATCTTTTCATCCTCCATTTCTATCTATATTCATTATATGGTATAGACCAATTTTTGTCAAGTGAAAACGATTTAATTTTCAAAAAAAGAGCGTCCAAACTTGAAACATGTTATAATGGATAGGATTAGAACTTAGAAAGAATGAACAGATATATGAATACAGCTGATTTTGATTTCCACTTACCCGAGGAATTGATTGCCCAAACGCCCCTTGAAAAACGTGATGCCTCTAAACTCCTCATCGTCAACCGTGAGACGGGAGAAATGCAGGACAAACACTTCCACTCTATTATTGATATGCTGGAACCTGGTGATGCCCTTGTCATGAACGACACCCGCGTTCTCCCTGCCCGACTCTATGGTCAAAAGGAAGAAACTGGAGGTCATGTGGAACTACTCCTACTCAAAAACACTGCTGGCGATGAGTGGGAAGTTCTGGCTAAACCTGCCAAACGTCTCAAGGTTGGCACTCGCGTCAGCTTTGGTGATGGTCGCCTCAGCGCTGTCGTTACAGAAGAATTGACCCATGGGGGCCGTATTGTCCGCTTCGAATACCAAGGAATTTTCCTAGAAGTTTTGGAAAGTCTGGGAGAAATGCCTCTGCCACCTTATATCCACGAAAAACTGGATGACCGTGAACGCTATCAAACCGTCTACGCCAAGGAAAGTGGTTCTGCTGCTGCACCTACTGCTGGTCTTCATTTCACCAAAGAACTACTGGCAGAAATCCAAGCTAAGGGTGTTCATCTGGTTTATCTGACTCTTCATGTCGGACTCGGAACCTTTAGACCCGTTTCAGTTGACAATCTGGATGAACACGAAATGCACTCAGAATTCTACCAGCTTTCTGAGGAAGCAGCTGCCACCCTTCGCTCTGTTAAGGAAAATGGTGGTCGCGTCATTGCTGTTGGAACCACTTCTATTCGAACACTAGAGACTATTGGTTCCAAGTTTGAGGGGCAAATCCAAGCAGATTCTGGCTGGACCAATATCTTTATCAAACCTGGTTACCAATGGAAGGTTGTGGATGCCTTCTCAACCAACTTCCACCTGCCAAAATCAACTCTAGTCATGTTGGTTTCTGCTTTTGCAGGCCGTGAATTAGTCTTAGATGCTTACCATCATGCCATTCAAGAACACTACCGCTTCTTCAGTTTCGGTGACGCCATGTTTATCTATTAATTTTCATAATCAAAAAACGCATATTATCAGGCAATAAAACCTTGATAGTATGCGTTTTGTTATGGATAAAGAAGGTGTTAGTCTTTTCTCAAGCTCTGCACACTGGCATTGATCACCGCGCCGACAATCAAAATCTTAGCGATGAGAATAAACCAGAACATCATGACCACCACGACAACGGAACTGAAAAAACGGACGTCCACGAGGTGATTAACATAGTTGTTGACATAGACTGAAAAGATATTAAGTAGTAAAACCAAAGTCAACAAGACAAAGGCACTTCCTGGCAATACATGTCGAATGCGTCTCACCTTAACATTGGGCAGGAAATAATAAAGCATGACCAAGATAGCGAAAATCAAGGCATAGACCAAGGGGCCTGTCAGATCCTGCAGGTAATCAAAGAGAGAACTATCTGATTTCCAGTAACTTTTGATAAGGTTGAGGAGCATACGGCCAAAAACACTCAAAAATAGAGCCAAGGCAAAGAGAATCTGCAAACCAAAACTGACAAACAAACTCATGAGCTGATGGGAAATCATTCCTCGATTTTTTGCTACTCCATAGGCTTTATTAAAGGCTTTCTGCAGGAAATTCATGGATTTTGAAAAGGTCCAGAGGGCTGACAAAACCGCAAAACTCAATAAGCCCGTTGACGGTTGAGTCAGTACCTCTGTAATAATCTTTGCGACTACATCATAAACCGTATCCGGCAAAAATTCATTGACAACCTTTAAAAAATTGGAAACTGGAATATGAAAATAGGGGAGGATGTTGACCACCACCAAAAGCAAGGGAAAGATCGAAATCAACCAATAGTAGGCTACTGCGACACTGGTCAACTCACTATCTGAGGCCTGATAATAATGCAAAAAAGCTTTTACTAAAGGCTTGTCTGTCAGCTCTTTCCACCACTTCTTCATGTCACACTCCTTCACTTACAATCTTGATTAGTTTCTTCTTACCAATTCCACCATATCATAAGGCAGGGTATTGGCAGCTTCCTTCAAGGAATAGTTCTCTAAGTTATTCACATTTTGCCGTAACTTCTTGGCATACTTGGTCGTAATCAATCGTTTTTCTTCGTATTCAAAAATCAACTTACGCTCTAGGTAATAGCCTCTCAGCATTTCGTCGATATTGTTAGGCTTGACACGATTGATAACCCGTTCTACAAAGGCACCACTGGTGATAATAGCTGTTTCTCGGAGACGAGAATCCTGCATGAAGCTGATTAAAGAACTCTTATAAACCCCTTTAAGGTTCTCCAAACTTTCGATAATCATCTCTGTATTTTCTAGATAGAGCTCTGCAATTTGGTCATAGTCAAGGGCTCTAAGTTTCTGTGATTCTTCATTTTTCCAACTACGGAAGGTCTTACCTAAGGTAAAAACTTCATGCAGGAGAAAACGTAAAATCCGCAAGGAAACAAGGAAATAATAGGTCAATCGTGACGCGAACTTACGATTGATACTTTGTTCCATGTTTTTCAAATAACGTTGGTAAACTCGATAGGCACGCTCACTCATCTTTTCCTCTTCGTAAGCCTGTTCCAGACCATCACTTTCAATACTGAGGATAAGAAGTTTCAAGGCCTCCCAGTCCTCTTGCTCGCCCTTATTTTCTTGGCTCAGGATGAGATTTTCAATACGTCCATGATAATTATCAATAGCCGCATAGAGGGGAAGTTTATTTTTGGTGTCTTCCAACTCTTTTTCCAACTCTAGCGTTACTTCATTCAAAATGGCGATATGCATGAGATAGTCCTTACTTTCTTCCTGTTCATCAGAAAGATGAGGCAAAACCATGAGGCCTGTTAAAAAGCTTACAAGCGTCACACCTGCAACGAGGAAAAGTAAGAGAGGATACTCCTGCTCTAGATTACTTGGTATCAGAAGGATCGTAGCAATTGACACCGTTCCCTTGACACCTGAAAAGGTCAAAAGAAGCATGTCCTTCATATACTTATTTAGCTTTTTCTTGAGACGTCTAGTCCTATAGGCATAATAGCCATAAATCATGACAAAACGAATAGCAAAGAGGACACAGGTAAGGGCTATAAGAGATACCAATAACAGTAAGGGATTATAGATTGGATTGGTCAAGATAGGCTCTGCTATCATTTCCAACTCCATCCCTAAAATCACAAAGACAGAACCGTTCAGCATAAAATTCACTGTATGCCAGACCGTCTCGGTCACCGTATCCACTTGGGCTTCGAGGAGCGTAATTTTCTTAAAACGGCTTGCCTTTAAAATCCCAGCAACCACAACGGCAATAATCCCTGAAACGTGGACTTCTTCTGCCAGGAAGAAGGTTATCAAGGGCAAACTCAATTCCAGAAGGAGCTCACTGGCAATATCCGTTGCTCTCACACTCAGCAAGAAGGTATGGAGGAAACGGTTGGTCATGGCTGTTAAAAATCCAATCAAAAAACCACCTAGGATTGAAAAGATGAGCGAACTACTCGCTTGCCCAAGGGAAAAAGCTCCAGTTGTCCAAGCTGTCAAAGCTACCTGAAAGGCCACCAAGCCAGATGCATCATTCAAGAGTCCTTCACCCTTAAGGATATTGGAGACGCGCTTTGGAAAGCTAAACCGCTCCGAAAGAGAGGCAAAGGCCACCAAATCCGTAGGGCCAAGTGCCGCCCCAACAGCCAAGCAAGCTGCCAAGGGAAGACTGAGCCAAAGAAGATGGGCCAAGCCACCCAAACTCAGGGTTGAGATGAAAATCACTGGAAATATGAGATAGATAATGATTCGCCAGTGTTTTAAAATAGCCGTAATATCTGCTTCCTCCGACTCTCGGAAAAGCAAGGGCCCGATAACCAGCGCCAAAAACAACTCCGTATTGAGATGAAAGTCGGTATTGGGTAAAAAGAGACCAATCACAATTCCCAGAAGAATTTGCACCAAAGGGAGTGGCAAAAAGGGCAGGAGCTTATTGGTTGTACTTGAGACAATCAAAACCAGTAAAAATAGGATGAGGTAAATCAGTAATTCCACGCAATTCCTCCTTAGTCTTTTTTACAACAGGATTCAAATATCTCCTTCTGCTCTTTGATCTTTTGATCAATCTTGAAACAGTCTTTGTGCTCAATTTTTCTCTGGCAGCGTTCCATTTCAAGAGCTACTAATTTTTTCTTGATTTTAAGCATTTTTTTGCTCATATGCGCTTGGTCTAACACACCCACTGCTCGTTCGTGGTGGGTTGATTCAACAAAATTCTGGCGCATGGCATCCAGCTTTTCACGTAGGTATTGTTTATCCATGTCTATATCTCTCTAATTTTTCAATCATTACTAAAAATGGTGGGTTGTTGACTTGATTTAAAGTTCGGTAAATGGCAGCTGTGTACTCTTGTTGGTTCAACTGGCTAACAAAATCCAAGACAGCATCCCTCTCGAGGTCGCCTCCTTCATGACCATAGTAGATCATGATAGCAATTCGTCCACCTTTGACAAGCAAATGGCATAACTTTTCTAATGCTTCAATGGTAGTCTGAGGTTGGGTGATGACGGACTTATCAGCTGACGGCAGATAACCCAGATTAAAAATCCCTGCCTTGGTTTCTGTCACAAACTGGTCCAGTGTCTCATGGCCTTGCAAGATTAACTGGGCATTTGTCATTCCAGCCTGGTCCAAACGCTCTTGGGTCTTTTCCAAGGCTTGTTCCTGAATATCAAAGGCATAGACTTGCTTAGCTAGCTTAGCTAAAAAAAGGGTATCGTGACCATTTCCCATAGTCGCATCCACTACGACATCCTCTTTTGTCACTACTTCAGCCAAAAAATCATGTGCCATCTCAAGTGGTCTTTTCATTATTAAACTCCTGTTTTACAGCCTTGCATCCTTGAACGCTTCCACGACGTCGCATTTCAGTTTCAATAGCATTTAGCACTTCCCATTTATTGAGGCTCCACATAGGACCAATCAGCATATCTCTAGGTGCATCTCCTGTTATTCGATGGATAACAATATGCTTGGGAATGATTTCCAGTTGGTCACAGATGACCTTGACATATTCGTCCTGACTCATCAATTGCAAACGTCCCTCGTGGTAGTCCCGTTGCATACGCGTATTGGTCATAAGATGAAGCAAATGCAGTTTAATTCCTTGAATATCGTTATCCGTAACACAGCGACGGACATTTTCAATCATCATCTCATGGGTTTCACCAGGCAAACCATTGATCAGATGAGAAACAATCTCAATCTTGGGATACTTTCTCAAACGCTTGACCGTTTCCACGTACAACTCATAGGAATGTGCACGGTTAATCAAATCAGAGGTTGTTTCATAAGTGGTCTGCAAGCCCAATTCAACCGTCACATGCATGCGCTCCGACAACTCAGCCAAATATTCGATTGTTTCATCTGGTAAACAGTCTGGGCGCGTTCCGATATTGATTCCTACTACACCTGGCTCATTGATAGCCTGCTCATAGCGCTCTCGGATGACTTCCACCTTTTCATGGGTGTTGGTAAAATTTTGAAAATAAACCAGATACTTCTGAACATCCGGCCACTTACGGTGCATAAAGTCAATTTCCTTATAAAATTGCTCACGGATGGGTGCATCCGGTGCTACAATAGCATCTCCAGAACCTGAAACCGTACAAAAAGTACAGCCTCCATGAGCCACAGTTCCATCACGATTGGGACAGTCAAACCCCGCATCAATAGGGACTTTAAAGGTCTTTTCTCCAAAAAGTTTTCGATAATAATCATTCAAGGTATTATAAGATTTCATAACTTTCATTATAACAAAAATCACCCACAATCTCAAAAGCCTGACTTTCCTATAAATTCCTCTGTTTCTCGTTTCCATTAGCCATTTTTTATGATACAATATGGTTATGATTTTAATGAAATTAGCATCTATTTTATTATTGATACTGACCTTAGTCGTCTGCATCATCATAACCAAACTTTTTAGATTAAAAAAACTAGGACGAAACTTTGCGGATTTGGCTTTTCCAGTCTTGGTATTTGAATATTACCTGATCACAGCTAAAACCTTTACCCATAATTTCCTCCCTAGACTAGGCCTAGCCCTCTCAGTCCTAGCCATTATTCTTGTTTTTTTCTTTCTTTTGAAAAAACGTAGCTTTTACTATCCTAAATTCATCAAATTCTTCTGGCGTGCAGGATTCTTATTAACCCTTGTCATGTATATCGAGATGATTATTGAATTGATGGCTCAGAAATAAAAAACTAAATCGAAAACACCTCAATCAAACTAAATACAGTGATTGAAGTGTTTTTCTTTATATCTTTTTCAATAATTCCTATTTACTTTCTTTATCAGGAAAGATAAATCCAATACCAATGCAAGCTAGTACGCCCGCTCCAATTACCAAGCCACTTGAAATTGGCAAAAGGTCCAAAATTGCATTTGCGATGATAAAGGCAATAATCAAACACATCAGACTAGCCTTGTAGTCTTTTTTCAAAAGATTCTCTAGAGTGAAATAGAGGAACAAGCCTACCGGAATCAGTGACCATAGGTTGACATCCAAACTTGGCCAGCCTACAGAACCAAAATACAATACTCTCGCTGCTGCTACCAAAAATACAATCCCCAATAATTTTTTCATTTGTTTATCTCCAATTTCTTTTTTAGGAACTTGAGTTATCTGATAGTGACACCTCACGTCCCTTACAAAAAACATTATAGCAGAGGAGTTTTTCAAGAACAAGGTCTTTTGCCTATCTGGTCTCTATATCGGTCTAAGTGGTTGAATAATAGCGATAAAATAAGGAATCAGGTAAAAAACTTCCTTCCAAATAAAAAGGAATTAAGCAACCAAACGCTACTTAATTCCTTGAAATTGTCTCATCACCTCTATTAGCCTTTAAATTTTGATAGACTCTATTTTCTAATAAATATGACCAATATTGTCAATACTAACCATTTCAATCAATTCATTAGTTGTCGAAACTAAGTCCATTAATAAATCCAAAAAGAGTATCAATAGTAAAGTAAACTAAATAATTGAGTTATAAATGGCTATTTTCACAAAACTGTTTCATCATCACACTATCTCAGTACATAAACCATTTTTTCATCTATAGCTTTTGTCTTAATCTTGATCTTTTTTCTTCAATCCAAGAAATGCACCTAAGGTAAACATTATTCCGGCAACTAATGACGTGAAGACTTCGCTAACTGTCCCGGTTTTTGGCAATCTATCATTGTTAATAGTTGATTTACTATCAATATTGGTATGTTTATTAGCTATGTTCTCTGGTTCATTAAGATAAACTTCCTTCTTATTTTCAAAGTTTTTATCATTTTCATCAGGAACTGTAACTTTGACATCCTCAGTTGAATCAGATCTTTGAATTTCATCTAATTGACTATAATTTACTTGTACAGGAACTGTAGCTGTGACATCCTTAGTTGAATCAGATTTGTGTGAATGATTTTCTCTTTGTAAATCCTCCTTTTTGTAATTTTCATCTAATTGACTATGATTTGCTTGCACCTTATCTTTCTTTTTCGATATATCAAAAGTAGGTTTATTTTCCTCCTCCTTTTTCTCCTCTATTTTCTTGAATACAGGTTTTATAAGGGTATCTTTTGACACATTAATAACGTAACCAGCATCTTTTTTCCCTTCGACACCAGAAATTTCCCAGCCATCAAATTGATATCCTTTTTCTAATTCACCATCATAGACAGGTAAAATGAAATCTTCTTCCGACACTATCTTAGAACTCATTTCTTTTCCATTTTGAATGGTCACAGTCACCATCTGAGGTTTTAATTCGCTTACCTCTCCCGTATCTTTGTTTAAAATGAATTCTTTTACAGTTGTATTTCTTGCAAAATCTTTTGCAACAATCTTAATGTTTAGTGTCTTATCTGTTATTTGTTTAATATCATCAAATGATTTGTATTCTTTTCCATTTACATAAATATGTTTGTCTTGAATCTCACCATCGAATCCATTATTTCTTTTATCATTGATGTTAAAGACTATAGATTTTCCGTTAGCATATTCGATACTAGTATTTCCCTTAGGATCAATCTTTACTTCTGGTTTAACATTATCATATAAAAATTGATAGTGTACTCCAACCGCTTTCGCATTCAAATCGCTATAACCAGTTTGAAGGTAAACATTTCCATCCATGTCTGTTACCTTATCTGGGAATCCGTTTGCTTTATAGTCTTTCATTCCCCAGTCCATGATGTCACCGTCTTTAACATTAAGCTTAATGTTAAAATCTCTAGTGTTATCAATGTGTAAATCTCCGTAGATTAAATAATTATCTACAACCGATTCATTAACTCTCAACTCCCAGTTAAAACCACCCTTATCAGAAATTTTACCTCTTAAATAAAATTCTGGATTTCGTACATAAATTTTATTAGATTTAGATGGATTAAAGTAGTTCTTATCCATTGAAAGATTTACTGGTTTTGCATCAATAAATAACGTAGAGCCATCTTCTTTTATAGCTTCTACATTGGACTTATCCTCTCCAGTGTACTCTTTACCATCCTTACCAAATAATACAAGTTTAGAAGAATCTGTCACAAGATTTCCATCTTTATCGATTGCTTCCCCTTTAGCGTTCATTTTAAATCTAAACACTTGATACCTTACAATGTTAAAGCCGTCCAAAGCCGACATTAATACTGATTGAGTACTTCTTCCATCTTCAACATTTCTACTATCAGCATAAATTATTTTTTCTGAAAGGACTCTTAGATTAGGATTGGCCTTTTGTATTTTTGATATATCTTCCTTGCTATAGACTCCATTTCCTTCTAACATATCCGTTTTTCCAGGATTATAGGTAGTCACTTTTAGTGCATAGCCTTTTCTCAGAATGATATTATCCTTTAATAGATATTGTTGTTTTTCTGAATCAGAATAGATTTTACCAGATTCCATTTCCGTTAAATTGTTTGGTTTATTCTTTGAAAGATCACCTTCTCCTAATTCTATTATATTCCCATAACTTGATGCATAGGGATATTCTGTCTTAGTTTCCTTATTTTTTTCAGGCATTCTAATCTTCGTTTCAGCTTTTATCTGATCATCATCTTTAACAAAGAATCTCATATCTCCTGCAAAAGCTAATCCATCTACAATATCATTAATATTAGCGTATAAATCAAATATCATCGTTTTTGAGTGGGAATCATACTTGGTTGTTTTGATTTCTATAGATTTATAGTTATTGCCATAATATACCTTGGCATTTTTAGAAACATTACTTATCTTTCCAAGAATTTCAAAGTGTCCATCTTTAGACGGGCTTAGAACACCATAAATTTTTGATTTGATTTCGTTAAGTTTTTCAGTTTCATATTCTAAGGCACTACCATCGTCATAAGCAATGATATTTCCCTTATCATCGTATTTATAATCGTATTCCTCTGTTCTCTTACCAGTTTCACTTGTAAAGTCATCAACTTCTCTAAATTTCTTTTTAATGAGTTTCTTCAAGTCTTTACTTTCAAACTCTCTAATTGTTGAAATAGTTTTATGAATAGTCAATCTAGATTTTTCTTCGATAGACTCTTCATTGTCTTGATGATTTTCTTCCTCAGTTGTATCTTTTTTAAGACTATCCTCTTTTCTATTTTCTAAATTTTTAAATTTAGATTCGGAAATCTCGCCAAGCTTTTGGTATTTAGATGAATCTTGATCAGGATCTACTAGATAATAGGAAATCATCCCCTTTTCATCAGCATGATCATCAAATTTAATTCTATGAATCTTTGTAAAATTGCTAGAGCCATCTAATGCAATGACTTCAATGATTTTTCCTCTTAAATCTCCTGCACCATTAATTTCATAAATGGTATTTCCATCTTTGTCAAGTTTTCTATTTCTTCCTTCACCCTCACCTGCATAAGTTACTTCAAGATTTTTCTCAACCTCTCCGTCTTCATTAACAAGAGCGGCGCCAGCATACCAAACTTCGTTGGCAATCTCATCAAATTTTTCAGGATGTTCTTTTTGATCTCTAGCAAATAAAGTTTCATTCTTGTATTGCTCTTTTACCTTATGATAAGTATCCTTTGTGATTAACTTAATTTTTTCAGGATTTGAAAAATCAACCGAAACAATCTTAGGGGCTGTATTATCAATTTTTACAGGAATATAGGAAACCTGCCATGGGTAATCTTTAGTTAATCTATATTTAAATTTATAGAAATATTGACCTTCTGCAATCGGTTCGAATTGACCTCTTATCTTAGTAGCTGGATCTTGCTTATCCTTACTTTCTGGTGCATTTTCTTCTCTACCTCTAGGGTTATAGATGAGTCCATCCCACTTCAAGTCGCCCCAAACTTTTAGTTTTGAAGATTTGATTCCCTTTGCATCATTTCTTTTAGAGTTTAAAATTCCTTTAATAAAGTGTTCTCTCGAAATGACTTTTAAGTCTATTTGATTTTCTCCCTCTTTATTTGTATTTACTATTGAAATCAATCCTTCTTCTGCACTTCTTAATACAAGTGGAGAAGGTGTTAATCCTCTCTCAAGTTGAGCATCTTGAGGATTTCCATTTGAATCTAAAGGATAAATTTTAGCAATATTAGAACCACTTGATGATGGTGCGTTGATCCCTTCGTTATTGAAAGCAAATAATTCTGGATTTTGATCTAGGGATGTTGTATTTTTATCTTTTCTATTTTGTATAACTCCTGCTGGATTAAATTTATCTATACCATGTTCTCCACCAATTCCCTTATTTAAGGTTCCTGGAATTTTTGGTTTACCATCATCATCATAACCTTCCATTGTTTTTGATTTTGAACCTTCTTCCCAGGCCCATTTATCAAGGATTGGTTCCTTATTCCAATCCCCAGCAAATCCCATTAGAGGCATCGATAAAGAAGGTTGGAAATTTGTTTTCTTACCATTGGAGTTTAGAGCTTCCATTTCTTCCACTGACTCAAAATGAATAAATGATTCTACAAATTTATTTTTATTTTTAGCCTCTCCAACGTTTATAACCGCATTTAAATCAAAGCTAGAATTTGGGCTTATAGTGAAGGTGTCATGCTCAAATGTGATATTTGCTCCTTTGATTTTTTCTGGGTGGATTTCTGGAACAATTTGCTTCCCATCTGGAGATTTTTCATCTTTGTATGTTTCATCCAGTTTTAGTCTATCAGTTAGAGAATCTGTAGTTATCGCTGATGCTGAAACTTTAAAGGTTAAAGGCCTGTTTGATGTATTGTGAAGCTTAATTGTAAAGTATTTTTTATCTCCTTTTATTTCTTTAAGAGAAATAGAACCATAAGAGTTTACCAAACCTTTAGAATCTGTGTTTTTGAAAGTCGCTACAACTTCATTTCTCAAAGCATTGGCAACATTAATTAGCCCTGCTCCCTGTTGTCTAGGTGATGCAAAGTATTGACTTTTTTCTTTCCAAGAAGTCGCATCCATCATAGGCCGTGCAGTATTTTGTAGGGCAATTTTTGTAAGACTTGTAAGGTCTATTTTGTCATCTCCCTTAAGATTTTTCAAGGCAGGTCTTTCAAGCATTTCCTTTAACTTTGGTCTAATCAAAACAGTAGAAGCTGCCACGATAGGAGTTGCCATACTAGTCCCTGACATATAACCATAAGTTGATTTCCCATTAATGACATTGAGAGTGGATTTAATATTTTTACCTGGTGCTGAGACATCAGGCTTTAAAAGCAAATCTGTTCTTGGTCCCCAAGATGTAGATCCTGCTGGAACGATGACATCTTCTTTATACAATTCTTTGTCTGTGTCAGGTGCAAACTTAAAGTCAATCTCTTTTTCGTCACCTACATTCGGTTTATTAGAATTATAGCTTGCCATATCAATTGGATAGTATTGCTCCAATTTATCTTTAAAATCTTCTTTATTATTTCTTTTAACTTCAGTTTTTTTATCAGGATTAATCATGTTCCATAGCTTTACACCATCATCTCCTGAAATTGAAAATACTTGACTAGTAGTTCCTTCATCCTCCTCATATCCCATAGCTGGAAGCTCTGTCCAATTATCTCTATTGTAGTAATTTACAGTATTTACAACCATAATGCCACGTGCGCCCTTATCCGTAGCTCTTTTAAAAGAATTTTTTAAATCCTTTGTATAAATTCTATCCATTACTGCAATTTTGCCTCTAAGATCCAATCCTATCAAATCTTGGTCTTGACCCTTGCCTATATATACAAATTTTAATTTACTAGGAGCTTTTGATCCATCTTCATTTGTTATAATTTTATTTTTATCGAAAAAGGCACCTATATTTCTGTATTTAAAACTTTCTCCACCTATGTTAACCTTATCAAACTCAACTGTTTGATTTTTAGCAGAAGCGACCGCTATCGCATCTTCATGTGCTGCAGTTCGCGTTACATTTCCAGTATCTGTCATCTTCAGATTATTATTTGCCACTAAATCCCATGAAGAACTTGAAGCAGAAGTCGCATAGTTACCCGTAGCTACAACCATTGGAATGCCCGCTTTTCTTAATGCTCTAATAGCTTCCCAATATTTCTCACCTACAAGACCTGTTCCTGTAAAACCAGATGATACCGAAACAACATCGACATTGTGTTTGATCGAATCTTCAATAGCATGAAACATTGTTTCATCTCCTGCGAATCCAGATCCAGCATCAGAGTACATTTTATAAGAGAAGATCTGTGCATTAGGAGCAATTCCATCTATTCCGTTAAAGTTCTTGATGTCTTTTTCAGTATCATTTCCCGCAAGAATCCCTGCAATATGCATCCCATGTGGATCAAAATAATCGCTTCCATCATCAGCTTTTTCTACAGTAATTTTACCACCATTATAATAATTGAATGCATGAGGAATTTTATCACTCAACCAGAAATTTTTATCAGTGCCTTTTAAGTCTTCTTTTTTAAATTTCATTGAGCTTTTGGCATCATCATCGATTCTCATAGCTTTATGTCTATAATCAGTCCCAGTATCGATGTTTGAAATGACCATACCTCTACCATCAAAGTTTTTCCCAAATTGAGCATTAATGGCCTTTAGGTAATCGATAGCCTCCTCAACTCCAATTTCCTTTCGGGCATGATTCATCATCGGTTGGACTTTCTGTGCCCTTTCAACAGATGAGATACCTTCTATTAGTTTAATCTTATCCAAATTATCTGGAGTTGTTTCTATTGCAACACCATTAAAAACCGTATCGTAAGTATATAAAACTTTTGTATCTTTAAGATTGGATAATTCCTTGATTGCTTTTTCTCCAGATTCTTTATCTTTAAATTCAGCAATATAGACAAGTTTATCCTCTTTTTTGGGACTTTCTGGGTCTTTAATTGCAGACGAGTCCGCTTTATCTCCTTGGGATTGATTGGAATTTTCTTCTTTGATTTTTGCTTCTTCATTGCTAGTGTTATTGTCTATTACAGGATTTTTACTAACAACTTCTTTTTCCTCAATAATTGTTGTTTTCTTTTCTTCAGTATACTTTGAAGTTTCTATAACATTATGAATATCTTCAAGTTTTTCTTTGTTTTCGTTTTGTTTACCTACTACTTTTTCTTTATCAGAGATATTTAAAGCATCTTCAGAGCTAGATGTGTCTGCTAGAATTCCCTCGTTAGGGACATATGCTGCTAAAATAACTGCAGCTGTGGTTAATGACAATACTGTACTTTTTTTCATTTTAATTCCTTACATATTTATTTAACTTCCAATAGATAGTAAACTTTAACTTTGCTAGCCTTTGTTATAAAAAGTTTTACTAAGTATTATCTAGGAAATAGAGTAGTGCATTTATATATAATTGTTAACTCTCTGAAAATAGTATATCAATTAAAAATTTTTAAGTCAAGAAAAATTAAGGTGTATTAATTTTATTTTTAATATGTGTTAAAAAAGATATAAAAATTTCGTACTTAACTGAGATACATTATAAGCACATTCACACCATCAAAAATAGTAGCAATCAACTTAAAGCACTAGCAACATCACAAAGTCAAACATCATTGATGAAATATCAGCGCTATTAAACAATATAAATAACCGCTAAGAATAAGGCTTAACGGTTATTTATATATAAATTTTTCAGATATTCGGGCATTTATTCACCTAGGAGCTAAACTTTACGAGTGCCTTGCTCTACCAACTGATACTCAATGAAAATCAAAAAGCAAACTAGGAAGCTAGCCGCAGGTTGCTAAAAGCACTGCTTTTAGGTTGTAGATAGAACTGACGAAGTCAGTCACATATATACGGCAAGGCGAAGCTGACGTGGTTTGAAGAGATTTTCGAAGAGTATAAGCTAAATCGGCGATTACACTTACAATATAGCACTCTGAGAATAAATGTCAAGGAATTTTCTTCTCTATTAGAAAAAGCCTGTCCTGAGACAAGGCTTTGAGTTTCTTCATCTTAGGATCCAGCGCTTTCATAAGAATCCAAGCCCCTATCCCAGAGTTTAAGGGAAATACCAAAAAAGACAAGGGAAATCAACATCAAACCTCCGATGTTAAAGATTACATCCTTGTCCTGCAAGAAATAGCTGGCAGGATAGTAGGCCGTAAAGGCAAAAGGCACGATAAAGCTAATCAACCAACGAAGAAATGAATTGTAAATGGAAATTGGATACTTGGCAAAATCATTAAACATATAGAAAATGTAGATCATGGCGCCTGACTGCTTGGTCCAAAAAGCAATACTGGCTGTCGCAATTTTCAAGGAAGTATAAATCAAGGTCGCAAATGGTATGCAGACTAGGAAAAGCAGGAATTTTGGAAGAGTCCAAGCAATACTAGTCACTGTTGTTCCCAGTAGGATCCCACCGACCAAGAGTTCTCCCAAGGCATCAATCTGAAAGGTCTCAACTAAAATATGAAAGAGAGGATTGATAGGACGTGTCAGATACTTGTCAAACTCCCCTTTTCGCACCAAACGCTGTCCCAGTGCCCAGAGATTGTCAAAAAAGAGATGGTCCAACCCCTTAGGAATCAAGGAAAAGCCATAGATAAAAGCAATTTCTTGAAAAGTCCAACCTTCTAGGGATGGGATGTGTTGAAAGATGACATTGAGAAACAAGAGGTTCAAGCCTTGGGTCAGAAAAACTCCCAGAACACCAACTACAAAATCCACCTTGTATTCCATGATTTGCTTGATATATTGTCTGATAAAAATCAGATGCATACGCTGATATTTTTTCATACTAACCTCCCTGAATGGTAATGAATGACTGGACTCGTTTCCAAATCAACTGAGACAAGCCCACCATCACTAAGAGCCAGAAAAACTGCAAAGCGAGCGCCTGAATCATCTGACTGGCATCGTATTTCCCAACAATGATCATGACCGGAGTATAAATCAAGGATGAAAAAGGCAGGAAGGATAGAATATCTGAAACAACCTTTGGAAAGAAGGCCAAGGGAATCAAACTTCCAGACATAAAAGCCACTATGGAAGTCTTAAGTAGGTTGGAACCCCAAAGATTTTTAAACACAAAGGCAGAAAATCCAAAGCAGATATTAAAGAAAAAGTTAATCAGATAGGCCAGCGTTAAGCTAAAAAGATAAAGGACAGTTAATCCTAGCACCTCTACAATATCTTGACCCGATATGATTTTCATCAAGACAATGACACTTAAAAATGGAAGGCCAACGCTGATAAAAATCAACCACTTGGAGCCAAGCTCGGTAAAGAGGTAAGAAGCCGCAAAATGCACTGGTCGCAACAAGCGCATGATGATGGAACCATCCTTGACCTCCTCCCCAATCATAAAGGACGAATCTGACCTAGTAAGAAGATTGGTCACAAAACTCATGATGATGTAGAGGGTGATATCCGCCATACTGAAGCCCTGAATTAAAGACTCTTGCGAAGAATCAAAGACAGCCTTCCAGAGATAAAAGGCCACAAAAGCACCCATGACATCGCCGATCCGATAAAGAATAAAGTTGACTCGATAGGTAATCAATTCCTGAACACCTGCATTGATAAAGGGTTTATAACGTCTCCACAATTTGACCATCTTAGAGCTCCTTTCGATAGAAGCGGCGGATAATATCTTCAATATCCGTATCCACCATCTTCAAATCGCGGATTTCAAAATCAGACAGGGTTTGCTTAATAATATCAGCTGATTGGTAGCGAGAACTATCGAATTCAATGTTGAGACTATTTCCTTGTCTATCAATTGTCATATCCGAAAAGCCTTCATAGTGAGAAAGGAGATGACTTTGATCTGGTAGCAGTTCAAAAGAAAGAGTCTTCATCTTGCCAAAGGTTTCCTTGAGCTGGCTAACCGTTCCATCAAAAATCTCTTGCCCCTTGTCAATCATAAAAATCCGATCACAAAGTTGCTCAATGTCGCTCAGGTCGTGAGTGGTCAAGAGAATGGTGGTTTCTTCCTCCTGATTGATCTGAGTAATAGCCCGACGAATGTTATCCTTGACCGAAACGTCCAAACCAATGGTCGGCTCATCTAAAAAGAGAACCTTGGGATTGTGAAGCAAGGAAGCTGCAATGTCCGCCCGCATGCGCTGTCCCAGTGAAAGAGTCCGCACGGGATCCTTGATAAAGTCCTTCAAATCCAAGACTTCATTCAAAAAGTCCATGCGCTTGTGGAAGAGCGAGTCTGGCACATCGTAAATCTCCTTCAAGACCGTATAGGTCTCTTGTAGAGCCAAATCCCACCATAGCTGGGTACGTTGTCCAAAAACAACCCCAATATCCTTGACATAATCTTGGCGATTGTCCTGTGGAATCTTGCCGTTAATCCGACAAAAACCAGATGTCGGTTTCAAAATCCCGGTCAGCATTTTAATGGTTGTCGACTTCCCTGCACCATTTGCCCCGATAAAGCCTAAAATTTGCCCCTTGGGAACCTCAAAGGTCAAATCTTTGACCGCTTCAAAGGTCTGTTTTTCAGGATGAATAAAGGAGCGTAATGCCCCCTTCAAGCCCGGTTCCTTAACAGTCTTCACAAAATTTTTCTGAAGATGTTCCACTTCTATCATTGCCATATCTATCTCCCCATGTAAGGAATAGCAACATTGTGTTTTTGACAACAAGTATTCTAAATCCTTACTTTCTATACCTTCTCAATATTATTACAGAAGGCTTTATACCAACCTATTATAGTCCAATAAAAACTAGAATGCAAGCGTTTGCTTAAAGTTTATGAAATTGAAAATTGTTCTCTTAAAGTGGTATTTTTATACTCAATGAAAATCAAAGAGCAAACTAGGAAGCTAGCCGTAGGTTGCTCAAAACACTGCTTTGAGGTTGTAGATGGAACTGACGAAGTCAGTAACCATACCTACGGCAAGGCGAAGCTGACGTGGTTTGAAGAGATTTTCGAAGAGTATTAGTCCAAAATTCTGGCTTAATAGTCTCCTTAAAACGCCAAAAAACCCACCCAATGGGTAGGTTTTATCTGTATTATTCAGCTAGATTAAGCTTTACCTTCTGAACCGAATACGTCGATACGTTCTTCAACTGATGCTTGGATAGCTTTTACACCGTCAGCCAAGAATTTACGTGGGTCGAAGAGTTTTTTCTTGTCGTATTCTGCTTCGTTTGCTTCGTAGTCACGAGCAAATTTACGAGTTGCGTTAGCGAATGCGATTTGGCACTCTGTGTTAACGTTAACTTTGGCAACACCAAGTTTGATAGCTGCTTGGATTTGCTCATCAGGAATACCTGAACCACCGTGCAATACGATTGGGAATCCTGGAACAGCTTCAGTCAATTTTTGCAAGTGATCAAGGTGAAGACCTTTCCAGTTTGCTGGGTAAGGACCGTGGATGTTACCGATACCAGCTGCCAAGAAGTCGATACCAGTTTCAACCATTGCTTTAGCGTCTTCGATTGGAGCCAATTCACCATCACCGATGATTCCGTCTTCTTCACCACCGATAGTACCAACTTCAGCTTCTACTGATACACCATTTGCATGAGCAAATTCTACAACTTTACGAGCTTTTTCAAGGTTTTCTTCAACTGGAAGGTGTGAACCATCAAACATAACTGAAGTATAACCAACTCGGATACACTCAAGTGCATCTTCGTAGTGACCGTGGTCAAGGTGGATAGCTACTGGTACAGTGATACCCATTGATTCAACAAGGTTAGCGATCAAGTTGCGAGCAACTTTGTAACCACCCATGTATTTAGCAGCACCCATTGAAGTTTGGATCAAAACTGGAGCTTTTTTAGCTTCTGCTGCGCGCAAGATAGCTTGAGTCCACTCAAGGTTGTTTGTGTTAAATCCACCAACTGCATAACCGTTGTCACGAGCTGCTTGGACAAATTTTTCTGCTGAAACGATTGCCATTTTATCAGGCCTCCTGTATATTTTTATGGGTCATCCCATTTACATTGTTCATTTTATCACTTTTTGACAAAAAAATCTAGTTTTTCCCGCAGTTTCGATTGAATTTCTTCTAGCTTCATCTATGTAAACCCTTTCTATCCCTAGTCTTGGGCGACTTTTGGAAAAGCTATGAAGAAAGTTAAACGATTCTCTTGCATTTCAAAACGATAAGCTAATTTTTCATGTTCCAATAGACTCTTGACTACAAAGAGACCCATCCCAGACCCCTTGGCCTTGCGACTAGCATTGTCAGAAAAAGACTGGGCTAGTTTTTCTTGTTCCTCTGAGCTACAGCTATTTTCGATAAAAAGTTCCCCTTCTATTTCTCCAATGCGAACTAAGCCACCTGGAATGGAGTGCTTGATAGCATTGCTGATGAGATTAGACAGGATCAATTTCATGACAGATGGATTTAGATAAGCCTGCTGATGCTTCAAACTATTGTCAATCTGAAGTCCTCTTTCCTTGGCTAGCAAGGCATAATCCTCGACTAGAGTTTGCGTCATCTGTAGGAGGTCAATTGTTTCCCTATCATCTCGTAATTCCTGCACAGAAGAAAGAGAAAGTATCTGGAGAACGTGGTGATTGAGCTCATCCACAATCCCCAAGGCAACTCCCAGATAGTGGTCTCGATCCTTATAACGACCGATATTCTCTTTCATATTTTCGATTAGGATTTTCAAACTAGCCAGAGGTGTTTTCAGTTCATGGGAAGCCCCTCGTAGGAATTCGACCTTCATCTTCTCAAGCTGGAGAATAGCTTCATTCTTGTCATGCAAGTCCGCAATGACAGTTAAAAGGTGCTGGTAGAGGCTATTGATTTGTTCCTTGAGATCACCAATCTCATCCTTAGAATCCACGCGCAATCGCACTTGGGCATCTAGTTCCATCATCCGTCGGGTTACCCGCTTGATTTCCAAAATGGGGGCAACAATGGTCCGAGCATAGATGTAGGCTACCAAGAGGGAAATCAGAAAGGAGGCCAGCAAGGTATAGGGAAGAAATTGAAGACTAATCTGCTCTGCTTCCTTTTGCAAATCCATGGAAGCTAGAAACTGAAGAGTCATAGTGCTACCGTCTTGCGTTTTCACCTCACGCTCCTCGATAAAGAGAGAGGTTGTCTGGCGGTCTGTGTCCAGAGGAAGATTTTCCTTGATCTCCAACTTGTCCTCGGTCATCTCTCCCTTGACCGCCCCCTTGATTTCACTGGTCTGGGAATACAAGTCTAAGACTTGCTCTATACTCCGCCTATCCTTACCTTCTAGGGACTGGGCAATAGCTGTCGCTTTCTGACCAATGGTTTCCTGACGGTGGCTCAGATAAGTCGAGGGAAAGAGAAAATAAATGGCTAAATGGAGACAGACGACCAGAATACTAAAAATCGAGAAGGTGTATATAAATATCTTTGTAAATAAACCTGTTCGTTTCATTTTCGCTCCAATTTATAACCAACATTGCGCACAGTGAGGATGCAGTCCAAGTCTAACTTTTTCCGCAATTCCTTGATATAGACATCAATGACACGGTCAAAGGGAACCTCATCTGTCGCCTTCCAGACCGCATCGATAATCTGAGATCGAGTCAAGGCCCGGCCTTCATTTTTCACCAGATAGTCTAGAATTTCCAACTCCTTGGCATTGATGGCTACTTCTTGACCTGCGAGGCTTGCACTATAGCTTTCAAAGTCCACCTTGGCATCCTTATAGGAGAAGACTCGTCCTGTATCATAATAGCGCTTAAAAATCGCGTCTACCCTCACTTTTAAGAGGGACAGAGAAAAAGGTTTTTCCAGATAGCCATCTGCTAGCGAGGCAAAAGCACTCATCTTGTACTCCTCATCCTGAAAGGCAGTCAACATCAAGACAGGAACCTGACTAGTTTTACGAATCTCAGCTAGGACTTCTAGACCATTGAGCTTGGGCATCTGGATATCCAGTAAAACCAAGGCTACTTCATAGCTGGAAAATTTTTCTAAAGCTTCTTGCCCGTCCGCCGCCTCAATGGTTTCATAACCACAATCCGTCAAATAATCACTGACCCCCTCACGGATCATCTCTTCATCTTCTACAATTAAAATTTTCATACTTTAACTGCTCTCTATTTTTTATTTTTCTTATACTCAATGAAAATCAAAAAGCAAACTAGGAAGCTAGCCGCAGGTTGCTCAAAGCACTGCTTTGAGGTTGTAGATAGAACTGACAAAGTCAGCTCAAAACACTGTTTTGAGGTTGTGGATAGAACTGACGAAGTCAGTAACCATACCTACGGTAAGGCGACGATGACGTGGTTTGAAGAGATTTTCGAAGAGTATTAGAATAAATACCTACTCTATTTTCTATTATAGCCTCTTACTGGCCTTTTGTCTGTAAGCAACTGACTACTAGATAAAACAAAGAGAGCCTATCGCTCTCTCTGCTTGCATTTCACTCTCTATAGAATGAAAATTATTTAGCTGCTTTTGAAAATGTTACAACGTAGTTATAATCTTTCCCATTAGCTTGATAGACATAGTCCTCTTTGAAAGTATAGCCTTGTTTGCTCAACTCTTCTTTCTTAACATCAACTTGGCTCTTAACCGCTTCTTTCACCTGTTCATTTGTTAAACCTTCCGAGACTTCAAGAAGAGTTCCATTGATATCTCCTAGGAAACCTGCAATATCTTTCATTTGATCAAAGTTATAAAAAACATTGACTTTGACCTTTTGAGGAGTTGGCTGTTCTAGACTTCTACGATTTCTGCTAGCGCGTGGTTGAACTGCTGGAGCCATTCTGAAACCTGAAGTTCCTGTAGCCTCCTTAGTGAATGTGACAACGTAGTTATAATTTTTCACAGTAGTATCTTGTTCAAAAATAATGTCATTTTTCACATGATACCCTCTAGCAGCTAGGTCTTTTATCTTGGCTTGAATTTTTTCTTTTACTAGCTCTTTTGCCTGTGCTTCACTCGTTCCTGCAGGAATTGTGACAGTGTTATCTTCTCCCGGGTCAGATAGGAAACCATGAATATCTGGCATTCCAGCGAAGTTATAGCTAATATTTACAGTTCCATCTGGTTCTGATGTTGAACGTGCCACTCTTCTTGCTCTTGCTTGAACCGATGGGGCATTTCTAAAACTTGAAGCCCCTTCTGAAGTTGAAGAAGGTTGGGTTGGAGATGCTGTTGCTGATCTGGAAGTCCCACTTGCACCATGACCAATCGCTGTGCTTCCATTGTCAATAGTAGTTCCACCAGGACCATTATTGGTCAAGCCTTCTCTACCATAATTCGGACTTGAAACTTCTTCACCTGGAACATCCAATGCATTGATTTCATTTTGATATTTTTCTGTAACAGTAGCTACTTCTTCATCGTCTTTTGCTTTGTTAATTTCTTCTATCGCTTTATCTTGTAACGCCTTTAATGCTTCTTTTAATCTTGCCTTTTCATCTGCATCAGGAACTTTTTCAATCGCATCTGCTTTTATTTTAACAACTTCACCAATATTGTCATCTATACTCTCCTTTTTAGCTGACTTCAAGGCTTCTTCCTTCTTAAGTTCTTCTTCTGATTTTGGCTCTGGAGTTGATGTTGCTGCATTCCCTGAATCATTTGTAGCTTCCTCAGATGGAGTATTGGAAGGTTCTGACGTTGTTTCAGAGCTACCTGATTCTCCAGCTGGCTGTGTAGTGGAATTGGTATCGCCTGATGTGACCGGTGCTTCTTCACTTGGGGTTACCGGTGACGATGTTGAATCACTTGGTTGGGTAGCTGTTGAGTCACCTGTAGGAGTTTCAGATGGCGCTCCTGACTCGTCTGAATGATTACCTGTTGATGGAGATGTAACTGAAGAACCTGATTCACCGTCTTTTGGTGCCGGGGTCGCTGGCTCGTCTGATTTTGGTGCTGGGGTCGCCGGTGATTCAGAACTTGGATTTGAAGCTACAGGTTGATCTATAGTTTCCACATTTGAAGTAGTATCATCTGTTACTGAACTTGATGACTCTGAATTCCCTGCTTCATTTGTAGCACCTGCAGATGGAGTATTGGAAGGTTCTGCAGTTGTTTCAGAGTTACCTGTTTCTTCAGCTGGCTGTGTAGTGGAATTGGTATCGCCTGATGTGACCGGTGCTTCTTCGCTTGGGGTTACTGGTGACGATGTTGAATCACTTGGTTGGGTAGCTGTTGAGTCACCTGTAGGAGTTTCAGATGGTGTTCCTGACTCGTCTGAATGATTGCCTGTTGATGGAGATTCAACTGAAGAACCTGATTCATCTGCTTTCGGTGCGGACGCTGCTGGTTCTTCTGCTTTTGGCGCTGGTGCCACTGGCTCATCCACCTTTGGCGCTGGAACTTCAGAACTTGGATTTGAAGCTACAGGTTGTTCTGTAGTCCCTGTGTTTGAAGTAGTATCATCTGTTACCGGACTTGATGTTGCTGCATTACCTGAATCATTTGTAGCATCTGTAGATGGAGTATTGGAAGGTTCTGCAGTTGTTTCAGAGTTACCTGTTTCTCCAGCTGGCTGTGCAGTGGAATTGGTATCGCCTGATGTGACCGGTGCTTCTTCGCTTGGGGTTACCGGTGCTGGTGTCGATGGTTCCTCTACTTTCGGCGCTGGTGTCGATGGTTCTTCCACTTTTGGCGCTGGTGCCACTGGCTCGTCTGATTTTGGCGCTGGAGTCGATGGTTCCTCTACTTTTGGTGCTGGTGTCGCTGGTTCTTCCACTTCTGATGCCGGTGTAGCCGGTTCTTCTGATTTTGGTGCTGGAGTCGATGGTTCCTCTACTTTTGGTGCTGGAGTCTCTGGCTCTTCCACTTTTGGTGCCGGTGTCGCTGGTTCTTCCGCTTTCGGCGCCGGTGTCGCTGGTTCCTCTACTTTTGGTGCTGGAGTCGCTGGTTCCTCCACTTTGGGCTCAGTCGCTGCTGGCTCTTCCACTTTTGGCGTTGTTCCTTCTGCTGGTGCTTCTGCTTTTGGTGATGGAGTCACTGGCTCCTCTACTTTTGGCGCTGGTGTCGCTGGTTCTTCCACTTTCGGTGCTGGAGATACTGGCTCATCCGCTTTCGGCGCTGGTGCCACTGGTTCCTCTGCTTTTGGCGCTGGTGCCACTGACTCGTCTGATTTTAGTGCCGGAGTCGCTGGCTCCTCTGCTTTTGGCGCTGGAACCGCTGGTTCTTCCGCTTTTGGCGCTGGAACCGCTGGTTCTTCTGCTTTTGGTGCTGGACTCGCTGGCTCCTCCACTTTTGGTGCTGGAGTCGCTGGTTCTTCTGCTTTTGGCGCTGGGGTCACTGGTTCTTCCACTTTTGGCGTTGTTGCCACTGGCTCTTCTGTTTTTGGCTCAGTTGCTACTGGTTCTTCTGATTTTGGTGCTGAAGTCGCTGGTTCCTCTACTTTTGGTGCGGGTGTCGCTGGTTCTTTCGCTTTCGGCGCAGGTGTCGTTGGTTCCTCTACTTTTGGTGCTGGTGTCGCTGGTTCTTCCACTTTCGGTGCCGGTGTCGCTGGCTCTTCCGCTTTTGGCGCTGGTGTCGCTGGTTCTTCCGCTTTCGGCGCTGGTGTTGCTGGATTCTCTTCTTTCGGGGCCGGTGTCACTGGCTCTTCAACTTTTGGCGCAACTGAAACTAAGGTTTCTGATTTCGGTACTGATACTGCTGGTGTTTCCACAACTACTGGTGCCGTTTGTTTAACTGTAGTAGTTTGCTCTCCAGTTACAGTATCTGTCTTTGTTTCAACTTCATAACTTTGACAGCTACCAGAATTATCAATCGACACTCGCTGTCTTTTGATTTCTGTATTTCCATCTTTTAGAAAAGCCTCTTCGCTAAAATACAATTTATTATTAGCAAAAATCAAATCTCTATTTGCAATACGATTTATCTCAACCAAACTATCAACAGATAGCCCTGTTGCTCCACTAATAGCACTCAGTGTATCTCCCCACTTAATTGTGTAGTGTGATAAATTGTCTATATTTTGAATATCAGCTTTTACTTCTGCAACTGTTCTGGCTACCCAAACACCATCTTGTTCATTAGCTGAAACAGTTGGAGCTAAAAAGCCCAGACCCAATAACATCACACCTGTCGCAACAATTGCACCAGTTCTTAATTTTCTAAAGCCACGTAGGGATAATGTCCCTCTAACATTTGTTTGTCTCATTGTTTTCCTCACTATTTTATATTTTTAAAAGGCAAACTCGTTTACCTTTGCAGTATGGATAGGTATCTACAAGTTTTCTATTTATTTAAAAAACAAATCATGTATAATTTTTTATGCATATTTGAATATAGAAATTGTAAATTATCTTTCCACTGAATTCCACGATTTTAGTATATCACATCCACCAGTAAAAGTACAAAGAAAGCGATTGAAAGCAATGATTTTCACCACTGCTTTCGGCTCTATTTTGTATTGTTAAATATCCATTCTCTATACACCGTTCTTGAATAGAAAAACAAGATGCAGTCTCTATTTTAGACTAATTTTTTCAGACTTATTCACCATCAAGTAAGAGTTCTTTTGGTTGTTTTCTTAGGAGATTGCTTGAAGCAAGCGCCATAACAAGAACCACGAGAACCAAGGCAAGGACAAAGACGATGATAAAGTCTGATGTCTGAATGGAAATGTCTAGGCTCGATAAGGTCTTACTAAAGCCATCTACTTCTGCACCACCACCAAGGTTAGAGGCTTGAGCCGCCTTACTAGCCTGTTTGGCAACACCTGAAGTCACATTGGCAAGGACAGTATTTCCGATTGCACGCGCTGTGTAAGTAGCTAAGAAGTAAGCAGAAACAAGAGCAGGAATGGCAATCAAGATGGATTCAGTGATGAATTGCCCCAAGATACTTGCCTGCTTGAGACCTATAGAGAGGAGAATACCCACTTCCTTGCGACGGGCATTGATCCAAAGGCTGAGCAAGAGGGCAAGGAGAAGAACTGAGAAACTCAAGCTACCCCAGAAGAGGAGGTTGGCCATCTTGTACATACCAGAGATGGATTGCTCAAGAGCTGGGTAGTTAGAGGAGCTCTTAACTAAAGTATAGCTCTTCCAGTTGATACCACTGATGCCATTCAACTCTTTCATAACATCATCCAAGTTCTTGTCCGCTGTTACAAAGAAGGTTGCGTCCCCATAAATAGCTGTGTCTTCTGTGTATCCATAAAGTTTTGCAGCAGTGTGAATGTCTGTGATAGCTGTATTTTCATAGAGTTCTTGTGAGTAGGTTACTGCTGACTTATTGTGGCCATCAAAGAGTCCCTTGATTGTCACTTCGACTGTTTCCTTGGCACCTTTTTCATTGTCTGCATCGTAGATATTAGAGTCTAGTTTGACCTTGTCCCCTACTTTCCAGCCGTGTTTGGCTGCTAAGTCCTTGTGTAGGAGGATCTTGTTCTTATCATCGTTGGTTAGGCGCTCACCTTCGACCAGCTTATAAGAACCAGAGACAAACTTGTCTTCTTTAGAGGAGTCATTGACACCTGTAATCATCAAGCTACTTCCAAAATGTTTAGCACGGTCAGGTGTCAGATTTTTCTTGGTATCTGGCGTTTCGATGAGTTCATATCCAGTCAAATCTCCGATAGCGTTGATGCGTTTAACATAAGACTCGATGGCCTTGTTTTCGGTGATTTTTTTGATGTCTTCACCCTTGATATTCCCAGCACCACGTGGCGTTCCTTGATTGACGCGTCGATTGATTTGCATGGAGAAGCTGTTGGTGATATTTTTAAAGGTCTCCTGAGAAGCCTTGGCAGTAGCTCCCTTGATTGACAAGCCAACCAAACTCAAGCTCGCCATGAGGAGAATAATCAGGAAGATGACAATCGATTTGAAAAACTTCCTTGTAACATAGGCAAATGCGTTGTGTAACATAGGTTCCCTTTCTAGATTTTGTTCTATTTTATAGTTCTAACAGAAAAAGTTCATATTATTTCGTAGTATTGCGAGTTTCAGTCAGTTTCTTATCCTTCAACTCAAGTGTAATATCTGACGCTTGTGCCACTTCTTTACTGTGGGTGACGACAATGACACATTTACCTGTTTTCTGGGCAAGTGATTTAAGCAGTTCGACAATATCTCCAGCAGTTTTAGGGTCCAGATTTCCCGTTGGCTCATCCGCTAGAATTACTGGAGCTTCTGAGACCAAACTACGAGCAATGGCAACACGTTGTTGTTGACCACCTGATAACTGGAGAACATTCCGCTTGATCTGACTTTCATCCAAACCAAGCTCAAGAAGTGTATCCTTACTTGCCTTTTTGTTGACCAAGCGGATATTTTCCAGTGGAGAAAGATAATCTATCAAGTTATAATTTTGAAAGACCAGGGAAATATGGTGCATGCGATGGTAGGAATAGCCCTTCTTACGAATGTCCTCTCCTTGGAAAAGGATAGAACCTTCAACAGGACTATCTAGACCAGCAAGTAGGGACAAGAGAGTGGATTTTCCTGCTCCTGACTCACCAATAATACTGTAAAATTTCCCGGGTTCAAAATTATAATTGATCTGATATAGGACTGCTTCAGCAGTATTCTTATAACGGTAGGTAACATCTTGTAATTGTAATAAAGTCATGATTTCTCCTTCTTATACTCAATGAAAATTAAAGATTAAACTTGGAAGCTAGCCGCAGGTTGCTCAAAACACTGTTTTGAGGTTGCAGATACAGCTGACGCGGTTTGAATTTGATTTTCGAAGAGTATTAACTAATAGATGATAAAATTTCCTTAGGCGATTTTCTAAATAAGAATAGGAAACAAAGGGCTACAGATAAGCAACTAAGCAGAACTAGAAAAACATAGGATTCTGCAAAAGATAGGATGTTGGTTGATAAGCTGCTTGCTTTAGCTAGCGTGTCTTGTAAGACTGCCTGATCTCCACTTGCTAGTAGAGTTTGGAGTAGGTAAGATGTGATAGTGTTTCCTGCAACAAATGCTGGAAGCAAAGCACCGAGAGATACCAAAACTACCTCTAAACAGAATTGTAGGAAGATTGAGCTCTTGCCTTTTCCAAGTGCAAGTAAAATCCCCACTTCATAGACCCGTTCTCTCAACCAGAGAGACAAGACCAAAATTAAGGCTCCAGCTCCTGCTATCAACATCCCATAAAGGAAGATGGTCAGGAAGGTTTGGAAGGTAGCAACTGAGTCTTTGATTTGTTCAAAAGCCTTGCTTTCCTTTTCGACTTGATAGCCTTGATTTTCCAAGTCCAAGTTCTCTACCTGCTTCATGAGTCCGTCCATTTCCTTAGGATTTTCTACATAGAAGCGCGCTGCACTAACTTGAGGTTCAGTATTGCCCAAAAGGGTTTGGCTACTTTCATAGTCTGTAAAGACTTGGTTTTCACTGAAGTCAGAAGACAAACCTGTAAATTTCTCTTGTTTTTTACCAGAGAAGATTCCGACGATTTCAAACTCGACAGTTTGTCCTTTACCAGCTTCTGACTGACCAGCATCTAAGGTAATCTTGTCATGAATCGAAAGACTATTCTTCTTAGCCAACTCTTCGTGGATGAGAATTTTCTTGGAATCCCCTTTTTGAAGGTGTCGCCCTTCTTTTAAGTTAAAAGCCGAGCTGGTAAAGGTGACATCCTTGGCTGAATCTTCAAGAGCCGTTAAACTAACCAAGTTCTTGTCCGCAGCTGACAAATCATCACGTTCAACGCTCTGCTCACCACTCACTGCTTCCTTGTCTTTTAATTTTGCAATCGTCTCCAGTTCAGGAGAAACATTTTTCAGTCCCTTAATCTTGCTTACAGATACTAAGTCTGACAACTTGAATGTCTGACCATTTTCTATCTTCTTAATTGAAAAAGAGGTATTGAGTGATTTGTAAAGATTGGTTTCCACTGTTTTGTTGGACTTCATCAGAGTCAAACAGGCTGAAATTCCGGCCAATAGGACAAGCAAAATCAGAAATAAAATAAAACTTCTCAGTCGTTTTCTACTGACATAAGCCCAAGCTCTTTGGATTGGATTCATTTGTCACCTCCATATTTGTAAGACTATTATAAAACCCAAATATGAAATGTTTATGAAATACGAAAAAAGAGCCAAAATTTTTTGCTCTACATAAAGTTAGATAAAAACAAAAGAGCTAGCCTAAGCTAACTCTTATCCTATGCGGAGAGAGGGACTTGAACCCTCACGACCTAAAGCGGTCACAGGATCCTTAGTCCTGCGCGTCTGCCAATTCCGCCATCCCCGCGTCGATTACTTTACTAGTATATCAACTTTTAGGATGCTTGTCAACACTTTTTTTCAAAAATTTTTCATTTCATCAACCAAATTACTCTGAAATTTCATTTAGATTTTCATCTACCAACTTAGCTCCAAGTGTATTTTTGAAATGACCTAGGGCAAATTGATGATTTTCAGGCCAGATGGAAGCAACAGCTGGTTTAACAATCTCGATATCATATCCTAGATTATAGGCATCTATAGCTGTATGTAGGACACAGATATCCGTCAAGACACCTGTTAAGATAACGGTAGACACTCTCCGCTCTCTCAAACGGATATCCAGGTCAGTCCCTGAAAAAGCTGAGTAATGGCGTTTATCCATCCAAAAGACACGACTGTCTGAACCATGTTCTTGATAAAAGGTCCCCAAATCTCCGTATAAATTTCGTCCACTAGTCCCAATCAAATTGTGAGGAGGAAATAGCTTGCTTTCTGGATGGAAACAATCGTTTTCTTCATGAGCATCAATGGTAAAGAAGATGTAATCTCCGCGTTCAAAAGCTAACCGAGTCACCTTACTAATGGCTTCCGAAATTGCCTGAGCTGGAGCGCCTGCTGTCAATTTACCACTATCAGCAACAAAATCTTCTGTATAATCAATCGAAATCAAAGCTTTAGTCATTAGTAATCTCTTTTCTTCACTTCTTCAAAAATATCTGAAATCAAGACCTTAAGGTAGGTTCCTTTCATTCCAAGTGAGCGACTTTCAATAATTCCCGCAGACTCAAGTTTACGAAGAGCATTGACAATCACAGAACGGGTGATTCCGATACGGTCTGCAATCACAGACGCAGTCAACTGCCCTTCATTTCCATTTAATTCCCCTAAAATTGCTGAAACAGCACGGAGTTCGGAGTAAGAAAGGGTATTAACCGCCATGGTAACAGCAGTACGGCGGCGAATATTTTTCTCATCTTCTTCACGCTGGAAATTAAGAAGTTGAATCCCAACCACGGTACTGGCAATCTCAACAAGAATCAAGTCCTCATCTTCGAATTTTTTATCATTGCGCCAAATAATCAAAGAACCAAGGCGAATCCCTGATACATGAATCGGTGCAATAGTCGTCAAACCATCTGGAAAGTCGGCACGACTTTCCACAGGGAAAATACTTAAATCATGATCAACTGTCAGATTGGCTTCTGTATCGTAGATCATGTTCGCACCTTGAATGTAGTCATCTGGGAAAATCTTAGTTTGGAAGAACTGCTCTACACGATCTGTATTGGTTTTGTAACGCATGAAATAACCAAGGAGACGTCCCTTGCTATTGACGATACAGGCGTTACAGTCAATAATATCTGCCAATTGACGGGTAATCGCATTGTATGGAAGTTCTTCCTGCAACTGCTCCTCTGAGCGCTTCAGGATAGAAGTAATTTTTCTAGTTTTTTCTAATAAATGTGCCATTTTTCACCTCGAATTTAATCGCTATCATTATAACATAAACAGCTTGAATTTTCAATTATTATCTGAAAATTGCTTATTTAATTGCAATTTAAAAAAACAAGAATATTTTTAATTAAATTGCTTCTTTTCTATTGACAAGCTCCCTATTTTTGTGTATCATAATATTACAAAAATATAATATATCTATTTTATTTATCTTTCTTTTTCCATTCGGTCTCCTTATATAAAAAAGCGATTCATTTTGAACCGCTTTTTCTCATTTATCGCCCTTGTTACGAATAACAAAGCCTGTTTGCTTTTCGCTTGAAGTATTGCGTGGTTTTTTATTATCCTTACGATAACGTTTTTCCTTATCAAAACGATCATTGCCACGACTTCCTTTTTTGAAATCACCACGGCGATCACGGTCTCGACGGTCGTCCCCACGACGGCCTCCACGACCTCCCTTAGCTTTACCACCGAAGCCATTACCTGATGGTTTAAATGGCAGTGGTTTTTCACGTGCAATCTCCACTTCAGGAAGACTATCTGGGTCTTGAACAGTCAGACTCAAGATATACATTGCCAATTCTTCTGGAGTAAATTCGGCAGCTAGCTTACGAGCATCCTTACCAAATTTCTCAAAGTTGGCACGGATAGTCTCATCTGCAAAATCACGTTCGATTTTCTTAAGAGCCACTTGTTTTTTAGCTTGGAAGGCTTCTTCTGCACTTGCAGGTTTAAGACCTTTCATGCGTTTCTTAGTCAAGTTTTCAATGATTTGGAGGTAGCCCATTTCATTTGGTGATACGAAAGTAATAGACTGACCTGACTTACCAGCACGACCTGTACGACCGATACGGTGAACATAACTTTCAGGATCTTGTGGAATATCGTAGTTATAGACATGGGTCACACCTGAAATATCCAAGCCACGCGCTGCAACGTCCGTCGCAACTAGAACATCCAGATTACCGTTTTTAAAATCACGAAGGACACGAAGACGTTTGTTTTGGTCCAAGTCACCATGAATTCCTTCTGCACGGAAACCACGGATTTTCAGACCACGAGTCAATTCATCTACACGGCGTTTGGTACGACCAAATACGATAGCAAGTTCTGGTTGTTCCACATCCATAAGACGAGTCATTGTATCAAATTTTTCTTGTTCCTTAACACGAATATAGTATTGGTCAACCAATTCTGTTGTCAATTCCTTAGCAGCAATCTTCACATGCTCAGGTTCTTTCATAAACTGAACGCCGATACGTTTGATAGCATCTGGCATAGTTGCTGAGAAGAGAAGAGTTTGACGGTTTTCAGGGACACGGGAGATGATAGCTTCAATGTCTTCAAGGAAGCCCATGTTGAGCATTTCATCCGCTTCGTCAAGGATAAGAGTTTCAATATCTTGTAATTTCAAGGCCTTTCGTTTAATCAAGTCCAAAAGGCGACCAGGTGTTCCCACCACGATATGGGCACCAGATTTAAGAGCCTTAATTTGTTTTTCAATGCTTGATCCACCATATACTGAACGGACTTTGACTCCCTTACTACGACCAAAGCGGAAGAGTTCTTCTTGACTTTGGACAGCGAGTTCACGAGTTGGAGCGATGACCAAGGCCTGGATAGTCGCTTCTTCTGTACGGATTTTTTCAAGGGTAGGCAAGCCAAAGGCTGCAGTTTTTCCTGTACCAGTCTGAGCTTGACCGATAACGTCCTTGCCTTCAAGGGCCAGGGGAATGGTTTGTTCTTGGATCGGACTGGCTTCTACAAAACCAGCTTTTTCAATCTCTGCTAGCAAATCAGCAGACAAGTTTAATTCATTAAATTTCACGTTATTCTTCTTTCTAAAGGTGGTGCGAAGCCACCCTATAGGGCTTAGTTTATACTTTTCTTTTTATGACGTATTTTCATATACTGGATATAAAATCGTGTTGCTTCTTTTCCACAAAAGAAAAGTACTGTTTTCTTTGCAACCTATCTAGTATAACACAAGAGAGAAGCAAAAGATAGCCTAATCCGTCGATAAAGTCATGTAAACGATTTTTCCGTAACTTCTCAAAGTAACTTCCATCTCTCTCCCAAAACTGGAAGTTAGTCTCAGACGACGAATTATGCTAGAATT
>NZ_CAMHWI010000021.1 GCF_946188695.1 Streptococcus mitis | reverse complement strand
TGGGACTTTTTTTCTACACAAAAATAGGCTCCATAAGATTCATAGGGGATTTACCCACTACAAATATTATAGAGCCTATTTATTTTGAAAATTTGCGAGGTGTGACTTTTTATACTCAACAAGAATCAAAGAGAAACTTAGCAAGCTAACAGCAGTAAGATAAAATACGAATTTGATATTGCGGATAAGATTGGTAAATTGTGTCACATTTTTACAATAATAAATTTGTGTAATTGCTTTTGATTTCTGAAAAGTATTATATTTTATTTCATATTATACAAATTTTTATTTTATAATATCAGAAAATACTTTTTTTTTTAGTAAATATGATACAATTTTATTTGAAAAAAATAAAAAGGAGATTTTATTATGAAATCAAAAACACTTGCTTTAATTAGTGGTATCGTCGGTCTTGTGGGAGGAATTTTACTTCTTATTGGTCCTTTTGTCTTGTTGGGAACAGCGGTAAATACAGCTGCTACAACTCTTAATGGAGGAGCTACTGCAGGGGCTGTTTCAGGTGTTGCCTTACTCTTGAATGCCTTGAAGATTGCAAATCTTGTTCTTGGTATCATTGCTATTGTTTACTATAAAGGAGATAATCGTGTAGGTGCAGCTCCGTCTGTACTAATGATTGTTTCAGGTGGAGTTAGTCTCATTCCATTCTTAGGATGGGTTGGGGGGATTCTTGCTATTATTGGAGGATCTCTATTCCTTGCAACATTGAAGAAATTCAAATCAGAAGAATAAAAGGTGTTTTAGCATGAAAAGAACAAAACATTTTATCGGTCTAGGAGTAGTCCTATTATTTATTTCTCTTCTCGTTGCATGTGGATCACAAAGTTCAAAGACCGCTTCAACAAGTAATGATGAGAAGACAGTAGCAACATCTAATACCTCAAAAGAAACAATCACTTTCGATACTCCAGTTGTAACAGATGATGCGATTGAATCAATGCGTACTTATGCAGATTATATAGATCTTTATAAAAAGATTTTTGATGATTATTTTACTAAAGCTGAGGAAAGTTTCAAAGGCACAGCTATGGAAAATAATGAGTCGTTTACCAAACTAAAAGAGTCAACTCAAAAATTATTCGATGCGCAGAAAAAATTGTATGATTTGCTAGGGTCAACTGAGATCAAGGAAGATGATAAATCAAAATTGTCTCAACAATTGAAAGACTTTAGAGACAATTTGCAAAAACAGTTGAAAACTTTGACATCTCAACTACAGTAAGATAGAAATTTTTTTGTAGTAATTGAGAATAATTGGTTAAATTACACCCCAAATGTTAGAAATTGGGGTGTTTTTTAAAGATTAAATAATGAAGATAGAATAGAAACAACCAAAAACAATGTGATTGGCAAACAGTCCTTTCCTTTTTGGTTTTGACTAGCTTTTTTGTGAAAAATTGTGTAAAATAGAATAGATAAACGAGGGGAAACCTCGGAAAATTTAAAGGAGAATCCATCTAATGGTAAAATTGGTTTTTGCTCGCCACGGTGAGTCTGAATGGAACAAAGCTAACCTTTTCACTGGTTGGGCTGATGTTGATTTGTCTGAAAAAGGTACACAACAAGCGATTGACGCTGGTAAATTGATCAAAGAGGCTGGTATCGAATTTGACCAAGCTTACACTTCAGTATTGAAACGTGCGATCAAAACAACTAACTTGGCTCTTGAAGCTTCTGATCAATTGTGGGTTCCAGTTGAAAAATCATGGCGTTTGAACGAACGTCACTATGGTGGTTTGACTGGTAAAAACAAAGCTGAAGCTGCTGAACAATTTGGTGATGAACAAGTTCACATCTGGCGTCGTTCATACGATGTATTGCCTCCAAACATGGACCGTGATGATGAGCACTCAGCTCACACAGACCGTCGTTACGCTTCACTTGACGACTCAGTAATCCCAGATGCTGAAAACTTGAAAGTGACTTTGGAACGTGCCCTTCCTTTCTGGGAAGATAAAATCGCTCCAGCTCTTAAAGATGGTAAAAACGTATTCGTAGGAGCTCACGGTAACTCAATCCGTGCCCTTGTAAAACACATCAAAGGTTTGTCAGATGACGAAATCATGGACGTGGAAATCCCTAACTTCCCACCATTGGTATTCGAATTCGACGAAAAATTGAACGTAGTTTCTGAATACTACCTTGGAAAATAAAAAATTGTAAGTCTAGAATTGATTTCTAGGCTTTTTATGTTAGTATGGTAGTATGATAAGGAATAAAAAACAAGATTATGTGCTGACCTACAAGCAACCAGCTTCAACCACTTACAAGGGGTGGGAAGAAGAGTCTTTACCGATTGGCAATGGTTCTTTAGGTGCTAAAGTATTTGGGCTTATAGGGGCTGAACGGATTCAATTCAATGAAAAAAGTCTTTGGTCTGGTGGTCCACTTCCTGATAGTTCAGATTATCAGGGTGGAAATCTTCAGGACCAGTATAGTTTTTTAGCTGAAATTCGGCAGGCTTTGGAAAAGAGAGATTACAATCGGGCAAAAGAACTGGCAGAACAGCACCTAGTTGGGCCCCAAACGAGTCAATATGGGACCTATCTGTCATTTGGGGATATTCATATTGTGTTTAGTAATCAAGGCAATACTTTGTCTCAGGTGACGGATTATCAGAGACAGCTGAATATCAGTAAGGCACTTGCGACGACTTCCTATGCCTATAAGGGAACGCGATTTGAACGTAAAGCCTTTGCGAGTTTTCCAGATGATCTCTTGGTTCAGCGCTTTACTAAGGAAGGGTTGGAAACTCTAGATTTTACTATAGAACTATCCTTGACCCGTGATTTGGCTTCTGATGGAAAGTATGAGCAGGAAAAATCTGATTACAAGGAGTGTAAGCTGGATATTACTGATTCTTATATCTTGATGAAGGGGCGAGTTAAGGACAATGACCTGCAGTTTGCTAGTTATCTAGCTTGGGAAACAGATGGAGACATTAGAGTCTGGTCGGATAAGGTTCAGATATCAGGAGCCAGTTATGCCAATCTCTTCTTGGCAGCTAAGACGAATTTTGCCCAAAATCCTGCTAGCAATTATCGCAAGAAACTAGATTTGGAGCGACAAGTAAAAAATCTGGTGGAGACAGCTAAAGAAAAGGGCTATGACCAATTGAAATCAAGGCATATTCAGGACTACCAAGCTTTATTTCAGCGTGTTCAATTGGATTTGGGGGCTGAAGTTGACGCATCCACTACAGATGATTTGTTAAAAAATTATAATCCACAAGAGGGGCAGGCTTTGGAGGAGCTGTTCTTCCAGTATGGGCGGTATTTATTGATTAGTTCTTCCAGAGATTGCCCAGATTCGCTACCAGCTAACCTGCAAGGTGTCTGGAATGCGGTCGACAATCCTCCTTGGAATTCGGACTATCACTTGAATATCAACCTGCAGATGAATTATTGGCCAGCCTATGTGACTAACCTCTTAGAGACGGCTTTTCCGGTCATCAACTATATCGATGATTTGCGTGTTTATGGTCGCATAGCGGCTGCAAGGTATGCAGGAATCATTTCTCAGAAAGGGGAGGAGAACGGTTGGTTGGTTCATACGCAAGCGACTCCTTTTGGCTGGACGGCACCTGGTTGGGACTACTACTGGGGCTGGTCGCCAGCTGCCAATGCGTGGATGATGCAAACTGTTTATGAAGCCTATTCATTTTATAGGGATCAAGACTATCTCAGGGAGAAAATTTATCCCATGTTGAGGGAAACGGTTCGTTTTTGGAATGTGTTTTTACATGAGGATAGGCAGGCGCAGCGTTGGGTGTCTTCTCCGTCTTATTCTCCAGAACACGGGCCGATTTCGATTGGCAATACCTATGACCAATCTCTGATTTGGCAATTATTCCATGATTTTATTCAGGCTGCTCAGGAATTGGGACTGGATGAAGCTTTGTTGACTGAGGTCAAGGAGAAGTTTGACTTGCTTAATCCTCTTCAAATCACTCAATCTGGTCGAATCAGGGAGTGGTATGAGGAGGAAGAGCAACATTTTCAAAATGAAAAAGTGGAGGCCCAGCATCGGCACGCTTCCCATCTAGTGGGACTCTATCCTGGAACTCTCTTTAGCTACAAGGGACAAGAGTATCTTGTAGCGGCGCGTGCTAGCCTCAATGATCGTGGAGATGGCGGAACAGGCTGGTCCAAGGCTAATAAGATCAATCTCTGGGCGCGTCTAGGAGATGGCAATCGAGCCCATAAATTATTAGCAGAGCAGTTAAAGTCATCGACCTTGCCAAATCTTTGGTGTAGCCACCCTCCTTTTCAGATAGATGGTAATTTTGGTGCTAGCAGTGGCATGGCAGAAATGTTACTCCAGTCTCATTCAGCTTATCTGGTACCTCTAGTCGCCCTACCCGATGCATGGTCAAGAGGTTCCGTTTCAGGCTTAATGGCACGTGGACATTTTGAAGTGAGCATGAGGTGGGAGGATAAAAAACTCTTACAGTTGACCATTTTATCAAGAAGCGGGGGAGATTTGCGAGTCTCTTATCCAGATATTGAGAAGAGTGTGATTAAAATGAATCAAGAAAAAGCAAAAGTGAAATGCATAGAGAAAGATTGTATTTCGGTAGCAACAGCAGAAGGCGATCTTGTTCAATTTTATTTTTAAGAAGGTGATAGAAGGCAGTAGTTTGAGACTGCCTTTAATAAGGATTTGAGAATGTAAGCAGTTTCCAACTAGTTGAAAAAGCGTTATAATGGTAGTAGGAAGTAATTTGTTTGAGAGAGGGTGGGTCTGATGGCTTATATTGAGATGAAACACTGTTATAAGCGTTATCAGGTTGGGGATACGGAGATTGTGGCCAATCGTGATGTGAATTTTGAGATTGAAAAGGGAGAATTGGTTATTATTCTTGGTGCGTCAGGTGCAGGTAAGTCAACAGTTCTCAATCTCCTAGGGGGAATGGATACCAATGATGAAGGGGAAATCTGGATAGATGGTGTTAATATTGCAGACTATAGTTCCCACCAGAGAACCAATTACCGCCGTAATGATGTCGGTTTTGTTTTTCAGTTTTACAATCTAGTATCTAATCTGACAGCTAAGGAAAATGTGGAACTGGCCTCAGAAATTGTGACAGATGCCTTGAATCCTGAGCAGGTTTTGACAGATGTAGGTCTGGCTCATCGTCTTAATAATTTTCCAGCCCAGCTTTCTGGAGGGGAGCAACAGCGAGTCTCCATTGCACGCGCGGTAGCCAAAAATCCTAAAATTCTCCTTTGTGATGAACCGACAGGCGCCTTGGATTATCAGACAGGCAAGCAAGTCTTGAAGATTCTCCAAGATATGTCTCGTCAAAAGGGAGCGACGGTGATTATCGTGACTCACAATGGAGCTTTGGCCCCTATTGCTGATCGCGTGATTCATATGCACGATGCCAGTGTCAAGGATGTGGTGATGAACCAGTTTCCTCAGGATATTGACAGTTTGGAGTACTAGCATGATTAAGCGAAAAACTTATTGGAAGGACTTAATTCAGTCCTTTACAGGCTCCAAGGGGCGTTTTTTATCCATCTTGACCTTGATGATGTTAGGGTCTCTAGCCTTAGTAGGCCTCAAAGTAACCAGCCCCAATATGGAAGAGACTGCCCATGCTTATTTAACCACTGCTCAAACCTTGGATTTGGCAGTCATGTCTAACTATGGTTTGGATCAAGCAGATCAAGAAGAACTAGAACAGACGCAGGGGGCAGAGGTCGAGTTTGGCTACTTGACAGATGTGACTATGGATAATGGGCAGGATGCTATTCGGCTGTACTCCAAACCAGAGAGAATTTCAACCTTTCAGCTCAGAGAGGGACGACTTCCGCAGTCAGACCAGGAAATCGCTTTGGCAAGTCATCTGCAGAGTCAATATAGCGTGGGACAGGAGATTAGTTTTAAAGAAAAAGAAGGCGGTCATTCCTCTTTAAAAGACCATACTTTTACCATTACTGGTTTTGTGGATTCGGCTGAAATCCTCTCCCAGCGAGATATGGGCTATGCAGGAAGTGGAAGTGGGACTCTGACAGCCTACGGGGTGATTTTACCTAGCCAGTTTGATCAGAAAGTCTACAATATAGCTCGTTTGAAATATCAAGATTTAGCAGGTTTAAATTCCTTTTCAGTAGCTTATGAAGAAAAATCCAAGCAACATCAGGAAGAACTTGAACAAGCTCTATCAGATAATGGCAAGGCACGTTTGCAAGTCTTGAAAAAAGAAGGACAAGAATCTCTCGATAAGGGGCAAGAGACCCTTGATAAGGCTCAGGCTAATTTGCAGGAAGGCAAGCGTCGTTTAGCAACTGCTCAAGATCGTTTACAGGCTCAGGAAAGTCAACTAACCTTGCTTCCTCAAGCTCAGAGAGAGCAGGCTAATGCTCAACTTATCCAAGCCAAGCAGGAATTGAGCAAGGAAGAGGATAAACTAAAGCAAGCTGAAGAGAATTTAGCTCAAGAAAAGGAAAAATTAGACAAACATCAGCAAGTCTTGGATGATTTGGCCGAGCCTAAGTATCAGGTCTATAATCGTCAGACCATGCCAGGTGGTCAGGGCTACCTCATGTACAGCAATGCTTCAGCCAGTATTCGGGCAGTGGGCAATATCTTTCCGGTAGTGCTTTATGCCGTAGCAGCTATGGTGACCTTTACAACTATGACTCGTTTTGTGGATGAAGAGCGAACACATGCAGGGATTTTTAAGGCCTTGGGCTATCGTAGTAAGGATATTATCGCCAAGTTTCTCCTGTACGGTCTAGTGGCTGGGACTGTCGGAACAGCTCTAGGTAGTATACTTGGTCATTATTTGCTAGCCAGTGTGATTTCAAGTGTTATTACAAAAGGTATGGTGGTGGGAGAAACTCAGATTCACTTCTATTGGAGCTATAGTTTACTGGCACTTGGTCTGAGTTGGTTAGCGAGTGTGTTACCAGCCTATCTGGTGGCTCGGAGGGAACTTCACGATGAAGCAGCTCAGCTTTTACTGCCTAAACCACCTGTTAAAGGAGCTAAAATCTTACTGGAGCGTATCGGTTTTATTTGGCGTCGTCTCAATTTTACCCATAAAGTAACAGCCCGCAATATCTTCCGTTATAAACAGCGGATGTTGATGACAATATTTGGTGTGGCAGGTTCAGTCGCTCTGCTTTTTGCAGGCTTGGGAATCCAATCCTCTGTAGCAGGAGTTCCGTCTAGACAGTTTCAACAAATTCAACAGTATCAAATGATTGTCTCTGAAAATCCTAGTGCGACCAATCAAGACAAGGCAGAGTTGGAAGAAGTGTTGAAAGGGCAGGATATTCAAACCTATCAGAAAATCTATTCAAAAACGCTAGATAAGGATTTCAAAGGTAAGGCTGGTCTTCAGACCATTACCCTTATGATGACAGATAAGGAAGATTTGACTCCCTTTATCCATCTGCAAAATCATCAGCAGGAGCTGACATTGAAAGATGGAGTCGTTATTACAACTAAACTAGCCCAGCTGGCAGGTGTCAAGGTTGGGCAGACTTTCGAAATTGAAGGTAAGGAACTAAAGGTTGCTGCCATTGCTGAGAACTACGTTGGTCATTTTATTTATATGAACCAAGCCAATTATGAGCAACTTTATGGACAGCTACCCCAAGCCAACACTTATCTGGTTACGCTAAAGGATACTAGTGCGCCTAGTATCGAAAGACAGGCCGGCTTGCTTATGAATCAAACTGCGGTGTCCAGCGTTGTCCAGAATGCTTCAGCCATTCGGCTCTTTGACTCGGTCGCAAGTTCACTCAATCAGACCATGACCATCTTGGTCATCGTGTCGGTTCTGTTGGCTATTGTTATCCTTTACAATCTAACCAACATTAACGTAGCTGAGAGAATCCGTGAACTCTCCACTATCAAGGTTCTCGGTTTTCATAATAATGAAGTCACTCTCTACATTTACCGTGAGACGATTGTGCTGTCCCTTGTGGGAATTGTCCTTGGTCTAGCAGCTGGTTTCTATTTACACCAATTTTTGATTCAAATGATTTCTCCTGCGACTATTCTCTTTTATCCGCAGGTAGGCTGGGAGGTCTATGTAATCCCAGTGGCAGCAGTAAGCACCATTTTGACCCTACTTGGTTTCTTTGTCAATCATCATCTGAGAAAGGTTGATATGCTTGAAGCCTTGAAATCTGTAGAGTAATACTCAATGAAAATCAAAGAGCAAACTAGGAAGCTAGCCGCAGGTTGCTCAAAGCACCGCTTTGAGGTTGCAGATAAAGCTGACGTAGTTTGAATTAGTATAAGGTAGTTGTTTTTATCTGATTGAACTTGTATTTACTCGTATTCAAAAATCCTCCGTTTCAAAGAGCAGGAAACTCTTTGTGACAGAGGATTTTTTCTATAGGGCTTTAGCTGCTGCAATTGCGGCTTCGAAGTTTGGTTCAGAGTTGATATTGTCCACGTATTCAACGTAGCGAATAGTATTGTCAGTATCGAGGACAAAGACTGCGCGTGCCAATAGGTGCCACTCATTGATTAAGAGAGCGTAATCACGTCCAAAGGAATGGTCGAAATAGTCTGAGAGCATGATGGCATTTTCAATGCCTTCAGCACCGCACCAACGTTTTTGGGCAAAAGGGAGGTCCATGGAAACAGTCAAGACAACCGTATTATCCAGTCCAGCCAGTTCTTCATTAAAACGACGCGTTTGAGTTGAACAGATGCCTGTATCGATAGAAGGCACGACACTCAAGACTTTTTTCTTGCCATCAAAATCAGCCAGAGATTTTTTAGAAAGATCTGTTGTAGTGAGAGAAAAATCAAGTGCCTTGTCACCGACTTGTAGTTGTTTACCTGTAAAGCTTACAGGATTTCCGAGAAAAGTTACCATAAGATACTCCAATCTTTTTTCTTCCATTTTAGCTAAAACAGTTAGAATTTTCCAATGATTTGACCGGAAATATGGGCATAGAAAAAACGTCATCTCACGTGTGAGAATGACGTTTTTCAGAGGCTTATACTCAATGAAAATCAAAGAGCAAACTAGGAAACTAGCCGCAGGTTGCTCAAAGCATCGCTTTGAGGTTGCAGATAAAGCTGACGTGGTTTGAATTTGATTTTCGAAGAGTATTATTTTGCCAATCCTTCAGCAATCTTATCAAGGTTGTATTTCATCATGTTGTAGTAGCTGTCGCCTTCTTTACCTTGTTCTGCGATAGAGTCAGTAAAGATTTGTGCGTAGATTGGGATGTTTGTGTCTTGAGAAACAGTTTTCATTGGACGGTCATCCACACTTGATTCTACAAAGAGTGAAGGAGTTTTTGTTTGGCGAAGTTTTTCAACCAAGGTCTTGATTTGGTCAGGTGTTCCTTCTTCTTCAGTGTTGATTTCCCAGATGTAGGCACTTGGGACACCGTAGGCTTTAGAGAAGTATTTGAAACATCCTTCGCTGGTTACGATAAGTTTTTTCTCAGCAGGGATGTTGTTAAATTTCTCTTTAGCTTCCTTATCAAGTTTGTCTAGCTTTTCAGTATATTCTTTGAGATTTTTTTCGTAGAATTCCTTGTTGCTAGGGTCTTTCGCGCTCAATTGTTTTGCGATATTTTTAGCAAAAATCATACCGTTTTCAAGGTTAAGCCAAGCGTGTGGGTCTTCTTTGCCTTTTTCGTTTTGGCCTTCAAGGTAGATAACATCAACACCTTCGCTGACTGCAAAGTAGTCTTTGTTTTCAGTTTTCTTGGCATTTTCTACCAATTTTGTAAACCAAGCATTGCCACCTGTTTCAAGGTTGATACCGTTATAGAAAATCAAATCAGCTTGAGATGTTTTCTTAACGTCTTCAGGAAGTGGTTCGTATTCGTGTGGGTCTTGACCAACAGGAACGATACTGTGAAGATCAATCTTGTCACCAGCAATATTTTTAGTAATATCAGCGATGATTGAGTTTGTAGCAACAACTTTTAGTTTTTGACCAGAAGCTGCATCTTTTTTTCCGCTAGCACATGCTACAAGAGCAATGACGGAAAGAAAGAGAACGAGTAATGTACCTAATTTTTTCATTAGATCCTCCAATTTATTGGGGTTTTGCCCCTTATTTTAACAAATGTTTATTTTTCAGTTTCAAATATCGTTGTTTTGGAGCGATAAAGAAGCTAATGAGAAAGAAACTAGCAGCTGTGAGCACGATACTAGAACCTGCCGCAACGTTAAAGCTATAGCCGATAAAGAGCCCCAAAACTGAAGCTATCGCTCCAAAGGTTGAGGAAAGGAAAATCATGCTTTTCAGGCTATTAGCATACAGATAAGCAGTTGCAGCTGGGGTAATCAGCATGGCTACAATCAGGATAGTTCCGACACTTTGCATGGCTGTCACAGACACGAGAGTCAAGAGTACCATGAGAAGGTAGTGATAGAAATTGACAGGCATTCCCATGGCTTTAGCCAAGAGTTCATCAAAGGAAGTTATCAAGAGTTGCTTGAAGAAAATCCAGATTAACAAGAGAATGACTGCCCCAACACCCATAGTAATAAACATATCCGTATCTTGGACGGCTAGGATATTACCAAAAAGGATATGGAAAAGGTCAGTTGAACTTTTAGCGACACTAATCAAGATGATACCGAGGGCTAAGAAAGAAGAAAAGGTAATGCCGATGGCGGTATCGCTTTTGATAATCGAGTTCCCCTTGATGTAGGTAATGATGATGGCAGCTAGCAATCCAAAGACAATGGCTCCGATAAAGAAGTCAACGCCCAAGATGAAGGAGAGGGCTACACCTGGTAAGACAGCATGTGAAATGGCATCTCCCATGAGTGACATCCCGCGTAGAATGATGAAACATCCTACAGCTCCAGCTACGACCCCGACGACAATGGCTGTTATCAAGGCATTTTGTAAGAAATGGAATTTTTGCAATCCATCGATAAATTCTGCAATCATAGGTCACCTCCATTGAAAAAGAGTCGATTACCGTAAGCTTCTTTGAGATTGGCTTCGGTAAAGGTTTCTTTGGTTGGACCAAAGGCAATCACTTCTCGATTGACAAGCAAGACTTGATCGAAGTAGTGGGGAACCTTGCTGAGGTCGTGGTGGACGATGAGAACCGTCTTCCCAGCTTTTTTCAGATCTCTCAGCGTATTCATGATGATTTCCTCACTGACAGAATCAATCCCAACAAAAGGTTCATCCAAGAGGATATAGTCGGCTTCCTGCACCAAGCATCTGGCAATCAAAACCCGCTGGAATTGACCTCCAGACAGTTGACTGATTTGACGTTCAGAGTAGTCAGCTAGGCCGACGATTTCAAGGGCTTCTTGCACTTTCTTCCAATGTTTAGCCTTTAAACTTCGAAAGAGAGGAATAGAGGGAAATAGTCCTAGCGAGACGCATTCCTTGACCTTGATGGGAAAGTTGTAGTCGATATTGATTTTTTGTTCGACATAGGCAATTCGGTGTAAGGATTTTTTAACTTCCTTGTCATCGAGAAATGCCTGACCTTGATGTGGGATAATTCCCAGCATCCCTTTTAATAATGTTGATTTCCCAGCACCGTTTGGACCAATGATACCGGTAATTGTTGGTCCATGGAGCGCTAGTGAAATATCCTTAAGTGCCAACGTTTCTTTGTAGGAGACACTGAGGTTTTCGATACGTATCATAAACTTGTATTCCTCCTGCCTCTTAATATACATTAAAAAAAAAATTAAGTCAAGTTAATTTTTAAAAAAATTAAAATAATAACTGAAAAATGATGGAAAGAGAAAGTTCATTTTTAATTGCATTCCCAGTTAATTTTTGTTAAGCTAAAAACAAGTACAAATGAAAGCGAGAACACGATGACACGTTATCAAGATGATTTTTATGATGCAATCAATGGAGAATGGCAACAGACAGCTGAAATTCCAGCAGATAAGTCTCAAACGGGAGGTTTTGTTGATTTAGATCAGGAAATTGAAGACCTGATGCTAGCGACAACAGACAAGTGGTTGGCAGGAGAAGAGGTGCCTGAGGATGCTATCTTGGCAAACTTTGTCAAATACCACCGCCTAGTTCGTGATTTTGACAAGAGAGAAGCTGACGGTATCACACCTGTCTTACCACTTCTTAAAGAATTCCAAGAATTGGAGACTTTTGCGGATTTTACAGCTAAACTAGCAGAGTTTGAGCTTGCTGGCAAACCAAACTTCCTTCCTTTTGGTGTATCGCCAGACTTTATGGATGCCAGAATCAACGTTTTATGGGCTAGTGCTCCAAGTACAATCTTGCCAGATACGACCTACTATGCAGAAGACCATCCTCAGCGCGAAGAGCTTTTGACTCTTTGGAAAGAAAGCAGCGCAAATCTCCTCAAGGCTTATGATTTTTCTGATGAAGAAATTGAAGACTTGCTAGAGAAAAGACTAGAATTGGACCGTCGAGTTGCAGCAGTGGTGCTTTCTAATGAAGAAAGTTCAGAGTATGCTAAACTCTACCATCCATATTCTTATGAAGATTTCAAGAAATTTGCGCCTGCCCTACCTCTGGATGACTTCTTCCAAGCCGTTCTTGGACAAGTACCAGACAAGGTTATCGTAGACGAGGAACGTTTCTGGCAAGCAGCAGATCAATTCTATAGTGAAGAGGCATGGCCTCTCCTCAAGGCAACCTTAATTTTAAGTGTTGTGAATCTCTCAACCAGTTATTTAACAGAAGAAATTCGTGTCTTGTCAGGTGCCTATAGCCGTGCGCTTTCAGGAGTTCCAGAAGCCAAAGACAAGGTCAAGGCAGCCTACCAGCTAGCACAAGGTCCTTTCAAACAAGCCTTGGGTCTCTGGTATGCCCATGAAAAATTCTCCCCAGAGGCTAAGGCAGACGTGGAGAAAAAAGTGGCAACTATGATTGATGTTTATAAGGAACGCTTGGCTAAAAATGACTGGCTGACTCCTGAAACTCGTGACAAGGCCATCGTCAAACTCAATGTTATCAAGCCTTATATCGGTTACCCAGAAGAATTGCCAGAGCGTTACAAGGACAAGGTAGTGGATGAGACTGCTAGTCTTTTTGATAATGCTCTAGCCTTTGCGCGTGTTGAAATCAAGCACAGTTGGAGCAAGTGGAACCAGCCTGTAGATTACAAGGAATGGGGCATGCCTGCTCATATGGTCAATGCCTACTACAATCCACAGAAGAACTTAATTGTCTTCCCAGCAGCTATTTTGCAAGCACCTTTCTATGACTTGCATCAGTCGTCTTCTGCTAACTACGGTGGTATTGGGGCGGTTATTGCCCATGAAATTTCCCACGCCTTTGATACCAACGGAGCTTCCTTCGATGAAAATGGTAGCCTCAAGGATTGGTGGACAGAGAGCGACTATGCTGCCTTCAAGGAGAAAACACAAAAAGTTATTGACCAGTTTGATGGACAGGATTCTTATGGCGCAACCATCAACGGTAAATTGACTGTGTCAGAAAACGTGGCGGACTTGGGAGGAATCGCTGCAGCGCTTGAAGCAGCTAAGAGAGAACCAGACTTCTCAGCAGAAGAATTCTTCTACAACTTCGGTCGCATCTGGCGCATGAAAGGTCGTACAGAATTTATGAAACTCTTGGCTAGCGTGGATGTGCACGCGCCAGCCAAACTCCGTGTCAATGTGCAAGTGCCAAACTTCGATGATTTCTTTACAACCTATGATGTCAAAGAAGGAGACGGTATGTGGCGTTCACCAGAAGAGCGCGTGATTATTTGGTAATGCAAAAAATCTAGTCATAAGAAAAAGGCATCCAATCAGGTGTGAAAGCCTTGATAGGATGCCTTTTATAATGGAAAGAATTGCTGTATAGTTTACTTATACTCTTTGAAAATCTCTTCACCGACGTCAGCTTTATCTGCAACCTCAAAGCGGTGCTTTGAGCAACCTGCGGCTAGTTTGCTCTTTGTTTTTCATTGAGTATTAAATTGCGAAATTGATTGTCATTATTTTACTAGAAAAAAGGATTGAAGGTCTTTTCGTGAGCGATGGTAGTAGCTGGACCATGCCCTGGATAGACATCGTAGTTTGGTAGAGTGAAAAGTTGGGTTTGGATACTATGGAGAAGTTGCTCCGTACTACCAGTTGGAAGGTCGGTCCGCCCGATTGTTTCACGGAACAAAGCATCTCCTGTCAAGACTAGGTGAGCATCAGGAAAGACGATAGAAACGCCGCCGATAGAGTGACCTGGTGTTGGCAAGACGGTGAAACGAAATCCCTCTAATTGGTATTCTTTATGAAAGACAAAAGTGTGTTCAGCAGGTTTTGCGACCACATCCGCCATATCATCGTGGCGGGGAAGCCCAGAGAGATTGTCGACAGGAGTATAGAGCCAGCTAGCTTCGCTCTCTGCAATATAGACAGGAGGATTGCCAAAAGTCTCGCGAACTAAGTCCAGACTCATGATATGGTCATAATGAGCGTGGGTCAAGAGAATAGCGCAGATCGGTTTGTTGATCTTCTCTATTGTCTGACGAATAGCGTCCCAATGGCTGCCAGGATCAACGACGATGAGGTGCTTTTCACCTTCTAGGTAATAGGTGTTTTCATAGGCAACGGGATTCACAGTTTTATGGATTTTCATATTGGCTCCAATCTCAAAGAATGTACTAAATTAAGTATAGCACAGTTAGGGAGAATAGGTAAGGATTTAGAATGAACTTAAAAACCAGCATGACTGGATGAAGACAGGCTGGTTATCAATTTATCAATATTGGAGAGGTGTCAATTGCCCTTCATAGGTTGCATAAACTCCGTCATTAGCTTGTTTGATAGATGTGATGTTTAGAGTGCCACCGTAGTTGGCTTCTCGTTTATCGCTATATTCACTATAAGTTATCCTATTGGGCAGGTTCTGATCGTTAGCATAGTATTGAACGACTGTTTTTTTATAGCTTTGTTGACTGAATAGGAACAGGCAGCTAACTCCTAACACTAGGAGAGCAAAGATAGAAATAGCAGTTTTTTTCATAGGTGTTCTCCTTATAAACTAACGGATAAAAGAAAGCATCTTGAGGATTTTTAATTCCAAAATCCAGTCAAGGTACCAGTGTATGTGACACGAGTTCCACCGTTTATCTTTCGTATATTCAATGGAATTGGGGAAGTCAGAAAGTCTTTCGGTTACAATATGGTTTCCGTTCTTCTATCTCTCCTTCTATCACCTAAGTTTAAAATCTAACTTCGTAATATATTATAGACTAATAATTCAGAATTGTCAAGCAATTCTGAATTATTTTTTTCTTATTCTGTTCCAATCTAGTTTTCATATTCTTAAAAAAGTGATAAAATGGTAGGAAGAATTGGAGAGTAGAGATGCCAAAAGAAGTGAATTTAACAGGCGAAGAAGTTGTCGCTTTAACCAAAGAATATTTAACGGAAGAGGATGTCCATTTTGTCCATAAGGCCTTGGTCTATGCGGTGGAATGCCATAGTGGTCAATACCGCAAATCAGGTGAGCCTTATATCATTCACCCCATCCAAGTGGCAGGTATTTTAGGCAAGCTTAAGCTGGATGCCGTAACGGTAGCTTGTGGTTTCTTGCATGATGTGGTGGAAGATACAGATGCGACCTTGGATGATTTGGAAAGAGAGTTTGGTCCTGATGTGCGGGTAATCGTAGATGGGGTTACCAAGCTTGGTAAAGTTAAATACAAGTCTCACGAAGAGCAGTTGGCTGAAAATCACCGCAAGATGCTCATGGCTATGTCTGAGGATATCCGTGTTATCTTGGTCAAACTGTCTGACCGCTTGCACAATATGCGGACGCTAAAACACCTTCGAAAAGACAAGCAGGAGCGTATTTCCAAAGAAACCATGGAAATTTATGCACCACTTGCCCACCGTCTGGGGATTTCCAGTGTCAAATGGGAGTTGGAAGACCTGTCTTTCCGTTATCTCAACCCAACGGAGTTTTACAAGATTACCCATATGATGAAGGAAAAACGCAGAGAGCGTGAAGCCTTGGTGGATGAGGTAGTCACAAAATTAGAGGAATATACGACGGATCATCACTTGAGAGGGAAGATTTATGGTCGTCCCAAGCATATTTACTCTATTTTCCGCAAAATGCAGGATAAGAGAAAACGGTTTGAGGAAATCTATGACCTGATTGCTATTCGTTGTATTTTGGATACCCAAAGTGATGTTTATGCCATGCTTGGTTATGTTCATGAACTTTGGAAACCCATGCCTGGTCGTTTCAAAGACTATATCGCCAACCGAAAGGCCAATGGTTACCAGTCTATCCATACGACAGTTTATGGGCCAAAAGGGCCGATCGAATTCCAGATTCGAACTAAAGCCATGCACGAGGTGGCTGAGTACGGGGTTGCGGCTCACTGGGCTTATAAGAAAGGCATTAAGGGGCAAGTCAACAGCAAGGAATCAGCTATTGGGATGAACTGGATCAAGGAGATGATGGAGCTCCAAGACCAGGCTGATGATGCCAAGGAATTTGTGGACTCTGTCAAGGAAAACTATCTGGCTGAGGAGATTTACGTCTTTACTCCAGATGGGGCTGTCCGCTCTCTTCCAAAAGATTCAGGACCTATTGATTTTGCCTACGAAATTCATACTAAAGTAGGGGAAAAAGCAACTGGTGCCAAGGTCAATGGCCGTATGATTCCACTGACAACCAAGCTCAAGACAGGGGATCAGGTTGAAATTGTCACCAATCCGAACTCCTTTGGACCAAGTCGTGACTGGCTCAATATGGTCAAGACCAGCAAGGCGCGTAACAAGATTCGTCAGTTCTTTAAAAACCAAGATAAGGAATTGTCTGTCAACAAGGGGCGTGAAATGTTGATGGCCCAGTTCCAAGAAAATGGCTATGTAGCCAATAAATTTATGGACAAGCGCCACATGGACCAAGTTCTGCAAAAGACTAGCTATAAAACAGAAGAATCCCTCTTTGCGGCCATTGGTTTTGGAGAAATCGGTGCGATTACCGTCTTTAACCGTCTGACTGAAAAAGAACGCCGTGAAGAAGAACGTGCCAAGGCCAAGGCGGAGGCAGAGGAACTTGTCAAAGGGGGCGAGGTAAAGGTTGAAAACAAAGAAACCCTCAAGGTCAAGCATGAGGGTGGAGTGGTCATTGAAGGTGCCTCAGGTCTCCTAGTGCGGATTGCCAAGTGTTGTAACCCCGTACCTGGTGACGATATTGTCGGCTACATTACCAAGGGTCGTGGTGTGGCTATTCACCGTGTGGACTGTATGAATCTGCGTGCACAAGAAAACTACGAGCAACGTCTCCTTGATGTGGAATGGGAAGACCAGTATTCAAACTCAAATAAGGAGTATATGGCTCATATCGATATCTATGGTCTCAACCGTACAGGACTATTGAACGATGTACTGCAAGTTCTTTCAAACACAACCAAGAATATCTCAACAGTCAACGCCCAACCAACCAAGGATATGAAATTTGCTAATATCCATGTATCCTTTGGAATTGCCAACCTCTCGACGCTAACCACGGTTGTGGACAAGATTAAGAGTGTGCCAGAAGTTTACTCTGTTAAACGGACCAATGGCTAATTGTCCTAGCTCTTACTAGAAAGGCTATTATGAAAATCATTATCCAACGAGTTAAAAAAGCCCAAGTGAGCATTGAAGGTCAGGTTCAGGGAAAAATTAATCAGGGACTCTTATTGCTGGTTGGTGTTGGACCAGAGGACCAAGAGGAAGATTTGGATTATGCTGTGAGAAAACTGGTCAATATGCGGATTTTTTCAGACGCAGAAGGCAAGATGAACCTGTCTGTCAAAGATATTGAAGGAGAAATCCTCTCTATTTCTCAGTTTACCCTCTTTGCGGATACTAAGAAAGGAAATCGTCCAGCCTTTACAGGCGCAGCCAAGCCTGATATGGCATCAGACTTCTATGATGCTTTCAATCAAAAATTAGCGCAAGAAGTGCCCGTTCAGACAGGCATCTTTGGAGCGGATATGCAGGTTGAGCTGGTCAATGACGGACCAGTCACCATTATCCTTGATACGAAAAATAGATAAGAAAGACCAAGCCCAGCCGGCTTGGTCTTTCTCGTCTATTACAAAATACTCCAAAAAGAAATCGGTTCTTGATAGGCCTTAGGAAAATCTCTTTTCAGGCTTTGGCTTATGCGATAGGAAGGGATGAGATGGCCTAGGATTAGGAGAGTTCCCTGAAGGAAAAGTGGAATACCCCTTAAACATATCAAGGAGAGAATGATCAGGCTATCCCATAGGAGGATTTGCAAGGAAAAACGCCAGAATCTAGGTCTAATCTGGGAATAGAGTTGACTAAAGTAGTCACAAAGCTGGTTGGACAGATAGGTCAATAGCACAGGATGAAAGAAAATGAGCCAACCACTGTAAATCAAAATCCAATCCCAAGTAAGCCCCTCTTTAAATGTCAAAAATGCCAGCATGATTCCATCAATGACAAGAAGTTGAATGGTTTTGATGTAGATAATTTTTTTCATGATAAAACCTCCTTTTCCCTAGAGACACTCCCACAAAGAGATATGTTTGTCGTAAAAGTCTGGATAGTTTTCTCTCAGGTGGCTAGCCGTTATATAATAAAAAGTAGAATGACAAGCAGTGATGAATGGCATAAGAGCGGAAAATCGCTGAGAACTAACGAAGGCTAAGAGCACAAAAAATAGAAAATCAATGGAGAAAACCCCTAAATAGTAGAAGCGAATCTTTTTATTGATTTGAGGATAAATCTCAGCGAATTGATGTTTGAGTCGGACAACCAAGCGAAATAACAGGAGTCCTTGAGTAAGGAGGAAAATAAAACCAGATAGCAAGAGCCACCCCAAGATGTATCGGGTTTTTTGCTGAAAAATGCGAATAGTAGCAAATCGATAACTGCAATTGCTGTAAAATGGATTCTATAGAGTTTTTTCATGACAAGACCTCCCTCTTTTATCTAGCTTCATTCTACTCCAAAAGAATGGGAGTTACAAGTAAAATGCTAAAAAATTTTAGTAAGGAGATTCTATTAGATTTCTTTATTTGCTTTCCCTCTTATTGTTTTACTTCTTCATCATTCCAGACAAATAAAGCTCCGATTGCATTGAGGATATAAAAGATGTATTTTCCGATATTGGCAAAGTTTCCTTGAATGCCAGCCTTTGTCAGCTGCACAAAATTGTAAATCAACCAAAATCCCCACTGAGTTGTTAGTTTCAATGCGTTAAAAGCATTGGCAATGAGGGATAGTGCAAAGGCAATAGTTGTCACGTAGGCAAGGAGATTCATCTTTCCTCCATAGCCGATATAGTTGGTCGCAAAGGCAAAGAGGAAGGCGATGATGGAAATGATGATGGCCGCCAATTTTAGCTGTTTTTGGCTCATTTGGTTGGGTCTGCCTTCTTGCGAAGCTTCCCATTTCTTAATAGCAAAGGTATAAATGAGGAAGGTGACGGGATAGGTGATAATAGCCGCCTTATTTCCAAGGATATAATCAATAGCACCGGACAAAATGGTATTAACAATACCAAAATAATTTCCCCATTTGCTTAATTTTCCCGTGAAACGAGTGGACAACATGGAAATTCCAACATTGGTTACGGAAATCAATCCAAAGGGAACAAGAGCTGTCCATGGGCCCCAGTCTACGAATTTGTCGAGACGGGAGTTGAGGTAACCAGATGCAATCGCAATCCCAACGACCAGAGCAACTCCAAAGAGGTCAAACCATTTAGATGTCGCAAAAATTTTTAGTGATTTTTTCATAGGTTAAACTATCTTTCTTTTTTTTAACAAATATTCTACAACTAAATGAAAGCAAAATCAAATGATAAAAATAAAACCCTGAAAATAAAACTTTCAGGGTTGGTAGTGGTACTTGAGAAGTTAGTCGATTTTTTCGACATAGAGTTGTTTGGCAATGTCCATATTCACTTGTAAATCCTCGTCTTTACTAAGGATAGTGAAGGTGTTGCTGAAGCCATCAAACTGCTTGACTTGGAGCGAATCACCGATGTGAAGTGAGTGCTTGTCCAGATAACTGAGAATGTCAAAACTATCGTGCACCCGAGTCAGGCGGTAGGCGCCAGCTTCCTTGATGTCAGCTAGTGGTAGGTTATTGATTTCAACTAGGAGTTCTCCCTTGGCAGGAATGGTTCCTCCGTGGGGGCAGGTCTTGGGGAATCCTAGCAGCTTATCCAGTCTTTCCACGAACAGGTCAGAGACAGTGTGTTCCAAGACCTCAGCTTCCTCGTGAATCTGGTCACTTGTATAGTCTAAATGATGAACTAGAAAAACTTCAATCAAGCGGTGTTTACGATAGAGCTCAGAGACCAGTTTGAGTCCGAGATCAGTCAGTAGATAGCCACATTCCTTGTCCTTGAGGATGAGATTTTCACTCTTCATCCGTTTAATCATTTCAGTTACGGCAGGGGGAGAGACTTGCATGCGGGCCGCAATTTCCTTGTTGGTGATTTTATGCAGGTCTATGCCAATTTCATAAATACATTTTAGATAGTCTTCTTTATTCGGGGTCATTCGCTTCCTCTTGTCTAATATCTCTATCTAGTATATCAAAAAAAGCTAGATTTCTCTAGCTGTGACTTTTTATGTTATACTTATTGCAAGAGAAAAAACGAGGAGATGGATATGACGAAAATAGCTCTTCTTTCAGATATTCATGGAAATACCACCGCCTTGGAGGCTGTTTTGGCAGATGCTCGGCAGCTAGGAGTGGATGAATACTGGCTTTTGGGAGACATTCTCATGCCAGGGACAGGGCGTAGAAAGATTTTGGACTTGTTGGCTCAACTACCGATTACGGCTAGAGTTTTAGGAAACTGGGAAGACAGTCTTTGGCATGGTGTCCGCAAGGAATTGGATAGTACTCGTCCCAGTCAACGCTATCTATTACGCCAGTGCCAGTATGTTTTAGAGGAAATTTCCCTAGAAGAAATTGAACTGCTCCACAATCAACCACTCCAGATTCATCGTCAGTTTGGGAATTTGACGGTAGGAATTAGCCACCATCTTCCTGATAAGAACTGGGGGAGAGAGTTGATTCATACTGGAGCGCAAGAGGATTTTGACCGCTTGGTGACCAATCCGCCTTGTGATATTGCTGTTTATGGTCATATTCACCAGCAGTTGCTTCGTTACGGGACTGGTGGGCAATTAATTGTCAATCCAGGTTCGATTGGGCAACCTTTCTTTCTAGATGCCCAGTTGCGGAAGGACTTGCGGGCCCAGTATATGATTTTAGAGTTTGATGGCAAGGGCTTGGTAGATATGGACTTCCGACGGGTAGACTACGATGTGGCAGCTGAATTGCAGCTGGCTAAAGACCTCAAACTTCCCTATTTTGAGGTTTACTATGAAAGTCTGGTCAATGGTATCCACCATACTCATCATCAGGAATTTCTGAGAGAATTGGCCCAGAAAGAGGGTTATGATAGGGAATTAGATGCTTGGTTGAAAAGTGGTAACGATTGACATTACAACTAAAAAAGGTATAATAAAAGAAAAAGAAGAGTAGAGGCAGGGTAGCCTCGTAAAAAGGAGAAGAGGATGCAAATTCCGAGTAGATTTACCATTGCGACTCATATGCTGATAATCATTGCCCTCAAGGGGAAAGAAAGCAAGGTGACCAGTGATTTTTTAGCTGCTAGTGTCGGGGTCAATCCTGTCATTATCAGAAAGACCTTGTCTCAGTTGAAGAAGGCAGAGCTGATTTCAGTAGCGCGTGGAACAGGGGGAACAGAGATTGTCAAGGACCTCAAGGACATTAGTCTATTAGACGTTTATCAAGCGGTTGAGTGTCTTGGTAAGACTGGTCAACTCTTCAGTTTCCATGACAATCCAAATCCAAATTGCCCAGTTGGAGCCCATATTCATGATGTTTTGGATCAAAAATTGGAGAGAATCCAGCTGGCTATGGAGGCAGAGCTTGGTCAGACCAGTCTAGAACAAGTCGTGGCTGATGCAGAGAGTCAAATGAAGGATTAAGAGGGGTAGATGCCCTCTTTTTCTCTATGTAAAATTGTGATAAAATAGAATCATTAAAGGAGGAAGAAATGTATCTCGTTATAGGAATCGTATTAGCCTTTATAGTGTCATTTTGGAAGGATAATAGAAGTTTGTGGAATCCAGTATTATTCTTATTATCCCTCATTTCCAGTTATTTTTATCTAGGCTACCTTTTTTATCAAAATGGGTATGAGAAGATTCATTTCGCTTTTTTTATATTTCCCTTTATTTTACTTCCGATACTGATTTTTCTAAGTGGCATCTTTTTAATCTATAATGGGGTCATTTTGTTGAAGCGAGAGGGACGTTCAAAGGCCAATTATCTCTCCATGCTCCTTGGAATAGTCATTTTGGTATTTTTTGCTTTGATGTTATTTCGCTTTGGAGATAGAGACGCTTTATTTGCCACCAATCACTTTCTAAACATTTTATTTGTATTCATTTTCTACTCTTATTTTATTTTTGGCTTTGCTTTTACGGGTTTTATGCTGTACTCTATCTTGTATCTCTTTATTCCTAAGAAGAAGCATTATGATTTTATTATCATTCACGGTGCTGGTTTATTAGGCGGAGAAAAGGTAACACCTTTGCTGAAGAGGAGAATTGATAAGGCAGTAGAAGCTTACCACAAGTCTAAGAATTCTAACATAAAAATTATTGCCAGTGGTGGTCAAGGAGGAGATGAGAAGATTTCTGAAGCGCAGGCCATTACAAACTATCTTCTTGAAGAGACAGATGTTCCCCAAGATGCGATTATTCTGGAAGATCAATCAAGGACTACCTACGAGAACCTTCTCTTTTCTAAGGAACTTGGTGAGGAACTGGTAGCCAAACCTCAATTCCTCTTTGTTACAAATGACTATCATGTCTTTCGTACTAGTACCTATGCTCGTAAGTTAAATATGAAGGGAGATGGACTCGGATGTAGGACAGCAGGCTACTACATACCATCTGCTTTTATTCGGGAGTACGTGGCTCTCTGTGTTAAAATGAAATGGCTCTTCCTCGCCTTTTATGTTCCGATATTAGCTATCATTTTGCTAGCCTATAAAGGGGTTATTTGGTAGTTAGATTTTATTAAAAAAGACTTAGAATGCACATGAAAGTATGTATTCTAGGTCTTTTGTTTTGTATTCATTTGATTTTTGAAAGGTACTATCTATTTTTCCAGGCTTGGTAACGGGTATCAATCAATAACTGGGTAAGGCGTCCCATGGTTTCCCTTTCTTCTGGAGTGAGGGATTGCGCTTGGACAAAGAGATGATGAATGTGTTCAATAGCCTTGAAGGAAGACAAGTCATTGATGGAGCTAATACCAGCATCAAGAATGGTGCCAAAGAAGAGATCGAAGTAGAGCTGGAGTTCTTCGTCAGGGACTGTGGCCACCCATTCTTTGAAGGTTGTGTCAACTTGTTGGCTATCACTGTTGGTCTTATCCAGTTGGACGAAGTGCTTGTCCTCAATCTGCCAACTAAAGGTATCGTGCTGGGCGATACCACCTAAGGCAGTACTGTGCACGATGATTTGGTGGGCCGGAATTTCCAACATCATACCGATGATGGAACCTTGTGGTATGAAGACCTTGGTTTTATCCATTATCCTTTGATAGCTCTCAGTTTGTGTCAGTTCTTTGTGGAGACCGGGAGCATCAAAGGTATAAACTGCTGTGATCTGATTTTGCAAGTTTTTCTCAATTTGACTAGCAGCATAGATGGCTAGATTTCCTCCCTTGGAATGCCCAGCCAGAATGACCTTTTGATTAGGATGGTGGGCAAAAAAGTTCTTTAAATAGCGGAGAGCGTGCTTTTGAGCAGGAATTTCCTTCATATAGGTTAGGTGGAAATCTTCCTTCCAGCCAATGATACTGTCATCTGTCCCACGAAAGACAATCAGATAGGTATCGAGAGTGAGGCGGTAGGTCATAGCCGCAAACTGTTTTTGCAATTCAGGATCAATGTCATTGACAAAATGGGAGAGTTTGCAATTTTTGAAGCGTTTGTGTTGAGCTAGTTCATCTAATAGCTGGAGGCGATTTTTACTAGTAAGCATGGTGGGTTCTCTTGGAACCTGAGGTGCTAGGTCTAAAAGTCGCTGAGGAGCTGTGGAGACCAGATTATCAAATGAGAGATAGGTGATTTCTGTTAAGGCTAAAACATCTAATTCATTCAAAGGAAGGTCGTAATAAGAATCGTGTGCGACATCTTTCAGATAATCAAAAATATTGGTCATAAGAGCTCCTTTCTTTTTATTTATCTTATCACAAACACATAGAATTTACTAGTTGGTTTGTACGATCTCTCTACATACCGACCTATAATGGTATGATTTAGATACATAGAAGACAGTTTGCTTTTATTTCAAACCTCTAAACATACTTGTTTGTATCTGTTTGGCGTCAATCCCATTCTCTTTTAAGAAATTCTTCATCTCATTTATATCATCAGGTTGGCCGGTTAAGAGATAAATAGCTTGGTTACCGTATTTCACAACCGCATTTTTTAAAAATGCTTGGCTTTGAGAAAAGGTTTCGCTAGTTTTATAAGTTAGATTCGGATTATTCTTACTAAGCTCTCTTAACTCATTATCAAAAATGTTTACTCCTTTGTCTAAATGATTAAGAATGATGGAGCGCTTACCAGCCCACTCTTTAACAATTGGACGTAGAGTAGAAATACCGACATCAGAGGCAAAACAAACCAGTGCTTGGTCATTGTCTTTAACAGATAAAGATGACTCCAGCCACCTCATTTCAATTTTACTACCAGCTGGTAAATGTGTTAAGGTTTCCTTAAACACGCTACCACTATTATGGGTTACAATAAGAATTTCATCCTCATCAGGAGTGGAAGCAAGGGTTAGCCATCGGCTAGCCTGATTCTCCTTTACTGGACTTTTGTCTGGACCAAACGCGCTGTCAGGAAGCTTAAACTGAGCAAAGGAGCCAGCTTTCCATATTTGATTTTTTGGTTTTGTGATGTGAACTAAATACAAATCTCCGCTGGGATTTTCAATGGATTTTATCGATAAAGTTTGACTTCGTCCAAGATAGGTAATGATTCCCCAAGATATAAAGCCGAGCACTCCAAGTGTAGTTAGAATAATTATGAACATTTTTTTCCCTCGTTTCATTTTTAACTCCTATAGTGTAGTAATTTTTCATGAATGAATAATATTTTTTTTCATTCAATAATTTTCAAAAAATAAAGAAAAGATTTCTTTATTTCAGTATTCCTTTAATGAAATTGGTTGCTAGTATTTCTACAGTTTTGCTAATATCTGGAAAATCGTTTTCTGTGATATGCATATCCATGTAGTAAAATAGGTTGTAAACTTGTAAAATATCTTGAATTTTTTCTGGAGAATGGCCTTCAGCCTGCAAACGATGAGTAAAGGTTTTCACGAGAAATTGATGAAATGGATTCGTGACTTTCCCTTCTTCTGAGGAATAGTAGCTATGCAACTCATCTGCTATGGCAGGATTGTACCATTCTGCAAGGATTTTATTGGAAGAAACGAGTGCTCTGGATTGAGCAAAGAGTTGACTAATAAGATCAATCATATCAATTTCCCAATCCAGTTCTTCGATCATAGTTTGGCGAACACGGTTGTTTTCATCAATATAGATATCTAAAAAAATAGCTTCTTTACTTTCGTAATAGTTATAAAAAGATCCGACTGCCATATGAGCTTGTCTAGCAATTTCTGAAATTCCTGTCGCCTTGTATCCTTTTTTTGAAAAAACTTCATAAGCTGCTGATTTCAAAGCCTGTTTTTTGTCCAATTTGATTCACCTCTTTTCTGAATGAATATTAAATCCCGTTCATTCATATCTTAACAAATCTTTTTCAGATTGTCAATCTGAAAGCTAGAACTTTTTACGGATACAACTCGATAAGGAGCTTTTCAATGTTAGAAGAGTATAGAGTGTCGTTTTAACTACACTCAAGGTTTGGAAGAATAGATATAAATTTTGGTTAAGGGGATGGATAAAAGAACTGAAATGAAGGTTGAAAAAATTAAAAATAAAAGGGTAAGGCTGGCACTATGTCTGAAAATAAGGTATGATATCAATGGGGTTATTCACTATCTGTTTTTGAGCTGTTGTGACAAGGAAATGTCAAAAAAGTATTAGATACTAAGCCCTCTATTTATACTAAAGGATTTAAGACTCCTAAAATTAGCAAAGGAGAATCAGATGCACAAGATTTTATTAGTAGAAGATGATCAGGTTATTCGTCAACAGGTCGGGAAAATGCTCTCTGAATGGGGATTTGAAGTGGTCCTGGTAGAAGACTTTATGGAAGTTTTGAGTCTATTTGTTCAGTCGGAACCTCATCTGGTCCTCATGGATATTGGACTGCCTTTGTTTAATGGCTATCACTGGTGTCAGGAGATTCGCAAGATTTCCAAGGTACCCATCATGTTTCTGTCTTCGAGAGACCAGGCTATGGATATCGTCATGGCGATTAACATGGGCGCGGATGACTTTGTGACCAAGCCTTTTGACCAGCAGGTTCTTTTAGCCAAGGTTCAGGGCTTGCTACGCCGTTCCTATGAGTTTGGGCGTGACGAGAGTTTACTGGAATACGCCGGTGTGATCCTCAATACCAAATCCATGGATTTACATTATCAAGGCCAAGTCTTGAATTTGACCAAGAACGAATTCCAGATTTTACGAGTTTTGTTTGAGCATGCGGGCAATATTGTAGCGCGTGACGACCTCATGCGGGAACTTTGGAATAGTGACTTTTTCATTGATGACAATACCCTATCTGTTAATGTAGCTCGTTTGCGTAAAAAATTGGAAGAGCAGGGTTTGGTAGGATTTATCGAGACCAAGAAAGGGATAGGGTACGGACTGAAGCATGCTTGATTGGAAACAATTTTTTCTAGCCTATCTGCGCTCCCGTAGTCGTCTGTTTGTCTATCTACTTTCTTTGACGTTTCTGGTCTTACTCTTTCAGTTTTTATTTGCCAGTTTAGGAATTTACTTTCTCTATTTTTTCCTCTTGTGTTGCTTTGTAACCATTTTATTTTTTGCTTGGGACATATTGGTAGAAATGCAGGTATATCGTCAGGAACTTCTCTATGGGGAGAGGGAAGCTCAGTCTCCTTTGGAAAGAGCCTTGGCTGAAAAATTAGAAGCGCGTGAGATGGAACTCTATCAGCAGAGGTCAGATTCAGAAAGAAAACTGACGGATTTGCTGGATTACTATACCTTGTGGGTTCATCAGATTAAGACCCCCATTGCAGCCAGTCAACTCTTAGTTGCAGAAGTAGATGATCGCCAATTAAAGCAGCAGTTAGAACAGGAAATTTTTAAAATCGATTCCTATACCAATCTAGTTTTACAGTACCTGCGTTTAGAAAGTTTTCATGATGATTTGGTCTTAAAGCAGGTTCAAATTGAGGACTTGGTCAAGGAAATAATTCGTAAATACGCTCTTTTCTTTATTCAAAAAGGCTTAAATGTCAATCTACATGACCTTGATAAAGAAATCGTGACGGATAAAAAGTGGCTGCTAGTGGTCATTGAACAAATTATCTCAAACAGTCTCAAGTACACCAAGGAAGGTGGTCTGGAGATTTATATGGACGGGCAAGAGCTTTGTATCAAGGATACGGGAATCGGGATAAAAAACAGTGATGTCCTCCGAGTCTTTGAACGTGGCTTTTCAGGATATAATGGACGCCTAACTCAGCAGTCATCTGGACTTGGCCTCTATCTATCTAAGAAAATTTCTGAAGAACTAGGTCACCAGATTCGCATCGAGTCTGAGGTCGGAAAAGGAACGATAGTGCGGATTCAGTTTGCTCAAGTGAACTTAGTCCTTGAGTGAGAAGAGACAATGAGTTTTTACCCAATCTCTTTTTGCTATATTTCAGGATATTTGAAGACTGTTTTTTACAAAACCAATAATAGAATTTTTAATACGGAATATAGTATAAATACTGGTTCAAAGTGAAGTTTTGTATGCTTTATACTTTTGTTGAGCATAAAATCTATAAACTAAGGGTGAATTACAAAAATTAATTTGAGATGAAGTGAATTGTAGACTTGGGAAATGTCTCCTATTCGATTTCAGAATGAATCGTTGATACAGGATTAAAAGAACTGCAGCTTTCTTTTTATTTTGAATGAGATAGGTGTATATAGATTTGTGTAACTGGTGTAGAACTGTTTCCAAGAATTTATTGAATGTATCGAATACACACATTCTATTGATTTTGAACCAGTTTTTAATTTCTAAATGTTATAATAGTTTTATCAAGTAAAAGGAGACTGCCATGATTGGAGACAATATAAAATTCTTACGAAAATCACATAATCTGATATAACCAGAATTTTCACGGATTGTGGGTGTGTCACGAAATAGCCTAAATCGTTAGAAAAACTGAAAAAGCTTTCAATAGAAGTATTGGAAATATTCATTTTACATCTATCAAAGAAACATGAGATAGACCTATATTTTACAAAATAGCAAATTATATTTTGAATGATAGTAAAAACTGCAGTACTTGTGTGATTTACAATTATTGCACTCAATGTCCGAGTATCGCACTATCTGAAATAGGGAATAGTAGAGATTGTTCTGCGATATGTAAAAAAACGCATTAGCAAGGAGTATCGTATATGCTACCATATCTTAAAACTATTAGATGGTATCTCTTCTTTAATTTTCTTTTTGGTGTAGTATCGAATATCTGCACAGCTTTGTTACCGTATTTCACGCAGGCATTAATCAAAGGGGATTATCAAGTAGCTCTATATGGTTACTCTATGTCAGTGGCAGGCTATTTGAGTTGTAACTATATCCAAATGATACTTGATTGGAAGCAGGGGATTATCTTTTCGACTACTTTGAAAAATGAGTGGTTTCGTTCACTTCTGGGACTCAGTCACCACGATTTCAAGCAGAAAACAGTAGCAGAGTATATTTCCTATCAATCGAATGACCTAGATTCGTTGGAAAAGGACTACCTTCCTCCATTGATGAGTTTTATCAAACAAATTTTACGTATCATCATTTACGCTTTCATTATTAGCAGAACAATTAATCCTATTGTATCACTGATTTTAATCTTTTCCACTGGAATTAGTATTCAAATTCCTAAAATCGTTGGGAAGTTGACCGCTAATCGTAGACAGGTTTACTTGAAAAAACAAGGAGATTACTATCGAACTTTGGAGGATTTGCTCATGGGACATCATTTGGTAAATAAACTAACTATGTCGCATTTTTTGAATCAACAAAAGAGTTCTCTAAAGAATTTGCAGGATAAGTATTTTAAGTATGGTTTGACAAAAATTACAGGCATCTTATTGACAGGTGTTTCTTTTGAATTCATTAGTCTTGTTCTGTTTATTTATTTAGCCTACTCTCTATCTCACCAGCAACTCGGTATTCCTGAGGTGGTGGCGAGTTTCGGATATATTAATGCTTTTTCTGAACCAATACAGGAAATCCTTTATGATTTACAAATGTTAGAGTCCGTAAAGCCTGTAATCAAGAGTTTTCAAAACATTGTTGGGAGACCCGTTTCAGTTCAAGCACCTCAACATTCTTTTGATATGATTAGTTTGAAAAACATTTCCAAACAACTGGGAGAATCAAAATTGATAATTACTTCCGCTACGATTCAAAAAGGGGATAAAATTGCGCTTATTGGTAAGAATGGGTCTGGAAAAAGTAGTCTTCTCAACATTTTAAATGGAACAGATGAAGATTTTGAAGGACAAATTGTGCTAGATGGGCTTGTTTTGGACCATCTTTGGGGAAGATTCGGTATGATTTTGCAACAAGAACATACATTTATTTCGAGTTATGAAAATAATGTAACGCTATTCAATAGTTTCAATGAAAAATTCAGAGAAGAAGATTTTGAAAAAATTCCACCACAATCCCTGTCAGGTGGTCAGCAACAACGAATGTATTTAAATCGTGAGAAAAATCGTAAAAATCCATTGCTTATCCTAGACGAACCTTTCTCTGCCTTGGATACTAATCAGTTTAAAATGGAATTGGAAAGAGTTCTGGAACTACCAAGTGCCGTCATTGTTACTTTACATCGCCAAAACGAATTATTAAGTAAGTTTGACCAAGTTTGGGAAATTAAGAATGGAGAACTTGTAATTTTGAAATAGCTAAATTATAAAGAATAAAACGCATAGTATTAAGGAGAGATACCGTTTTTCCTTCTTCGGATAAGGAAACAAAAATTTCTTGCTTCATCTATCTATTCAATTGATAGATTTCGTCAGAGAAAGACTGTAAAATTTTTGATATAATGTTAAGGATGGACTGACGGATACTTAGAGGATAATTTTCAAAAGTATAACAGGTGAGAAGAAAAATATGTAAGACTGGACAGAAGTCTCTCTACCATCATCCATGCAGAAACAAAATTATATGAAATAAAAGGAGTAACCAATGACCGGAAACTATTCAACACGTGAATACCGTGAGAAATTATATGATGATCTTCATGTTCGATTAAGAGATACAGTGATTTTGATGTGTGCGATTTTTATTGCCTCTATCGGCCTAAATATGAATTCAACAGCTGTCATTATTGGAGCCATGCTGATTTCCCCTCTTATGACACCGATTGTTGGACTGGGGTTTGGTTTAGCTATTTTTGATACGCGTTTAATCAAGCAATCTCTAGAGGTTTTATTTACCCAAGTATTGGTCAGCTTGCTTGTCTCAGCTCTGTATTTCTGGATTTCTCCCTTATCTTATGAAAGTAGCGAATTGATTGCACGAACCTCTCCAACCATTTGGGATGTTCTCATTGCTATTGCTGGTGGGATAGCAGGCGTAATTGGGTCAAGGAAAAAAGAAGCAAACAATATCGTGCCAGGAGTAGCCATTGCAACAGCTCTGATGCCACCTATCTGTACTGCAGGATATGGTTTAGCTAATGGAAATGTACGATTTTTATTTGGAGCTCTCTATCTTTTCTTGATCAACTGTGTCTTTATCATGCTAACCAATATTGTTGGAACAAGAATTTTGATGAGAAAATCTCCCTTAAGTTCATTTAAAGAGCTAAACATTAAAATGAGAATTGGGTTGATATCCTTGATTGTATTATTGATTCTTCCGGCTAGTTATTCAGCAGTCACTCTGACGATAGATCAAGCGCGCAAAGAAGGGATCAAACAGTTTGTAGGAAAAGAGTTCGCCAATTATACGGTTATTAATCAAGTCTACAAGTCAAGTAACAATGAATTGGTCTTGACGGTTGTTGGAGATCCGATTTCAGAAGAAGAATTAGAAACACTCCACCAAAAACAAGCCTCTTACGGTATTCAATCTGTTCAATTGAAAGTGAATCAAGTTCAGAACTCGCCAACATTAGATAGTGAAGCGACCAAGGAATTTTATGAAAACATTGACAAGTATATTGATCAAAAACTCTCTGAAAAAGATTCACAAAACGATCTCGTAAAAGAAAATGAAGCAGACAAGGATTGAGGACAATGAACTGAATCGGTTTTTACGCCGTGTTTTTCTTGTATCTTCCTCTTTCTTACTTATAGCAGGTTGTTTTTGCTTGAATAAGAAATAAATTAGAAGTTCTATCATCTAAGAAAAATGATGAACAAAAAATCATTTAACTAATGGTGTGAACGTTTAGTGTTTATCAGCTCCATTCTCTGTAATTTTGGGGGTAAAATCCACACCATGATGAATCTTTGATAGTATTCACTTATTGTGAAATATGATATATTTATTAATTAGATGGATGAATACTTCTAGAGTTAAATATAGTATAATAGGGACATACTTTTTGGTTTATTTTTGTTTGTAGTCGGATTATGAAAGAATATCCAATATTATGCGATAAGATAGAATGTTACAAAAAAGAAAGGGGATGCAATCCGATGAAGAAAGACAGATTAATTGTATTGACAGATGCTGTTCTAGCAATTATTATGACCATCTTGGTTTTAGAGTTAGAAAAACCAACAACACCAAGTCTTGAAGCTTTTTGGGATTTACGGCAAAATTTCTTTGCTTGTTTTCTTTCCTTTTTCTGGTTGGGATCGTTATGGATGGCACTAAACACATTATGGGAAAAGGTTGAGAAAATTTCCTCAGAAATTATTTGGTGGAATTTGTTTCTACTCTTGGAGCGGCAGGAGTTCTCTTTGGAGAATTTCATGCCATCCAAGATACCAGTCTGAATGATGTGGTGGACCGGATCTATATAAATGTCAAGGATTTACCGTTTCAGTCCTTGGGAGCTTTAGCTAATATCCTGTCTGATATTAAGAAGGGACTGATTCAAGACAGTCATATCTGGTCTTTCTTCCAGTCATTTTTCAAACAATATCAGTTGATAATCAGCTTAAATCAGATCTATCAGTTTGTCTATCTTTCTCTGATGGAGATCATGTCCTATCTTCACTTTGATTATTGGAAAAAAACGGCTCGGTCAGGAGCTAGTATGAATAAGGAGAACAAATGAAACGTTTAAAAATGTTATGGCATATTATGCAGGTTACGGGTTTTACTCGGTTTGCTCTGAGTTTTGTGACCTTTGTTTTTGGGTCAGGAGGCGTGCTTTTCCTAGTTGAACCTGCTATCACAAATTACGGAGACGGTCTTTGGTATGCTTTTGTGACTTCGACGACTGTCGGCTACGGGGATCTCCTAGCTGTGACCTTGATTGGAAGGATTACCAGTGTCTTCTTGACGATTTATGGGCTCATATTTTTTGGCTGTTTATCAGCTGTTATTTTTAATTATTATACCAATTTAAATAAGGAAAGAGGAGAGGACAAATGACTGCCAATTATTCAACACGGGAATACCGTGAGAAATTATACGATGACCTTCATGTTCGATTGAGAGATACAGCGATTTTGATGTGTGCAATTTTTATTGCCTCTATCGGACTAAATATGAATTCAACAGCTGTCATTATAGGAGCCATGTTGATTTCACCTCTCATGACACCGATTGTTGGACTGGGATTCGGTTTAGCTATTTTTGATACGCGTTTAATCAAGCAATCTCTAGAGGTTTTATTGACTCAAGTGTTGGTCAGTTTGCTTGTCTCGACTCTGTATTTCTGGATTTCTCCCTTGTCTTATGCAAGTAGCGAGTTGATTGCACGAACCTCTCCAACCATTTGGGATGTCCTCATTGCTATTGCTGGTGGGATTGCTGGTGTGATCGGTTCAAGGAAAAAAGAAGCAAACAATATCGTGCCAGGAGTAGCCATTGCTACAGCTCTGATGCCGCCTATCTGTACTGCTGGCTATGGTTTAGCTAATGGGAATGTACGATTTTTATTGGGGGCTCTCTATCTTTTCTTGATCAACTGTGTCTTTATCATGCTAATCAACATTGTTGGAACAAGAATTATGATGAGAAAATCTCCCTTAAGTTCATTTAAAGAGCTAAACATTAAAATGAGAATTGGGTTGATATCCTTGATTGTATTATTGATTCTTCCGGCTAGTTATTCAGCAGTCACTCTGACGATAGATCAAGCGCGAAAAGAAGGAATCAAGCAGTTTGTAGGAAAAGAGTTCGCCAATCACACGGTCATTAATCAAGTCTACAAATCAAGAAACAATGAGTTGGTCTTGACGGTTGTTGGAGATCCGATTTCAGAAGAAGAATTAGAAACGCTCCACCAAAAACAAGCCTCTTACGGTATTCAATCTGTTCAATTGAAAGTCAATCAAGTTCATAATTCGACAAAATTAGACAGTGATTCGACCAAGGAATTTTATGAAACCATTAACAAGTATATCGATCAAAAACTCTCTGAAAAGGATTCACAAAAAGATATCGTAAAAGAAAATGAAGCAGACAAGGATTGAGGATACTGACTTTATCTAACTCATGAAAGTAAATCTTGTGTGGTGGTTTGGTCAATCACTACTAGCTCGGATTAAATAATACTCTTCGAAAATCAAATTCAAACCACGTCAGCGTCGCCTTACCGTACTCAAGTACAGCTTGCGGCTAGCTTCCTAGTTTGCTTTTTGATTTTCATTGAGTAAAAATATAAAAAGCAACAGCTGAAATAGTTGTTGCTTTTTAGGTAGCTAGGATTTTATCTCTTATTTCTCAACGCGTGATTTGTTGGCGATATCAGCTAGGATAGCTTGAACAAAGTCATCAACTGAGACAGTTTGTGTTTCTTTTTGGCCATAGCGACGAACGTTAACAGTTCCGTCTTCCATTTCCTTGTCCCCAACGATCAATTGGTAAGGAATCTTGCTTGTTTGTGACGCACGGATCTTGAACTGCATTTTTTCATTGCGCTCATCTACATCTGCACGGACACCACGGTCACGGAGTTTTTTAGCTACTTCCCATGCGTAGTCCACGTGTTTTTCGTTAGATACTGGGATGAGAGTTACTTGGTGAGGTGCTAGCCATGTTGGGAAGGCACCCTTGTAGTTCTCAATCAAGATAGCTGTGAAGCGTTCCATAGTTGAGATAACTCCACGGTGGATCATAACTGGACGGTGCTCTTCACCATCAGCTCCGATATATTTAAGGTCGAAGCGTTCTGGAAGCAAGAAGTCAAGTTGGATAGTAGAAAGAGTTTCTTCTTTTCCAAGAGCGGTCTTAACTTGAATATCCAATTTTGGTCCGTAGAAGGCTGCTTCACCTTCGGCTTCAAAGTAGTCCACGCCCATTTCATCAAGGGCTGCACGAAGCATGGTTTGAGCATTTTCCCACATCTCATCGTTGTCAAAGTACTTGTGAGTATCTTGAGGGTCACGAAGAGAGAGGCGGAAGCGGTATTCAGTCAAGTTGAAATCTTCATAAACATCGATAATCAACTGAAGGGCACGCTGGAATTCTTCTTGGATTTGTTCTGGAGTCACAAAGAGGTGACCGTCGTTGAGTGACATTTCACGTACACGTTGAAGACCAGTGAGGGCACCAGATTTTTCATAACGGTGCATCATACCGATTTCAGCAATACGGATTGGCAACTCACGGTAAGAATGAACATGGTGTTTGAAGACTTGGATGTGGTGCGGACAGTTCATTGGACGAAGGACAAATTCTTCCCCGTCACCCATGTCCATAGTTGGGAACATGTCTTCTTGGTAATGATCCCAGTGACCAGAAGTCTTGTAAAGTTCAACAGAAGCAAGTGGTGGAGTGTATACGTGTTGGTAGCCAGAAGCCAACTCTTTGTCTACGATGTAGCGTTCCAATTCACGACGGATAGTCGCACCATTTGGCAACCAGAATGGAAGTCCTTGACCAACCTCTTGAGAAATCATGAAGAGATCAAGCTCTTTACCAAGTTTACGGTGGTCACGTTCCTTAGCTTCTTCACGCATTTGAAGGTAGTTTTTCAAGTCTTTTTTGTCAAACCAAGCTGTACCGTAGATACGTTGCATCATAGCGTTGTCGCTATTTCCACGCCAGTAAGCACCTGCTACATGGAGAAGGTGGAAGATTTGGATACGGCCTGTTGAAGGGACGTGTGGGCCACGGCAAAGGTCTACATATTCACCCTGACGATAGATAGTCAAACCGCCTTCGTCTTCTGAGTGTTCTTCAATCAATTCCAACTTGTAAGGGTCGTTTTTAAAGATTTCACGTGCCTCGTCTTTAGTCACTTCTTCACGAATTGATGGGAAGTTTTCTTTGACAATTTTTTGCATTTCTTCTTCGATACGAGGAAGGTCTTCGTTAGAGATTTGACCAGCTGTGTTGTCAGTATCGTAGTAGAAGCCGTCCTCGATGGCTGGACCAACACCCAAGTGAATGTCTGGGAAAAGACGACGAGCTGCTTGGGCGAACAAGTGAGCAGCTGAGTGACGCAAGATTGGAAGGGCATCTTCGTGGTCAGGTGTCACAATTTCGATGCTTCCATCTTCAGTGATAGCACGAGTAGTGTCGATGAGTTTGCCGTTAAATTTACCAGCCAAGGCTTTTTTTGCTAGGGAATTGCTGATAGATTGGGCAATTTCAAAAGTTGTCACGCCAGATTCGAATTCACGAACAGCGCCATCTGGGAAAGTAATGTTAATCATGATGTTCTCCTTACTTATATTATTGACGAATGTGTGAGCCCTATTTTAAAAACAGGGACAGAGGATTGTGAAAGCTAGAAAAACAAAAAGCGACCTCCTCGAAAGGACGTCGCAACGTGGTTCCACCTTCATTTATGTACCTCAAAAGAGAGGGACACCTCTGATTGGCTCTAACGTGGCCACCGTTTTATGTTTTCATAAAAAACTCAAGAGTAGTATCAGTTTAGGCTCTCTATGCGTTTCCAGCAACCACGCACTCTCTAGTAGAAAGGGACTAAGTGACTTGTCTCTATGGATTATTATAGCATGATTGTGAGATTTTTCAAGGATTTTGTGAAAGTTTTTTGTTTTTCATTTTTGTAGAATATGCTTGATGCCAATACCGGAAGCCATGCCCACCAGAGCCAAGGTTTCATAGATTAGCAAGTAAATTAGTATAAACTCACCAAAAGTTATGATAGTAAAGCAAAAGAGCAGTCCGTTACCAATTAACCACCAAAGTGAGAAACGGAAACGGTAGCTATAGAGTAGCGATACAATCAAGATTACCAGAGGTGTAAAGAAGAGAATATTATTTACGTAGAGACTTTTGAGCAAAAGGGGGTCAGAAACGATTAGTGATAACAACTCATAAAGTGGCCAGTAAAAGAAAAAGATGACCAGATAGTAGGGGAGATGGGAATAGAATCTAGGCATGGTAATCACCTCGTTTAAAAACAGATAACTTAGATTTCTTACCATAATCATTATAGCATATTTAAAACAAGAAAGTAAATCTGTTGACAAAGAAGTTAGTTATTGGTAGAATAGGGATTGTCGTAAAGACAAATAACTTCTTCTTGGTTACAGGCATGCCAACCTGTCACTCGGATGAAGCCAAATAAAAAGGAGAAACATCATGGCAATCTCAAAAGAGAAAAAAAATGAAATCATCGCACAATATGCACGTCACGAAGGTGATACAGGTTCAGTAGAGGTTCAAGTTGCTGTCCTTACTTGGGAAATCAACCACCTTAACGAACACATCAAACAACACAAAAAAGACCACGCTACTTACCGTGGATTGATGAAAAAAATCGGTCGCCGTCGTAACTTGCTTGCATACTTGCGTAAAAACGACGTTAACCGTTACCGTGAGTTGATCAACTCTCTAGGACTTCGTCGCTAATTCAAGATACAAAGGCCGTCAAAAGCACAAAGCAAAAATAGGAAAATTGACGAAGAAACTTCAGTTTCTAGGAGATTTTATCTTTTTTGCCAAGTGCTTAGGCCGTGTTCAATTGAGCATATCTTGATAATGAAGCTACTCTAAATTGGGTAGCTTTTTTACTTTTGTCACCTTACTTTGGTATGCTCAAGTATTATCTTTGGTTACGGTTCCTAGCACTGTAAGGTAAAATAAACCAGATATTCTCCCTTCGGGGAGATTTTTTGTTTCACTGAAAGTTTCGTACATTCTTCTCCTCGTCGCCTAGTCTATAAACGATTTATCCAGCAAGAATTATGATGCTGAGGGCGTCAAAAATCCGTATGAAAATAGGGAAAGGACACCGTGTTCGATGAACACAAGGAGTTTCATCTTTTTCACTAGGATTTTAGCCCGGGCTCAAATCAGCTCTCTGATTTTTAGAGGGCTTTTTTATTGAGGTTTTATCGGTCACAATTTTGGAGACTACAAAAACCTCAAATGGTATCAGCTAATTACACCATAAGGGTGCGTAGCTACTCGGCTTTTCAAGCCGAGTAGCTGTCTGCAAGCCCCTTCGGAGAGCCCACACTTTACGAAGTAAAGTATAGTATGTTATACTTTACATGGAAGTAGTCACCGAATTCCAGTTAGAAATTACTTTGTAACTACGTTTTGAGGAGGAGTAAAATGCTTTCCTATGTTCGAAATTACCCACTAGCGATAGCTAAATTAATGTGTCTGTGCTCTCCTAAAATCTGCTGATTTATTACTGACTAATACAGGAGGTTTTTTTATGGGACAGACAATCATATCTGCTATTGGTGTTTATATTTCCACCAGTATCGATTATTTAATTATTTTATTTATTTTATTTGCACAGCTATCACAGAATAAACAAAAATGGCATATTTATGCGGGGCAATATCTAGGCACAGGCTTACTTGTAGGGGCGAGTTTAGTTGCTGCTTATGTCGTTAATTTCGTGCCTGAAGAATGGATGGTTGGATTGCTTGGTTTAATCCCTATCTATTTAGGGATTCGCTTTGCAATTGTTGGAGAAGGTGAGGAAGAAGAGGAAGAAATTATTGAAAGATTAGAACAAAGCAAGGCAAATCAACTGTTTTGGACAGTTACATTGCTGACAATTGCGTCTGGCGGAGATAATTTAGGTATCTATATACCTTATTTTGCTTCATTAGATTGGTCACAGACCCTCGTGGCCTTGCTTGTGTTTGTAATCGGCATAATTATCTTATGCGAGATTAGTCGGGTGTTATCCTCTATTCCCTTAATATTCGAGACAATTGAAAAATACGAGCGAATCATTGTGCCCTTAGTATTCATTCTACTTGGACTATATATCATGTATGAAAATGGCACGATAGAGACTTTTCTGACCGTGTAGATTTTTTTGTTTCACTAGGATTTTAGCCCGAGCTCAAATCAGCTCTCTGACTTCAGAGGGCTTTTTGCGTTGGCACCTTACCTCGATATACTCAAGTATAATCTTCGGTTACGGTTCCTAGCACAATAAAATCAACTATATTCATTTGTTCTCATCTTGTTCCATTGTTGAAAATATGGTATACTTTTTCATGAGAATTTTCTAAATTTTTAAGATTCTATCAAAGGAGGTTTGCATGCTTTCCAAATTTTCTGGAAGCCGACAAGACCAGCAATTTGTGTTACTTTTAGTTGTTTTGCTAGGTATTTTAGGGATTTCTCTCTTTCTAGCAGTTTCAATGGGATCCGTTGCGATTCATCTAGGAGATACTTATCGGATTATTTTGAGCAGATTGGGGTTTCCTCTTGAGATAGGAGAGGTTTCCAAGTCCACTCTTGCCATTGTATGGAACATGAGATTCCCCCGAGTATTGTTAGGTCTGATAGTAGGAGCAGGCCTTTCTATGTGTGGTAGTGTGATGCAGTCTACAGTGAACAATCCCATCGCAGAGCCTTATGTCTTAGGAATATCTGCGGGAGCAACTCTAGGAGCAACCTTGAGCATCATTCTTGGTTTAAAAGTGATGATTAGCCTTGGCGCTTTTCTTGGAGCGATTTTGGCAACAATTGCTGTCCTCATCATTGCCTCTATGCAGGGAAGGATGACGACTTCTAGTCTGATTTTATCAGGAACAGTGGTCAATGCTCTTTTTCTGGCATTTTCCAACTTTATTATCTCAGTTGGCGCTAATGCGGACAGTGTGATGACCATTAAGTTTTGGACCATGGGTTCGCTTGCCGGAACTACCTGGTCTGACTTAGTCCTTCCAACTATAGTAGTAGGAATGGCCTTTCTATTTTTCTCTACTCAGTATCGTGTTTTTAATGCGATGATGATGGGAGATGAGGCTGCTTTAACTTTGGGGATTCCCTTACGCTTTTATTGGTATCTTTATGTGACCATGGTAGCTGTGCTGACAGCAGTCTTGGTGGCAACCTGTGGGATTATTGGATTTGTCGGTCTAATTACTCCTCACTTAGCTCGAGGGTTAGTAGGAACGAATTACAGGAGACTTTTTCCTGTTGCGACTTTACTAGGTGCCCTTTTCGTTATCTGGGCAGATGTACTCTCTCGTGTCACTATTCCAAATGCTGAGTTGCCTATTGGTATTTTCACGGCCTTGGTAGGTGCTCCCTTCTTTATCTACATTGTTGGAGGTAGGCGAAGGGAGGTGAAGGGCTGATATGGACTTGATTTGTCAGGATGTCCACTTTGGACTAGGAGAGAAAAAAATCCTCAAAGGAGTTTCTCTTAAGGTTGAGGGGCATCAATTTCACACGATACTAGGACCAAATGGAAGTGGGAAAACCAGCCTGCTTAAACTCCTCTATCGTCAGGAAAGGGCGGACAAAGGCTTGATAAGCCTAGATGGAAAACCTCTTGAACAATGGACAATCAAAGAAACAGCCAAGCAAATGGCAGTTGTCACTCAGTTTAATCAATTGCAGTTTGATTGTACAGTTGAGGAAATCGTCTTGCTGGGAAGAACTCCCCACCTCTCTTTTTTACAGAAGGAAAAGGAAAGGGATTATGCCCTCGTTCAAGATGCTCTCGTTAAGGTGGATATGCTCGAGAAGAAAACTCGTCTCTATTCTTCTCTGTCAGGGGGGGAGAAACAACGAGTCTTATTAGCCCGCGCCTTGGCGCAAGAACCGACTCTCTTGCTCCTGGACGAACCAACCAATCACCTGGATATCAGGTATCAGCTAGACTTGTTGGCCATTGTGAAGGGGCTCAAGGTCAATGTTCTAGCTGTCCTACATGATATTCAACTTGCTTGTCGCTATTCGGATTATCTCTATCTGATGAAAGAGGGAGAAATCCTTTACCAAGGGACTCCAAAGGAGACCATCACCCCTGAATCATTGCAAACTGTATACGGAGTTCAAAGTCAGGTTACTTGGACCGAGGACCAGCAAGCTATGATTCACTATTTATAAGAATGAAAAGGAAAACAAGATGAAAAAAACACTCAGTATTTTACTCATAACAGTAGCTACTCTAACCATGGCAGCTTGTGGTAATACTACTACAGAAAAAACTACCACACAGTCTAGCACAGAGACAAGTCAAAAGGCTAAAGCAGAGACGACTTATCCGTTAACGGTTAAGACCTATGATGCTAAAGGAAATGAAGTCGAACAAGTCTTTGACAAGGCACCTGAAAAAGTTATCACCAACAATCTTTCAACCACTGAAATCTTATTGGAGTTGGGGTTGAAGGATAAAATTGTTGGCATGCTCAATCCAGACAATGCTGTGACGGACAAATACAAGGACGCGATTGCGACTATTCCTCAAATTGGGGATAAAAAAACAGTCTCACAAGAGACAGTCCTTTCTTATGAGCCAGACGCTGTGATGGGTCGAAACATGATGTTTTCTGAAAAATCCTTGGGGACAGTTAGCACTTGGAATGAAAACAAAATCCCAGTTTATACGCAAAAAGCTTCTCTCTCAACAATTCAGCAAGATTTGGGGAATATCGTAGAAGATGTCAAAAATCTTGGAATGATTTTTAATGTGCAGGACAAGGCCAGTGAATACGCAACCCAATTACAAACTAAAATTGACGCTGTTAAGAAAGCAAACCCAGCAAGCCAAGGTGAAAAGAAAAAGGCTTTGATTATGGTTGCTTATAATGATCAAACCTTCGGTGCCTACAAGTCTGCTTTGCAAGAAAGTTTGCTGAATCAACTTGGTTATACCAACGTTGCTACGGGGACATCAGGCTTGACCTTGGAAAACCTCGTGTCAATGGATCCTGAATTGATTATCTATGTAACCAGCGATCGCAATAAAAAATTGGATGAAAAAGCAGTAGAGCTGATGAAGGCAAATGCTGTTTTGGAAAGCGTTCCTGCTATTAAGAATCAAAAAATTATGACCATCTCTTACGATGAATTGATGGACTATGGTCCAGCAGTGATTGATTCCCTTGAGAAAATCAATGACTTTATCAATAAATAATGAGTTTGATTGGGAAGGAATTCAAGTCAAAATCAGCCTTCCTTCTAACTACGACCTCAATCAAACCTATCCGGCTATTTTATTGAATGATGGAAATTTGGATTTCCTATCGTCCCTTTCCGAATCTGTGATTTTAGTGGGCTTGACCTCTAAAAATCGCCTAGATGATTACACTCCCTGGAAGGCAGCTGCTCTGAGAGATGGGGCTCCAGATTTTGGAGGTCAGGCCAACGTCTATCATGATCATTTATTTGGAGGTCTTTTAGACAAGTTGCAGTCACTTTATCGCCTGGACGAAACTCGCCTTGCTTATGGAGGCTACTCACTAGGTGGTTTGGCGGCAGTCTACAGTCTTTTCAGCTTTGACAAGGTTTCTTCTGTTTTCTCTATTTGCGGTTCTTTTTGGTATCCTGATTTTGTGACTTACTGCAAGGCAGAGACAGTGAAAAATCTAGATTGTTTGCTGTATTTACAGAACGGTCAAACAGAAGGAGTCAATCATAGCAATCGCTTGGCTCAAGCACCAACCTATGCTGAGCAGATTCATACCAGTCTTCAGAAATGCTATCCGAACGGCCAGTTTGTCTTTGATCCTTATGGACACCATGAACAAGTAGCTGAACGATTTTTAGCCTTTTCCAGCTGGTTGGCCCAAAAATGGAAAATCGAATAAAAGATTTATCCCTTGGCTTTTTCCAAGGGATTGTTGTATTTATTTAAGCAAGTTTTTCTCTTTTCTTATCTGGATTCCATACGAAGCTTGCGATAAAGCTAAAGATGATGGTTAGGATAGCGAGGATAATGGCAAGGATGAGGGCAGGGATACGGATAAACCACCAGAGTGGGTTTGGTTTTTTATCATTATGCCATTGTTTGGTTTCTTGGTCCAGACGTTGGAATTCTGTTTGGATACGATTGGCGACTGTTTCAATGCCTTCATCATTCATTTTCTTGATATCTGAGATATCTATTGGATTTCCAAAGTTCATATCGACACGCTCACGGCTAACCAAGCCTTTCAAGGTCATAGGACCTGTATAGGTAACAGGCATGATACGAACCTTGGCCATCTTGGCAATCAGGGCTACGCCACCTTTGACATCGTTTGAGTGACGGCTCCCGCTTGGAAACATGATGAGAGAGCGATCACTTTTTTTGAGAACATTGATAGGATATTTGATGGCTGAGGCGCTAGGATTTTCACGGTCAATAGGAAAGGCACCACACATACGAATCCACCAACCAAAGATGCGGTTGGCAAAGAGCTCTTTTTTGGCCATAAAGATAAACTGTTTTGGCTTGGTCGCAAAGGCCATGTAAACAGGATCCCACCAGGTGCGGTGAGGTGCAACCAGAATATAATTTTCATCTTGATTAGGAATTTTATCAGTATTATGATAGTGGGCATTGCCATTGATGGACCAGAGGAGCAAGACAACCAATCCACGTAAATAAGTATAAAACATGCGATCTCCTTCGATTATTTTCTTGTTATTATTATACCTTATCAAAGAAGGGCTGGCAAACTTTTGGTAACTTCTAAAACTAACTTCCAGTTTCCCCCAACCTAGCCTTCAGTATGAGAAAAACGCGTGAAATCAGTAG
>NZ_CAMHWI010000020.1 GCF_946188695.1 Streptococcus mitis | reverse complement strand
TAATTCTAGCATAATTCGTCGTCTGAGACTAACTTCCAGTTTTGGGAGAGAGATGGAAGTTACTTTGAGAAGTTACGCAAATCGTTAGATAATTATTGATGTTAACTTTTCCTTTTTTCTTTCTTAAAAAATATGCTATAATAGAGAGTAAAAAACTTTGAAAGAAAGAAAAAGATGAATTTAAAAGATTACATTGCAACAATTGAAAATTATCCAAAGGAAGGGATTACCTTCCGTGATATCAGTCCTTTGATGGCTGATGGGAATGCTTATAGCTACGCTGTTCGTGAAATCGTTCAGTATGCGACTGACAAGAAAATTGACATGATTGTAGGTCCTGAGGCTCGTGGATTTATCGTGGGCTGTCCAGTTGCCTTTGAGTTGGGAATTGGTTTTGCACCTGTTCGTAAACCAGGTAAATTGCCACGTGAAGTTATTTCTGCTGACTATGAAAAAGAGTACGGTGTTGATACCTTGACTATGCATGCTGACGCTATTAAGCCAGGTCAACGTGTTCTTATCGTAGATGACCTCTTGGCAACAGGTGGAACTGTTAAGGCAACCATCGAGATGATTGAAAAACTTGGTGGTGTTGTAGCAGGTTGTGCCTTCCTTGTTGAATTGGATGAATTGAACGGCCGTGAAAAAATCGGTGACTACGATTACAAAGTTCTTATGCATTATTAATGAAAAACAGTCCCTAGGGCTGTTTTCTCTACATTAGGATATAAAAATAGACTATAGCTAGTTAGAGAAAAACTATAATTGAAAACTATATCTTCTTGCAGTATAATAAAAGGACTAAGTGTTTGAGATTTAGTTTCATACTCAATGAAAATCAAAGAGAAAACTAGGAAACTAGCCGCAGGCTGCTCAAAGTACAGCTTTGAGGTTGCAGATAAAACTGACGAAGTCAGCTCAAAACACTGTTTTGAGGTTGTGGATAGAACTGACGAAGTCAGTAACATATCTACGGCAAGGCAACGTTGACGCGGTTTGAAGAGATTTTCGAAGAGTTTCAAACATATGCAATGATTCCTGAAAGAATACAGTTAGGAGAGGGTTATGCCGATTCGAATTGATAAAAAATTACCAGCTGTTGAGATTTTACGGACAGAGAACATCTTTGTCATGGATGATCAACGTGCGGCCCACCAAGATATCCGTCCTTTGAAGATTTTAATTTTAAATCTCATGCCACAGAAAATGGTCACAGAAACCCAGTTGTTACGCCATTTGGCCAATACACCTCTACAACTGGATATTGATTTCCTCTATATGGAGAGCCATCGTTCCAAGACAACTCGTTCAGAACACATGGAGACCTTCTATAAAACTTTTCCTGAAGTCAAGGACGAGTATTTTGATGGGATGATTATCACGGGTGCTCCAGTTGAGCATTTACCATTTGAGGAAGTGGACTATTGGGAGGAATTCAGTCAGGTAATCGAGTGGTCCAAGACCCATGTCTATTCGACCCTTCATATCTGTTGGGGGGCTCAGGCTGGTCTTTATCTGCGCTATGGAGTGGAAAAATACCAGATGGACAGTAAGTTATCGGGTATCTATCCTCAGGACACCTTAAAGGAAGGTCATCTTCTGTTTAGAGGTTTTGACGATAGCTATGTATCTCCTCATTCACGGCATACGGAGATTTCTAAGGAAGAAGTCTTAAACAAGACCAATCTTGAAATTTTATCAGAAGGACCTCAGGTTGGGGTTTCGATTTTGGCCAGTCGTGACTTACGAGAAATTTATAGTTTTGGGCATTTGGAGTATGACCGTGATACCTTGGCAAAAGAGTATTTCCGAGATCGTGACGCAGGTTTAGACCCACATATTCCAGAAAATTACTTTAAGGATGATGATGTCAATCAGACACCTTGTCTTTGTTGGTCTTCATCAGCAGCCCTCTTTTTCAGTAACTGGGTGAATTATGCAGTCTATCAGGAGACACCTTTTGACTGGAGAAAGATAGAAGATGATGCATCTGCATATGGGTATTTATAAGAGGAATTATGACATATTTAGACGCTTTTAAATCAGGGAACTTGGTTTTGCCGAGTGCCCTGCTCTTGCATTTTAAGGAACTCTTTCCTTCCAGCGATGATTTTCTGGTCTGGCAATTTTTCTATTTGCAAAATACGACAGGCTTAGAAGAAATGTCACCAAGCCAGATTGCTGAAAGGATTGGTAAGGAAATTTCGGATGTCAATCAGGCCATTTCCAATCTGACGGAGAGGGGGCTACTTCAGTATCGTACTATCGAATTAAATGGCGAAATTGAATTGCTCTTTGATGCTAGTTTGGCTTTGGAACGTTTGGATAACTTGCTTGGAGCTCCTACTTCGAGTTCAGACCAGTTGACACCTCAAAACCAGCTCAAGGATTTGGTGGAAACTTTCCAGCAGGAGTTGGGGCGCTTGTTGACACCTTTTGAGATTGAGGATTTGACTAAGACACTAAAAGAAGATGGGACCAGTGCTGACTTGATTAAGGAAGCTCTTCGTGAAGCTGTTTTGAATGGAAAACCAAACTGGAAGTACATTCAGGCCATTTTGAGAAATTGGCGCCATGAAGGTATAAAGAGTGTGGCTCAAATTGAGGCTAAGCGGGCAGAGAGAGAAGTCAGCAATCCTCAGTTGACACAGGTATCTGCAGATTTCAGAAATGCCATGGATCTCTGGAAGGATTAATCCATGTAAGCAGGATTGAAATCCGAGTAAGATTTGCAAGCTGTGTCTAATTGTGATAAAATAAATAGAAAATAAATTGAAAAAAGAGGTATGTGAAATGTCACGTAAACCATTTATCGCTGGTAACTGGAAAATGAACAAAAATCCAGAAGAAGCTAAAGCATTTGTTGAAGCAGTTGCATCAAAACTTCCTTCATCAGACCTTGTTGAAGCAGGTATCGCTGCTCCAGCTCTTGATTTGACAGCTGTTCTTGCTGCTGCTAAAGGTTCAAACCTTAAAGTTGCTGCTCAAAACTGCTACTTTGAAAATGCAGGTGCTTTCACTGGTGAAACTAGCCCACAAGTTTTGAAAGAAATCGGTACTGACTACGTTGTTATCGGTCACTCAGAACGCCGTGACTACTTCCATGAAACTGACGAAGATATTAACAAAAAAGCAAAAGCAATCTTTGCAAACGGCATGCTTCCAATCATCTGTTGTGGTGAATCACTTGAAACTTATGAAGCTGGTAAAGCTGCTGAATTCGTAGGTGCTCAAGTATCTGCTGCATTGGCTGGATTGACTGCTGAACAAGTTGCTGCATCAGTTATCGCTTACGAGCCAATCTGGGCTATCGGTACTGGTAAATCAGCTTCACAAGACGATGCACAAAAAATGTGTAAAGTTGTTCGTGACGTTGTAGCTGCTGACTTTGGTCAAGAAGTTGCGGACAAAGTTCGTGTTCAATACGGTGGTTCTGTTAAACCTGAAAACGTTGCTTCATACATGGCTTGTCCAGACGTTGACGGTGCCCTTGTAGGTGGTGCGTCACTTGAAGCAGAAAGCTTCTTGGCTTTGCTTGACTTTGTAAAATAATCAGTAGCAAAAGCTAGGTGGAACAGCATTGAGATGTCTGTTCCATTTTTTATAGGAGAGGAAAGATTGAAAACAAAGATTGGAAAAATTGGATTAGCAAGTATCTGCTTACTAGGATTGGCAACTAGCCATGTCGTTGCAAATGAAACTGAGGTAGCAAAAACTTCGCAGGATGCAACGACAGTTTCAAGTAGTTCAGAGCAAAATCAGTCTTCTAATAAAACTCAAACGAGTGCAGGTGTAAAGACCACTGCTTCTGCCCACTGGGAGGGGGATTATTATGTAAAGGCTGATGGATCCAAAGCAAAGAATGAGTGGATTTTTGATAACTACTATAAGGCTTGGTTTTATATTAAGTCAGACGGTCGTTATGCTCAAAATGAGTGGCAGGGCAATTACTACCTGAAATCAGGTGGTTATATGGCCCAAAATGAATGGGTTTATGATAACGCCTATAAGAACTGGTTTTACCTGAAGTCTGATGGCTCTTATGCTAATCAAGAGTGGCAAAAGGTAGATGGCAAGTGGTACTATTTTAAGAAATGGGGCTATATGGCTAAAAGCCAATGGCAGGGAAGTTATTTCCTAAATGGTCAAGGTGCCATGATGCAAAATGAATGGCTTTATGATCCAGCCTATTCGTCTTACTTCTATCTCAAGTCTGATGGCTCTTATGCTAATCAAGAGTGGCAAAAGGTAGACGGCAAGTGGTACTATTTCAAGAAGTGGGGTTACATGGCTAAAGATGAGTGGCAGGGTAACTACTATTTGACAGAAAGTGGTGCTATGGCGACTGGTGAATTAGTCATGGATGATGCTCGCTATATTTTTTCTGACTCAGGTGAGTTAAAAGAAAAGAAAGACTTGAATGTTGGCTGGGTTCACCGAAATGGCAGACGTTATTTCTTTAACCATCGTGAAGAACAAGTTGGGACTGATCAAGTTAAAAAGGTCATCGATGTCAGTGAACACAATGGTCGTATCAGTGACTGGAAAAAGGTCATCGATGATAATGGCGTTGATGGAGTCATTGTTCGTTTGGGCTATAGTGGAACTGAGGACAAGGAATTGGCTCATAATATTAAGGAGTTAAACCGTCTTGGAATTCCTTACGGTGTTTATCTCTATACTTATGCTGAAAATGAGACTGATGCTGAGAATGATGCTAATCAGACCATTGAACTCTTGAAAAAATACAAGATGAACTTGTCTTACCCTATCTACTACGATGTTGAGAACTGGGAATATGGCAATAAGACCAAGAGAGCTCCAAGTGATACTGGAACTTGGGTCAAGATTATCAATAAGTATATGACAACAATGAAACAGGCTGGGTATCAAAATGTGAAAGTTTATAGTTATCGTCAACTTTTGCAAACTCGTTTGAATCATCCTGATATTTTGCAACACGTTAACTGGGTAGCAGCCTATACGGATGCGCTTGATTGGAATAATCCTCACTATTCAGGTGAAAAAGGATGGCAATATACTTCATCTGAATACTTAAAAGGAATTCGTGGTCGTGTTGACGTCAGCGTTTGGTATTAAGATATAAGTTTGAGAAAGGAGTGTGCAAGAAAATTGCATCCTCTTTTTCTTTATTTTGTCTCAGTTAATACTCTTTGAAAATCAAATTCAAACCACGTCAACGTCACCTTGCCGTACTCAAGTACAGCCTGCGGCTAGTTTCCTAGTTTGTTCTTTGATTTTCATTGAGTATAAGAGAGGTGTAAGGGGACTGGGTTTTATTCTAAAAAATTCTTAAATTATCAGTCTATTGCAACTTTTCTCATGTGAGTCATTTGGCTTGCTATTGGTTATTCTTAGTAGTATACTAAGATAGTAATCATTAAGAAGTGATTACAAATAATAATGAATGAGGTAAAAACAATGGTAGAATTGAAAAAAGAAGCAGTAAAAGATGTAACATCATTAACAAAAGCAGCGCCAGTAGCATTGGCAAAAACAAAGGAAGTCTTGAACCAAGCTGTTGCTGATTTGTACGTAGCCCACGTTGCTTTGCACCAAGTGCACTGGTACATGCGTGGTCGTGGTTTCCTTGTATGGCATCCAAAAATGGATGAGTACATGGATGCTCTTGATGGTCACTTGGATGAAATCAGCGAACGTTTAATTACCCTTGGTGGCAAACCTTACTCAACTTTGACAGAATTCCTTCAACACAGTGAAATCGAAGAAGAAGAAGGAGAATTCCGTAACGTTGAAGAAAGCTTGGAACGTGTTCTAGCTATTTATCGCTACCTCATCACTCTTTTCCAAAAAGCTTTGGATGTGACTGACGAAGAAGGCGATGATGTTACAAACGATATCTTTGTTGGTGCTAAGGCTGAACTTGAGAAAACAGTTTGGATGATTGCGGCAGAACTTGGACAAGCTCCTGGTTTGTAAGATATAGAATAATCATATAAAAATCTGTAGGATTCCTCTTACGGATTTTTTTCTATTCTGTAAGCTATTCCAAACCAGTCTTTTTTTGAGTTTTTTGATAAAATAGTACTATCAGTGAAAAGGATGGAAGCATGACTAAGAAAATTGTAGCTATTTGGGCCCAGGATGAAGAGGGTGTGATTGGTAAGGACAATCGTCTGCCTTGGTATTTGCCAGCAGAATTGCAACACTTCAAAGAAACAACTCTGAATCATGCTATCTTGATGGGGCGTGTGACCTTTGATGGAATGGGACGTCGTCTGCTTCCAAAACGAGAAACCTTGATTTTGACACGTAATTCGGAAGAAAAGATAGATGGGGTTGCTACTTTTCATGATGTCCAGTCTGTTCTGGACTGGTATCAGGGTCAAGACAAGAATCTTTATATTCTCGGTGGGAAGCAAATTTTTCAGGCTTTTGAACCCTACCTTGACGAATTGATTGTCACTCAAATTCATGCTCAGGTGGAGGGAGATACCTATTTCCCTGAAGAGTTTGATTTGTCTCTTTTTGAGACTGTTTCAAGCAAATCCTACGCTAAAGATGAGAAAAATCCTTATGATTTTACCATCCAATACCGCAAGAGAAAGGAAGTCTAATGGAACGTAGTATATTTGGTTTTTTCACAGCCATGCTGTGTTTGGTCTGCTTACTTGCAGGAGCGCAGGCTTTTCGTAAAAAGCGCTATGGACTTTCTGTCCTGCTCTGGTTAAATGCCTTTACAAATTTGGTTAATAGTATTCATGCTTTTTACATGACCTTATTTTAGATAGAATGACAGTATAGAATAGAACGGAAGGAAATCATGCCTACAACTAGGAATAATGATATGATGGTTTATTGCTCATTTTGTGGCAAAAGCCAAGAAGAAGTACAAAAAATAATCGCTGGGAACAACGCCTTTATCTGTAATGAATGCGTGGAGTTGGCTCAGGAAATCATTCGGGAGGAGTTGGCTGAGGAAGTCTTGGCAGACTTATCTGAGGTACCAAAACCAATTGAACTTCTCCATATCTTGAACCACTATGTAATCGGTCAAGATCGTGCCAAACGTGCCTTAGCAGTAGCAGTATATAACCACTACAAACGCATCAATTTCCACGATACGCGTGAGGAGTCAGAAGATGTGGATTTGCAGAAGTCAAACATCTTGATGATTGGCCCAACTGGTTCAGGGAAAACTTTCCTTGCTCAGACCTTGGCTAAGAGCTTGAATGTGCCTTTTGCAATTGCGGATGCGACAGCTCTTACTGAGGCTGGTTATGTGGGTGAGGACGTGGAAAATATCCTCCTCAAACTCTTGCAGGCTGCTGACTTTAACATTGAGCGAGCAGAGCGTGGGATTATCTACGTGGATGAAATTGACAAGATTGCCAAGAAAAGCGAGAATGTTTCTATCACACGTGATGTTTCTGGTGAAGGAGTGCAACAAGCCCTTCTCAAGATTATCGAGGGAACCGTTGCTAGTGTTCCGCCTCAAGGTGGACGCAAGCATCCACAACAAGAGATGATTCAAGTGGATACCAAAAATATCCTCTTCATCGTAGGTGGTGCCTTTGATGGTATTGAAGAAATTGTTAAACAACGTCTTGGAGAAAAAGTCATCGGATTTGGTCAAAACAATAAAGCGATTGATGAAAATAGCTCTTACATGCAAGAAATCATCGCAGAAGATATTCAAAAATTTGGTATTATCCCTGAGTTGATTGGACGCTTGCCTGTCTTTGCTGCTCTTGAGCAATTGACAGTGGATGACTTGGTTCGTATCTTGAAAGAGCCAAGAAATGCTCTGGTGAAACAGTACCAAACCTTGCTATCTTATGATGATGTCGAGTTGGAATTTGACGACGAAGCCCTTCAAGAGATTGCAAATAAGGCCATCGAACGCAAAACTGGTGCGCGTGGTCTTCGCTCCATCATCGAAGAAACCATGCTAGATGTCATGTTTGAAGTACCGAGTCAGGAAAATGTGAAATTGGTCCGCATCACTAAAGAAGCTGTCGATGGAACGGATAAACCAATCCTAGAAACAGCCTAGAGGTGACTATGGAACTTAATACACATAATGCTGAAATCTTGCTCAGTGCGGCTAACAAGTCCCACTACCCACAGGATGAACTGCCAGAGATTGCCCTAGCAGGGCGTTCAAATGTTGGCAAGTCTAGCTTTATCAATACCATGCTGAACCGTAAGAATCTAGCCCGAACATCGGGTAAACCTGGTAAAACCCAGCTTCTCAATTTCTTTAACATCGACGACAAGATGCGCTTTGTGGATGTTCCTGGTTATGGTTATGCTCGCGTTTCCAAAAAAGAGCGTGAAAAGTGGGGGCGCATGATTGAGGAGTACCTAACGACTCGGGAAAATCTCCGTGCAGTAGTCAGTTTAGTTGACCTCCGTCATGATCCGTCAGCAGATGATGTGCAGATGTACGAATTTCTCAAGTATTATGAGATTCCGGTCATCATTGTGGCGACCAAGGCGGACAAGATTCCTCGTGGTAAATGGAACAAGCACGAATCAGCAATCAAAAAGAAATTAAACTTTGACCCAAGTGACGACTTCATCCTCTTTTCATCTGTCAGCAAGGCAGGGATGGATGAGGCTTGGGATGCAATCTTAGAAAAATTGTGAGGAAAAGAAAATGGCAAAAACAATTCATACAGATAAGGCTCCAAAGGCTATCGGACCCTATGTTCAAGGAAAAATCGTTGGCAACCTTTTGTTTGCTAGCGGTCAAGTTCCTCTCTCTCCTGAAACTGGGGAAATCGTTGGAGAAACCATCCAAGAACAGACAGAACAAGTCTTGAAAAACATCGGTGCTATTTTGGCAGAAGCAGGAACAGACTTCGACCATGTTGTCAAAACAATTTGCTTCTTGAGCGATATGAACGACTTTGTTCCTTTTAACGAGGTTTACCAAACGGCCTTTAAAGAGGAATTTCCAGCTCGTTCAGCTGTGGAGGTAGCTCGTCTTCCTCGTGATGTAAAAGTCGAAATCGAAGTCATCGCAGAGATTGGATAAGCTAGTTGAAGTTTGGTTCGGCCAAACTTCTTTTGATATAAGGAGAAAAAGATGACAAAGAAACAACTTCACTTGGTGATTGTGACAGGGATGAGTGGTGCAGGGAAAACCGTGGCCATTCAGTCTTTCGAGGATCTAGGTTATTTCACTATTGACAATATGCCACCTGCTCTCTTGCCTAAGTTTTTGCAGTTGGTGGAAACAAAGGAAGACGACCATAAGCTGGCTTTGGTAGTAGATATGCGTAGCCGTTCTTTCTTCTCGGAGATTCAAGCTGTTTTGGATGAGCTGGAAAATAAGGAAGAACTGGACTTTAAAATTCTCTTTTTGGATGCAGCTGATAAGGAATTGGTTGCTCGTTACAAGGAAACCAGACGAAGCCACCCTCTAGCAGCAGATGGTCGAATTTTAGATGGGATTAAGCTGGAGCGTGAACTCTTGGCACCACTGAAAAACATGAGCCAAAATGTGGTGGATACAACTGAACTTACTCCTCGTGAACTGCGTAAAACCATTGCAGAGCAGTTTGCGGATCAGGAACAAGCCCAGTCTTTCCGTATCGAAGTCATGTCTTTTGGCTTTAAATATGGAATCCCTATTGATGCGGATTTAGTCTTTGATGTGCGCTTTTTGCCAAATCCCTATTACCTTCCAGAATTGAGAAACCAAACGGGTGTGGATGAACCTGTTTATGATTATGTTATGAACCATCCTGAGTCAGAAGACTTCTATAAACATTTGTTGGCCTTGATTGAGCCGATTTTGCCAAGTTACCAAAAGGAAGGGAAGTCTGTTTTGACCATTGCCATGGGTTGTACGGGCGGACAACACCGTAGTGTGGCCTTTGCTAAACGCTTGGCGCAGGACTTATCCAAGAATTGGCCTGTCAATGAAGGGCATCGCGATAAAGACCGAAGAAAGGAAACGGTAAACCGTTCATGAGAAAACCAAAGATAACGGTGATTGGTGGAGGAACTGGAATCCCCGTCATTCTAAAAAGTCTGCGGGAAAAAGATGTGGAAATCGCTGCTATCGTAACGGTGGCAGATGATGGTGGTTCTTCGGGTGAACTCCGAAAAAATATGCAGCAGTTGACACCGCCAGGCGATCTTCGCAATGTTCTTGTAGCCATGTCGGATATGCCTAAGTTTTATGAGAAAGTCTTTCAGTATCGCTTTTCTGAGGATGCCGGAGCCTTTGCTGGCCATCCACTGGGAAATCTCATTATCGCTGGCCTGTCAGAAATGCAGGGTTCGACCTATAATGCCATGCAATTGCTGAGCAAATTTTTCCACACAACTGGGAAGATTTATCCTTCCAGTGACCATCCTTTGACTCTTCATGCAGTCTTTCAGGATGGGACGGAAGTGGCTGGCGAGAGTCATATTGCAGACCATCCAGGTATGATTGACCATGTCTATGTGACCAATACCCTCAATGATGATACACCTCTGGCTAGCCGTCGAGTAGTGCAGACCATTCTTGAAAGTGACATGATTGTCCTAGGGCCCGGTTCCCTCTTTACCTCTATTTTGCCCAATATTGTGATTAAGGAAATCGGGCAGGCGCTTTTGGAAACCAAGGCAGAAATCGCCTATGTCTGCAATATCATGACCCAACGTGGGGAGACGGAACACTTTACAGATAGCGACCATGTGGAAGTCTTGCATCGTCACCTTGGCAGACCTTTTATCGACACTGTCTTGGTGAATATCGAAAAAGTGCCTCAGGAATACATGAATTCCAACCGTTTTGATGAATATTTGGTGCAGGTGGAACATGATTTTGCTGGTCTTTGTAAGCAAGTTCCGCGTGTGATTTCATCCAACTTCCTTCGTCTGGAAAATGGGGGTGCCTTCCACGATGGAGATTTGATTGTGGATGAATTGATGCGGATTATACAGGTGAGAAAATGAGTTTCACAGTAGCAGTTAAAGAAGAAATCCTAGGTCAGCACCATCTAAGCCGGCATGAATTATCTGCCATTATCAAGATGTCTGGTAGCATCGGTCTCTCGACCTCGGGCCTAACCTTGTCCGTCGTGACAGAAAATGCTAAGCTAGCTCGTCACCTCTATGAGTCTTTTCTCCATTTCTATGAAATCAAATCAGAAATTCGCCATCACCAAAGAAGTAATCTCCGCAAGAATCGAGTCTATACCGTTTTTACGGATGAAAAGGTGCAGGATTTATTGAGTGACTTGCACTTGGCTGACTCTTTCTTTGGCCTGGAAACAGGTATTGATGAGGCAATTTTATCAGACGAGGAAGCAGGCCGTGCCTATCTCTGTGGCGCTTTCTTGGCAAATGGAAGCATTCGTGACCCTGAATCAGGTAAGTACCAGTTGGAAATCAGTTCTGTTTATCTGGATCACGCGCAAGGGATTGCCTCTCTTCTCCAGCAGTTCTTACTGGATGCCAAGGTGCTTGAGCGCAAGAAGGGGGCTGTGACCTACCTCCAGCGAGCCGAAGATATCATGGACTTCTTGATTGTCATTGGAGCTATGCAGGCGCGTGATGATTTTGAGCGTGTTAAGATTTTGCGGGAAACTCGTAATGACCTCAATCGGGCCAACAATGCCGAGACAGCTAATATTGCTCGGACAGTTTCTGCCAGCATGAAGACTATCAACAATATCAGTAAAATCAAAGATATTATGGGCTTAGAGAATTTGCCAGTGGATTTGCAGGAGGTGGCGCAGTTGCGGATTCAGCACCCAGACTACTCTATCCAGCAGTTAGCAGATAGCCTCAGCACCCCTCTGACCAAAAGTGGTGTCAACCATAGACTCAGAAAGATAAATAAGATTGCTGATGAGTTATAAAGATATAAAACACCTCTTTCTTGACAATTGAATAGAGCATGTGAGATAATAAAGAGGAATTGAGAAGTTCTAGCATTTTAGTGCTAAAACAGAAATCCCCTCGGTACTGCAATACCAAGGGGATTTTTTCTGGGTTAGATAGCACTAACCAGGAAGGTTACTTGTCGAAGTGATCGTCTAACCAACGAGTCACCAGCCATGAGATGATACTCTCGATGACTGCGATAAGTACTATTTTGAGAAGTTCTAGCATCTGTAATACCTCCTTTTCCAAGGCGTATCGTTAGTGCCATTGTTATTATATCACATGCTGTATCAGTTTGATAGGACATTTTTACTTTTTGAAAAAGAAGGGGAAAGGCAAAAAGCAATGTCATTAAGTTAAGAAATTTAGCTCTTTAAAATCAAAAACGCATAATATCAGATATTGAAAACCGTGATACTATGCGTTTTATTGTGAGAAAATTTATTTCATTTTCTCCTGAAATTGAGTTTTTACCCAGTCTCTAATGAGTTATTTCCAAGTGACCAGTTCGCTCCAAACGCTAACATTCGATATAGTAGAGGTTTCACCAGCTGGAACCCATTTGTTGGTGCCTAAGTATCTAACTTCTAGTTTACGAACGTTTACTGTGTAAGATGCTTTTAGTCTAATATAACCATAAGTGTAGGGTGGTACGTTATGGGAGACTGAGTGATTTAAACTAAGTCCAGCTCCAGACTCCGGAGCAGAAAAGCTAACACCTGCACCTACAGTCAGAGTAGCTCCAGCTTTTCCACCATAGGCAGTTGAACTTACAGGACCTGATGTGGTGCTTTTCTTGTAAGAGTGAGAGTATTTAGTTCTATAGTCTGCAACACCAGTTGCATTAGAACGAGTCTGATACGTAGATTTAGACTCTAAATAGGCGTCTCTAAGTTCAGTTGTATAAAATGACAATAACTCTCCTGTGTTGATATCTTTTACAATACGATTAGATACAATTTCATAATTTGTACCAGGATAGACATCAGCAAAAACCGTAGATGTTGTGACTAAGAATAATAGACTTGATAGTAGAGAGAAAAACAATAGTTTCAGTTTAATCATAACAAATTTTTTCTTCATGAGTAAAAGATTATTTTTTCAATCCTTTGAAAGTTATAATGCAACCCGAAATAATACTGAGAGTTCCTACAGGTCTCCAATATAGTTGCCAAAAGAATAAATTTATTCTTTCTTTCAGTGTCGCATAGGGTTCGGCATAATAGGGGTTGATGTGAAATAATAAAAAACCAAAACATAAAACTATGATTCCAGTTAAGAATAAAATGTCCTTATTTACTTTCCTCATAAAACCTCCTTTTATTTTATTTAAAGCGCTTTCTATTATTAGTATACGTCAAAAAAAAGAAAAAAACAAGTCTATTTATTTATTTTTTTATATGGTATAATAGAATAGTTGGAGAGTTTTTATATAGCTTTAAAAGGCTGATATGAATACTTTGTATAATCTAATGATTCTTCAAAAAATTTCTTATTCAAACAAGAGCAAAGAGAAGGTGGGCTGCATATCAGAAGTTAGATGTATTTCTGTCTAACTTTTGAGGTGTAGTTCATTTTAAAACCACGAATCCTATGTGACTCGTGGTTCTTTTTTATAAACTAGTAGAGTGTTTTGGTTGTACTTTTTGTTCAGGGTCAATGTAATTAATAGCATTGTTGACAGCGGTTGGGGCTTCTCCGAGACCTGTCGCAATCAAATCAATTTTTCCGTCATAGTAGCAGCAGTCACCGATAGCATAGATACCTGCTTGGCTGGATTCCTGTTTGCTGTTGACGATAATCTTGTGGCGGTTGAGGTCCAGACCCCAGTTTTTGAGGTTACCGACAGAAGATTTGAAACCATAGTTGACAAAGAGGTGGTCTAGGTCAATCGTTTCGGTTTCGTCAGATTTGACTTTTGTGATTTCAAGTTTATCGAGCGTTTTTCCATCTCCAAGGAGTTGGCTAGGGACGAATGGTGTCTTGATGGTCACAGATGATTCCTGTAAGGCTTGGACACTGTGTTCCAAGGCGCGGAAATTATCTCTGCGGTGAACAAGGATAGTTGGCGCAATTTTTTCAAAAGCCAGAGCCCAGTCCACAGCTGAGTCTCCCCCACCAAGAATCGTCACTTTCTTACCAGCATATTGCTGAATGTTGGAAACGTGGTAGTGGATATTTTCATAGCCCTCAACGCCTTCTAGTTCCAGCGGACGTGGTTTAAAGGCACCGCCACCCATAGCGATGATGACTGTTTTAGACAGGTGACTTCCTTTAGAAGTTGTAATGGCAAAGCCTTGATCTTGTTTTTCAATCTCAAGAACTGTTTCATTGAGATGAATAGGGGTATCAAAGCCGTTTAGCTGTTCAATCAAGCGGTTAGTCAACTCTTCTCCAGTCAGATTTGGGAAACCTGGGACGTCTAGGATTTCCTTTTCAGGATAGAGAATAGCGGGCTGTCCACCTAGTTGGGGAAGGGAATCGATGATTTGGACCTTGGCTTGGCGTAGGTGGGCATAGAAGGCCGCAAAAAGCCCGACTGGACCACCACCTACAATGGTAATATCGTATAGTTGAGACATGATTTCTCCTTTGTTTTTTCTAGTCAGTTTATTTTATCATATTTTTTCTTTAATTTAAAATGAAGTAGGATAGGGAAAAAAATGTCAGAAAAATGGTATAATAGAAAGGAACGTGTTTGGACAGAGAGGAGACAGCAGATGAACTTTCAACAATTATCCAACCTGCAATATTGGACTAGCTTGTTTTCTAGTCCTTGGAGTATTGCCATCAATCTGTTTGATATTTTGATTGTGACCTATATTTTATATCGTTTTACAAAAGCGATAGCTGGTACCAAGATTATGATTTTGGTACGGGGAGTCTTGATCTTTGTATTAGCCCAGGTTGTGGCCAATATCCTTGGTTTAACAACGATTTCTTGGTTGATTAACCAGATTATCACTTATGGGGTTATTGCTGCGGTTGTTATCTTCTCTCCAGAGATTCGGACTGGTTTGGAACGTTTGGGAAGGGCGACAGATTTCTTTTCTACTACTCAAATTAGTGCAGAAGAGAAAATGATTCGTGCCTTTGTTAAGTCAGTTGAATACATGAGCCCTCGTAAGATTGGTGCTCTGGTTGCTATTCAACGAGTTCGTACCTTGCAAGAATACATCGCGACAGGAATTCCCTTGGATGCCAAAATTTCGGCAGAACTCCTCATCAATATTTTTATTCCCAACACTCCTCTACATGATGGTGCTGTGATTGTTAGAGAAAATCGGATTGCCGTCACCTCTGCCTATCTGCCCTTGACAGAAAGTACAGGAATTTCCAAGGAATTTGGGACCAGACACCGGGCGGCTATCGGTTTATCAGAAGTGTCTGATGCCTTGACCTTCATTGTCTCAGAGGAAACAGGTGGTATTTCTATTACCTACAACGGGGTCTTCAAGCATGATTTGACGATTGAAGAATTTGAAGCAGAGCTACGAACAATTCTTGTGCCAGCTGTTGAGGAAAAAGTCAGTTTCAAGGATCGTTTGCTAGGAGGTTGGAAATATGAGAAAAAATAGTCTATATATCATTTCATCTCTCTTTTTTGCTTGTGTCTTATTCATTTATGCAACGTCGACCAACTTTCAAAACAACAATACGGTAAGGCAGGTCAAATCGGAAACCTACACCAATACGATAGCAAATGTTCCTATCGATATTCATTATGATGACGACCAGTATTTCATTAGCGGATTTGCATCAGAAGTTTCCGTTGTGTTGACAGGTGCTAATCGTGTGACCTTGGCAAGCGAAATGCAGGAAAGTACTCGTAAGTTTAAGGTGACAGCGGATTTGACAGATGCTAGTGTTGGAACGATTGAAGTTCCCTTGAACATTGAAAATCTTCCAAGTGGATTGACCGCTGTGGCAACGCCTCAAAAGATTACAGTGAAAGTTGGGAAGAAGGTTAAGCGAGATGGGATGATTGTTGTGCCGCAAGTTGACCAAAGCCAGATTGGTCCCAAGCTACAACTTGATAGTGTAACCGTATCAAACGAACGAGTTTCAGTTACAACTGACCAGGAAACATTAGCTAAGATTGACAAAATTATTGCACTTTTACCAACCAGCGAACGCATAACAGGTAATTATAGTGGCTCAGTACCCTTGCAGGCAATCGACCGCAATGGGGTTGTCTTACCAGTAGTGATCACTCCGTTTGATACGACAATGAAGGTGACTACAAAACCTGTATCACCAAGTTCAAGCACAAGCAGTTCGTCGGAGACATCTTCGTCAACAAAAGCAACTAGTTCAAAAACGAATTAAAAATAGGAAAAGGATTTTATAAAAATGGGTAAATATTTTGGGACTGATGGAGTCCGTGGAGAAGCTAACGTAGAATTAACGCCAGAATTGGCCTTTAAACTAGGACGTTTTGGAGGCTATGTTCTCAGTCAACATGAAACGGAAGCACCGAAAGTCTTTGTAGGACGTGACACACGTATTTCCGGGGAAATGTTAGAATCAGCCTTGGTGGCAGGTCTCCTTTCAGTAGGGATTCACGTATACAAACTAGGCGTTTTGGCAACACCAGCAGTAGCTTACTTGGTTAAAACTGAAGGAGCAAGTGCAGGTGTCATGATTTCTGCTAGCCACAACCCAGCCCTTGATAATGGGATTAAGTTCTTTGGTGGTGATGGCTTCAAACTAGATGACGAAAAAGAAGCAGAAATTGAAGCCTTGCTAGATGCTGCAGAAGATACTCTTCCTCGTCCAAGTGCAGAAGGCTTGGGAACCTTGGTAGATTATCCAGAAGGCTTGCGTAAGTATGAAGGATACCTTGTTTCAACTGGAACTCCTCTTGAAGGAATGAAGGTTGCCTTGGATACAGCCAATGGTGCAGCTTCTACAAGTGCCCGTCAAATTTTTGCAGATCTTGGTGCTCAATTAACAGTTATCGGGGAAACACCAGATGGTCTTAACATCAACCTTAATGTTGGTTCAACCCACCCAGAAGCCCTTCAAGAAGTGGTCAAAGAAAGTGACTCAGCTATCGGTTTGGCCTTTGATGGAGACAGTGACCGTTTGATTGCTGTTGATGAAAATGGTGAGATCGTTGATGGTGACAAGATCATGTACATCATCGGGAAATACCTTTCTGAAAAAGGACAATTGGCTCAAAATACAATTGTGACAACTGTTATGTCTAACCTTGGCTTCCACAAGGCCTTGGATCGCGAAGGTATTAACAAGGCAGTTACAGCAGTTGGTGATCGTTATGTTGTTGAAGAAATGCGAAAATCAGGCTACAATCTTGGTGGTGAACAGTCTGGTCACGTCATCTTGATGGACTACAATACAACAGGTGATGGCCAATTATCTGCTGTTCAATTGACCAAAATCATGAAGGAAACTGGTAAGAGCTTGTCAGAGTTGGCTGCAGAAGTAACCATCTATCCACAAAAATTAGTCAATATCCGAGTGGAAAATGCCATGAAGGAAAAGGCTATGGAAGTTCCAGCTATTAAGGCTATCATCGAGAAGATGGAAGAAGAAATGGCAGGGAATGGCCGTATCCTTGTTCGCCCAAGTGGAACAGAGCCCCTTTTGCGTGTTATGGCAGAAGCGCCTACGACAGAAGAAGTAGGCTACTATGTTGATACCATCGCAGACGTAGTTCGAGCTGAAATCGGGATTGACTAAATCCTAGAAAACTAGATGAAAATTAAAAATTATGGTACAATAGCTTATAATATTGTAGCCGAGGGAGAAAGACATGAATCTTAAACGTGAACAAGAATTTGTTAGTCAGTATCATTTTGATGCGCGTAATTTTGAATGGGAAAATGAAAATGGAGCTCCTGAAACTAAGGTGGATGTGAACTTCCAATTGCTCCAACATGATCAAGAAAATCAAGTGACTTCCTTGATTGTCATCTTGACATTTATGATTGTATTTGATAAGTTTGTCATCAGTGGAACCATTTCACAGGTAAATCATATCGATGGCCGTATTGTCAATGAACCAAGTGAATTGAGCCAAGAAGAAGTGGAAACTTTGGCCCGCCCATGTTTGAATATGCTCAACCGTTTGACTTACGAAGTAACTGAAATTGCATTAGACTTACCAGGAATCAATTTGGAGTTCTAATATGAAACTAGCTGTTATCACAGATTCTTCTGCCTATCTCAGTGCAGAGACCTTGCAAAGAGAAGATTTGTATGTCTTGGATATTCCTGTCAATATTGATGGTGAGGAGTATGTCGAAGGTATCAATCTGTCTGCTGAGGAATTTTATCAAAAAATGGCTCAGGCATCTGAATTACCTAAGACCAGTCAACCAAGTATTGCCAAGTTAGATGAAATCTTAACTTTGCTCAAAGAACAAGGTTATACACATGCCTTGGGGCTTTTCCTATCTTCTGGAATTTCAGGTTTTTACCAAAATATCCAGTATATGATAGATGAATATGAGGGCTTAACCATTGCTTTTCCAGACACTTTGATTACAAGTGCTCCTCTGGGTATCATGGTTGAAAGCGTCTTTAATTGGCGTGACCAGGGCGATGATTTTGCCAGCATTCAGTATAAGCTAGCCATTCAAATCAGCCGTACGTCAGCCTTTATCATGGTAGATGATTTGGACCATTTGGTGAAAGGTGGGCGCCTTTCAAATGGGGCTGCCATTTTGGGCAATTTGCTTAGCATTAAGCCAATCCTCTATTTCAATGACCAAGGTGTGATTGAAGTTTACGAAAAAGTTCGTACTGAAAAGAAAGCAACCAAGCGCTTAATTGAAATTATCAAGGAGACAACGGCTTCAGGCCAATATCGGGTCATTGTCATTCACGGAAATGCTCCTGAAAAGGCTGAAGAGTTGCGTCAACACTTGCTTGAATCTGGAGTGGGTACGGATATTTCACTAGCTACATTTGGTAGTGTCATTGGGACACACCTAGGATCAGGAAGCATTGCTCTGGGTTATATTCCAGTGATTTAGTTGGCGCTTCTAGGCTAGTTAAGATGCCTTGTATCTTAGAAATTGAACACGGACTATCTGCCTCATGAAAAAAGATGCCTGTCTGGCCTTTCGTGGAAAGTCAGCGCAATTCCCTATTTTTCATGGGCAGCCAACGTCCTTTGTATCTTAGACAGGAGTAGAGATGAGTATTCGAGTAATTATTGCTGGTTTTAAGGGAAAGATGGGCCAAGCTGCTTGTCAGATGGTCTTGGCTGATCCAGACTTGGCCTTGGTAGCAGTTTTGGATCCTTTTGAGTCTGAGTCAGAATGGCAGGGTATTCCTGTTTTCAAGGATAAGGTTGATTTAGCAGGCTTTGAAGCGGATGTCTGGGTAGATTTTACTACTCCAACTGTTGCCTACGAAAATACACGCTTTGCTCTTGAAAATGGATTTGCTCCAGTAGTTGGGACAACCGGCTTTACTAGTGAAGAAATTGCAGAGTTAAAAGCATTTTCCCGTGCCCAAGATTTGGGTGGCTTGATCGCTCCTAACTTTGCCTTGGGTGCTGTCTTGCTCATGCAATTTGCGACGCAGGCTGCCAAATATTTCCCAAATGTGGAGATTATTGAGCTCCATCATGACAAGAAAAAGGATGCTCCGAGTGGAACAGCTATTAAAACAGCTGAGTTGATTGCAGAAGTTCGAGAGTCTACCCAGCAAGGTGCGCCTGATGAGGAAGAGTTGATTGCAGGTGCTCGTGGTGCTGACTTTGATGGCATGCGCATCCACTCAGTACGTTTGCCAGGCTTAGTAGCCCATCAGGAAGTCATCTTTGGCAATCAGGGAGAAGGATTGACCCTCCGTCATGACTCCTATGATCGCAGCTCCTTCATGACAGGGGTGAATTTGGGAATTAAAGAAGTTGTCAAGCGTCATGAGCTTGTCTATGGATTAGAACACTTATTATGAGATTAACGCAAATGCCTTCTGAATTTCAGAAGGCTTTACCAGTATTAGAAAAAATTAAAGAAGCAGGATTTGAAGCCTATTTTGTTGGGGGCTCTGTTCGAGACGCCCTCCTCAATCGCCCTATCCATGATGTGGATATTGCGACGTCTTCTTATCCAGAAGAAACCAAGAAGATCTTTCCGCGAACAGCCGATATCGGAATCGAGCATGGAACCGTCTTGGTCTTAGATGGGGATGAGGAGTATGAGGTAACTACCTTTCGGACAGAGGATGTCTATGTGGACTATCGCAGACCCAGTGCGGTCTCCTTTGTGCGCTCGCTAGAAGAAGACCTCAAACGCCGTGATTTTACAGTCAACGCCTTTGCCTTAGATGAGACAGGAGAAATCATTGACTTGTTTCATGGTTTAGAAGATTTGGAAAAGCAAGTCTTACGAGCAGTTGGAGTGGCTAGTGAGCGTTTTAACGAAGATGCTTTGCGTATTATGCGTGGTTTCCGTTTTCAGGCCAGTCTTGGCTTTGAACTTGAGCCAGAAACCTTTAAAGCTATGAAGACCTTGACGCCACTTTTGGAGAAAATTTCTGTGGAGCGTACCTTCGTTGAGTTTGATAAACTCTTGCTGGCTCCGTTTTGGAGAAGGGGTTTGGCTTCCATGATTGAGAGTCAAGCTTATGATTATCTCCCTGATATGGAATCTAGCCAGGACAAGCTCAATAGACTGTTTGATTTGGAGACTGATTTTATCTTTGAATCCTCTGAACAAGCTTGGTCGGCTCTACTGTCGGCTTTGGAGATTGAAAATGCGCAGCCATTTTTGAAAGCTTGGAAGACCTCACGTCAGTTTGCCAAGCAAGTTCAGGATTTGCTGACTATTTTGGCCTTGCGTGAAAAGGGAGAATTGAGTAAGCGCGATTGTTACCGCTTTGACTTGAATTTACTTTTACAGGCTGAAAATCTTCGTCAGGCTCAAGGAAAAGAAGTTAACCCGCAAGTCATCACAGAAGCTTACCAGAGTTTGACCATTCATGACAAGAAAGAGATCCAAATCAACGGTGGTATTTTGATCAAGGAATATGGCTATCAGCCGGGCCCAGACTTGGGAGAGATTTTAACAGAGATTGAATATGCCATTGTCGATGGAGAATTGGAAAATGACCGTCAAGCCATCCATGCTTATCTGAGGGAGAAAAAATGAGTGATTTTATTGTTGAAAAACTAAGTAAATCCGTCGGTGACAAGACCGTTTTTAAGGATATTTCCTTTATCATCCATGACCTAGACAGAATTGGTTTGATTGGTGTCAATGGAACAGGGAAGACCACCCTTTTAGATGTTCTTTCTGGTGTTTCTGGCTTTGATGGGGATGTCAGTCCTTTTTCAGCTAAGAATGATTACCAGATTGGTTACTTGACTCAGGATCCTGATTTTGATGATAGCAAGACGGTCTTGGATACGGTTCTATCTAGCGACCTCAAGGAAATTCAGCTCATTCGTGAGTACGAATTGATCATGCTCAACTATAGTGAGGACAAGCAGGCACGTTTGGAACGAGTCATGGCTGAGATGGATTCTCTTCAAGCTTGGGAAATTGAGAGTCAGGTTAAGACTGTTCTCAGTAAGCTGGGTATTCAGGACTTATCCACTCCTGTTGGGGAATTGTCAGGTGGTCTGAGAAGACGGGTCCAGTTGGCGCAAGTCTTACTTGGCAACCACGACCTCTTGCTTCTGGATGAGCCTACCAACCATCTGGACATTGCGACTATTGAGTGGCTGACCCTCTTTTTGAAAAATTCTAAGAAGACCGTCCTTTTTATTACCCATGACCGTTATTTCCTAGACGCTTTGTCAACTCGCATTTTCGAATTGGATCGCGCAGGCTTGACCGAATATCAGGGAAATTACCAGGACTATGTTCGCCTAAAGGCGGAACAGGATGAGCGCGACTCGGCTCTTCTCCACAAAAAAGAACAACTCTACAAACAAGAATTGGCCTGGATGCGCAGACAACCGCAGGCGCGTGCGACCAAGCAGCAGGCTCGTATCAATCGTTTCCACGACCTGAAAAAGGAAGTTTCAGGAAATACTGCTGAGACAGACTTGACCATGAACTTTGAAACCAGTCGGATTGGGAAGAAAGTCATCGAGTTTCAGGATGTTTCCTTTGCCTATGAAAATAAGCCCATTTTACAAGACTTTAATCTCTTGGTGCAGGCCAAAGATCGTATTGGAATTGTTGGGGATAATGGTGTTGGAAAATCAACCCTGCTCAATCTGATTGCAGGCAGTCTTGAGCCGACAGCAGGTCAAGTTGTGATAGGGGAAACTGTTCGTATCGCCTATTTCTCTCAGAAAATTGAGGGATTGGATGAGAGCAAGCGAGTTATCAATTACCTGCAGGAAGTGGCAGAAGAGGTCAAGATCAGCGGTGGTTCTAGTACTTCGATTGCAGAGTTGCTGGAGCAGTTTCTTTTCCCACGTTCGACGCATGGAACCTTGATTGAGAAATTGTCAGGTGGAGAGAAAAAGCGTCTTTATCTCCTCAAACTGCTCTTGGAAAAACCAAATGTTCTTCTTTTAGACGAACCGACAAATGACCTAGATATTGCAACCTTGACAGTTTTGGAGAATTTCTTGCAAGGCTTTGCTGGTCCAGTTTTGACTGTTAGTCACGACCGCTATTTCTTGGATAAGGTGGCGACCAAGATTCTGGCTTTTGAGGATGGCAAGATTCGTCCTTTCTTTGGTCATTACACCGACTATCTTGATGAGAAAACCTTTGAAACAGAGATGGCCAATCAAGTGCAAAAAGCCGAAAAGGAAAAAGTCGTCAAGGTTCGAGAAGATAAGAAACGCATGACCTACCAAGAAAAGCAGGAGTGGGCAAGCATTGAAGGCGATATTGAATCCTTGGAAAACCGTATCGCTGCTATTGAAGAGGAGATGCAGGCCAACAGCTCTGACTTTGGCAAACTGGCTACTCTTCAGAAAGAGCTAGATGAGAAAAACGAAGCACTCCTTGAAAAATATGAACGCTATGAATATCTAAGTGAATTTGATAGCTAGAAGAATAGAAAAATCCCGTCTCATGGACAGGATTTCTCTATTCTTTTTTGGTTTCCTGGTGGAAGATATTTTGCCAAGTTTCGTGGCGACGCCAGATACTGGTGTGGATGATACCATCTAACTCATAGCTGATGAGTTTGGTCTTTTGACTGATGGAAGTGATTTGAATATCCTTGATAGCAGAATTCAAGTCTTTTTCGGCTTTATAGGCCTCTTTATCCATCTGTTCTCCATTTTGGCGAATATAAACAAAATCGTCAGCCAAGAGTTCTTCCAGTTGATTTCCTTGGTCAATCAATTGTTCGCGCATAAGTAATTTTTTATAGACATTGTCTAAAATTTCATCTTCAGGGATAGGTGCTGGCTCGATATGGACATCGGTATCAAAGACGCCAAAACGTTCCTCCAGCATAGACTCGACCTGATCCGCAATTTCATGACTCTCAAAAACAGACAAGTCAGGATTCATTTCTAGCGTAATATCAAGGTAAATGTTGCTACCGTAGGTGCGACCTCTTTGCGACTTAACCTTGCTGATTTTGGGGATTTCCATGATAGCCTTTTGGTAATCCTCAAGCAGACGGTCGTCGAAACCATCTGAAAGACTAAAGGAAGACTCGATGAAAATATCATAGGCAGTTTTCAAAATAAAGAAAGTGATGATGATAGCGACCAGTTTATCCACAATCGGATAATTGAAACTGCTAGCTAGTATGGCGATGGTAGTTCCAAGTGAAGTGACAGCATCGGAAAGATTGTCCTTAGCAGCGACCTTCAGTGCCTTGGAGTTGGATTTCTTACTGAGGCGAGTATTGTAGAGATAAACTAGAAACATAATCGTTGCAGAAATGATTCCTAGGGTTGCACCAAGAGGGTCAATGACCGTTTCTTCACGACTGAGAATCTTCTGAATGGTATCCCTTAGAACATCAAATCCAACATAGAACATAATGATGGAAGTGATTAAGCTAGCCAAATCTTCAATTTTCCAGTGACCAAAACGATGGTCACGGTCTGCAGGCTGGCGCGCCAATCGAATCCCAATTAAGAGGGCCACATTTCCAATGATGTCCGAGACGTTGTTAAAACCATCGGCTACCAAACTGGATGAATGAAGGAGATGCCCAGTAGCCAATTTTGCTGCAGATAAGAGCAGGTAGGTTGAAATACTGATAATGGCACCACGTTCCGCCAACTTGAGATTTGAAATAGATTGCTTCATTCAACTTCCTTTCTAGTCATATAGCATTCTACCATTATACTGGTTTTCAAGGGAAAATTCAAATAAGGCAATTTTTACTCTTTGAAAACTTTCCAAAATTTGGTATAATAGTACTACTCAAGGGAGTAGCTGGCAGAAACCTGTGATAGTGTCGTCATTCCGAATTTTATACTGAAAAGTATGCTTTCCGGCCCTATCTTAAACAGCGAGACTTGTTATGATTAACAGGTCTCTTTTTGTTTATCGTGAAAAGATACGATGAGAAAAAGAGAAACTGTTTTGCACACAATGTCAAGGAGGAGACACATGTCAAAAGAACAAAAACGCCAAGCGTTTTACACTCAGAGTCCTGAAGAGGTCTTGAAGTCGGTTGAAGCAACTGAGCAAGGTCTTTCGTCTAGCGAAGCGCAGAAACGCCTTGCCGAATTTGGCCACAATGAACTCGAAGAAGGCGAGAAACGATCAATCCTGGTCAAATTCATCGAGCAATTTAAGGATTTGATGATTATCATCCTAGTTGCGGCGGCCATCTTGTCAGTTGTGACTTCTGGTGGAGAAGATATCGCAGATGCCATTATTATCCTAGCCGTGGTTATCATTAATGCTGCCTTTGGTGTTTACCAAGAAGGAAAAGCAGAAGAAGCTATTGAAGCCCTCAAGTCTATGTCTAGTCCAGCTGCCCGCGTTCTTCGTGATGGGCATATGGCGGAGATTGACTCTAAAGAATTGGTACCTGGAGATATCGTTGCCCTTGAAGCTGGTGATGTGGTACCAGCGGACTTACGTTTGCTAGAAGCCAACTCTCTCAAGATTGAAGAAGCTGCCTTGACAGGTGAGTCTGTTCCAGTTGAAAAAGACTTGACAGTCGAGCTTGCTGCAGATGCTGGTATTGGTGACCGTGTCAATATGGCCTTCCAAAACTCAAACGTGACCTATGGTCGTGGAATGGGTGTTGTTGTTAATACAGGTATGTACACAGAAGTCGGTCATATCGCAGGCATGCTTCAAGACGCAGATGAGACAGATACACCACTCAAACAAAACTTGAACAACCTTTCTAAGGTCTTAACCTATGCTATCTTGGTCATTGCCCTTGTTACTTTTGTAGTTGGAGTCTTCATTCAAGGGAAAAATCCACTTGGTGAGTTGATGACCTCTGTTGCGCTTGCCGTTGCAGCCATTCCAGAAGGACTTCCTGCAATCGTAACCATCGTTCTTGCCCTTGGTACTCAAGTTTTGGCCAAACGAAACTCTATCGTTCGTAAGTTGCCAGCAGTAGAAACACTTGGTTCAACAGAAATCATCGCTTCTGATAAGACTGGTACGCTGACTATGAACAAGATGACAGTCGAAAAAGTCTTCTACGATGCGGTTCTACATGACTCAGCTGATGACATTGAACTAGGTCTTGAAATGCCACTACTTCGTTCCGTTGTTTTGGCCAATGATACGAAAATCGATGTGGAAGGAAACCTGATCGGAGACCCAACCGAAACAGCCTTCATTCAATATGCCTTGGACAAGGGCTATGATGTCAAAGGTTTCTTAGAGAAATATCCTCGTGTAGCTGAGTTGCCATTTGACTCGGATCGTAAGCTCATGTCAACGGTTCACCCATTGCCAGATGGTCGTTTCCTTGTAGCAGTCAAAGGTGCACCAGACCAACTTTTGAAACGTTGTGTTCTTCGTGATAAGGCTGGGGATATTGCTCCGATTGATGAGAAGGTTACAAACCTCATTCATACAAACAACTCTGAAATGGCTCACCAAGCCTTGCGTGTCCTTGCAGGTGCTTATAAGATTATCGATAGTATTCCAGAAAACCTCACTTCTGAAGAGCTTGAAAATGATTTAATCTTCACTGGTTTGATTGGGATGATTGACCCTGAACGTCCTGAAGCTGCTGAAGCTGTTCGTGTAGCCAAGGAAGCGGGAATCCGTCCAATCATGATTACAGGTGACCACCAAGACACAGCAGAAGCTATTGCTAAACGTTTGGGAATCATTGACGCAAACGATACAGAAGGTCACGTTTTAACTGGTGCTGAACTCAATGAACTGTCAGATGAAGACTTTGAAAAAGTGGTAGGTCAATACTCTGTTTATGCCCGTGTGTCTCCAGAACACAAGGTTCGTATCGTCAAGGCCTGGCAAAAACAAGGTAAGGTCGTTGCCATGACAGGTGACGGGGTCAATGACGCACCAGCTCTGAAAACAGCAGATATCGGTATCGGTATGGGAATCACTGGTACAGAGGTTTCTAAGGGAGCTTCTGATATGATTCTTGCAGATGATAACTTTGCGACTATCATCGTAGCAGTTGAAGAAGGGCGTAAGGTCTTCTCAAACATTCAAAAGACTATTCAGTACCTACTTTCTGCCAATACTGCTGAAGTACTAACCATTTTCCTATCAACCTTGTTTGGTTGGGATGTCTTGCAGCCAGTTCATCTTTTGTGGATCAACTTGGTAACCGATACTTTCCCAGCTATCGCTCTTGGTGTTGAACCTGCTGAGCCTGGTGTCATGAACCATGAACCACGTGGACGCAAGGCAAGCTTCTTCTCAGGTGGTGTTTTGAGTTCTATCATCTATCAAGGTGTACTTCAAGCAGCTATTGTTATGAGTGTCTATGGTCTTGCCCTTCTTTACCCAGTTCACGTGGGTGACAATCATGCCATTCATGCGGATGCCCTTACTATGGCCTTTGCAACCCTTGGTTTGATTCAGCTCTTCCATGCCTACAATGTGAAATCTGTTTACCAATCCATCTTGACAGTTGGCCCATTCAAGTCTAAGACCTTCAACTGGTCCATCTTGGTATCCTTCATCCTTCTCATGGCAACAATCGTTGTAGAACCGCTTGAAGGAATCTTCCACGTAACCAAACTAGACTTATCACAATGGAGAATCGTTATGGGCGGAAGCTTCTCAATGATTATCATCGTCGAAATTGTTAAGTTTGTTCAACGTAAACTCGGTTTTGACAAGAATGCGATTTAAAAAAAAGTCATCTTCGGATGGCTTTTTGCTACAGTTGAAGGAAAGGGCTTGCAGTTATCGGCTTTTGTGCTATAATTGCTATAATATAGTAAAAAACAAGAGGAGTGTGAGCAAGTGGAAAAGAAAATTGTGAAGGATATTTTGTTTTTATCTCAGGTATCTCAGCTGGCAAGTCAGGATGATCTGTATCTTGCCAGAGATTTGCAGGATACACTCTTAGCAAATCGTGAGACTTGTGTCGGTCTAGCTGCCAATATGATTGGGGTGCAGAAGCGCGTGATTATTTTTAATCTTGGCTTGGTTTCCGTGGTCATGTTTAACCCAGTGCTCCTGTCATTTGAAGGACCTTATGAGGCAGAAGAAGGCTGTTTGTCCTTGGTAGGTGTGAGATCAACTAAGCGTTATGAAACCATAAGGGTTGCTTATCGGGACAGCAAGTGGCAGGAACAGACCATGACCTTGACGGGTTTCCCAGCTCAGATATGCCAGCATGAACTGGATCACTTAGAAGGACGAATCATTTAGGAGGAAAGCAAATGAAACGAATAGTCTTTGAACTTATTTTTATCGCAACGACCTGGTATATCTTTTTACCGCCTCTTAACCTGACCAGCTGGGAATTTCTCTTTTTCCTCTGTGGGCATTTGTTGGTTGTGGCTATCTTATTTGGCTTTTGCAAGGGAATCAATCTGGTCAAAACGGTTCATGTGCGCCACGGCAAGGCGGAAGCTGCTTTAAATTTTGAGGGTTTCAAAATCAATCGGTTAGGGAAAATTCTTTTAGCTTCTATTGGAGGGATTCTTCTCTTGGCAGCTTTGGTTTCCTTGGTGACTTCTAGCATTTTTCAGGCTAAAAATTATGCCAATGTAGTTACGGTTACGGAAAAAGAGTTTACTGAATTTCCTAAGAGTGACACCAGTAAGGTTCCTATCCTAGATAGAAGTACTGCTGAAAAAATTGGGGACCGCTACTTGGGTTCCCTAACGGATAAGGTGTCACAGTACGTGGCGGCAGACACCTATACTCAACTAACGATTGATGGGAAACCTTATCGAGTTACACCGCTAGAATACGCTGACCCTATCAAGTGGTTTAATAATCAGGCCAAGGGAATCGGTGAGTATATTAAGGTGGACATGGTGACCGGAAATGCGGACTTGGTGGACTTGAAGACACCAATCAAGTATTCGGACTCGGAGTATTTTAACCGTGATGTCAAACGTCACCTGCGCTTGAAGTACCCAACCAAGATCTTCAAAACTCCCTCTTTCGAGGTGGACGATGAGGGCAATCCTTTCTATGTGGCGACGGTTTACCAAAAGCAATTTGGCTTAGCGGTTCCTCGTCCTGTTTCAGTCATTATCTTGGATGCCACAAATGGAGAAACCAAGGAATACAGCTTGGCAGATGTTCCAGAATGGGTGGACAGGGTTTATCCAGCTGAGGAAACCATTGAGCAAATCAACTACAACGGCAAGTACAAGGATGGTTTCTGGAATGCTATGATTTCCAAGAAAAACGTGACCCAGACTACCAAGGGCTATAATTACTTGTCTATCGGAAATGACATTTATCTCTACACAGGTGTGACGTCGGCCAATGCAGATGAAAGTAATCTCGGTTTCATCCTTGAGAATATGCGAACAGGAGAAATCACCAAGTACAGCTTGGCTTCTGCGACCGAAGAATCGGCCCGTGAATCAGCAGAAGGTGCTGTACAAGAGAAATCCTACAAGGCAACCTTCCCAATCCTAATCAACCTCAATGACAAACCTCTGTATATCATGGGCTTGAAGGACAATGCTGGTTTGGTCAAAGAGTATGCTCTGGTAGACGCAGTCGAGTACCAGAATGTCATCGTAGCTACGACAGTGGAAGAACTGCTCAGCAAGTACGCCAATAAAAACGACCTTGAAATTGACAATGCAACAACAGAAAGCATCAAGGGTGTGGTAGCAGACCTCAAATCAGCTGTTATCAAAGGTGATACTGTCTACTTCTTTAAAGTTGATGGCAAGATATACAAGGTCAAGGCCTCAGTATCAGATGACCTTCCTTACCTTGAAAATGGTAAAACCTTCGAAGGTCAAGTAGGAAAAGACAACTATCTCAAGACCTTTAAAGTGCAGTAAAAAAGGTTTATTTAAGAAATATATGTTATAATAAAGTAAATTAAGCCTAATGGAGGACAAACAAATGGGGTTTTATTTGATGCTTGCTTCAATGCTACTCGGACTGCTCGCTTTGAAGATAGGTTTTTCTCAGTTCAAGGAGAAAAAAGATAAATTCTTATCTATCTTAACAAGTTTAGCTGGCCTAGCCCTTGTTCTCGTGGCTGTCTGGTTAGGATGGCCCAAATAAACAGAGAAACCTCGGTCAAACCGAGGTTTTTCAGATGAATTTCTTGGTTGTGGCTAAAAAATATGCTACACTATTAATATGAAAATTTTAATCCCAACAGCAAAAGAAATGAACACAGATTTGCCAAGTATTGAAGCCGCTCCTTTAAAACCAGAAAGTCAGGCCGTGCTGGATGCCTTGGCCCTCTATTCTGCTAGTCAATTGGAGAGTTTTTACAAGGTATCAGCCGAGAAGGCGGCGGAAGAATTTCAAAATATCCAAGCTTTGAAAAGGCAAACTGCTCAACACTACCCAGCCTTGAAACTTTTTGATGGGCTTATGTACCGTCATATCAAGAGAGATAAGTTGAGCGAGGTAGAACAAGCCTATCTTGAAAATCATGTCTTTATTACTTCGGCTTTGTACGGAGTCGTTCCAGCCTTGTCACCTATAGCTCCTCACCGTTTGGATTTTTTGATGAAGTTGAAAGTCGCTGGTAAGACTTTGAAGAGCCATTGGAAGACAGCCTATGATGGAGCTCTGAGGCAGGAAGAAGTGATTTTCTCTCTCTTGTCATCCGAGTTTGAGACTGTGTTTTCTAAGGAAATCAGAGAAAAGATGGTGACCTTCAAATTCATGGAGGATAGAGGCCGCCAGCTGAAAATTCACTCAACTATTTCTAAGAAAGCACGTGGTGACTTCCTGACAGCCCTTATCGAAAATCAAGTACAGACGGTGGAGGAAGCTCGTCGTTTAAGCTTTGCAGGATTTAAGTACCGAGAAGATTTGTCACAACCACAGGAATTGGTTTTTGTAAAGGAAGTTTAGAAATAAGATATTTTGTATTGGACAATATGTATCATCAGCTATTTTATACTCTTCGAAAATCAAATTCAAACCACGTCAGCTTCGCCTTGTCGTACTCAAGTACAGCCTACGGCTAGCTTCCTAGTTTGCTCTTTGATTTTCATTGAGTATTAGTTTATAAATGAGAAAAAAGCGAACAAGCTAGTCTTCTGAGTGTCAGAAAAGTAGTCGTGTTCGCTTTTATTATGTTAGTTACTTGATCGCATTGACCAAGTCTTGAGCTTGTTTTTCAAGTGAGTTTAGGACTGATTCTTCGAGAACCAATTTTCCGTCTGCCCAGGCAGAGTCATTAACACGTGCAGCCGTGAAATCACCAACGACTTGCGTACGGATAAATGGCAAGAGGTCTTTATAGATAGCGAAGAGTTGATCGTGACCTGCATTGGCTACAGATGATACTGTGACAAACTTGTCTTGAAGGGCAGAAGCGCCACGTGTATCAGACAAGTCAAGGGCGCGAGATAGCCAGTCAAGCAAGTTTTTTACTGTTCCAGGGATAGAGAAGTTGTAGACTGGAGAGAAGATCCAGATGGCATCCGCAGCGAGAACCGCTTCACGAGCAGCCGCTACAGCTGGATGAGTTGGAACTTCCAAATCTTGGCTGAAGAGAGGAATAGTTGAATAATCAAGATAGCTAACTTCCGCTTTACCAGCAAGTGCTTTCTCAGCTTCGAGAGCCATTTGGTGGTTGAAAGAACCTTGACGTAGGGATCCGACGATAAATAATACTTTTTTAGACATGATGTGTCTCCTTTTTCTTAAATTTTCGAGAACTCTCTCGTTGTTATAAAATATATTACAACAAAACAAAAGGACTTGCAAGAAATTTGCTCAGAGTTTATTTGAAAACTATAAAATTGTAGAAACTCTAATCACTTGCGACTGGAATGCATTTGATTTTCGAAGAGTATTCTAACATTCTCTTGTAATATGATGACATAAGTGCTAAAATAAACAAGAAAACTCGCAATAGAAATCGCAGAACAGCTATTTTCCGGTATCATTTCATAAATCATTAAAGGAACAATAATGGCATTGAAGAATGCTTCTAAAAAGGGGTGGAGATCATGTAAGGCAAAGATTAACAAGTGACGGACAAAAGAAATAATAATACACTTGTTAAGGAGAAAAGATGTTAATAAGAAATTATCGGAAAAATATTGGCCTGATGGCCGGAGTTGAGTTTTTTGCATTTCTAGGGATTACCAGTTTTTGGATTCTCTTTCTCAGTCAAAACGGCATGTCTCTTTGGCAGATTGGACTTCTGGAAAGTATCTTTCATACGACCAGTCTTCTCTGTGAAATTCCATCTGGAATGTTAGCTGACCGCTATTCCTATAAGACCAACCTTTATTTAAGTCGTATAGCAGGGATTCTGTCTTCTATTCTCATGTTGGCTGGGCAGGGAAATTTTTGGATTTATGCCTTAGCGATGGCGGTAAGTGCCTTGTCTTATAATTTTGATTCAGGCACAAGCGCAGCAATGGTCTATGACTCGGCTGTAGAGGCTGGACTAAAGGAGCGTTACCTATCCATTTCAAGTTTCCTATCGGGAGTGTCAGAAGGAACTCAGTCTTTGGGGACAGTGTTGGCGGGATTTTTTGTCCATGGTCAATTGCACCTGACCTACTATATCATGATTGCGACTTCTATCATAGTTATTTTCCTGATTTGGATGCTGAAAGAACCAAGTGTCAAAGTAGAAAAAGCTGATAGTGTGACCATGAAACAAATTATTTGGACTGTTAAGGATGAGTTGAAGAGAAATCCCATGCTTTTAAACTGGATGATTTTATCTCAGATTGTCGGAGTACTCATGTGCATGTTTTATTTTTACTATCAAAATCAGTTACCAGATTTAAGTGGTTGGCAAATTTCAGCAGTTATGCTACTTGGTAGTCTCTTAAATATCGTCGCAGTCTATCTAGCGAGTAAGATTGGAAAGAAATATGCTGCCTTGAAGCTTTTCCCTATCCTCGTCCTGCTGACTGGAGTCACCTATATGCTGTCCTACTTTGGAACACCTCTAATCTATATTCTGATTTATTTGATTAGTAATGCTCTGCATGCTCTTTTTAAGCCGATTTTTGACAATGATTTACAAGGGCGCCTTCCAAGTGAAGTAAGGGCAACCATGCTGAGTGTCTATTCTATGATGTTTAGCCTAAGTATGATTGTGTTCTTTCCACTGACAGGCTGGTTGATTGACCATTTAGGCTTTGTAGTAGCATTTCTTTATTTAGGATCCTTCTTAGTCATAATTAGCCTTCTGCTACCTATTTTTTTAGGCAAAATGGCTAAAAGAATGAATGATAAAGTGATCCCATAGATCAAAAAAATTACGAAAACTTGAGTATCAAAGCTCAGGTTTTTTAATAGGTTGATTTTGGAGTTGTCTTTACTTTTCCTGCTCGGTTTTAACTAAGAAAAATCTGTTTCCTTTGAAGGAAGAAATAGAATTGGTTGCTTATACTCAATGAAAACCAAAGAGCAAACTAGGAAGCTAGCCGCAGGTTGCTCAAAGCACAGCTTTGAGGTTGCAGATAAAGCTGACGTGGTTTGAAGAGATTTTCGAAGAGTATTCTTGCATTCACTTGTAATAAAGCCTAATAGATGGTAAAATAGACGAGTGAAAAAAAGACAAAACAAAGCAAAAAATAATCTACTGTGGCAGTATGGTCTAGGGATGACGATTTTGTTTGTGGTTATCAGTGCTTCCTTTCTGTATCTGGTGTTTCTGGGTATGAAACCCTATCAAACAGCTAAAAGTGAAGGAGAAAAATTAGCTCAGCAGTATGCAGGATTAGAGCAGGCTGATCAGGTTGACTTATACAATGGCTTGGAATCCTATTATAGCGTTCTTGGTCGTAATAAAAAACAAGAAGCACTTGCTGTCCTGATTGGGAAAGATGACCATAAGATCTACGTTTATCAGCTAAATCAGGGTGTTTCACAAGAAAAAGCAGAAGCGGTTTCTAAGGAAAAAGGAGCAGGCGAGATTGACAAGATAACCTTTGGCCGTTATCAAGATAAGCCAATCTGGGAAGTCAAGTCAGGCTCTAATTTTTATCTAGTAGATTTTGAAACAGGAGCATTGGTCAATAAGGAGGGCCTATGAAACTATCCAACCGTGTTTTAGAAATGGAAGAAAGTGTGACCTTGGCTGCTGGAGCCCGTGCTAAAGCATTGAAGGCTGAGGGAAGAGATATCCTGTCTCTAACCTTAGGTGAGCCAGATTTCACTACTCCAAAAAATATCCAAGATGCCGCCATTGCATCGATTCAAGATGGGCGTGCTTCTTTTTATACAGTAACCTCAGGTTTGCCAGAACTCAAGGCGGCGGTCAATAGCTACTTTGAGCGCTTTTACGGCTATTCTGTTGCACCAAATCAAGTGACAGTTGCTGCAGGAGCCAAATATTCTCTCTATACCTTCTTTATGGCAGTGGTCAATCCAGGTGATGAAGTGATCATCCCAACCCCATACTGGGTCAGCTATGGAGACCAAGTCAAGATGGCTGAGGGAGTTCCCGTCTTTGTTCCTGCTAAGGAAGACAATCATTTTAAGGTGACAGTAGAGCAGTTGGAAGCAGCTCGCACAGACAAGACCAAGGTTTTGGTGTTGAATTCGCCATCTAATCCGACAGGAATGATTTATACCCGTGAGGAGCTCTTGGCAATCGGAAACTGGGCTGTTGAACATGACATTCTCATCCTAGCAGATGATATTTATGGTCGTTTGGTCTATAACGGGAATGAGTTCGTACCAATCTCTAGTCTATCTGAAGCAATTCGCAAGCAAACAGTGGTCATCAATGGTGTGTCTAAAACTTATGCTATGACAGGTTGGCGGATTGGTTATGCTGTCGGTGAAGCAGACATTATTGCTGCCATGTCCAAGATTGCTGGTCAAACAACCTCTAACCCTTCAGCAGTAGCCCAGTATGCAGCAGTTGAGGCCCTATCAGGTGAGCAAGATACTGTAGAAAGCATGCGTCAGGCCTTTGAGGAACGTCTCAATACCATTTATCCCCTTCTTGCGGAAGTGCCAGGATTTGAAGTAGTCAAACCGCAAGGAGCCTTCTATCTCTTCCCAAATGTTAAAAAGGCAATGGATATGAAAGGCTATACCGATGTGACAGACTTTACAACCGCTATCCTAGAAGAAGCCGAAGTGGCCTTGGTAACAGGAGCAGGTTTTGGAGCGCCAGAAAATGTGCGCCTCAGCTATGCGACAGACCTAGATACGCTTAAAGAGGCAGTTAGTCGCTTGAAAGCATTTATGGGTAGTGAGAATGATTGATCATTTTGAAATTAAGGTAAAAGATTTACACATTTCAGAAGGATTTTATAAGAGATTTCTCGCTCCTTTAGGATATGAATTGGTTTTTAGGACTAGTTCTCTAATCAGTTTTCTTGCCCCGAACAGCCCTCATCCTGGTGGTGATTTTTGGCTGGCTCAGGGGACACAAGATCCTATTCACTTTGCTTTTTTAGCAGAAAATAAGGAAGAGGTTCAAGCTTGTTATGAGGCTGGCCTAGAAGCAGGAGGGCGAGACAATGGGGCTCCTGGTTATCGCAGTGAGCATCCGATTTACTATGCTGCTTTTATGATTGACCCAGATGGGAACAATATAGAAGTGGTTTGCCATAAAGAATAAAAAAGAAAAGGAAAAATAATGACAAAACGTGTAACGATTATTGATGTAAAAGACTATGTTGGTCAGGAAGTGACGATTGGCGCTTGGGTTGCCAACAAATCAGGAAAAGGGAAAATCGCCTTCTTGCAATTGCGTGATGGAACAGCCTTCTTCCAAGGTGTAGCCTTTAAACCAAACTTTGTAGAAAAATTTGGTGAAGAAGTGGGACTTGAGAAGTTTGATGTCATCAAACGCTTGAGCCAAGAAACTTCTGTTTATGTGACAGGGATTGTCAAAGAAGACGAACGCTCTAAGTTTGGCTATGAGTTGGATATCACAGACATCGAAGTGATCGGTGAGTCTCAAGATTACCCAATCACACCAAAAGAACACGGAACAGACTTTTTGATGGATAACCGTCACTTGTGGCTTCGCTCTCGTAAGCAAGTAGCGGTTATGCAAATCCGTAACGCTATCATTTATGCGACTTATGAGTTCTTCGACAAGAACGGCTTCATGAAGTTTGATAGCCCAATTCTTTCAGGAAATGCGGCAGAAGATTCAACAGAACTCTTTGAAACAGACTACTTCGGAACACCAGCTTACTTGAGTCAATCAGGTCAGCTTTACCTAGAAGCAGGGGCTATGGCTCTTGGTCGTGTCTTTGACTTTGGTCCGGTATTCCGTGCTGAAAAATCAAAAACGCGCCGTCACTTGACTGAGTTCTGGATGATGGACGCAGAGTACTCATACTTGACACACGATGAATCACTTGACTTGCAAGAAGCTTATGTGAAAGCTCTTCTACAAGGTGTTCTTGACCGTGCGCCTCAAGCCTTGGAAACCTTGGAACGTGATACAGAACTTTTGAAACGCTACATTGCAGAGCCATTCAAACGTATCACTTACGATCAAGCCATTGACCTCTTGCAAGAGCATGAAAATGATGAAGATGCTGACTACGAGCATCTTGAGCATGGTGATGACTTTGGTTCACCACACGAAACGTGGATCTCAAACCACTTTGGTGTACCAACATTTGTCATGAACTACCCAGCAGCCATCAAGGCCTTCTACATGAAACCAGTTCCTGGAAATCCAGAGCGCGTGCTTTGTGCAGACTTGCTTGCTCCAGAAGGCTATGGAGAAATCATCGGTGGGTCTATGCGTGAGGAATACTACGATGCTCTTGTAGCTAAGATGGATGAACTTGGGATGGATCGTACAGAATATGAATTCTACCTTGACCTTCGTAAATACGGTACAGTTCCACATGGAGGATTTGGTATCGGTATCGAGCGTATGGTCACCTTCGCAGCAGGAACAAAACACATCCGTGAAGCTATCCCATTCCCACGTATGTTGCATCGTATCAAACCGTAAGAATAGGAAACGCCCATTGTGGCGTTTTTTTCTATAGAAATCTCTAGAAACGAAAGGAAATATTATCAGGTTTTCAAAATCGGCTCTTGATAATATGCGCTTTTCGTGAAAATATAGTGTATTGAATCTAGAACAGTACACTGTGTCTGCTAAAATATTTCTAGAAATTAATTTGCCTTTCTTAATCAGTTTGTTCATATCTTATTTTAATCCACTATATTTACTTCCTTTTCTTATAAAATTGAATTTGTGCTAGAAACATACTATTAGTTGTTTAGAATAGAATTCCATATCCTAGCGCATTAATGTTCTTGTTCAAAAATGGGTATTTGTACTATTTTCTTCAAGGAAGTATTAGATTGAAACCATAAATATATACAAGCATGAAACTTGAATTAATAATAGTGGAATGATACAATATTAAGTGATATTGATAATTATTGGGCAACCCTTTTTTAAGATGATAACCTCTTGATATTACTAAAAAATTTAAGGGGGGGGGGCTTTCTATTTGTCTGGATACTTCAATTCAATATTAAAAAACATGCATAAAGGAGGTTCTAAGTCTAATGAAGGGTAAACAACAAGATTTTAGAACGGAAAAGTATATACGTTACGGTATTCGTAAGTATAGTTTCGGTGCGGCATCGGTAGCGATTGCGGCTGGTTTAATGTTTTTGGGAAATGGAGCAGTTTCAGCTATTGAACAAAATCCAGTTTCAGACTCTAAAGAAAATATTCAAAAAGTAGAAAAACCTTCTCCAGAATTAGGAAAAAGTAATATCCAGTTGGTTGATAAGACAATTGAAACACCCAAGAAAGAAGAACTTAAAGTAAATAAGTCACTTCTTGAAACGAGTATTTCAAATTTAGAGGCTGCATTATCTAATGCTAAGTATGCGGATGCCTCAGTTGTAGCCAATGTTCGTGAAGCTTTAGCTACTGCGAAAGCTGTTTTGGCAAATGAAACTGCCAAGCAAGAAGAGGTAAATATTCAAAAAGATATTCTTGCTTCATTGAAAACAGTTGTAACTGAATCAAATAAACTTGGATTCGAGAAAGAACAGGCTGATAAAGATAAGGTAGCAAAAGAAGAAGTAGAAAGAAACGCTACACCAACAGAAAAAGCTCTTTCAGAAGCTAAATCAGAACTCGATAAAGTTTCATCAGAAGCAGATGTAACCAATACACTTGCGGTTACAGAACTTCGTAAGAAGGAAGTAGCAGAAGAGAATCGAGTTGCAATTGAAGCAGCGGTAGCCAAGAACCAATCCGTAATTGACGAATCAAAAATTCTTTTAGCTGACAAGAGTGTCACAAAGGAACAAGTAGATGCCCAATTAGCCCGCTTAAATGAATCAATTCTTGCGGTTTACAGTGAGCTTAAAAAAGCAGGAATTGGTCGTGATGGGAAATTTGCTGTAGTGTTGGCAGCACAAGATTTTTATGCTGAAAGATCTACAAGTACTACTCATGCTTCAGAAATAAATGCAACAATCCATACAGGATCAGATACATATACAATTCCACACCAAGAAATTACACTAACCAAAGGGGCTGGAACTGATACTTCAGGCCTAGAAGTAGTTGTGTATTCTAACCAACGTGATGGAGATCAACAAAATGCTGGAAATGGGATGCATACTGAACAAGGTGGAACAAGAGGACATAATAATACAGGGCGTGTTGATTATCCTTTAACACCAGAGGCTGCTAAAAAGTTAGCAGAAGAGGCTCCTTTATGGAGAAATAAACTTCGTGCAGATGGTTCAAGGATTTCAAATGCAGCAACTGCGATTTATTCAGCTAACGGTGGGTATGAATACCTAGCTACTGAAATTTACGGATATGGATACGAACAAGGAATTGATCGCGTATATATTAAAGGATTAAAAGATCGTATTGCTGTTACAGAGGCTGCTAAGCAAGCTGGCTGGAGTCTTACTTCTGTAACACCAACCAACCTTGTTCCTGGTTTAGCATATGATGAGGCTACAGATACTATTCAAGGGGTGATCTCTGCCAATATTGAAAACGGGGTATATGATTTACGTTTTGATGTAACTGCAAGCCATACTGACGGTCGTTCAGTAACTTTTCGACTTCAGAATTTACGTGCTGGTTGGGTAGGGTGGCAAGACACCACACCTCCTACAATAGAATCTGATTCTGCTCGTTATGAACGTACTGTAGGTGATGATGCGAATATCAATATCCGATTTTATGATGATGCTGGATCAAGTGCGATTCCTAAGGGTACTGCTGGAAACTATAATTATACAACAGCTGAAGGCAAGGTAATTACAGTTCGTAAACAGAATTCACCAGCTGTGACTGGTGTGTCAGGCTATAATACTACAGGAACGACTTTAGATGATTCTAAAGTGTTGATTCCTGGGACCAACTACAGTCTTTCTGATAGTACAAAAGATGAGCAAGCTAATGGTAGAACCAATAAGGGTAATGCTATTATTGGAGGGAAGGTTACGGAGGCAGGTATCTATACTGTCTCAGTATATGCTAAAGATTACGATAAACTGGCTAATAATAATGTTTGGAACCAATCAGGTCAAGAGGCGCATGCTTCCCTCACAGTTGTGGTGAAACCCAAAGTTGAGGTTCAAAACGTTGAAACTTACTCAACAACAGTTCCTGTTAAAATCTCTAAAGGTGCAACAAGTGCAAAAGTAACGATGCCAGATGGAACTGTAACAAATCTAAAAGTGGTTAACGGTAAGTGGCTTGTAGATAGTGGCTCAACCAATACAGCAGTTACTGAAAATCAAGAATTAGGTGCCGTAGATTCTAATACTGTCTTTAATATTCCCGTCACATCAGAAGCAACCGCAAAAGTTGGTGTGGATAACATTAAAGTAGAATCATCATCTGAAAATGTTAAGGGAACTTTCCTACGTGAACAAGTTGAATTAACTGGAACTGACGGTCAAAAACACATCGCAAAATTAAACAGTACATCTGGTCATTGGGAACTTCCAGCTGATTATGCTGAAGTAAAGACACCAAATGGTGATGGAACTACAACGTGGACAAAACGCGAAGTGTATACTGAAGCGCAACAAGATGGAGCAATGAAATTCTACATCTATGAGTATACTCGTCAGCTAGATATAAATGGTAAAGTAACAAGTGTTGATACACCAACTCGCCCACTCACTGTATATTCTTCTCAGAATACTAGTCAAGCAGGTGATGGAATGTCAGTAACAATCACTTATGATAAACATTCCAATACTTGGTCTTCATCAGATGGTACAGAAGTGACTGCTACCAAATTGGGTGACAATTCTTGGGAGGTGCAAACTAAATCAGGATTTGGTGGTATTATTAGAGGCACAATTGCGACAAACTCAGATGTTGCAACTGTAGTTAATACAAAACCAACAGCAAGTTCACAGGATTATACGTCTACAAAAGGAACTGCGGTAGATCTCCGTAATGAAGCAAAAGCTGCAGTGACAATCTCTGATACAGAAGATACTAAGTACGGAAAAACAACTTACATTACTCGTATTACGGTAACATCTCCTTCAGGAGTTCAGAAGGCTTATGATACTAAACAAGATGCAAGTAACTATAATCTTGCCAGTGGTTATACACTGAATGAAGTGGGAGTCTATACAGTAACAGTTGACGTTATTGATAGTAATGGCAATTACACTACAGATGCTACAATAGGTGGAACTGAATCTGGTGTGGATCATGGGGCTGGCTCATCAACAGCTACAACTACTTACCACATTACAGTAACAGACACGATTGAAGGTCACGATGCTACATCATCTGATATCCAAGGAGTTACTCAAACAGGAACACCAACCTTTACTTCTGTAGGTGATGGTTCAACCATCTCACCAAGTGCAACATTACCAGCTAAGTTGGTTGCAACTGACGGTAGTCTAGTTGATACTTTAACAGTTGCAAATGAGGGAACTTATACAATTAACCCAGCAACAGGTGTTGTAACCTTTAAACCACTTCCAACATTCACAGGACCAGCAACTCCAGTAACTGTCAAACTAACTGCTATTTTAGGTACAGATACTAACAATGCTAATATTACTGCAACTGCGACAGCTACATATACACCAACAGTAGTTCCAGTAAAACCAACAGCAGTAGCGTCTCAAACAACTGGACCTCAAGGGAAAGCCCAAACTTCTGCTATTAAGTTTGACGTAGCAGACACAGATGATACAACTGTAAACTTTGCTAAAGGAACAGTTGCTATTGATGCAAATACAACAAAATCTGTTGATCTTAATACAGCATCAGTAACTCTTCTTAATGCAGATGGTGATGCTGTAACATCTGTAACAGTTGCAAATGAGGGAACTTATACACTGGATACAGCGACAAATGTTATTACTTTCCAACCAGTCGCAACATTCACAGGAACTGTTACAAAACCAGTTAGTGTACGTATTGCAGATGCAAATGGTACTACTGTAACGACTACTTACACACCAACTGTCACAGATGTCACTATGACAGCTGAAAATGCAGTATCTACAGACGTTCAAGGCAAAACACAAACTGGAACACCAGAATTTGAAACGTCAGATTCATCAGTAACAATTGCGAAACGTCAGTTGCTTGATCCCACAACTATACAACCAACTACTAGTGTTACAATCGCAAATGAAGGAACATACACAATTAATCCAACAACAGGTGTTGTAACCTTCGTACCAGTTCCAACATTTACTGGAGAAGGGACAGGAGTAACTGTTCAAGCAACAGATTCAAATGGTGAGACAGCAACAGCTACTTATAAACCAACTGTAACACCAATCACGATTACTGGTGAAAATGTAACATCTAAGAATATCCAAGGTGAACAGCAGTCAGAAACACCACCATTCTCATCATCAGATAAGAGTGCTCCAGTATCAAATTACAAACTTGTAGATCCAGCTACTGGAAATCCAACGACTGCAACTTCAGTGACTGTTGAAAACGTTGGTACATACACAATTGATTCAACAACAGGTGTAGTAACATTCCAACCAGTTGCAACTTATAAAGGAACACCAGCACCAGTAACAGTTCAAGCATCAGCGACTATTACTAATGAAAAAGGTGAATCAACAGTCATCACAGGTACAGCTACTTATATTCCAACAGTAGTTCCTGTAGCCCCAACAGCTAAAGAATCAGCGACAGTTGGTAAGCAAGGTCAAGCGCAAACGTCACAAATTGTTTTTGACACCCCTGATACAGATGCTACAACATTGAACTTCGCTAAAGGAGAAACATCTGAAGTACTAGGTGAAGATGGTCAACCAAAATCAGTAGCTCTTGATAAGAATACTGTGACACTTCTTGATGCGAACGGAAACTCTGTAACCACTGTTACGGTTGATGGTGAAGGGACTTACACTCTTGATAAAACAAATAATGTTATTACATTCCAACCAACTGAGGAGTTTACAGGTAAAGCTACACCAGTGCGTGTGCAAATTGCAGATATCAACGGTACTACTGTAACAACTACTTACACTCCAACTGTTGTTGCTGAAGATGGAACGGTCATTGTTGAGTATAAGGATGAAGAAGGTAACGTTATCTCTCCTTCAACAACTCCAGTAAACAACGAAAAAGTAACAACTCCATTTACAACTGAGCCAAAAGAAATTCCTGGTTACACTCTTGTTAAAGTGGCAACAACAAATGGTACGGTTGATGAAGGTACTAAGAATGTTTCAGGTAAGGTTACAAATGATACAACTACTGTAACATATACTTATAGAAAGAATGTTCAAACAGCAACTATTTCTTACTATGATGTGACAACTGGTGCAGAAGTTGCGATAGATTCAGCTAAAGTACCAGCAGCATCTGTTGAGACAGTAGAAGGTGTTTATAACGGTGCTATCGACTTTATTAATCGTGAAAAAGCAATTGCAGCTCTTGAAAAAGCTGGCTATACGTTAGTAGAAGACAGTTTCGCTGCAGCAACGACAGCTGATAAACTGTTTGATAACGACACAGCGGTAAATCAAAACTTCAATGTAATAGTTAAACAACGTGTGGAACCAGTGACTCCAAATGATGAGAAACCTGTTCCAGGACAGCCAGTTAATCCAGAAGATCCAAACTCACCTGTATGGCCAAGTACTGCAGAAAATCTTGAGTTAACTAAGACAGTTACTCGTACAATCAAGTACCGCTACAATGATGAGAATGGTAAAGCAGTAACAGTTGATAAAGTTCAAACAGTAACCTTCACACGTAGCGCAAGTATTAACTTAGTAACAGGAAATGTGGAATATACTGACTGGTCAGCAGCACAAACTCTTGAGGAAGTGGTTTCTCCAGAAGTAGCTAATTATACTTATAATAAGAAAACTGTTCCAAGTCTTGAGGTAACAAACGAGTCAACTGATAGTACAGTGTACGTTATCTATACACCAGTAGCACCAACTACAACACCTGCTACATCAACTGATATCCAAGGTAAGGCACAGACAGGTACTCCAACATATAAACATGCTGATGGAACTGAGTTGAAACCAACAACAGATAATCCAGCTAAGTTCGTTGGAACTGAGGAAACCACTATCCCAGCTACTAAGGATGGTAAGACAGTTGGTACATATACAATCAATCCAACTGGTATAGTAACCTTCACACCAAATAAAGACTTCGTTGGAACACCAGACCCAGCTAAAGTAGTTGTAACAGATCCTACAAATGGTACAACTGTTGAGTCAAGTTACACTCCAACTGTAACTCCAGTTACACCAACAGGTGTGGATACAGGTTCTACAGGTCCTAAGAACACTCCTCAATCTGGTACACCAACATTTGTACCTGGTCATAAAGATGTACCAATGGACAATACTGTTCCTGCTACATTTGAAGATGGTACAACAAGTAAAACAGTTCCAAACGAAGGAACATATACTGTTGATCCAACAGGTAAGGTAACTTTCACACCAAATAAAGATTTCGTTGGAGCTGCAACAGGAGTAACTATTGTACATAAAGATACTAATGGTACTGTAGCGAAAGCTAAGTATACACCAACTGTTTATGAAGTGAAGTCTGATACACAAGTTGCAACTGTAACTTACAAAGATACTAACGGAACAATTCTTGGTGAAGTGGATATCCTTCAAGGTGATTCTGGTTCTGAAATGAACTACTCAACTGCAGAACGTATTAACGCACTGAAAAAACTTGGCTACGAACTTGTGTCTGATGAGTTTACAAAAGCTGATGGCAACAAGCAATCATTTGATAATGATACGAATGTTGTTCAAAAATTTGTTGTCACTGTTCAACCACGCCTTGTTCCAGTTACTCCTAGTGATGTGACACCAGTTCCAGGTCAACCAATTGATCCAGAGGATCCAAATTCACCAGTATGGCCTGAAAACATTAAGGATTTGACAACTTCAGAAGAAGTAACTCGTACAATTACTTATGTTGATGGAGATGGAAAAGAGGTTACTACTTCTGTGACTTCATCCGTTAAATTCACTCGTGATGCTAAGGTGAACTTAGTAACAGGTGAAGTTACTTATGGTGAATGGAAAGCAGCTCCAACTGATGTTCTTTCTGGTAATAAACTTCCACTTGTAAAAGGTTATATTGCAGTAAGTGGAGATATTGAGGCATCTACCAAGGATCAAACTGTTAAGGCTGAAGACAAAGATATCGTTCAAAAAGTTGTCTATAAGAAACTTGGAGCCTTGATTCCAAACGTTCCAGGACAAACAAATTCTCCACGTATTGATTATCCAAATGATCCAAACGGTGATCCAACTAAACCAGGTGTACCAACGGAAGATATTGTAATTCCTTATGTTCCAGGTTACATTCCAAGAGATAAAGATGGAAATCCGTTGAAACCAGTTGATCCAGAAGATCCAACAAAAGGTTATGTGCCACCAACATTACCAACTGATCCGAGTCAAGATACACCAATCAACTATACGAAGATTACAACGTCTTATGTGACAGTTGATCCAAATGGTAAAGAAGTATCTATTCCAAATTATCCAAGAGAAGACGGCGAACAACCTAAGAAAGATATTCCAGGTTACCGCTTCGTAGAAACGAAGAAATTGCCAAATGGAGATACAGAACATGTCTATGAAAAAGTGAATACATTATTCAAAGATAAAGAAGGCAATGAGATTCCGAACTATCCAAGTGAGCCAGGCACAGTAGATAAGAAAGACATCCCAGAATACAGATTCGTAGAAACGAAGAAACTACCAAATGGAGATACAGAACATGTCTACGAAAAAGTGAATACATTCTTCAAAGATAAAGAAGGCAATGAGATTCCGAACTATCCAAGTGAGCCAGGCTCAGTAGATAAGAAAGACATCCCAGAATATAGATTCGTAGAAACGAAGAAACTACCAAACGGAGATGTAGAACATGTCTACGAAAAAGTAACAACATTCTTTAAAGACAAAGATGGAAATGAAATCAAAGAAAAAGAAAGTGGTT
>NZ_CAMHWI010000019.1 GCF_946188695.1 Streptococcus mitis | reverse complement strand
CTTAACCCCTTGACCAACGGACCAGAGTTGTTGTTTTCAACTCTTACTATTATACCGGCTTTTTAAACTTTGTCAACTACTTTTTTAAACTTTTTACAAATTTTCAATTCTTTTCAAGTACAGTTTTTCAAATTATAGTAAAAAGAGCCAGAATTGTACTGACTCTTCTATTGTTCATTAAACTTAGAAGCACGTTCTTCTCCCCACCAATAGGGTATTAGTTCTGCGACTTTAACTGTCTTTCTTGTATTGTAGTCCATCATGAATTCTGCATCTTTATTTTCAGCGTTCAACTCTAAGAGGAACTCTCTGCATGCGCCACAGGGCATTCCTGAACTTCCACCATAAGGTGGTTTGTCTCGAAAGGCTAATACTTTTTTAACCTTAGTTTGTCCTGAAAATTGGTACATATTGAAGAGAGTTGCCCGCTCTGCGCAGAGATGGAAAACACCACAGGTTCCCTCCATACAGAATCCTATAAATATTTGTCCATCTTCTGCTTCTACTGCAGCTACAACATGATTGGCATAAACAAAGTCTGATACTTCATGTGGATTGTATAGCTTCTGTGCTTCTTCGTACATCTTTTCCCAGATGTCCATTATTGTGCCCTTCTTATTTAGAGATTTCTTTTAACATATTTTCGATATGCTGGATTGATTTTTCACGACCTAACAAGAAGATAGTATCTGGCAATTCTGGTCCATGCATTTCACCTGAAACAGCAATACGAATTGGCATGAAGAGATTTTTCCCTTTAATACCGGTTTCTTTTTGAACAGCTTTGATTTGTGGGGAGATATTTTCTGTTACAAATTCATCATCTGTCATCGCTTCAAGTTTTGCTTTGAAGGCTTCAAGAACTGTTGGGACTGTTTCCCCCGCCATGACTTCGCGCTCTGCTTCTGTCAATTCTGGGAAATCTGAGAAGAAGAGATCTGTCAATGGGATAATCTCATCCACTGATTTCATTTGTGGTTTATAGAGCTCAACTAATTTTTCAGCCTTGTCTGTTAAACGGCCTGCTTCTTCTAGGAATGGTTTTGCCATTTCAAAGATAGTTTCTAGGTCTGCATTCTTGATATAATCATTGCTCATCCAGTCTAGTTTTTTCTGGTCAAAGGCTGCTGGAGACTTGCTCAGGCGGTTTTCATCGAAAAGTTTAATGAGTTCTTCACGAGAGAAAATCTCATCTTCTCCACCTGGGTTCCAACCAAGAAGAGCAATAAAGTTAAAGACTGCTTCTGGTAAATAACCTTTTTTACGGTAGTCTTCGATAAACTGAAGGGTGTTGGTGTCACGTTTAGACAATTTTTTCCCAGTTTCAGAGTTGATAATCAAAGTCATGTGACCAAACTCTGGAGATTCCCAACCAAGTGCTTCATAAACCATGAGCTGTTTTGGTGTATTAGCAATGTGGTCGTCTCCACGGATTACGTGAGAAATTTGCATATCATGGTCATCGATGACAACGGCAAAGTTGTAAGTTGGGTAACCGTCTTTCTTTTGGATAACCCAGTCACCACCGATATTGCCACCTTCAAATTCGATATCACCTTTGACCATATCATGCCACTTGTAGATACCTGACTCATTGACAGCCAAACGAACAGTTGGAATGATCCCTGCTGCTTCACGTTCTGCGATGTAAGCCTCTTTTTCCTCTTCACTCATACCAAGGTATTCATTGATATAGCGTGGTGTTTCGCCAGCTGCTTCTTGGCGTTCGCGTTCAGCTGCCAACTCTTCTTCTGTAACGTAAGATTTGTAGGCTTTTCCCTCAGCTAATAGTTGGTCAATGTATTTTTGATACAAGTCCAAACGCTCAGACTGGCGGTAATTTTCATGTGTTTCCGGGCTTTCATCCCAATCCATACCTAACCAACGAAGGTTTTCAAGCTGTGAACGTTCACCATCCTCGACATGACGTTTACGGTCAGTATCTTCGATACGAATGATAAAAGTTCCACCATGATGACGTGCGTAAAGGTAGTTGAACAATGCTGTACGGGCATTTCCGATGTGTAGTAGTCCTGTTGGACTTGGTGCGTAACGTACGCGGATATCTTTTGACATAGTTTCTCCTATAAAGTCTCTAGGCGTCTGCCTTTTTGCTCTCTATATTATATCACAAGTCTTGGCTGAGTCCAATTTCTATGGATAAAGAGAGTAAAAAGAGTGGACAAACCACTCTTTTCTTCTATTACTATAGACGTGCGTTAAGTTCTTTGCTCAATTCTTCAAATCCTGGTTTTCCAAGAAGGGCGAACATGTTACGTTTGTAAGCTTCAACACCTGGTTGGTCAAATGGGTTGATGGCATTCAAGTAACCAGAAAGGGCGATAGCCAATTCGAAGAAGTAGATAGTGTAACCAAGAGTGAAGGCATCTTGCTCTGGAAGGGTCACGTACATGTTTGGTACGTCACCATCTGTGTGGGCAAGAAGAACACCATCAGTCGCTTTTTTGTTTACAAAGTCAACGTCTTTTCCTTGAAGGTAACCAAGTCCATCAAGGTCTTCTTCCAAGCTAGGGATAATCACATTTTTACGAGGTTTGTCAACACGGACAACTGTTTCAAACATGATACGAGTTCCTTCTTGGATAAATTGACCAAGTGAGTGCAAGTCAGTTGAGAAGTTGGCTGAAGTTGGGTAGATACCTTTTTGGTCTTTTCCTTCTGATTCACCAGCCAATTGTTTCCACCACTCTGAGAAGTATTGAAGTGATGGCTCGTAGTTTACCAAGATCTCAGTTGCATAGCCCTTACGGTAAAGGATGTTACGAACTGCTGCGTATTGGTAAGCTTCGTTTTCAGAGATTTTATCTGAAGTGTAGTCTTTGCGAGCTGCATTCGCACCTTCCATAAGGGCTTTGATGTCAGCTCCTGATGCTGCGATTGGAAGCAAACCAACGGCTGTCAATACTGAGAAGCGTCCACCGATATCATCTGGAACAACAAATGTTTCCCAACCGTTAGCGTCTGCCTCAACCTTAACAGCACCTTTTTGGCGGTCAGTTGTTGCATAGATACGTTTGTTGGCTTCTTCTTGACCGTATTTCTTAACCAAGAGTTCTTTGAAGACACGGAAAGCGATAGCTGGTTCAGTTGTTGTACCTGATTTAGAAATCACGTTTACTGAGAAGTCTTTATCAGCTACGTATTCTACCAAGTCAGCAAGGTAAGTAGATGAGATTGAGTTTCCTGCGTAAAGGATTTGTGGAGCTTTGCGTTCTTCTTTTGTTTGCAAGTTAGCAAAGTGGTGGTTCAAGAAGTCGATTGCTGCTTTGGCACCAAGGTAAGATCCACCGATACCGATTACAACCAAGACATCGCTGTCTGACTTGATTTGCTCAGCAGCTTTCAAGATGCGGTCAAATTCTTCACGGTCGTAGTTTTCAGGAAGGTCCAACCATCCCAAGAAGTCGCTACCAGCACCAGTTCCTTTACGGATCAATTCATCTGCTGCTGTTACTTGTGATTGCATGTATTCCACTTCATGTGGTGCAACAAATTTGTCTAAAACTTTTGAATAATCAAATTTAATATGTGACATGTTATTCCTCCAATATTTCTTCTTTTCTATCATAACGCTTACCTTCGTTTTTTTCAAGTTTTTTTGTCGAATTTCTCCAATTTTTATCAGAATTCAAACGTTTGCGTAAAAATATCACATTCCAAAAATTTTGAAATAATAAAAGAAAGAACGACCAGATTCCCAGTCGTTACAGTTCATTCAATAAATACTCAAATAATTCTAAATTGCCATCTTCTTCATTAACCAGAAACTCTGGATGCCACTGTAAACCGATAATGCGGTGCTCGTCGATAGACTCAATCGCTTCGATGGTCTGGTCTCTTGGATCAATAGCAGTTACACGGAAATTAGGTGCCAAATCTTTGATACTCTGACGATGTACGGAGTTGACCTGACTTTCTTTTCCAAATAGCTTAGCCACCACGCTTCCTTCCACTGTCTCAATAGAGTGAGATGTTCCGAAAGGCAGTCCTTGCCAGTGACCTTCGATTTCTTGATTGAGGGTTCCACCAAAGGCAACATTGACAAGTTGGACACCACGGCAGATTGCCATAATTGGTTTATTCTGACGGAGCGCTTCTTTCAAAAGCGCCAATTCAAATTCATCACGGACTAGATTGTAATCATCGCTCTCGATGGTCTTTTTCTCTCCGTAAAACTGAGGATGGACATTTTGGCCTCCTGTCAAAATCAATTTGTCAATCATTTCCACATAATCGCGCACAACTGACTCATCACCAACAGGAATGACTAAAGGGAGACCACCGACTTGACGAATGCTCTCTGCGAATCTACAAGATACAGACGAATGAATGTTTTTTCCTTCTGCGTCTACAGGACATAGATTTGCAGCAACTCCTACAACCGTTCTAGCCATGATGTCTCTCCTTTCGAATGTTAACGATAGTCCTATCATATCACTCAAAATGACTTTCGTCTAATATGTTTTTTTAAAGGCCGTGATAAATATTTTTTATGGGCAAGAAAAAGGTGCCCACATAGGACAACTTTTTTTCTTATTCAAAAACAAATTGATTGTGATAGAGTTCTGAGTAGAAGCCACCTAGTTTCAAGAGTTCATGGTGGTTACCACGTTCAATGACTTCGCCATCTTTAAGAACAATAATCTGATCTGCATTGAGAATGGTTTTCAAGCGGTGGGCAATGACGAAACTGGTTCTACCTGCTACAACCGCCTCCATGGCATGCTGAATCTTGCTTTCTGTCACCGTATCTACGTTTGAAGTTGCTTCATCGAGAATGAGGACTTCAGGATCAGTCATCAGAGTTCGAGCGATGGAAATCAATTGTTTCTGCCCTGTTGAGAAGATGCTCTGGTCATCATCGATAAGAGTGTCATATTTATCAGGCAAGCTTTCAATATAGTCATGAATATGGGTTGCTTTAGCTGCTGCCTCAACCATTTCCTGACTGGCATCTGGCACACCAAAACGGATATTGTCTCGAATGGTTCCGCTAAATAAGACCGAATCTTGCAAGACAATTCCCACCTTACTTCTGAGACTATCTAAGTCATAGTCACGAATGTCTTTACCGTCAAAATAAATACCGCCAGCATCAACATCATAAAAGCGATTGATGAGGTTCATAATAGTCGTTTTCCCTGAACCTGTCGGACCAACAACCGCAGTCATCTGGCCTTTCGGAGCGGAAATGCTGACATCTTTCAAAATCGGCTTGTCAGGCAAATATGAGAAATCAATATGACGGATTTCGACACCTTCTTGCAACTTAGTAAAGATCGGCGCCTTTTCAGGTCGAATTTCTTCCTCTGCGTCAAACATTTCCTGAATCCGTTCAGCACCTGTAAAGGCCAACTGAAGACTTCCCCAACTAGCTGCAACTTGAATAATAGGTTGGTAGTACTGCTGAGAAAATTGGGCAAACATTACAATCAAACCGAGGGCTGTACTTGTTTCGATAGACTTATCATTCAAAAGTACAGCTGAACCCGCAAAGATAACGATGGCTGTATTAACCAGACTCATCCCATTCATGACAGGGAAAAGAATTCCTGAAAACATTCTTCCTTTAAAGGTTGCCTTGCGCACGCGCTCATTTTGTTCAAGAAATCCTGCCATCATATCCTCTTGAATTCCTTGGACAATGACAGCTTTTTGACCTGAGATACTCTCATCCATGTAGGCGTTGAGTTTTCCTACCTCTTTTTGCTGTAGGTTGGTGTATTTGCGTGCCATTTTCACGATGAAAATCAACATAAGAAAGGCCACTGGTGTGCTGGCAACGGTGATGAGTGCCAGCGTTACATTTCTCGAAAACATGACAAGAATCAGACCAATGTATAAAACAATATTGCTCATGACCTGAATCAAGCTCTCGTTAAAGGCTTGGAGGATATTATCCAAATCACTGGTAAAACGAGACAGGATATCTCCATCTTGTCGGCGATCAAAGAAAGAAACCGTCAATCGCGCAAGCTTGCCAAAGAGGCCTTTGCGCATCTCGTTGGTCGATTCTGCAATCACGCGCGTCATGAGACACATGTATATGACACTGGAGATAAAGAGAACCAAAACTAGCAGACCAAGATTGACCATGATCCCTGATAGGCTTTGCCAAACAAGTTCTGGATTACCATCTTGATAAGCTTGAACTAAATTAGCTAGCTGCGTCACTGCTTGTCCAGAAAATACAGGAAAGAGAGCTTGGGCAAGAGTTGCCAGAACAATCATCAAGATAACAACTACAAATGATAGCTTATAGACTTTAAAATAATTCCAAAAAAATTGAACTGTATTCATTTTACTCCTCCTTTCCTTTCTGTGTTTCGTAGATTTCACGGTAAACAGCATTGTTGGCAACCAAGTCTGCATGCGTTCCTTGACCAATCAATCGTCCTTGATCCAGCACCAATATCTTATCTGCATGGACAACCGAGCTAATCTTTTGAGCGATGATAATGGTTGTCGTCCCCTTCAGATCCTTATTCAAGGCTTCTTGCACCAGGCGCTCTGACTTAGCATCTAGGGCTGAGGTCGAATCGTCAAAAATCAGAATACGTGGATTGCTGACAATCCCACGCGCAATCGACATCCTTTGTTTTTGCCCACCTGAGAAATTGGTTCCCCGTTCCTCAACTGGACTTTCAAAGGTTTTCTCCATACGATGAATGAATTCACTAGCCTGGGCAATATTGGCTGCGCGCTCCATTTCAAATAGAGTGGCATCTCCCTTACCCTGTCTTAGATTATCTGCAATCGTTCCACTAAAGAGAATGGCACGTTGGAGAACGATAGAAACAGTTTTACGCAGGGTTCCTTCACTCACTTCTCGAATATCCTTGCCTCCGATTTTGATAGAGCCTTCCTGTGGGTCAAAGAGACGTGGAATCAATTGAGCCAAGGTTGATTTTCCTGCACCAGTCGCTCCAACTACACCAATCATTTGACCAGGTTCGATAGTAAAGGTCACATCTTTCAGCATCGGTTCCTTGTCCATTGGATAGGTAAAGGTTACATTTTCAAAGCTAAGGCTTCCAACCAACTCTTCATCTGGGACATCTTTGAAGGTCATAGCTGGCTCTGCGTCAAGAATTTCTCGAATACGACGCATGGAAATCATGGCACGGCTGACAGAATTTCCCAAAAATCCAACCATGACAATGGTAAAAATAATCTGGCTTAGGTAATTGACAAAGGAAGCAATGGAGCCAACAACTGACGGATCCGACTGAACCATTCCTGCGACCAGCCAAATAGAGAGGAATACTGCTCCGTAACCGACCAACATCATAAAGGGTTCCACTACTGAAAAGGCATAACCAATGTAAAGGTTTTGACCAAGAAGCTCGTCTGAGACCTCTGTAAACTTCGCGAACTGCTCTTTTTCTTGGACAAAGGACTTGACCACACGAACGCCACGCAGATTTTCCTTGGCAATTGCATTGATGCGCTCAAGAAGGGTTTGAAACTTGGCAAAACGTGGCCCCATCATTCCCATCATAACAGCAGTCAAACCAAAAATTAAGATAACCATGAGAACAATCACCCACCACAGAGAAGGTAAAGTTTGAACCGCCAGGATAAACGAACCGATGAACAAGAGGGGGAGTCTGAAAAGAATTTGGAAGGTCATCATGACGACGTTCTGAATTTGGTTGATATCATTTGTCATTCGAACGACTAGATTTCCCGCATTAAATTGTTCAATATTGGCATAAGAAAAGGTTTGGATTTTACGGAAGGCATCCTCTCGAAGGTCAGATGAAACTCCTTGGGCAATATAGGCTGCAAGGACAACATTGAGCCCACCAGCAACCAGACCGACCACGGCCACACCAATCAACCAAACCCCGATACTATAAATAGCTTCATATTTTCCAGCAAGGAGGGCGTCTAAGACTTCCTGCAGATAACGCGGTTGCAAAAGTGAACTAGCAACCATCAAGCCTGTCATCAGGAGCGAAGCCAAGGCCTGCCACTTGTAGGTTTTTATTTTCTGAATCAGCATACTTTCTCCTTAAAAAATAGACAAAAGGGAGCGACAATGTGTCAGCTCCTTCTCATTCTGTTTGTGTGATGTTATTCTAGCAAAAAAGTGGGGGATTGTCAAAGAAGTCCCCTTGATATAGCTAGAATGACAAGTAATTCATTCTTTATAATTTTTGTTTTAACTCGACCAAGACATTCATAGCTTGCATAGGTGTCATATTGTAAACATCCAGTTTAGACAATTCTGCTATGATAGGATGCTCTTCTGCCGTATCAAAGAGTGAAATCTGTTCAATGACATCACTTGTTTGCCTCATGGGAGCAGGACTTTCTGTACCCTGATTCTCTAACTGAGTCAAAATCTTATCCGCTCTTGCTAAAAGGTCTGCTGGCAAGCCAGCAATCTTAGCAACATGAATACCGTAGGATTTGTCAGCTGGGCCTGGTTCAATCTTATGAAGGAAAGTGACCTGCCCATCCTGCTCCAAGGTTGCCACGTGAACATTGACCAAGTGTTGTAAACTAGACTCTAGACTGGTCAATTCATGGTAGTGGGTCGCAAAGAGGGTCTTGGCTCCGATATGCTCATGGATATATTCGATGATGGACTGGGCAAGAGCCATCCCATCATAAGTCGCAGTTCCCCGACCTAACTCATCAAAAAGAATCAAAGAATTCTTAGTCGCATGCGAAATGGCATTGTTGGCCTCCATCATCTCCACCATAAAGGTTGATTGACCTGAAACCAAATCATCGGCTGCTCCAATACGGGTAAAGATTGCATCAAAAATTGGCAAATGGGCACTTTCTGCTGGCACATAAGAACCCAACTGAGCCATAATCGCCGTCATGGCTAACTGACGCATGTAGGTTGACTTCCCACTCATGTTTGGACCTGTAATCAGTTGAATACTGGTATCTTCTGCCATCTGAATTGTATTGGGAATATAGGTCTGAGCCCCCATGACCTTTTCAACGACAGCATGACGCCCTTTCTGAATATCGATTTGTGAGTCGTCGCCAAACTCAGGTCGAATCAAATGCTGGGTTTCAGCCACAACTGCTAGACTTTGCAAGACATCAACTGTCGCAATTCCTTGGGCTAGAGCCTGCAAACGCTGGATGTACTTGCCGACCTCTTCACGAATGCGCATAAAGATTTCGTACTCTAGATTAGCTGACTTCTCACGCGCCTCCAGCATATCTCCCTCGATACGGGCTAATTCTTCGGTTCCAAAACGTTCTGAGTTTTTCAACGTTGCCTTGCGGAAAAAGTGAGCTGGCACATTTCCCAATTGCGAATTGGTCACATGGAAATAGTAGCCATCCTTTTTATTGTAGTCAATCTTGAGCGTGCTGATACCAGAGTTTTCTCGCTCCTTAGCCTCAATCTCAGCAATCCAGCTAGTCCCTTCTCTGAGCACTCGGCGGTATTTATCTAAAGTCTCATCAAATCCAGTTCGGATAATACCCCCATCTGTAATCACATGAGGAGCTTCAGGAGCAATAGCAGCGCTAATCAAACTCTCCAACTCAGGGATTCCATCCAGTTGTGCGATAAGATAGGCTAGAGCAGGTTGCTCCATCCCCTCTAAAATCGCACGAATCCGTGGCACACTAGATAAGGTGGTCGCCAGCTGCAAGAGGTCTTTTGGATTGGTCTTGCCAAAAGAAACCCGACTAGCTAAGCGTTCGATATCATAAACACCTTTGAGACTGTCTGTCAAATCACTGCGATCAAAGAAGTGGTCAAGAAAGACTTGCACCACCTCTTGGCGTTGGACGATTCGTTCCTTATCAATCAAGGGGCGGTGAATCCAAGAACGCAAGAGGCGCATACCCATAGCCGTTTTGGTTTCATCCAAAAGCCAGAAAAGACTACCTTGCTTCTTGCCTGAACGGGCATTCTCAACCAGATCCAGACTAGCCTTGGTCGCATAATCCATCTGCAAGAAATCCTTGATTTCATAGCGGATAACAGGTTTAAGATGATTCAATTCCCTCATCTGAGTTCGATGGACATACTGGAGCAACTTACTAGAGGCCGCTTGCTCCACCGCTGCCAATCGTGAATCCAGTAAATGAAGGTCCTCAAAGCTTTCTTTTTCATAGGAAAGCACCAGATTCATCTGGCGACTGAGAATTTGTTCTTCTTCCTCAGACAAGTCATAGCCCAGCACCACTTCTCGAGCCTTGAGGTTACGAATTTCCCCACAAACCAGCGTGAAATCCAATAGACCTGTCACATAAAAGTCACCTGTCACTAGGTCCATATAAGCTAGGCCAAACTGACTGCCATCACGGTCTATGGCAACTAAGAAATTGTTCTGACTGTCCGGCTTAGTGCTATCGACCACTGTCCCTGGCGTAATGACCTGAACAACCTCTCGTTTCACAACCCCAACTGCTTGTTTAGGATCTTCCATCTGCTCTGCGATAGCCACCTTATAACCCTGCTCAATCAAGACATCGATATACTGTTGAGCAGAATGATAGGGAACCCCCGCCATAGGAATCGGATTGTCCGCATTCTTGTTGCGACTCGTTAAGGAAATTTCCAGAATCTGCGCAGCATTGACCGCATCCTCATAAAACAATTCATAAAAATCACCCATCCGAAAGAGCAAAAAAGCATCTGGATATTGCTTTTTAATATCCACATACTGTTGCATGCCGGGTGATAACTTTTCTGTCGCCATTTTCCGTCTCTCCTTGTCAAAAATAAGTCTTGAGAGCAACTCCCAAGACCTTACTTATCTTTCATCAAATCTAGCAAACGATCTTCCATGAGTTTGGCAACGTGCTGGTCTCGACAAATGACCAATAAGGTATTGGCACCAGCAACTGTTCCTAAAATCCATTCATCCTTGTTTGCATCTACAATATTTGCCAAAACAGAGGCTTCGCCCAATTTGGTATGAAGCACCAAGGTAAACTCTGCTCTTGCAACGCCTTCTAAATGATGAGACAAAAATTCCACCAAATCAATCTTTTCTGTCTCATTTGCTAGTACATAATACACCATATCATTTTTCTTGACCTTGGTCAAGCCGATTTCGCGCAAATCACGAGACAGGGTTGTCTGCGTCACAAAGACATTGTGCGCCTCCAACCGATCTTGAATTTCTTTTTGTGTACTTAATTTCTCCTCAGTAATCATTTTTTTTATTAACTGATGACGATCTCTTTTTCTCATAAAATCCTCTTATGTGAATATTTATAACTAATTTTATAACTATATTATACCAAAAAAATAGGAGATTTCAAAAATTTTTTCTTCTTTCTTTAAAATTGTGATAAAATAGTAGAAAAGTCCAAAAAGGAGCTCTTAATGAATACAAAAGAATTGATTGCTAGCGAGTTGGCTAGCGTCATTGATAGCCTGGACCAAGAGGCTATTTTAAATTTACTGGAAACCCCTAAAAACTCAGAAATGGGAGACATCGCTTTCCCTGCTTTTTCTCTTGCAAAAGTCGAACGTAAAGCACCACAAATGATTGCGGCTGAACTGGCTGAAAAGATTAACGGTCAAGCCTTTGAAAAAGTTGTCGCAACAGGACCTTACGTTAACTTTTTCCTTTGTAAATCTGCCATCTCTGCTCAAGTATTGCAAGCTGTTATCACTGAAAAAGAACACTATGCTGATCAAAACATTGGTAAACAAGAAAATGTTGTTATCGACATGTCTAGTCCCAATATCGCTAAACCATTTTCTATCGGTCACCTGCGCTCAACCGTTATCGGAGATAGCTTGTCACATATTTTCCAAAAAATCGGTTATCAAACGGTCAAGGTCAACCACTTGGGAGACTGGGGTAAACAGTTTGGGATGTTGATTGTTGCCTACAAAAAATGGGGAGACGAGGAAGCTGTAAAAGCTCATCCAATTGATGAACTTCTTAAACTCTACGTTCGCATCAATGCTGAAGCTGAAAATGACCCTAGCTTGGATGAAGAAGCGCGCGAATGGTTCCGTAAACTTGAAAATGGAGATGAGGAAGCTCTCACTCTTTGGCAATGGTTCCGTGATGAAAGTTTAGTGGAATTTAACCGCCTTTACGATGAATTGCAAATCGAATTTGACAGCTATAACGGAGAAGCCTTCTACAACGATAAGATGGATGCAGTTGTAGACATTCTTTCTGAAAAAGGCCTTCTTGTGGAGTCAGAAGGTGCCCAAGTTGTGAATCTTGAGAAATATGGAATTGAACATCCAGCCCTCATCAAGAAATCTGATGGTGCAACTCTCTATATTACACGTGACTTGGCTGCAGCTCTTTACCGTAAAAACGAATACCAATTTGCTAAATCTATCTACGTCGTTGGTCAAGAGCAATCTGCCCACTTTAAACAACTCAAGGCTGTCTTGAAAGAGATGGGCTACGACTGGAGTGACGACATTACTCACGTTCCTTTTGGTTTGGTTACAAAAGAAGGGAAGAAGCTCTCTACTCGTAAAGGGAATGTCATCTTGCTAGAGCCTACAGTTGCAGAAGCCGTTAGTCGTGCCAAAGCCCAAATCGAGGCTAAAAATCCTGAACTAGAAAACAAAGACCAGGTAGCACATGCTGTTGGGGTTGGGGCCATTAAATTCTATGACCTCAAGACTGACCGTACCAATGGATATGACTTCGACCTAGAGGCTATGGTATCCTTCGAGGGTGAAACTGGACCTTACGTTCAATACGCCTACGCTCGTATCCAATCTATCTTACGCAAAGCCGATTTCAAACCTGAAACAGCTGGCAACTATAGCTTGAATGATGCTGAAAGCTGGGAAATCATTAAACTCATCCAAGACTTCCCACGTATTATCAACCGTGCGGCAGATAACTTTGAACCTTCTATCATTGCTAAATTTGCAATTAGCCTGGCTCAAGCCTTCAACAAGTACTATGCACATACACGCATCTTGGATGAAAGCCCAGAACGCGACAGCCGTCTAGCTCTCAGCTACGCAACTGCAGTTGTTCTCAAAGAAGCCCTTCGTTTGCTTGGAGTAGAAGCGCCAGAGAAGATGTAAATCGTTACAAGAGACTGGAACTAAAGTTCCTAGTCTCTTGACGGCAATCGCTATATGGCGAATTGCCTAAACGCTTCACTAACTCACCAAACCAAATAATATCGATTTGGTTTGGTTCATGTCGTAATTTTTTAAATTACTTGATTACGGAACAATCTAAGTAACTAGCGCCAAATCCTATTCGGACTTTGGCTAGGCGCTTCACTAGTTTTAGGACATAAATATGATTGATTTATGTCCTAAAGCGTCGTAACCAGAGATATTTGCCTAAACGCTTCACTAATTCACCTAACCAAATAATATCGATTTGGTTTGGTTCATGTCGTAATCTTTTAATCACTTTATTGTAAAGTAGTCTAAGTAACTAAGACCAAATCCTATTCGGACTTTGGCTAGGCGCTTCACTAGTCATGGTCTCTAAATATCATCGATTTAGAGGCCATGACGTCGTAACTATGGTGATTTGCCTAAACGCTTCACTAATTCAATCTACTCACTACTACTTCTTTATCATACAGGGAGATATTCTATGAGCCAATATGCTTATATCCTCGTTGTGATTAGCTTGGTGTTCCTTTTTCTGCTCAATAAGTACGAGAAAGAGAGACTGCAAAGGCTCTACCAAGAACAACTTTTGAAGGATGAAACATTTAGGGCTGACATCAAAGAGAAAATTCAAACGACTGAAAATATCAATGATGTCATTGCTTACATCAATAAAACTTATCATCTGGGAATGTTGCTGTCAAAAGACATTACAGATCAATTGAAATAAACCGAGCTATTCTTTAAGAAATATCAAAACCGAGACTAAGAGTTTAATACTTCGTCTCGGTTTTTTATGTATTTTTCAAGTAACAAAGCTACCACTCCCCCAGCAATGCAAGTGCAAAATCCCCTAGAATGTGATAAAATAAAAGAGAGAACTCTATCAAGGAGAAAAACATGAAAAAACAAACCGTCGCCGTCTTGGGGCCTGGTTCTTGGGGAACTGCCCTTTCACAAGTCTTAAATGACAATGGACACGAGGTACGTATTTGGGGAAACCTTCCCGAACAAATCAATGAAATTAATACCTATCATACTAACAAGCACTACTTTAAAGATGTCGTTCTAGATGAGAAAATCATTGCCTACACTGACTTAGCAGAAACACTGAAAGATGTGGATGCGATTTTGTTTGTTGTCCCAACAAAAGTGACACGACTTGTTGCCCAACAAGTTGCAAAAAACTTAGACCATAAGGCTATCATCATGCACGCATCAAAGGGATTAGAACCCGATAGCCATAAACGATTATCAACCATCCTTGAAGAAGAAATTCCTGAACATCTCCGCAGTGATATCGTCGTTGTTTCAGGGCCTAGCCATGCAGAAGAGACCATTGTGCGTGACCTGACTTTAATCACTGCTGCTTCTAAAGATTTGCAAACAGCTCAATACGTTCAAGAGCTCTTTAGTAATCACTACTTCCGACTTTATACCAATACAGATGTTATTGGAGTTGAAACTGCTGGTGCTCTTAAAAACATTATCGCTGTCGGTGCTGGAGCTTTACATGGTTTAGGATTTGGTGACAATGCCAAGGCAGCCATCATCGCTCGAGGCTTGGCAGAAATTACCCGCCTAGGAGTAGCACTCGGTGCCAGTCCATTGACCTATAGTGGCTTGTCTGGTGTAGGAGATTTGATCGTAACGGGAACCTCCATCCACTCTCGTAACTGGAGAGCCGGAGATGCTCTTGGTCGTGGAGAATCCTTAGCTGATATAGAAGCTAATATGGGCATGGTAATTGAAGGAATTTCAACGACCCGAGCAGCCTATGAACTAGCCCAAGAACTTGGAGTCTATATGCCCATTACACAAGCCATTTACCAAGTTATTTACCACGGAACCAATATCAAAGATGCCATTTATGACATCATGAACAATGAATTTAAAGCAGAAAATGAGTGGTCTTGACACTCTATAGAAAGGATTCTTATGACATCAAAAGTTAGAAAGGCAGTCATCCCTGCCGCTGGGCTTGGAACTCGATTTTTACCAGCAACCAAGGCACTTGCCAAAGAAATGTTGCCAATTGTAGACAAACCAACTATCCAGTTTATCGTGGAAGAAGCTCTCAAATCAGGTATTGAAGATATTCTGGTTGTCACTGGTAAATCAAAACGTTCTATTGAGGACCACTTTGACTCAAACTTTGAGCTTGAATACAATCTTAAGGAAAAAGGCAAAACGGATTTGTTAAAATTGGTAGATGAAGCAACTGGTATGCGCCTCCATTTCATTCGCCAAACTCACCCTCGTGGTCTTGGAGACGCTGTCCTACAAGCCAAAGCTTTTGTAGGGAATGAGCCCTTCGTTGTTATGCTGGGTGATGACCTTATGGACATCACAAATGAGAATGCCGTTCCTTTGACAAAACAACTGATGAATGATTACGAAAAGACACACGCATCAACCATTGCTGTCATGCCCGTACCACACGAAGACGTTTCATCATATGGAGTTATCGCTCCTCAGGGGGAAGGGATTAATGGTCTCTATAGCGTTGAAACTTTCGTAGAAAAACCAGCTCCCGAAGATGCACCAAGTGATTTGGCAATCATCGGTCGCTATCTACTCACACCTGAGATTTTTGATATCTTAGAAAATCAAACTCCTGGTGCTGGAAATGAAATCCAACTTACTGATGCTATTGATACGCTCAATAAAACACAGCGTGTTTTTGCCCGTGAATTTACAGGAGCTCGTTACGACGTTGGGGATAAGTTTGGATTTATGAAAACATCTATTGACTACGCCCTCAAGCACCCACAAGTCAAAGATGCCTTGAAAAATTACCTCATCCAACTTGGAAAAGAATTGGCTGAGAAGGAATAAAATAAAAAGATAAGGTTCAAAAAATGCCTTATCTTTTTTCATTACATAAATTTTCATCCCATTCCCTTGTAGAGAAGTAAGACTGCAAGTCCTACAAATAACACTAACGCTACCAGTCTCTGACTAGCGCTATACATCCGTTTTTCTCCTCTAACTGGAAAGATAACTGCTAGAAATGCGCCACCAACTGCACCTCCGATATGACCTGCTAGACTGATTCCAGGAATCAGAACACTTCCAATAATATTAACCACAAAAAGTGTCAGATAAGATTGACCTAGCTGTTGGATATAGGGATTGCGAGTTGCATAGCGAAGAATGATAATCGCGGCAAATAGCCCATAGAGAGAAGTCGAGGCTCCTGCTGCTAAGGATTTGGGACTAAATACAAAAACAAAGAGATTGCCCATCATTCCAGATAAGAGATAGAGAAAGAAAAACTTCTTGGATCCGAAAATTTCCTCTACTTGCCTACCAAGATAATAAAGGGAAAGCATATTGACAATGAAATGCTCCCACCCAATATGAACAAAAATGGCAGAGAAGAGACGCCAAATCTGCTCAGGAAAGAGGCGAATAGCTGGCCCATACATGGCTCCAAATCGAAATAAGGTGTCTGCCCTGTCAAAGTTTCCTCCTGTGGTCACCAACATTATTAGAAATACCAAAGCCGTCACTAAGAGGAAAAGACTCGTCACAGGGTAACGCCTATCAAAGATTTCTTTCATCAATCAGAACCTCCTGAACAGGAATATCATGATTTTCAGGGCTAAAGTCCTGAACTTGATAATGATAGACCGTACTCAAAGTATGACCAGTAAAATGTTCCAGATAGCGGTCATAATAACCTCCGCCATAGCCAATTCGATAGCCCTTTGTCGTAAAAGCCAGCCCCGGAACATGAATCAAATCAATCTGAGAGGCATCCAATACTTCCAAATCTCCCTGTGGTTCCAGTAAGCCAAAGGAAGTTTTTACCAACTGCTGCGGATCATAGACCACAAAGTCCATGTGCCCCTTGGGATAGGTTTTGGGTATCAGAACCTTCTTGCCATCCTTCAGCGCCTGCTCAATCAATTCCTGCGTTTGAAACTCATGAGGAAAAGAGAGATAGGTTGCGATGATCTTGGCTTCTTGGTAAAAGGGGTGTTGTAACAATCGCTCGGTTAACGCTTGGTCTATAGCCTGTTTTTGCTCTTGAGATATAGCCTTCATTTCTTGCAAGACTTGCTTGCGTAGTTCTGCTTTCATAGTCAATTCCTCTACTCTGCTGCCTTCTTTTTCAGGAAACTAGAAACCGCATCAACCCCAATAGCTAGTGCCTCTTCCTTAGGACTCATCTGAGGGTGATGAATGGCGTAGGGACTATCGATACCAAGCCAGAACATAACACCATCAACCTTCGAAAGGAGATAACCAAAGTCTTCACCTGTCATAGCAGGTTCAATATCAATTAACTCAATCCCCTCTTTTTCTTCAAAGAAGTCCATCAGTTCACGCGCCAAGACTGGATTATTCTCAACAGGCAGGTAACCCCCTTGTTTAAGTTCGACTTCGACTTCCATATCAAAGGCAGCTGCAACCCCTTCTGCAACTGTTTTGACCCTCTTTTGTACCAAGAGACTCATGTCCTGAGTCAAGGCCCGAATAGTTCCATGCAAAAAGGCTGTGTCTGTGATAACATTGTTGGTGGTTCCGGCTTGGAAAAGACCAAAGGTCACCACTGCTCCCTCGATTGGGTTGACATTGCGGCTGACAACTGACTGCACCTGGGTCACAAAGTAACTAGCAGCCACCAAGGCGTCATTAGCTTCATGTGGAAAAGCTGCGTGGCCACCTTTGCCTTTGAAACGAATCTTCACCTCGCAAGTTCCTGCAAAGAGAGTGTGTGTATTGGTCGCAATCTGACCAACCTTCAAATCTGGTCGAACATGGAGGCCATAAAACTGATCTGGCAACCAGTCTCCAAAAGCGCCATCCTCATACATGAGCATGCCACCAGCTTCATTTTCTTCAGCAGGCTGAAACAGAAAGAGCAAATTGTTCTTTGGTTGCTCCTCAAGGGCTCGCTCAAGACAGCCCAAAGCAATAGTCATGTGGAAATCATGTCCACAAGCATGCATGCGACCTTGATGTTGAGAAGCGAAAGGAAGTCCTGTTTGTTCGACGATAGGCAGACCATCAATATCTGTCCGCCAACCAATGGTCCGCTCTGGCTGACTTCCCTGCAAATAGACCAAAATCCCTGTCCGCCAAGTTCGAACTTGGACAAAATTCTTACCCACAGTCAATTTCTCAATCACATCCAACAGATAAGCTTGAGTCTTGAACTCCTCCAAGCCAATCTCTGGAATCTGGTGCAAATCTCGTCTAGTCTGAATCAAATCTAACATCTATCTATCCTCCGATATAGCAGAAAGAGGCTGGAAGAAGGGTTCCGCCTCTTTATTACTTTTACAATTATAAGGTACGAAGCGCATCCTCTAGCGCTGTTTTTTGTTGGGTTTGGGCATCAATCTCTTTGATGATACGAGCTGGAACACCTGCTACCACCACGTTTTCTGGGACATCTTGGGTAACAATAGCTCCTGCTGCGACAACTGAACCACTACCGATTTGGACCCCTTCGATAACCACTGCGTTGGCACCGATGAGAACATTGTCTCCAACACGGACTGGTTCTGCGCTAGCTGGCTCAATCACACCTGCAAGAACGGCACCTGCACCAACGTGACTGTTTTTCCCCACGATAGCACGGCCACCAAGGATAGCACCCATGTCAATCATAGTTCCTGCACCAATTTCAGCACCGATATTGATAACTGCTCCCATCATGATAACAGCATTGTCACCAATTTCAACCTGATCACGGATAATAGCACCTGGTTCGATACGAGCGTTGATAGCACGTTTATCTAGCAAAGGAACTGCAGAATTGCGAGCATCTTGCTCAACAACATAGTCTTGATTTTCTACCAAACCATCGAGAAGAGGAGCAACATCTTTCCAGTCTCCAAATAGTACATTCCCTAGTTTGACAACAGATCCAGGTACAGCAGTTGCGAGTTGTCCCTCAAAGGTTACTTTAACACTGGTTTTCTTTTCAGCATTGGCGATAAATTGGATAATTTCTTGTGCGTTCATTTTTGTGGCAGTCATAGGCGCCTCCTAGTTCATTTTAATGATACCTATTCTACCAAAAAAGGCCTCAAATTTGAAGCCTTTTTGTTTGTTTTTAGGTATGATTTTTAGGGATGTGAGATAAAACGTGCTGTCGGTAAAAGCAAGCCCCTACCGATACAACCTAAAAACACTCTTCACAACTATCTCCCCGTGTTTTATTGACTATTCTAGTATAGCACACTTTTAGAATTAAGAAAAGACTTTTTATTTACTTTCTTTCGCTTCTTCTATAGATAAGAAAATCATAGGTAAAATAATCAGGCCCATAGCTAGAAGAAGGGACCAATCCACTACCAAGCCTAAAAACAAAACACTCAAAAGGGCAGAAGACAGAGGTTCACTGGCGCTGATAACGGAAACCACCAAAGGAGAAACCAAGGACACAGCCTTCATGGAAATGAAAAAGGCAAAAGCCGTCCCGAAAAAAGCGATAATGAGGCAAATCAAGATACTCCAAATATCCAGAGTAAAGGAAAGCTGATAAACCGGCGAAAGGACATTGCTAAACAAACCTGCCAAAATCATCCCCCACCCAACCGTGGGTACAAAACCATAGCGCTTCGCGAAAGGTTGGGGCAAGATAACATTAAACATGACCCCCATGGCACTCAACAGACCTGTTATAAGGGCTAGTGGCGTCATGGATAACTGAGAGAGATCGCCTTTTGTCGCCATCAAGCACACGCCCAGCATGGCAATCAAAACATAGAAAATAGCACTTTTTGACGCTCGTTTTTGATAAACCAAGCGATTGTAAAAGAGGATAAAGACAGGGCTAATAAACTGTAAAATAGTTGCTGTCGCTGCATTTGAGTATTCTACACAGAGATAGAAAAAATACTGAACTGAAAAAATCCCTAAAATAGCATATGCTAGAAAGGGAAGGTAATTTTTCTTGTCTCGCCAGATATCTAACACTTGCGATTTTAATTGCATTGCTGACCAAATGAGCACAAGACTCCCTGCCAGTGTCAAACGCATAGAGGTAATCCAGCCAGAGGACACTTGATAATGAGTAAAGAAATATTCTCCTAAAATTCCACAGATTCCCCATATTAAACCGGATAGAAGCGAATAAATGGTTCCTTTAATAATCTTTTTCTGATACTGATTCATACCTTTATTGTAACACGAAAGGAAAAAAGAAAAAAGTGGCAATCAATTGATTAGCCACTTCATTTAGCACAGTTTATAGAACTTATCGTCTCGTCCTTGAAGAAGAAGGTCGTGTAGCACTTGAGTTACTGCTATCGCTAGAACTACCACTTGAACTGCTGGAGCTTGATGGAGTTGGTAGACTCCCCACAATGCTAGACCAAGCATTCTGATAATCCGCATCACTTCCACCAATAGCAAAGCGATAACTGGTCGTTGGCGCTCCTGCCTTATTAGCCCAATAGCTGGTAACAGTCGAACCTGTGACCTCTACCTCTTTTCCTTCAACAGAAACCTTCCCTGGTTTTTGACCTGTTGATTTCAAGACTTCGGATTTTACGACACTAGGATCTAAAGCGAAGCGCTCGTTCCCCCAAATGTTTGGGGAGGCTTGCTGAATCGCATTTACCAGATGAGCCATGTAATTAGAGTTATTGGAATAACCTGCTCTACGTGACAGTGAATGATTATCATCATGCCCAATCCAGCCACCTAGGGTTAATCTAGGTGTCGAAAGCATGAGCCACATATTTTCATCTTGGTTGGTTGTACCAGTCTTCCCAATCCAATCTGCATTAGCCAGATTAGGATTTAAAGAAGTCAGATTCGTCTTGAAGGTTGTTGTCACACGAGAGGATAGAACTTCTCGCAACAAGCCCTGCATAATTGTCGCAGTAGCTTTTGAATAGACTTGAACCGGTTTATCCTGATATTCATACACCACTCTACCATCTGCTGCTTCAATTTTAGAAATTACATGTTTTTTATGATATAGACCATTATTTGCTAGGGTCTGATAGCCATTGGTATGCTGGGCAACTGTGACTTCAATACCACCCCCCATTGGCAGGCTCTCAATACCGTACTCAGGAATCTCGTAACCCATCTTTTCCATATAACCCTTGACATCAACACCCTTTTCACGGAGCATACGATAGGTCCAGTAAGCCGGAATATTCCATGAATAGTTCAGAGCTTCTCCCAAGGTCATCATTCCTGTTCCCTTGCTATTAGCATACATAATCGGATTGCCATTGGCAAAGTTTGTTGGATAGTTAGATAGAATCGTTTCGCTTCCCATCAAGCCCTGGTCAATAGCAATACCGTAGGCCAGCAAAGGTTTGGTAGTAGAAGCTGGTGAGCGCTTGGTATCAAAGGCATGATTATTTTGATTTTCTTGATAATTGCGGCCACCTACAAAGCCTAGAATAGCACCTGTTTGGTTGTCCATCAATACATTCCCTACTTCTACACGACCTGTTCCATCGTCTAAAAGATAGCCATAGTCAGCAACCGCACTTTGCATGGCAGAATGAATTTTCTGGTCTATGGTAGTAGTAATCTTATAACCACCATTTTCAATTTCCTTGGCTGCCAAGTCGCGATAAAACTTCTGAGTTGCCTCATTTTTCAACTCCTTAGCGGAGACATTGTCTCTCTGAGCTAGATAATCATACATACGTTCTTGAGCTTCTGCCAAAGTTGTAAAGTATAAATAGTCTCGTGAAATTCCTGCAACCGTGCCCGATGGTAAAAAGTCCTGTTTAAGATTGTAATCCTTATATTGAGAATACTCGTCTTTGCTTAAGGCACCTGTGCGATACATACTATAAAGAACTGCCTTAGCCCGTCTCAAGCCAATTTCTAAGTCTTCATCACTCTTCAACTCCCCAGTATTTTCATAAGGAGAATAGGTAATGGGACTCTGTGGAAGTCCTGCTAAAAATGCTGCTTGAGGAACAGTCAACTGGCTGGCATCTACACCGAAAATCCCCTCAGCCGCCTGCTGAGCTCCTGCAATATTCTGCCCCTTATTATTTCGGCCAAACGGAGCCACATTGAGATAGGTCGTTAAAATCTCATCCTTATTCATGGCGCGTTCCAAGGCAAGAGCATCCACAATCTCTGTCGCCTTACGAGCCAAGGTCGGCGCATCCCCAACCACCTGCTGTTTAATCAGTTGCTGGGTCAAGGTTGACCCCCCACTTGAGGAACCCAAACCTACAAATTTCCCCAAGGTCGCACGAATCACCGCCTTGGGCACTACACCCTTATGTTCTTTAAAGTGTTCGTCTTCCGTCGCAATGATAGCCTTCTTCAGATTTTCCGAAATTTGCTCAGATGAGATAGAAGTGCGCAACAAATCACTCTCTATGGAAGCAATCACCGTCCCATCCGCATAAGTAATCTCTGAAATAGAAGAGATGTCCTTGACCTGATGTACCAATTCTTCTGTCTGAGGTACCCGTACCTTGTCAAACAAGGCCACCCCGTACCCCAAAGCAATCCCAGCTCCCAACATTCCTCCTAGAAAACCGAGCACAAAGAGTAAGTTAAATAAAGCTTTTATACTCAGTAAAATAGCTGGAAAAATGGCTGGTTTCTCTAAGGATTTAGATTTTTGGACACTTGAGCCTTTCTTGCCAGGGCTAGCTGATTTTTTATTTTTTTGCTGGAAAAATTCCAGCATTTTTCGTTTTAATTCATTTAATTGATTTTGCATGGATTTCCTCACTCTATCTATTATACCACAAAAGGTAAACTTTCAATAAAATAGCCACTTTCTTCCCTATTCTGCTAGGCTATTGCCCAAGTTTGTGATACAATAGTTAGAAACAATAATTTTAAAAAGGAGAAAAGACACATGCACATTTTTGATGAGCTAAAAGAGCGTGGTTTGATTTTTCAAACGACTGATGAAGAAGCTTTGCGTAAAGCCCTAGAAGAAGGTCAAGTTTCTTATTATACTGGCTACGATCCAACTGCTGACAGCCTTCACCTAGGCCACCTTGTCGCAATCTTGACAAGTCGTCGCTTGCAACTAGCAGGTCACAAACCTTATGCGCTCGTTGGCGGTGCTACAGGTCTCATCGGAGATCCGTCCTTCAAAGATGCTGAACGTAGTCTCCAAACAAAAGACACAGTAAATGGCTGGGTCAAGTCTATCCAAGGACAACTTTCTCGTTTTCTTGACTTTGAAAATGGCGAAAATAAAGCTGTCATGGTCAACAACTACGACTGGTTTGGCAGCATCAGCTTCATTGACTTCCTCCGTGATATCGGAAAATACTTTACTGTCAACTACATGATGAGCAAAGAATCTGTGAAAAAACGGATCGAAACAGGGATTTCTTACACTGAGTTTGCCTACCAAATCATGCAAGGTTACGACTTCTTCGTTCTTAACCAAGACCACAATGTAACGCTTCAAATCGGTGGTTCTGACCAGTGGGGAAATATGACAGCTGGTACCGAATTGCTTCGTCGTAAGTCTGACAAAACTGGTCACGTTATCACTGTTCCATTGATTACAGATGCAACTGGTAAGAAATTTGGTAAATCAGAAGGAAACGCAGTCTGGCTCAATCCTGAAAAGACTTCTCCATACGAAATGTACCAATTCTGGATGAATGTTATGGACGCTGACGCTGTTCGCTTCTTGAAAATCTTTACTTTCTTGTCACTTGATGAGATTGAAGAAATCCGCAAACAGTTTGAAGCCGCTCCACACGAACGCTTGGCTCAAAAAGTATTGGCTCGTGAAGTGGTCACACTTGTTCACGGAGAAGAAGCCTACAAAGAAGCCCTTAACATCACTGAGCAACTCTTTGCAGGAAACATTAAAAACCTTTCTGTCAAAGAACTCAAACAAGGACTTCGTGGAGTGCCAAACTACCAAGTTCAAGCAGATGAAAACCACAATATCGTGGAACTGCTCGTTTCATCTGGTGTGGTTAACTCAAAACGCCAAGCCCGTGAAGACGTCCAAAACGGAGCTATCTACGTAAACGGTGACCGTATCCAAGACCTTGACTATGTCTTGACTGACGCAGATAAGTTAGAGAACGAACTAACTGTTATCCGTCGCGGTAAGAAAAAATACTTTGTATTGACTTACTAAACTGTTCAACATTTACCTATAAAAAAAGGAGTTAACCTCGAGAAAGGTAACTCCTTTTTGTTGTTGATAACCACATCTATCTAGCCTTAATAGACAGGCTACGCAGGACTATGCGTAAGGTTGTTAGATTATGTAAGATAGAAAGATTTGAAGGGCTGAGCCAATTAAACAAGCCAAAGCCAATCAAACTACTATTTACGACAACGGTATCTTGAATATTCTTCTTGATGAGTATTTGCAAAGATGATGATAGCGAATCCAACTCTTGGAAGAAATCCAAACGATTATCTAACAATAAGATATCACTCATCTGCTTAGAAATATCTGCGCTCTCATTCATCACCACACCGATATCTGATAGGGTTAGAGCCGCTGAGTCATTCAACCCATCTCCAACCATCAAAATAGTATGACCTGCTTTCTGCAGTTCCTCTACTAACTCAAATTTCCCATCAGGTTTCAAGTCTGTATAGACCTGATCAAAGGGCAAATCTTTGACTAATTCCTCTGTTCTAACCAAGGTGTCCCCTGTTGCCAGAATCAATTTTTTCCCTTGTGCCTTAAGTTTCTCCAAGGCCGCTTTTGCTTCTTTTCTCAAAGGAGTATGAATGCAGAACATTCCAATCAATTCATTCTGGTAGGCTAAGAATAAGAGATTGTAGTGATTCTTGTACTCTTCGATCAAAGCATGTTGTTCCAAACTAATATGAATCTGCTCATCCTGCATCAAGACATAATTCCCAATAACAACTGGTTGCCCATCTATATGGGATTTGATTCCCTTACTTGCGATATATTGGAGTTTCCCATGCATTTCCTCATGTTCAATCCCCTCTATCTCAGCTTGCTTGACAATGGCATTAGCAATAGGATGATAAATGTGTTCCTCAAGACAGGCACTGATTCTGAGAATATCTTCCTCGCTATAGTCCCTAAAAGGTAACACCTTTTCAACTATAGGATAGCTAGTTGTGATTGTTCCTGTCTTATCAAACAAGAAAGTATCAACTTCCAGATATTTCTCTAGAACATCTCCATCCTTAATCACCATTTCACGGTTCAACCCCTCTTTGATAGCTGTCAAATAAGCTACAGGAGTAGAGATTTTCAAAGCGCAGGAGAAATCAACCAATAGGAATGAAATAGCCTTAGAAAAAGAACCTGTTAATAGGTAAGTCAGCCCAGCCCCCAAGAAATTATATTTGACGACCTTGTCCGCCATCTTGATGAAATAGCGTTGTTTCGTTTTCTTATTTTCTTCAGATTTCTTCATCAACTCAATCAGCTGTAAAATACGGCTGTTCATCTGATTATCGGTTACACGAATGCGTAGCTCCCCAGTCTCCAAGACTGTGTTTGCACAAACCAAGTCAGACTCTCTTTTTTCAACCGGAAAACTCTCTCCCGTCAAGGAACTTTCGTTGACCATACCTAAACCTGAAACTACTTGTCCATCAAACAGAATTTCATTTCCTTGAGATAGGACCAAGACATCTCCTATTTGAACAGCGGAACTCTTGATACTAACGACCGTATCGCCCTGTACCAAGAATACATCGCTTTCTTTTGCAAGAAGACTCTGTTCTAAATCTGTTGCAGTTTTTTTCAAGGACCACTGATCTAAATGATTCCCCAAATCAAGCATAAACATGATGTTGCTGGCAGTCTTGGATTGGTTCATAAACAAAGACAATAAAATAGCCGAACAGTCCAAGACTTCCATCGTTAGTTCCTTACGCGCTAGTGTTTGATAGGCTTCTTTAACATATCCAAAAGCCTGATAACAAGTCCATATATAGCGAATAGGAGACGGTACAAGACTACGAAAAAGCACACGCTTAATCGCTGCACCTGAAACGATAGAATAGGCACTCTCTTCTCTACGAACAGGAAGAGTCATCAACTCAGAAACCTTCCCTTTATCAATTCTTTTTAAAAAGGCTTCTGCATTATCTAATACAGAAAAGCCTTCTTTTATGCGTAGAGTAAAGTGCTGTTGATCCATGTAAAACTGGATAGACTCAATTCCCTTCTCATCTCTCGCCAAGGAACGAAGATAGTCTTGAATATCCAAGGTAAGCGAAAAAGAAGATGATAGTCGGATATGTTGATATCCTCTATATAGCACTTTAAAAGACATATTATTCTCCTATAAGGCTATCTAATTGCTCTTCTTTTTTCTCTTGCTCGTACAAATATTTGGCATCTTGCAAGACATCGTCTCCATGTTGTTTCACAACAGAAACAGATGCATCTAGCCCGTCTTTCAACTTGTAAGCCTTAGCCAAAGCTTTAGAATAACCTTTTTTAGCTTCCTTACTTGCCAAGATTTTCAAACCAAGGGTACCAAATGCGACACCACCCAAAAAGAGTGATGATTTTTTCGCAACTTTTGCAACGGTTAGTACTTCTTTTAACATACTTATTTCCTCCTTATCATTATTATATAGCAATTTAGATATAAAAGCAATTTCATTCTATAAATTGGAGAATTAGTTTTATTTCTACTGAATCTCCCATCTACTTATTCCTAAAGTTGCTTTCATTTGCCTCTTTTGATACACTTAAACTATGAATACAAATCTCAAACCCAAACTCCAGCGTTTTGCTTCTGCAACTGCCTTTGCCTGTCCTATCTGCCAAGAAAATCTAGCTCTGGTAGAGAGCAGCCTCAAATGTAGCAATCGCCATTCTTTTGACTTGGCTAAATTTGGCTATGTCAATCTGGCACCTCAAATCAAGCAATCTGCTAACTACGACAAGGAAAACTTTCAAAACCGTCAACAAATCCTAGAAGCCGGCTTTTATCAGGCTATCTTAGAGACTATATCTGACTTGTTAGCAAATTCAGAAACTAGCACCACAGTCTTAGATATTGGCTGTGGCGAAGGCTTTTATTCTCGTAAACTTCAAGAAAATCACCCTGAAAAAACCTTCTATGCCTTTGATATTTCCAAAGATTCTGTCCAAATCGCTGCCAAGAGCGAACCCAACTGGGCAGTCAATTGGTTCGTTGGCGACCTAGCTCGTCTCCCTATAAAAGACGCCAGCATGGACATTCTGCTTGATATCTTTTCGCCTGCCAACTATGGAGAATTTCGTCGCGTTTTATCCAAAGACGGTATCTTGATAAAGGTTATTCCAACTAAAAATCACCTCAAAGAAATCCGTCAAAGAGTACAGGACCAGCTGACAAACAAGGATTATTCTAATCAAGATATCAAGGAGCATTTCCAGGAACACTTTACCATCCTATCTAACCAAACGGCCTCTCTGACTAAAACTATCACAGCAGATCAGCTCCAAGCCCTACTCAGTATGACTCCTCTCCTCTTTCACATCGACCAGAGCAAGATTGACTGGAGCCAATTGACAGAGATTACCATTGAAGCAGAGATTCTGGTTGGGAAAGCATTCTGAACCAGACTCCCCAAAGGTACAAAACTTACCGAAAATCTTCAATATTACAAAAACGCATAAGAACAGGTACAAAAACCTTAATCTTATGCGTTTTGTTATGCAAAAATCACTGGAGTTTCTATACACATTAAGTGGAAATCTTTGAAACCAGTTCTTTTAATAACCATTGAATACCATATACTACATTTGCCCCAAATATGATATAGGCCGTATAAATCAAGTATTTCGATTTCTCCCGCCTCAAAGAATAGATCTTGTACAAAATAGATAAATTTAAAATAATAAATAACAGAGACAAAATCTTCCCTCCAAAATAAATCTTAAAAGTAGGCAGTCAGGCATATACCTCATATTTATTTTCGATTTGAAATAACAAATTTATCAATAAATAGCAATTGATATAAAGCAAGTACAGACCCCCAGAAACTACCTCGAAGAGAGATTTCTTGATGATTGAGAGGAAACAAATCGTGATTACCTATATAGAGGCAGGTCAAAATGATAAATAAAATCCAAAATAAATCAGTCCATCTATATTTTGAAAAATATTTTTTCCACATAAAAACACCTTCTTTCCTACAATCATATTATAATACTTTATGTAAGCGAATACAAGGAATATGAGGTAATCAACTAAGAAGAAACATGAGGTTGAAGACAGTAAAAACCAGCATTTAAAGCCTTCACTGTATCTAGGATTTCCCTATTTTTAGACAAAATTGATCCAAATCCACAGCATTCAAATAAAGAGGCAAAAAAGCGAATTTCAATCGAAACTCGCTTTTTTACAAAATGTATTAGTATAAACTTGTATCTTAGTTCAAGTGCCAGATATCTTCGTTATACTGAGCGATTGTACGGTCAGATGAGAAGAATCCTGCTTTAGAAATGTTAACGATAACTTTGTCCAACCATGCGTCACGGTCTTCGTAGTCAGCCAACATTTGCTCTTTGACTTTGATGTAGTCTTCCAAGTCAAGAAGAGTCATGAACCAGTCTTTGTTAATCAATTCATTGTAAAGACGTTCCAAGCGCTCTTTGTTTCCAGCTGCAAGAACTGCATCGCTAACGATGAAGTCAACCAATGGTTTGATAGCTTCACGAGCGTAGAATTCGCTTGATTTGTAAGCTGCTTTTGCGTAAAGGTCGATAACAGTTTCTGAATCTTCACCAAAGATGTAGATGTTTTCGTCGCCAACCAACTCAGCGATTTCCACGTTAGCACCGTCCATAGTACCAAGAGTCAAAGCTCCGTTCAACATGAATTTCATGTTACCAGTACCTGAAGCTTCTTTAGAAGCAAGTGAGATTTGTTCTGAGATATCACATGCTGGGATAAGGAAGCTTGCTGCAGTAACGTTGTAGTTTTCAACCATAACAACTTGCAAGTGTGGAGCAACTGCTGGATCGTTAGCAATAACTTCTGACATGCAAAGAATCAAGTGGATGATGTCTTGAGCGATTGTGTAGGCTGGAGCTGCTTTACCACCAAATAAGATTGTGATTGGACGAGCAGGAATGTTACCAGCTTTGATGTCAAGATATTTGTGGATCACGTACAAGGCGTTCATTTGTTGGCGTTTGTACTCGTGAAGACGTTTGATTTGGATATCAAAGATAGAGTTTGGATTGATTTCCACACCTTGGTGTTCTTTCAAGTGGCGAGCCAATTTACGTTTGTTGTGAGCCTTGATGCTTTCCAATTTTTCTTTGACAGCTGCTTTGTCTTCATAAGACAAAAGTTTTTCAAGTTCATCTGCTTCATGGTGCCAACCTTCTCCAAGAATCTCATCCAAGTAGTGAGATAGTCTTGGGTTAGCATGCATGAGCCAACGACGGAAAGTGATACCGTTTGTTTTGTTATTGAATTTTTCTGGGTAAAGGTCGTAGAAGGCTTTCAACTCAGAGTTCTTCAAGATTTCAGTATGAAGTGCTGCTACCCCGTTAACGCTGTATCCGTAGTGGATATCCATGTGGGCCATGTGAACACGTCCGCTCTCATCGATAATTTGAACAGCTGGATCTTTGTATTCTGCTTTCACGCGACGGTCCAATTCTTCGATGATTGGTACCAAGTGAGGAACCACTTCTTGCAAGAATTCAAGAGGCCATTTTTCAAGGGCTTCAGCAAGGATTGTGTGGTTAGTGTAGGCAGTCATGCTACGAACGATTGAGATTGCTTCGTCAAGCTCGATACCACGTGCAGTCAAAAGACGGATTAATTCAGGGATAACCATTGATGGGTGAGTATCGTTGATTTGTACAACGGCATAATCAGCAAGGTCATGCAAGTTGCTTCCTTTTTCGATTGCTTCGTCGATGATCAATTGTGCACCATTTGAAACCATGAAGTATTGTTGGAAGATACGGAGCAATTCACCTTGACGGTCACTATCATCTGGGTAAAGGAAGAGAGTCAAGTTGCGAGCGATATCTGTCTTGTCAAAGTTGATACCATCTTTAATAATAGAAGAATCAACTGAATCCAAGTCAAACAAACGCAAGCGGTTTTTAGTTGCTGTTTCATAACCAGTAACATCAATATCGTAAAGAGTTGATGTCAAAGTAAAGTCTGCAAATGGTACTTTGTAGCTACGACTTGAGCGAACCAACCAGTTTTGCTCTGTCAACCATGCATTTGGAATTGTTTCTTGTTGGTTGTTTTTAAGAACTTGTTGGAAAAGACCAAAGTGGTAGTTTAGACCAACACCGTCACCATTCAAACCAAGAGTAGCAATTGAGTCGATAAAGCAGGCAGCCAAACGTCCCAAACCACCATTACCAAGAGATGGTTCCAATTCAACTTCTTCGACTTCGATCAAGTCTTTACCTGCAGCAGCAAGTTCTTTTTTGACATCGTCGTAAAGACCAAGGTTAATCAAGTTGTTTGACAAGAGTTTACCAATCAAGAACTCAGCTGAGATATAGTAAACTTTCTTTTTACCAGTGTTGACTGGTTTTTGGCTGCTTGCAAGCTTGCTGTAGTTAAGAAGAGCAAGGTAAAGCTCTTCATTGCTACATTCTGCAATGGTTTTATTGTAACGATTTTGTACAAATTCTTGTAGTGATAACATGTTTAAGGTGTCTCCTGATATTGTTTTATTTCTTTAATTCTACCAAATTTTCATTAATTCGTCGATAGATTGTTGTCAAGTCAAGCAAACCTTCCTCGACAGCTGGTGTCAATTGCTCTTCAGTCATACGCCAAGACCAGTTTCCACCAAGGGTAGATGGGAAGTTCATACGAGCTGTCTCATCCAATTCTAGCAAATCTTGCATAGTTGCAATTGCCATGAAGCTAACTGATGAAAAGACTGTACGAAGCATAGCGTGGGGAACTGTTTCGTATTCTTTACGGTTAGTGTAGCGAGCCATGTACTCACGAGTCGCATCATCGATCTCGTTACGGTACCAACCAAGGACCGTGTTGTTATCGTGAGTTCCTGTGTACATAACTGAGTTAGCAGGTGCCAAATGTGGGCTATCGATGCTTTCGTCTTCTGGGTTGAAGGCAAATTGAAGAATCTTCATTCCTGGGAAGCCAGTACGTTCACGCAATTCGATAACTTCATCAGTCATGAAGCCAAGATCTTCAGCGATGATATTTAGCTCACCAAGTTCTTCCTTAACGGCTGCAAAAAGCTTGTATCCCGGACCTTTCACCCACTCACCAGGTGCTGCTGTATCGGAACCAGCAGGGATTTCCCAGTAAGATTCGAAACCACGGAAGTGGTCGATACGAACGATATCGTAGATTTTGAAGCTTTCACGCAAGCGTTCAATCCACCATTTGTAACCATCTTTGTCCATTGCTTCCCAGTCATAGATTGGGTTACCCCAAAGCTGACCAGTTGCAGAAAACTCATCTGGTGGGCATCCTGCGATGCAAGTAGCCTTACCGTTGACATCTGTCTTGAAGAGATGTGGATTTGCCCACATATCGCTTGAATCTTCCGCTACGTAGATTGGCATGTCCCCAACGATTTCGATGTGATTGTCGTTAGCGTAAGCTTTCAATTTCAACCATTGTTGGAAGAAGAAGTATTGAGTCACACGGTGGTAAACCAACTTGTCTGCCAATTGCTCACGATAGCTTTCAAGCGCTGAAGCTTTACGAACGCGAGCATCAGCATCTGGCCATTCAGTCCAAGCAAGATTTTCAAAATGCTCTTTGATAGCCATATACTCAGCAAAGAGCTCAAGCCATGATTGGTTGTCTTGAGCAAATTTCTCAAAATCTTTAACATCTCCGACTTCAAAGAAACGTTTCACCGCTTTTTCTAAAAGAGGACGACGTGCATAGTAAATCTTAGCATAGTCAACTTCAGACGCATCGCTACCAAAGTCAACTCCTTCAAGGTCACTTGCTTCCAACAAACCTTGCTCCACCAAGATATCCAAATCGATAAAATGAGTGTTTCCTGCGAAGGCTGAGAAAGATTGGTAAGGAGAATCTCCGTAACTAGTTGTTCCTAATGGAAGGATTTGCCAGTAACGTTGTTTTGTACGGACCAAGAAATCAACGAAGTCGTAAGCACTTTGACCAAATGACCCGATTCCGTAGGCTCCTGGGAGAGAAGAGATGTGCATCAACACACCACTTTGACGTTTTTTCATAAACAACACCTCGTGTATTTGTAGTTTAATTTTTCATTTTTGGGCGCAAACGTTTGCGTTAATATAAGTATACTTCATTTTTGGAAGAATTGCAAGCGGTTTTAAAAAAACTTTTTGATTATTTTTTAAAAAAACTTGTCCTTATTTATGTATACATATACATTTCTTCTTTTCTATTTGCAAAATCTTCTTCAACTACAAATAGAAGGCTCAACTTAGCTTACTTTTGGTCTAGAGCAATTTATTTTTTGTTCAAAATCTAGGCAATCGTTTCCCTAAATAATTTCAGTAAAAGCATGAAAATATATTTTCTGACTTTTCTTCTATTATAAACAAATAAAACGCTTACCCTTTTCGTGAAATTTTTTAAAAATTTTTACAAAAAACACTTGCAACCGTTTTCTATTTGTGCTATACTAGTCCCATAAAGGAAAACGTTTGCGTTTCCTCATTATAAAATTTGTTATTCTTTAGGAGGAATACACTATGTCATCTAAATTCATGAAGAGCGCTGCTGTGCTTGGAACTGCTACACTTGCTAGCTTGCTTTTGGTAGCTTGCGGAAGCAAAACTGCTGATAAGCCTGCTGATTCTGGTTCATCTGAAGCGAAAGAAATCACTCTTTACGTCGAAGACCAATACAAAGCTTATGCTGAAACAGTTGCTAAGGCTTATGAAAAAGAATCAGGAACAAAAGTTAACATCAAATCTGGTGACCAACTTGGTGGTCTTGACAAACTTTCTCTTGACAACCAATCAGGTCAAGCTGCTGACGTTATGATGGCTCCATACGACCGTGTAGGTAGCCTTGGTACTGACGGACAACTTTCAGAAGTTAAATTGAGCGACGGCGCTAAAACAGATGATAAAACTAAATCTCTTGTAACAGCTGCTGACGGTAAAGTTTACGGTGCTCCTGCCGTTATCGAGTCACTTGTTATGTACTACAACAAAGACTTGGTAAAAGAAGCTCCAAAAACTTTTGCTGACTTAGAAAACCTTGCTAAAGATAGCAAATATGCCTTCGCTGGAGAAGATGGAAAAACTTCTGCTTTCCTAGCTGACTGGACAAACTTCTACTACGCATACGGACTTCTTGCTGGTAACGGTGCTTACGTATTCGGACAAAACGGTAAAGATGCTAAAGATATCGGTCTTGCAAACGACGGTTCTATCGCAGGTATCAACTACGCTAAATCTTGGTATGAAAAATGGCCTAAAGGTATGCAAGATGGTACAGCTGCTGGAAACTTAATCCAAACTCAATTCCAAGAAGGTAAAACAGCTGCTATCATCGATGGACCTTGGAAAGCTAAAGCCTTCAAAGACGCTAAAGTAAACTACGGTGTTGCAACTATCCCAACTCTTCCAAACGGAAAAGATTACGCAGCATTCGGTGGTGGTAAAGCTTGGATTATCCCATCAAGCACTAAGAACCTTGAAGGCGCACAAAAATTTGTAGACTTCCTTGTTTCAACTGAACAACAAAAAGCCTTCTACGATGCAACTAACGAAATCCCAGCTAACACTGAAGCTCGTACTTATGCAGAAGGTAAAAACGATGAGTTGACAACAGCTGTTATCAAACAGTTCAAGAACGCTCAACCAATGCCAAACATCTCTCAAATGTCTGCAGTTTGGGAACCAGCTGCTAACATGCTCTTTGACTCTGTAAGCGGTAAGAAAGATGCTAAAACAGCTGCTAACGATGCTGTAACATTGATCAAAGAAACAATCAAACAAAAATTCGGTGAATAAAAAATTTGTTCAAGGGGGGTGGAAATCAAATCCCCCTTTGAATTTATCAATAGAAACATAAATAGTTTAGGTTTTATCTAAAAACCAGTATCCTATGAAAGGAGTTATTATGGAAAAGCAACAACCTAGTAAAGCAGCCCTGCTGTCTATCATTCCTGGGTTAGGACAGATTTACAATAAACAAAAAGCCAAAGGTTTTATCTTCCTTGGTGTAACCCTTGTATTTGTTCTTTACTTCCTATCACTTGCAGCCCCTGAATTGAGCAATCTCATCACTCTTGGTGACAAACCAGGTCGTGATAATTCCCTCTTTATGCTGATTCGTGGTGCCTTCCATTTAATCTTTGTAGTCGTTTATGTACTCTTTTATTTCTCAAATATCAAAGATGCACATACAATTGCAAAACGCATTAACAATGGAATTCCAGTTCCACGTACCCTCAAAGACATGATCAAAGGGATTTATGAAAATGGCTTCCCTTACCTCTTGATCATTCCATCTTATGTTGCCATGACCTTTGCGATTATCTTCCCAGTTATCGTAACCTTGATGATCGCCTTTACTAACTATGACTTCCAACACTTGCCACCAAACAAATTGTTGGACTGGGTTGGTTTGACCAACTTTACGAACATCTGGAGTTTGAGTACCTTCCGTTCTGCCTTCGGTGCCGTTCTTTCTTGGACTATCATCTGGGCTTTGGCAGCTTCTACTTTACAAATCGTCATCGGTATCTTCACAGCTATCATTGCTAACCAACCATTTATCAAAGGAAAACGTATCTTCGGTGTTATTTTCCTTCTTCCTTGGGCTGTTCCAGCCTTCATCACTATCTTGACATTCTCAAACATGTTTAACGATAGTGTCGGAGCTATCAACACTCAAGTATTGCCAATCTTGTCTAAATTCCTTCCTTTCCTTGATGGGGCTCTTATTCCTTGGAAAACAGACCCAACTTGGACTAAAATTGCCTTGATTATGATGCAAGGTTGGCTCGGATTCCCATACATCTACGTTTTGACCTTGGGTATCTTGCAATCTATTCCTAACGACCTTTACGAAGCAGCTTATATTGACGGTGCCAATGCTTGGCAAAAATTCCGCAACATCACTTTCCCAATGATCTTGGCTGTTGCTGCACCTACTTTGATTAGTCAATACACCTTCAACTTTAACAACTTCTCTATCATGTACCTCTTCAATGCTGGAGGACCTGGTAGTGTCGGTGGTGGAGCTGGTTCAACCGATATCTTGATCTCATGGATCTACCGTTTGACAACAGGTACATCTCCTCAATACTCAATGGCGGCAGCTGTTACCTTGATTATCTCTATCATTGTCATCTCAATCTCTATGATCGCATTCAAGAAACTACACGCATTTGATATGGAGGACGTCTAAGATGAATAACTCAATTAAACTCAAACGTAGACTGACTCAAACCCTTACATACCTTTACTTGATTGGTCTCTCAATCGTGATTATCTATCCACTTTTGATTACCATTATGTCAGCCTTCAAGACTGGTAACGTAGTAGCCTTTAAACTAGACAGCAACGTCGACTTTAGTTTTGCTAACTTCCAAGGGCTCTTCTCTGAAACCTTGTACGGTACTTGGTACCTCAACACTTTGATCATTGCCTTGATTACTATGGCTGTTCAAACAAGTATCATCGTACTTGCTGGTTATGCATACAGCCGTTACAACTTCTTGGCTCGTAAACAAAGTTTGGTCTTCTTCTTGATTATCCAAATGGTGCCAACCATGGCCGCTTTGACAGCCTTCTTCGTTATGGCGCTTATGTTGAACGCCCTTAACCACAGCTGGTTCCTCATCTTCCTCTACGTTGGTGGTGGTATCCCGATGAATGCTTGGCTCATGAAAGGCTACTTCGATACAGTGCCAATGTCTCTAGACGAATCTGCAAAACTAGACGGTGCAGGACACTTCCGCCGCTTCTGGCAAATTGTTCTTCCACTTGTTCGCCCAATGGTTGCCGTACAAGCTCTCTGGGCCTTCATGGGACCTTTCGGGGACTACATCCTCTCTAGTTTCTTGCTTCGTGAGAAAGAATACTTTACTGTTGCCGTAGGTCTCCAAACCTTCGTTAACAATGCGAAAAACATGAAGATTGCCTACTTCTCAGCAGGTGCTATCCTCATCGCCCTTCCAATCTGTATTCTCTTCTTCTTCCTACAAAAGAACTTTGTTTCAGGACTTACAAGTGGTGGCGACAAGGGATAATATATCCCCGCCACCCTTTTTCATTTTGGAGCTTGTGACTGTAAATAATATTCTTGCAACAAGCAATTTCTCTCCTAGACTTGAAATAAAGCACATTTCTCTATATAATAATACTCATATAGAAAACACCTTTTAGAAAGATACCTATGCTTCCATATCCATTTTCCTATTTTTCAAGTATTTGGGGATTTCGTAAGCCCCTGTCCAAACGTTTCGGGCTCAACTGGTTTCAACTACTCTTTACCAGTATCTTCCTTATCAGCTTGTCTATGGTACCCATTGCCATCCAAAACAGCTCACAGGAGACTTATCCGCTAGAAACCTTTATCGATAATGTCTATGAACCATTGACAGATGAGGTTGTCCAGGATCTCTCTGAGCATGCTAGAATTGTTGATGGCGACTTAACTTATACAGGAACTACCAATCAAGCGCCTTCTATTGTGATTGGTCCAAGTCAAAGCAAAGACTTACCGAAGGACTTGCAACTACATTTCGATACAAAAGAACTGATCATCAGCAAGGAAAATAAGGAACTGACTCGCATCTCTTACCGAGCCATTCAGACCGAGAGTTTCAAAAGCAAAGACAGCTTGACCCAAGCGATTTCTAAAGACTGGTACCAACAAAATCGTGTCTATATCAGTCTCTTCCTAGTTCTCGGTGCCAGCTTCCTCTTTGGTTTGAATTTCTTTATCGTCTCTCTAGGAGCTAGTCTTCTCCTTTATATCACTAAGAAATCACGCCTCTTTTCATTTAGAACCTTTAAAGAGTGCTACCATTTTATCTTGAACTGTTTAGGATTACCAACTCTGATTACGCTTATTTTGGGCTTATTTGGCCAAAATATGACAACTCTGATTACTGTACAAAACATTCTTTTTGTTCTATATCTGGTCACTATCTTTTATAAAACGCATTTCCGTGATCCAGATTACCATAAATAGGAGATTTTTATGCCCGTTACGATTAAAGACGTGGCCAAGGCTGCTGGTGTTTCGCCTTCAACCGTAACCCGTGTTATTCAAAATAAATCAACCATTAGCGACGAAACAAAAAAACGCGTTCGCAAGGCTATGAAGGAGCTCAATTACCATCCCAACCTCAACGCTCGTAGCTTGGTAAGCAGTTATACCCAAGTTATCGGCTTGGTGCTTCCTGACGACTCAGACGCCTTCTATCAAAATCCTTTCTTTCCATCAGTCCTACGTGGCATCTCTCAAGTCGCCTCTGAAAACCACTATGCCATTCAGATAGCAACAGGGAAAGATGAGAAGGAGCGTCTTACTGCCATCTCACAAATGGTCTATGGTAAACGTGTAGACGGTTTAATCTTCCTTTATGCTGAAGAGGAAGATCCTTTAGTCAAACTGGTGGCTGATGAGCAGTTCCCCTTCCTCATCCTAGGAAAATCTCTGTCCCCCTTTATTCCACTTGTCGATAATGACAATGTCCAAGCTGGTTTTGATGCGACAGAATATTTCATCAAAAAAGGCTGCAAACGAATTGCCTTTATTGGAGGGGCTAAGAGACTCTTCGTAACACAAGACCGTTTAACAGGCTATGAGTCAGCACTCAAACAGTACCAACTGCCTCTTGATAGTAACTTGACCTATTTTGCGAACGAATTCCTAGAAGAAAAGGGCTATCAATTCAGTAAGCGTTTATTTAAACACGATCCTATGATTGATGCTATCATTACAACTGATAGCCTCCTAGCTGAAGGAGTCTGTGACTACATCGCTAAGCACCAGCTGGATGTCCCTGTTCTCAGCTTCGACTCAGTCAATCCCAAGCTCAACTTGGCAGCCTATGTCGATATTAATAGCCTAGAACTTGGTCAAACATCATTTGAAACGATTCTTCAGATTATCAACGATGCTAAGAGCAATAAACAAATTTGTTACCGTCAGTTAATCGCCCACAAGATTATCGAAAAATAAAAACCAGCTCGCGCTGGTTTTTTTGGTCACTAATTTTCTGTTTCAACGAATCGTCCCAGAATATGAACATTCTCCGATACAGAGACAAAGGCCCCTGGGTCCACCTGTTTCATAATCTGTTTAAATTCATTAAACTCTGCACGTGTAATGACAGTAATTAAAACTGCCTTTCTCTCGTGATTATAGGTTCCTTCTGCATCGTGGATCATGGTTGCTCCGCGGTGCAATTTTTTATGGATTTTCTCAATTACTTTATCTGGATGATTGGTCACAATCATGGCCTGCATGCGTTTTTGCTTGGTAAAGACAGCGTCTGTCACACGGCTAGAGACAAAGATGGTAATCATAGAGTAGAGAGCGTATTTCCAACCAAAGGTCAAGCCTGCTATCAGCATGATGGTCCCATTTACCAAGAAAGAAATACTACCGACATTCTTACCAGTTTTCTTGCGAATGGTTAGGCTGACGATATCCGTCCCACCACTGGAGATATTGTTTCGAAGAGCAAAACCAATCCCCAAGCCCATGACAACACCCCCAAAAAGGGCATTGATAATAGGATCCTCCGTCAAGGTTGCCACAGGGACAAACTGGATAAAGAAGGAACTCATGGATACCGTGATAAAGGTAAAAATAGTGAACTTATGGCCAATCTGATACCAGGCCAAGACCATCAAAGGAAAATTAATGGCGTAGAAGGTCAGCGAAATCGGAATATGAAAACCAAACCAGTGATTACTCAAGGCAGAGATAATCTGTGCCAGACCTGTCGCACCACTCGAATACACATGCCCTGGTTGGAAAAAGAAATTGACCGCTACTGCTGATAAAAAACCATAGACCAGAGAGGCCGAAATCTTCTCATCATATTTTTCCCGAGAGATGCTTTGTAAGACACGTAAAATTTTTATCTGATAAGCAAAGCGACGCAGATAATAGCGCCACCGCTTAATTCGTTTTGCTTGTTTCATCTTCTTCTACTTGTAAGCTAAGTTCCTCTAGTTGTTTAAGAGCGACTGTTGAAGGAGCTTGGGTCATTGGGTCAGTTGCCTTGTTGTTCTTAGGAAAGGCAATAACTTCACGGATATTTTCTTCTCCTGCAAGCAACATAACAAATCGGTCAAGCCCGATAGCCAAACCACCGTGTGGTGGGAAACCATAGTCCATGGCTTCAAGAAGGAATCCAAACTGGTCATTTGCTTCTTCAGCTGAGAAACCAAGAGCCTTGAACATGCGTTCTTGAAGGTCTTTTTGGTTGATACGGAGGCTACCACCACCAAGCTCATAACCGTTTAAGACGATATCATAAGCAATGGCACGAACCTTAGCCAAATCACCTTCTAATTCGTGTACAGTTTCTTCCTGTGGAAGGGTGAATGGATGGTGGGCACTCATGTAACGGCCTTCTTCTTCAGACCATTCAAACATTGGCCAGTCAACTACCCAAAGGAAGTTGAATTTATCGTTATCAATCAAACCAAGTTCTTTGGCAATGCGTCCACGAAGGGCCCCAAGTGTTGCATTAGCCACTTCAAGCGTATCTGCCACAAAGAGAACCAAGTCCTTGTCTTCAAGAGCAAGCGCTGCTGTCAAATCTGCTTGGATGCCAGTCAAGAACTTGGCAACTGGTCCGTTTAATTCTCCGTCAACTACCTTGATCCAAGCAAGACCTTTGGCACCGTATTGCTTGGCCACTTCAGTCATTTTGTCAATGTCTTTACGTGAATAGTTGTCCGCAGCTCCTTTGACCACAATGGCTTTCACAGCAGGTGCTTCTGAGAAGACTTTAAAGTCCACACCTTTGACCACTTCTGTCAAGTCCTGAAGCAACATGTCAAAACGGGTATCTGGTTTGTCAGAACCGTAAAGAGCCATCGCATCATCGTATTTCATACGAGGGAATGGAAGCTTCACTTCGATGCCTTTAGTTTCTTTCATCACGCGCGCAATCAAACCTTCTGTGATATCTTGGATTTCTTGCTCAGTAAGGAAAGATGTTTCCAAGTCGACCTGGGTAAACTCAGGCTGGCGATCTCCACGTAAGTCCTCGTCACGGAAACATTTGACGATTTGGTAGTAACGGTCAAAACCAGCATTCATCAACAACTGCTTAGTAATCTGTGGACTTTGAGGAAGCGCATAGAAATGCCCTTTATTAACACGAGACGGTACCAAATAGTCACGCGCCCCTTCAGGCGTTGACTTAGAAAGGAATGGTGTCTCCACGTCGATAAATTCCAACTCATCCAAGTAGTTACGAATAGAGTGGGTCACCTTAGCACGAAGTTTCAGATTTTCCAACATTTCTGGGCGACGAAGGTCAAGGTAACGGTAACGCAAACGTGTATCGTCATTGGCCTCAATACCATCCTTAATCTCAAATGGGGTTGTCTTAGCTGTATTCAGCACTGTCAGAGCTGTCACGTTTAACTCAACTGCACCAGTTGGCAACTTATCATTGGCTTGCTCACGCGCAGCGACCTGTCCAGTCACCTCGATAACAAATTCGCTACGAAGGCTTTCAGCTGTTGCCATGACCTCTGCAGAGACTTTTTCAGGGTTGATAACCAACTGCATGATTCCTTCACGGTCACGAAGATCGATAAAGATCAAACCACCAAGGTCACGACGACGGCCAACCCATCCTTTCAAGGTTATTTCTTGTCCGATGTGTTCCTCACGAACACGACCAGCATACATACTACGTTTCATTGTTTCTCTCCTCTTTTATTCTGTTACTATTTTACCATAAAAGCGCAGGCTCTTCATGAAAATCATCAGAAAAGTTTGCCAGTCTTTAAAAATCAAGTGAAGACTCTAAAAATTGACGCACATACAAAAATCCGATGAAGTTCACCGGACTCTTTTATTTTGAATCTTTGCCTGTTTTACGCTTTTCAGCGATTTCAGCTGCCTTTCGAGGCAAGACGATTTCTGTTGTGTAAGCTGTCCCAAAACGCCAGATACCGGCAATAGGGGCAAAGACCACTGCTAGATGGCTGTAGAAGAAATCACCCTTGAAGGCATAAGCTAAGCCCCCAATGATGAAAAATAGAACGACTGCTTGAATCACTGCTAATAAAATTACTCGTTTCATGTGACCTCCTGACTCTATTATAGCATGAGAATCATCAAAAAGCCGACTAAATTATTTAAAGCGTGGAGAGAAATACTGTAGACCAGACCTTTTCTGCTAATATAAGCCAAGCCCAAACTAAAACCAAGGCTAAAATAGACAAAAAATTGTTGCACATCACCTGGGAAATGAATCAAGGTAAACAGAACACTGGATACCAGAAGAAAAATCAGAGTTTGTTTACTATTGTCCTGCTTAGGAAAGAGGTAGCGTGCTAACATCCCTCTAAAGATAAGTTCTTCCGTCAGAGGAGCAAAGACCACTACCATAAAGAAACCAAAGACAGGCTGAGCAACTGTCAGCTGTGATACAATTTGTTGATTGACCGACGGATCATCTGGTAAAAAGAACTGGGCTGTAATCGCCACTAGCAAAACCAGAGCAGGCAACCAGATATAACGATTAAAAACCGTCGTCTGGATGCTAACCTTTTCTGTCTGATACCATCTGTAAACTCCATAAACATAGGCCCCTGACAGGACGACATAAAGTGGTAAGACTCCAAAGATTGAAGCCCCTAGTCCAAGAGCTGACAGCGCCATGCTCTGAACCAGACCATAGATAAAGTAAAAGGATAGAATGGCTAGAAGAAACCAGCCAAGGTTTTTAAGTAATTTCATATGGGCCTCCTATTTGGAATGAAGACTTAGCATTGTTATTTGCATCATCTTGATAAAAATGTGGAATACAGTCGCAACAAAAAGAGTTAATCAGTGAATTCCTCCTGCAAGTATAGAAATGATATCAATTAAATATACAAGTTTGACCTTTAAAATAAATTAAACTACTTCATTGTGATACAATTTTTTATAAATCCGTTCCGTTAATTCTATACATTATAAAATTCATCTAAGAATTCAACATATTTTTTATTTATATCTTTCATCTTTTCTAACAATTCTTTATCATTATATTTCGTTTGGAGGAAATACTGTATAGTCATTACCCCCTCTCGAAAAGTGAGTTGGTTCTTCTTTTTTAAATCATTTAAAAATTTATCTAAAATAAATTGGTTTTCACACCCCAATGTCCTCAAATGTTTAAAAATAAGCAGAAAAAATGTTGTAAATTGCATTGGATTGAAAAATATGTATGTATTGTCCTCAATTAATTTAATTAGAATTTTTTTATCTAAATTTTTCCATTTTTTACTGTAATTTAAATGATTAATTACTTTTGTTGCATGCTCACCGTCTATAGATATATACTTTTTTATACATTTATGATATGTTTTCAAATCCACACTTTTGGACGAGAAACATTTTCTTAATTCCTCAATAAATTTTATAAGATTTTCCGCCTGATTTTTTAATAACCAATCTACTTTATCATTAATTATTTTATTTACAGTATAGCTTGACTTAGATTCATTAGAGTAAGAATCTTCTATAATATCAACATTAGTTTTATAATCATTATTTTTAAGAATTTGAGTTTTAGAAGAATTTAAATTGAGGTGATTCTCCCATAAAAAATAACTTAATTCATTCAGCACTTCATTTACTTTTTTCAATCTTTTATACGTAGGGAGACTAATTACCATGTCGTCAACAAACCTCACAGCCTGACATTTTTCTCTAATTAGTATTCTGTTCATTTCACAAGTAAAATCTATAAGATAGAATTGTGATAGAACTGAAGAAGCTATTGAATAATGCAACTGGGGTAAACTTTCAAAATTATTATTATTAAAAAATAATTTTAAATTATCAATACTTTGTCTACAAAAACAATTTTTATTTTTGATATTTAACATCTCAATAAGTCTATCTGTAGAAATACTTTTAAAGAAGTCCTGAATATCAATCACTAAAGCCTTCCCACCAATAAAACTTCTTTTTTCAAGCTGAAAATTTTTATAAGAATTAGAAAAGTTACTATTTATTGAAATTTTATTTTGGTTATCAAAGGATAATTCACCCGAATAAAATACTTTTATATTCTTTTGAGAAAAATTTAAAAATTCTTGATTATAATAAAAATATTTAAAAACATTAAAAGTATAATAAAGATAGTATGACGGAGCAATCAGATACATCTCTCTGGTAGAGTAATAGTCTTTCTTATACACAAAATCTCTTACACAGAATTTTTTGTATTTTTTGCTAAAATCCTCATAATTCAAACCATAATTCTCTATTCGAGGAAAATTATCCTTTATTTTAAAGTAATTCATTATAGCAATAAATTGTAAATTATACACCTTCTCTCTGGCTACACTCATGATATAGTCAAATGCATACTGTAGAATTTCATCCTCTGTCATATTATAGTCCCTACTACATCTACTACATAAAGTGTAATAATCAAAATAATCACCACTATATTTAGATAATATAAAATGTTATCCGCCGAAAAATCGCGAGGCCGCTTCCCACTTCCTTCTTTATTAAAAATCACTGTTTCATCGTCAAATTTAGAGTGATTCTCCGTAGCAGATAAAGTTGAAATATACCGATTCCAAATTACTTTATATGTCTCTTCTAGTTCTGAATTGGTCTTATCAAGTCTAAGTAGTTCTTTTAATTCTAAAATATATTTTTCAATTTCTAATTGTTGATAATGATATTTCAATGCTCTTTCCTTATAATTTAAACAATTATAATAATACTGTAAAATAACTGTATATAACGAAAAACAACTAGATACAAATATTTCAACATGTGAGCCTATATTCATCAGAGAACCAATTACTAAACTTACTGCTATAACATTCATAATAAAGAACACTGTATCCCATTTACTACTATAAGAATATAAACGTTCGCTTGCATGAATTCGATTATCTCTCGTTCTATTATATCCATTTATTTTTTTATTTATTTCATCTCTTATATTTATCCCGTTATAGTCTTTAGTATTCATAACTTTCTCCAATAGGTCTAATAATCTTGTAGATTATGCTAATAATATCTATCAATATCAATTTACTCCTCTAAAAATATGAGAAATACTCTTCTTTTATTCCATTATATTTAATAATTAAAATCCTAGTTTTTCAAAGATTTCTGAGAAGTTTTGGCTGATTGTCTCAAGTGACACTTGCACTTCTTCTCGGGTTTGGTTGTTCTTGACCGTTACTTGTCTGCTTTCGACTTCACTCTCTCCTAGGGTGATGAGGGTCTTAGCTGCAAAAACATCGGCTGACTTGAACTGAGCTTTGAGTTTACGGTTGAGGTAATCACGCTCTGCTTTGAAACCTTGTTGGCGAAGAGCTTGTACCAACTCCAAGGCCTTGGCATTTGCCCCTTCGCCCAAAACTGCGATATAAACATCTAGGGCGTTTTCGATAGGGAGGGCCACACCTTGCTTTTCAAGAATGAGAAGCAGGCGCTCTACACCAAGTCCAAAACCAAATCCAGCAGTTTCTGGTCCACCAAAGTAGGCAACCAAACCATCGTAGCGACCACCCGCACAGACTGTCAAGTCATTGCCCTCAATCTCAGTGATAAACTCGAAAATAGTATGGTTGTAGTAGTCTAGACCACGCACCATATTGGTATCGATGATATAGTCTACTCCAAGATTTTCCAACATCTGACGCACAGCATCAAAATGAGCTTGGCTTTCTTCATCAAGGAAGTCCAAGATAGACGGCGCATTCTCTACTGCCACCTTGTCTTCTTTTTCCTTAGAGTCCAAAACACGAAGAGGATTTTCCTCCAAACGGCGTTGGCTATCCTTGGACAAGGTCTCCTTGAGCGGTGTCAAATAGTCAATCAAGGCTTGACGGTAGGCCGCACGGCTCTCAGGATTTCCAAGAGTGTTGAGGTGCAATTTGACACCTTGGATACCGATTTCTTTCAAGAAATGGGCTGCCATAGCAATGGTTTCCACATCGGTAGCTGGATTGCTAGAACCAAAACACTCAACACCAATCTGGTGGAATTGGCGCAAACGCCCTGCCTGTGGACGCTCATAACGGAACATAGGTCCCATGTAGTAGAACTTACTTGGCTTTTGCACTTCTGGGGCGAAGAGTTTATTTTCCACATAGGAACGGACAACGGGCGCAGTTCCTTCCGGACGGAGGGTAATATGGCGGTCACCCTTATCATAGAAGTCGTACATTTCCTTGGTTACGATATCGGTCGTATCTCCGACAGAGCGGCTGATGACCTCGTAATGCTCAAAAATAGGCGTGCGCACTTCTGCGTAGTTGTAGCGCTTGAAAATTTCACGGGCAAAGCCCTCAACGTACTGCCATTTGGCAGATTCAGCAGGTAGAATATCCTGCGTTCCTTTTGGTTTTTGTAATTTCATAGGGAATCCTCTTTAAACTTAATAGTCTTATTTTACCATAAATAGAGGGATTAAAACAGTGAGAAAAAAATTAGGATTTAGAGATCATTTTTGAGATTAAGAATTGTCAAAAAAATAGCTAGCAAGGAAAGACCAACAAATAGCATCCAAGTCAACTGTATATTCCATACAGCTATAAGTGAAAAACAAGCTGTTCCTACAGGTATGGACAAGGTAAACAATAAACCTAAAAAATTACTGGTACGAGCTAGAACCTCTGGAGCTAGATTTTTCAGGAGCATGGCACTAATCTTTGGTTGAACTTTACCAGACACATACAGAGTTGAACAGAGAAATAGTAAACCAAGTACGACTTGATTGAATAAATTAGCTAGACCAACTAGACTGAGCCCTACGGTCACCCACATCATCAATCTAGGCAAGGACTGCTTCCCAAAATAATCATTGCCCGTAAGGCTACTGATGATGATTGCTAACAAAGCACCGACTTGACTGATAAATAATGCCTCTGTGTAAGAAAAGTCCAAAAGAGAATGGCTCAAAAAGAAGATGTTATAGATGCTTCCTAAAGCGCCACCCAAGGCATTGATAAGCAAGACAGCACAGAGCATAAAACCAAAGTTTTTCTGTCCACCTTTAAGAAAAACGAGACGTAAATTCCGATAAATCGTTAGGAACTGGTCTTTGATAGGAAGCTTCTCATTTTTTAGTGATTCACCATCAGGAGATGAAATTGACAGGCTCAATTTGCTTTTTCCTAAAAAGAGGATGACGGCTGATACTAGGAAGAAACAGGCATTGATTCCCGCAACGAGGGAAAAATTGTTGACCGATAGCCCTAAGAGCCAGACTCCAAAAGCTTGACCACCAATAGCTGAAATATAGGTGATGAATTGGGAAAAAGAGTAAGCCTCCATCAAATCATCTTCAGCTACTTTTTCCTTAATGAGAGGCATGCGCAAACCACCTGCAAAATCACTGATGACATCACTAATGACATTGATTAAACACAGGCTAGAAAAGGCAAAGAGACTAGCTTGCTGAACAACTAGGGCTGCTAGAAAAAATAAAACCGCCTGAAACAAACCGCTATAGACCATCCATTTGACCTTGGCCCTCGTGTAATCTGCCCGAATCCCTACAAAAACTGTAAAGAGAGTCGGAAGAATCATGACAATATTCGCCATAGCAACAGCAAAAGAGGCTTGTGGCAAGGTCGATGCATAGACGATAAAGACCAGGTTGAAAATCGAAGCACCAAAAGCATTGAAGAAGCGTGACAAAGTCAAGAGTCGATAAGCGTGATTTCTAAACAATAGTTTCATAAGTAATCTCCCTTCTTGTTCGAATACTCAATGAAAATCAAAGAGCAAACTAGGAAGCTAGCCGAAGGCTGTACTTGAGTACGGCAAGGTGAAGCTGACGTGGTTTGAAGAGATTTTCGAAGAGTATAAGTTCTTATGTGAAGTATGACTATAGTATAGCACTTAGAAATTCTAGAGGAAAAACTTTTGAATATATGCAACAAATGAAATGAGCAAAAAGAAACGATAGAATTTCTCCAATGACACGAGAGAGCCCAACAGTTCTATCGCTTAAAATTTCAAATGATTTTCTTGGTTTGCAGATATTCAACAATCGGTCGTTTTTCTATAGTATTCGGCAGATTTATTACAGCCAAGCATCTCAAAAATACGGACAGCATCTTCCATCTTTTTCTGACCTTCCTTGACTCTGCCTTGCTTGCTATCAAGAAGACCTTCAGCCCACAAATAGACTATCCTGAAATAGGTCTCATTTTCCTTGTAGAAATGCTCTTTGATGACACGTTTAAAATAAGAGGCATTGGTAAATTCTTCACACTCAATACTGGCTAAAAAACCATTCAATAGCATGGTGTGAAACAGGTTTCGATTACCAGACATTTCCATTAGAAAATCAGATTTTCGAACCATTTCTCGAACATATCTAGTGAAAAGAGAAACAGATAAGAATGGCGAACTAACTGAGAACAAATTGAGTTCATAGCTTCCCCAAATCTCAGTAGAAAACAAGTAGTTATGAAGGACTTTCCCTTCCTCTGCCGTTAACTCTACCCTTTCATCCATACTCTTCATATAAGACTTGATAATAATAGCATTTAGAATATGTTTCTGTTTGTTTTGAGAATAGGCATGTTTTTGATACTCCTTGCGATACAAGTCTTCAAGAGGTGCTATATTCTTTAGGTCCAAGACATCTATGATTTCTTTTCTCAGCTCAGAATCTGTATCATACTGAAAACCTCTCGCCAGAAAGAGGATTTCCTCTACACTAGCAGATATATTTTCTAGGGCAAATAGAAACTTTTCCACCGAAAGCTCACTCTGACCTGTTTCAAATCGGGACAACATAGACGGAGAAAATTGTCCCCCAGTCGCCTGTCTCAGCGAGATATTTCTTGACTCTCGTAATTGTCTAAAGACTTTTCCAATCTGCTCCATAGACTTCCCCTTGATTTCGTATTTTCTTCATTTTATCATATTGGTAACTTCTAAAACTAACTTCCAGTTTCCCACAACCTAGCTTTTAGTATGAGAAAAACGCGTGAAATCGGTAGAAATCCGTCTTAGACTAACTTCCGCTGGTTTTCTTTTTCTTGATATATAAGGGTTCAAAAGCGAAAAGACACAGAAAAAAGTGCACGACAAATAGCCCTAAAACAGAGTCGTCTTAGAGTAACTTCCAGTTGCTAGCGTTTAGTGTGAGACTTTTCGATGGTGATAAGATGTGTAGTTAGAGTGGAAAATTCCCTTTATTTCAATAAATCAGGTGATAAGTGTGTGTCTTCTGGTTTGACAAATTGGCAACCCAGAAGAGCGGCGATGTCCTCGCCAAAGGTGAAGGTGAAGACGTCGTAAGCAGATTTTCCTTGAAACTCTTCTCGTTTCAAGGAATTGACATGGGAAATGACTAGATTGACGTCTTTCTG
>NZ_CAMHWI010000018.1 GCF_946188695.1 Streptococcus mitis | reverse complement strand
ATCAAAAAAGAAAGGACGAAATTTGTCCTTTCTCGAGCTTAGCTTTTCATCAACCCACTACAGTTGACAAAGAGCCAGAACTGATAGTTGAATAGCCTGCACTAATATCGCAAAAGCCAGCGTTTTCTGACGCTGGCTTTTAAACTGTGAAAAACTTTTCTAAACTAGATTGCTTCTGTAACAAAACTACGACTTTCAAGTACCTTAAGCATGGCATTAGCTGTATCTAGGGCTGTAAAGAGTGGTACACCATGTTCAATGGCTGAACGACGAATTTGCTCACCATCTTCGTCAGCAGTTCGTTTTGTTCCTACTGTGTTAATGATAGCTTGAATTCTTCCTTTGCGAACAAAACTTGGAATATCCTTATCGTCATCACCAATCTTACCAACAGGTTGGGCTTGCAATCCATGACTGGCAAAGAAGGCTGCTGTCCCTTCTGTCGCGAGGATTCCATAGCCAATATTTTGGAAACGACGAGCCAAGTCCAAGGCTTCTTCTTTGGCATCATCAGCAATGGTGAAAACTACATTTCCAAAAGTTGGCAAGTGGAGGTAAGAAGCTTCAAAGGCCTTATAGAGAGCTTTTTCCAAAGTCGTATCAGAACCCATAACTTCCCCTGTTGACTTCATTTCAGGACCAAGCAAGCTGTCTACCTTAGCTAGTTTTGTGAAGGAGAAGACAGGTGCCTTGATATGAACGCGAGTGCTTTCAGGGTAAAGTCCATCTTGGTAGCCAAGTTCTTCAAGTTTTTGACCAAGAATGAGCTTAGTCGCCACCTGAGCCATAGGGATATTGGTTACCTTAGAAAGGAATGGAACCGTACGGCTGGCACGTGGATTGACCTCAATAACGTAGACTTTTTCATCCTTGATAACAAACTGGATGTTCATCATTCCAAGGCAGTTAAGACCGATTGCTAGGCGTTTAGTATAGTCTGCGATAGTTTCCTGAACCTTTTGCGACAAGGTTTGTGGTGGGTAAACGGCCATTGAGTCACCTGAGTGGACACCAGCACGTTCGATGTGCTCCATGATACCAGGGATGAGAACATTTTCCCCGTCTGAAATGGCATCAACTTCACACTCTTGTCCAACTATATAAGAGTCAACAAGGACTGGATGGTCAGGACTAGCCTTAACCGCTGTACGCATGTAAGAACGAAGATCTTCTTCATTTTCTACGATTTCCATAGCACGTCCACCTAAAACATAAGATGGGCGAACTAAGACTGGGAAGCCAATCTTGCGAGCTGCAAGAACTGCTTCTTCTTCATTTGTAGCCGTTTGTCCTGGTGGTTGTGGAATATCCAAATCTTTGAGGGCTTGTTCAAAGAGGTCACGGTCTTCGGCACGGTCTAGGTCAGCAACCTGTGTACCAAGGATGGCCACACCTGCTTTTGCCAATGGCTCCGCAAGGTTGATGGCTGTTTGACCACCGAACTGAACGATAACCCCTTTTGGTTGCTCCAAGTCAATAACATTCATAACATCTTCGAATGTCAATGGTTCAAAGTAAAGCTTGTCAGATACAGAAAAGTCTGTTGAAACGGTCTCTGGATTTGAGTTCATGATGATGGCTTCATAACCAGCTGCCTGGATAGCCTTAACAGAGTGAACGGTTGCGTAGTCAAACTCAACCCCTTGCCCGATACGGATTGGACCAGAACCTAGGACAAGGACGGATTCCTTATCAGACTTGATAGACTCATTTTCCCATCCATAGGTTGAATAGAAGTATGGTGTTTCAGAGTCAAACTCTGCCGCACAAGTATCGACCATCTTATAAACAGGAACAATCTTGTTTTCCAAACGAAGTTGGCGCACTTGGTCAGCAGTCGTTTTCCAGAGCTCAGCAATCTTACGGTCTGAAAATCCATTGAGTTTGGCAGTTTTCAAAACGTCTAGATCTTGTGGATGGGCACCCAACTCCTGCTCAATTTCAAAGATATGTAGAAGTTTATCGAGATAAAAGATATCGATTTTTGTAAGCTCTGCAATTTCTTCTGGTGTGTAGCCACGACGAATGGCTTCTGATACATAGAAGAGACGGTCATCCTGGGCTTTGACTACTTTTTCAATCAAGGAATCATCAGAAACTGCTGCAAGTTCAGGCATTTCATTGTGATGCACCCCAATTTCAAGGGAGCGGCAAGCCTTGAGAAGAGATTCTTCGATGTTTCGACCGATGGCCATGACTTCTCCAGTCGCCTTCATTTGTGTACCCAGACGACGCTCCCCTTTTTCAAACTTGTCAAATGGGAAACGCGGAATCTTGGCAACCACGTAGTCAAGGGCTGGTTCAAACATGGCATAGGTTGAACCTGTAACTGGGTTGATGACCTCATCCAAAGTCAAACCTACGGCAATCTTAGCAGCCAATTTGGCAATTGGGTACCCTGTCGCCTTAGATGCCAGGGCTGAAGAACGCGACACACGAGGGTTTACTTCGATGACATAGTACTTGAAGCTGTGTGGATCAAGGGCTAGCTGAACGTTACATCCACCTTCAATCTTGAGGGCACGAATGATGCTCAAGCTCGCGTCACGTAGCATTTGGTTTTCATAGTCTGACATGGTTTGCGCAGGGGCAAATACAATGGAATCCCCTGTGTGAATCCCAACTGGGTCAAAGTTTTCCATGTTACAAACAACCAAGGCATTGTCAGCTGAGTCACGCATCACTTCGTATTCGATTTCCTTGAAGCCAGCAATCGAACGCTCAATCAAACATTGGGTAACAGGTGACAATTTCAAACCATTTTCAGCGATTTCACGCAATTCTTCCTCGTTGGCACACATACCACCACCAGTACCACCAAGTGTAAAGGCTGGACGGACGATGACTGGGTAACCAATTGTTGCTGCAAAGGCAACTGCTTCTTCGACAGTATTAACAATTTCAGATTCTGGAATTGGTTGGTTGAGCTCTTCCATCAATTGTTTAAAGAGGTCACGGTCCTCCGCTTGATCAATGGCAGATAGTTTAGTACCCAGAAGTTCAACACCAAGCTCATCTAGGATACCATTTTTAGACAATTCCATGGCCATATTAAGACCAGTTTGCCCACCAAGGGTTGGTAGCAAGGCATCTGGACGTTCCTTACGAAGAATACGCGTTACAAACTCAAGTGTAATCGGTTCGATATAAACCTTGTCCGCAATCTCCTTGTCCGTCATGATGGTGGCAGGGTTTGAGTTAACCAAGACAACCTCATAACCTTCCTCTTTCAACGACAAGCAAGCCTGGGTCCCAGCGTAGTCAAACTCAGCAGCCTGACCAATAATAATCGGACCAGAACCAATCACCATAATTTTTTGAATATCAGTACGTTTAGGCATATATAAGATATTAAGGGCGTCAAGCGGACAAAGCTAAAATAGGAGTTATGACGAAGAACTGTCAGTTCTAGGAATAACTATCTTTTTAGCACCGTCCGTAGCCCGTATTCAGTTCAGCAAATACGGAGCACCCTTCTCCTTTCTATTCGTCGCCTCTCAGGGCGACATTAAATAAATTCTCCGACGAGCTTTTACTCGTTCTTAGTTTGATTGTTTAAAAGCTTCCATCATCTCTATAAACTCATCAAATAGGTAGCTTGCGTCGTGTGGACCAGGGGCTGCATCTGGATGGTATTGAACAGAGAAAGCAGGTTGGTATCTGTGACGCACACCTTCAACTGACTTGTCATTGATTTCTTCGTGAGTAATGATCAAATGCTCTGGCAAATCCTCACGGCTAACTGCATAGCCATGGTTTTGACTTGTAAAATCCACACGTCCAGTAGCAATTTCGCGTACCGCATGGTTGAATCCACGGTGTCCAAATTTCATCTTGTAGGTCTTAGCACCATTTGCCATTGCAAAGAGTTGATGCCCCATACAAATACCAAAGATTGGAATTTTTCCTTGCACACCACGAATCATGTCCAGTGCCTGTGGAACATCTTCTGGGTTACCTGGACCATTTGACAACATAACTCCGTCAGGATTAAGATGGAGAATTTCTTCAGCCGTTGTCGAATAAGGAACAACTGTCACGTTACAGTTGCGTTTAGAAAGTTCACGTAGGATTGAGTGCTTGAGACCAAAGTCCACTAGAACCACGCTCAAACCAACTCCTGGAGCTGGATAGGAAGTTTTAGTAGAAACCTGTTTGATATTATCTGTCGGCAAGACTGTTGCTTGGAGCTGGTCCGTCACATGGTCCATACTATCTCCAACATGAGTCAAGGTTGCTCGCATAGTACCATGCTTACGGATAATCTTGGTAAGGGCACGCGTATCAATTCCTGAAATACCAGGAATTTTCTTGGCTTTCAAAAATTCATCCAAGGTCATTTGATTGCGCCAGTTGCTAGCTCTACGTGCTTCTTCGAAAACAACGACTCCCTTACAAGTTGGAATAATGGATTCGTAATCATCACGGTTGATTCCATAATTTCCCACCAAAGGATAAGTAAAGGTCAAGATTTGTCCATTATAAGACTGGTCTGTAATGGATTCTTGGTAGCCGGTCATCCCTGTATTAAAGACGATTTCGCCTGTTACATCAATATCTGCTCCGAAGGCCTTGCCTTCAAAAACTGTGCCATCTTCTAATACTAGAAGTCTTTTTGTCATATTTTCACCTCTCGTGGACGCTCACTGGCGTCTTTTAACGTCTTGTGTTTTAGTTGGCGTTTCTACTCACCAGTACGGATTCTAAGATTGCCATTCGAACAAAGACACCATTGGTCATTTGTTGGACAATCCGTGATTTTGGTGCTTCAACCAAGTGATCTGCGATTTCTACATCACGGTTGACTGGAGCCGGATGCATAATGATTGCTGTTTCTTTCAAGCGCTCGTAACGTTCTTGTGTTAAGCCATGTTGAGCATGGTAGTCTTCTTTTGAAAAGACTGCACCACTATCATGGCGTTCATGTTGCACACGAAGAAACATCATGACATCCACCTGATCAATAATTTCATCAATAGTTACAAACTGTCCATAGTCTGCAAACTCTTGACTTCTCCATTCCTCAGGTCCAGCAAAGTAAAGTTCAGCTCCCAAGCGTTTCAAAATCTGCATATTAGATTTGGCAACGCGTGAGTGGTCCAAGTCACCTGCAATAGCGACCTTGAGCCCCTCAAAGTGACCAAATTCCTCATAAATAGTCATCAAATCAAGCAAGCTCTGGCTAGGGTGTTGGCCCGAACCATCTCCACCATTTATGATGGAAGTCGTAATCGTGGGACTAGCAATTAACTCTCTGTAGTAGTCAACCTCTGGGTGACGAATCACACAGACGTCAACTCCTAAAGCAGACAAAGTCAAAATGGTATCATAAAGTGTTTCACCCTTATTGACTGAACTAGTCTTCACATCAAAGTCCAGTCGCTCCAATCCCAGTTTAATCTCTGCCACTTCAAAGGACTTATGCGTCCGTGTAGAATCCTCAAAGAAAAGATTGGAGACAATCGGATGGTCCTCATAGGGAAGCTGAGCTCCATTTTTAAACTCAATTCCTCGCTTGATCAATTTCATGACTTGATCGACAGTGAGGTCTTCCATGGACACCACATGGTTCAATGCTTGTTGATTTTCTGACATGGCTACTCCTTTAGCTTTCTAAGCTTCTTCAGTAATCAGAACTCTGTCTTGGCCATCAAGTTCTGTCATCTCTACGATGATTTCTTCAGAACGACTGGTTGGGATATTTTTTCCAACGTAATCTGGACGGATTGGCAATTCTCTATGTCCACGATCGACTAGAACTGCTAAACTCACGCGCGCAGGACGACCATGACCGACAATATTATCAATAGCAGCACGGATGGTACGACCTGTATAAAGCACATCGTCCACCAAGATAACTTCACGGTCTGTCACATCAACAGAAACTAAAGAAGTATCTTCTCCACTTTTAACATCATCACGGAAAGGTTTCGTATCCAATTCCACAACAGGAACTGAAAGATTTTCTAGCTGTTCCAAACGTTCTTGGATTCGGTGGGCGATAAAGACACCACGAGTTTTAATACCAGCCAAGACGATTTTATTCAAATCTTTGTTACGTTCGATAATCTCATAAGTAATACGCGTAATCGCTCGTTTGACGGTCAATTCGTCTACAACTTCTTTTGCCTTCATGACAAACCTCCAAAAAGAAAAGTCTCCTTAAACAAGGAGACTTGAAATGTATAGCCAAGCGAGCCCTACTGCAAACAGTATAGACTTCACCCTACTACTTAATCGTTCTCCTTGCCTGCCTCACGGGACAGGTTTAAAGGAATATTTAGTTATCAATTACTATAGCACAAAGCATGGTTAAAATCAAGCAAAAACTTTCGATGTTCCATCTTACAAATTGCTAAAATCATATAATTGTGGGTACTGGTCACACTCTGGATTTTTAGGATGGCAAATGGCTCTACCAAAATAAATCATGGCCTGATGAGCAGCTAACCACTGCTCTGGTGGCAAGATATCCATGACTCGCTTTTCCACCTCAAGAGGTGTCGCTGATTTTTTGACGATATCATGGTGTTTGCAAATACGCTCCACATGAGTATCCACTGCAAAGGCTGGGATTCCAAAGCCAACACTCATAACTACGTTGGCGGTCTTGCGACCAACACCTGCTAAACTTTCTAATTCTTCACGTGTCTGAGGTACTTGACCATCAAAATCGTCTAGTAGTTGTTGAGCACATTTTTTTAGAAATTTAGCCTTGTTTCGATACAGTCCCAGGCGAGAAATGTGTGAAGCAATCTCACTTTCTGTCGCTACAGACATGGCTTGTGGCGTTGGAAAGGCAGCAAAGAGACCTGGTGTGGCCTTATTTACTGCTGCATCTGTCGTCTGAGCTGACAACATGACCGCGACTAAGAGTTCAAAATGATTGGTAAAATCAAGACTGGGCTTGGCATCTGGAAACAGAGCAATGATTTCTTCTAGCACCTTTCGTGCGCGTTTCTTTGACAAGACCATTATTCGTCTCCGTCAAATAGTCCTTGTAAACCTGCAAAAGGACTGTTTTCTTCTTTCTTGACTGCTTGTTGAGCTTGGTATTCTTCCTCTGTCATGATTTGCCAGTCATTTCCTGACACAAAACCTTGACCAGCCTCTTCTTCAGCTGTCAAGACCTTGATAGGGATATTAAGCAGGATATTGTCTGATACGCTCTCAGCAAGGTCAAGTTCTCCATTTTCGATAGGCAAGACCAAGTCATCATCTAGAACTTCTTGATCTAGCTGGTTGGTTGCGCCTTCCATAAAAACTTCTGTGACTGGATAAGATTCAACTAGCTCAACTGGCTCCATACTACGACTTGAAGCAAGGACAATGGTGTAAGACAACTGATAATCTAAGAAATACATACGGTCTTCGTACTGTACTTTCCCAACTGCAAGGATATCTTTTACATCTAAAATTTCTTGATTACGTGCACGCAGGTCTGCGGCTAGGTCTAAGGTTTGTTCAAAATGCAAGCCTTCAGACTGCTTACGAATTTCTTGAATATTTAATTTCATACTTCCTCCATAAAGATTTACTCTCTTGATTATACCATGAAAAGGCTACAAATCAGCCCACCAAACTTTGTAATTAACATTCGATTTTTTAATATATTTATCACTATATTTTTTGGTGCTATACTATAGGCAAGAATACATGATAGCAAGGATGATGCCCCAAAGAACTCATTACAAATGCAACCCAACTCCTATCCGAGTTAAATAAAAGCTACCAAAACTGTAAACAAGGTACGGCAGATGATATTCGACTGCAAGAGCTGCTAAATACTACTCTGCAAGAGCTCAAAAAAGCGGAAAAGTTGAACAACAGTATCTTAATCGACCTTGAGAAATTTTACCAACGCACCAGTCTTCTGATTGGATTAGGTAGCCTAAAACTAAACGATCAAGCACGTACCGCTTGGCGCAACTATGACAAGTTCCATTACGAGCATGTCAAACACGTACTAACTCTCTATGGATTTTAGAGCATAGAATTTCCAGTTTTCTGTTGACAAAATTTCCTTAAAGGTATAGTATAAAGATACTAATACTCGGAGGTAATGGAGACATGAACAACTAAGTCTATCAAATAAAGAACCTTTATTTAGTAGATCTTGTTTTTGTCTCTTTTTGTGAGCTCTTTTATGCTCTTTCTTCTGGCATTTTATACTCAATGAAAATCAAAAAGCAAACTAGGAAGCTAGCCGCAGGTTGCTCAAAGCACTGCTTTGAGGTTGTAGATAAGACTGACGAAGTCAGTTACATATATCTACGGTAAGGCGACGCTGACGTGGTTTGAAGAGATTTTCTAAGAGTATTAATAGAGTTTTTTTGACATAAACTTTGGCTCTACTAGATAAAGTAGAGCTTTTTGTTATGCACTATGGACATTCTAGAAAGGGCAATCATATGATAAAAATCAATCACCTAACCATCACACAAAACAAAGATTTACGAGACCTTGTCTCTGATCTAAGCATGACCATCCAAGATGAGGAAAAGGTAGCTATTATTGGAGAGGAAGGAAATGGCAAATCAACCTTGCTTAAAACTTTAATGGGGGAAGCTTTGCCTGATTTCACTATCAGGGGAGACATTCAATCTGATTATCAATCAATAGCCTACATTCCTCAAAAACTCCCCGAGGACCTGAAAAAGAAAACTTTACACGACTACTTCTTTTTAGATACTATTGATTTAGATTACAGTGTCCTCTATCGTTTGGCTGAGGAATTGCATTTTGATAGCAATCGATTTGCTAGCGACCAAAAGATTGGAAGTCTATCAGGGGGCGAAGCTTTGAAAATTCAGCTCATCCATGAGTTAGCTAAACCCTTTGAAATCCTATTTTTAGATGAACCTTCAAATGACCTAGACCTTGAGACGGTTTATTGGCTAAAAAGTCAGATTCGAAAGATTAGGCAAACTGTTATTTTCATTTCCCATGATGAAGACTTTCTTTCTCAAACGGCTGATACTATTGTCCACTTGCGACTGGTCAAGCATCGGAAAGAAGCGGAAACGCTAGTCGAGCATTTAGACTATGATAGCTATAGTGAGCAGAGAAAGGCTAATTTTGCCAGACAAAGTCAGCAAGCTGCTAACGACCAGAGAGCCTATGACAAAACCATGGAAAAACATCGCCGAGTTAAGCAAAATGTAGAAACTGCACTTCGAGCAACTAAAGACAGTACTGCCGGTCGCCTATTGGCTAAAAAGATGAAAACTGTTCTCTCTCAAGAAAAACGCTTTGAAAAGGAAGCTCAGTCCATGACTCAAATGCCACTTGAAGAGGAACAAATCCAACTTTTCTTTTCAGACATCCAACCATTACCATCTTCTAAAGTCTTAATCCAACTGGAAAAAGAAAATTTGTCCATCGACGAGCGAATTTTGTCTCAGGGACTACAACTAACTGTCCGTGGCCAAGAAAAAATCGGTATCATCGGCCCAAATGGTATTGGGAAATCAACTCTGTTAGCCAAGTTACAGCAACTTCTTAATGATAAAAGAGAGATTTCGCTTGGTTTTATGCCACAAGATTACCACAAAAAACTGCAATTGGATTTATCACCAATAGCCTATCTCAGCAAAACTGGTGAAAAAGAGGAACTGCAGAAAATCCAATCTCACTTAGCTAGTCTCAATTTCAGTTATCCAGAAATGCAGTATCAAATTCGCTCCTTATCTGGCGGACAACAGGGTAAACTCCTGCTTTTGGATTTAGTCTTGTGCAAACCAAACTTTCTCCTCTTAGATGAGCCTACACGAAACTTTTCTCCCACTTCTCAACCAGAAATCAGAAAACTCTTTACAACCTATACAGGCGGTATCATCACTGTTTCGCATGACCGTCGTTTCTTAAAAGAGGTCTGTACGACCATCTATCGCTTGACAGAACATGGTTTGGAGGTCGTTAATTTAGAAGATTTATAAACAAAAAGAAACCTAAAGAATTGTTGGAAAAACAATCTTTAAAATACGACCACAATGTTTATTTTTTATAAATTGATTACTATAGATTAAGTTTGGGACAAATTTTATAATATTCATACTCATGAGGATAATTCTTTGCTTTGGAGCGCTATTTAAACATTATAATCAGTGAATAAATCTTATATCCACATTCAAGTCAATCATTTCTTTCAAGATCATTTGTAATCAACTCTAAATAGACGGATAAAAACTACTTCTAACTATCAAAAAACGAGCACCTCCTCAGTTGGAAATGCTCGTTTTCTTATGTTGCCATGGTTTATAATTACAATGAGAAATAGGAAACAGCCTTGAATGGGAAAATCTCCTAGATCTCCGACTACCAACTTTTTTACTCTACTGGTTTTTCTTGATTTCCAGTGCTTGTTGTAGATTCTGTTGTTCCCTTTTCTGAAGCTGATTCAGCAGGTTTAGAATCTGTTGTGTTGCTTGGTTTGTTTTCGTCGTTTGCAGTTTCACTGTTAGATTCCGCAGCTGTGTTTGATTGGTTCTCAGCACTGGTCTTATCACCATTTGTTGCTGGAGTTGCTTCTTCACTCGCACTTGATTTTGACTTGATTTCTTGATTCAAGACCAGAATAGCTTTTGTCAATTCAAGTAAAGCAGCCTTATCTTTACTCTTAGCAGAAAGTTGATCTAGTAAAGTATCTACCTTATCAAAGTCTGCATCAGAGCCCTTATTGTTTTCTAAATATGCGTGAAGTGACATGAGGATATCGTAAAGTTTTTGATAGAGAACAAGTGTCTGAGGATCTTGCTCAGCATTTTCCTTCTCTTGTTGAAGGGCGCTGGCAATACGAGTCAAGACATCTTTCACCTGACTGTTTACTTCATCCAAGTCTGCATCAGCCTTATTTGTAGCAGCTTTGAGATTTTCTACTTCTTCTGCCAAGGATTGTCTGATGCCTTCTTCTTGGATTTGATCTAAGAGTTGAGTTGCCTTGCTCAAAAGACTTTCTACTTGTTCCTTGCTGACATGATTGACATGCTCTTCAGGCATAAAGTCTCCGTACAATTCTTTCAAGAAGCCATAAATAGCTGTCTTGGCACTTTGATTATCTACTTTTTCAGTATCTAGAACTGTTTGACTTGATTTTGCAGTAGTTGGTTGAGCTTTCAAAGCTTCTTCCACTTCTTGTTTTGCTTGATAGATGCTTGGGAATAATTTGTTCAATTCTGCTGCCTTAAGGAAGGATTGAGATTGATACAAGGTCCAAGTCAACTGAGCTACTTTGTTTCGAAGTTCATCACTCAAACGACCGTCATTGACATGTTCGTAGAAATACTTAATGTACTCAACAGTTGTAACCCCTGTTCGGTCATTAAAGTCTTGCAAAGCTTGAAGTTGTGATTCAACCGCTGCTAAACCAGCCTCATCTTTAGCCAACTTAGCTTCTTGGAGTCGAACGAGTAGGTCTTTCTTAGGAAGTCCATAAGAGTCTGTATCCAGTGTGTTGATTTTATCAATCAAGGCCTGATATTTCTTATCTAGAGCACTTGTTGCAACAGGTTTAACACTTTCATCAATATGGATATATTGCTTATCAAAGAGATCAAGTGTTGCAAGATAACCTGCTGTAGAGTTAGTTGCCAGTTTCTTCATGTTTTCAGTAAACTGACCTAAAGCTAACTCAATCTGTCTTTGTTCGATAGGCTTGTCTTTATAGATGTTTCTGCTTTCAGCTAGAAGTTGATCTACTTTTGCCAAGACTGCCTTTTCATCAAAAGCTCCAGGTTGGTAGTTAGATTGAAGAGCTGGAATCTTGTTTTTCAACGCTACTTCATAGCCCTTGGTTTGAACCTTGATGTAGTGATTGTGGTCACCATGAGGGATCACAAAACTACCATTTTCTACCTGCAAACTATAAGGAGATACACCATCACGTAAGGCAGTCGTATAAAGTTCATTTAGGAAATCAAGTTCTGGATTTCCAGTTTGAAGAGGAATCCGAACGTGTTCCTTACGTACAGCATAGGGATGGATATGAGTTGGATCGTAGGCTTGGTCTGGATTTCCAAAGACAAAGAATCCGTTTGAAATCCTAATAGCTTCAAGTGGAACTCCGTATGTTTTAGAAATATAAGCAATTTTTTCTTCATCACTAGCATCTCTTGAGAAAGACTCTACCGTTTTAGCAAGAGGTTTTACAGGCTCTGCATCATGATGTGTTTTCAAATGATCCTGAGCTGCCTTAATTTGCTCCGCTGTCAAGTCCTTCTTGAAGAAATAATGATTGTGGTCTCCGTGACTCATGACAAAACCTTGCTCATCCTCACTGATAACACGATCGGCATCAAAGCCATGATCATGGCCTTCATCATGATGGTGTCCATGATGATCTTCGTCGTGATCGTCATCATGTGCTGGTGTTGTTGTATTTACCCCTTTCAAGTGGTCTTGCGCAGCCTTAATTTGCTCTGCTGTCAAATCCTTCTTGAAGAAGTAATGATTGTGATCACCATGACTCATGATAAAACCTTGCTCATCTTCAGCAATAATACGATTAGCGTCAAAGCCGTGACCATCTTCTTCATGTTCCTCATGTGACGTTCCTGGATTGATTGGAAGTGATGGCGAAGGTGTTGCTAGACCGTTGCTCGGAAGAATCGGTTGACCAATTTGATTCGCCTTAAGGATGTAATGGAAATGATCACCATGTCTTACAATATAAGCTGTAGCCGTTTCTTCAACGATATCTTTTGGATTAAAAATATAACCATCAGATGCTGAAGAGAGTTCCTTACTTGTCGTTGAAGAAGAAGGATTGCTTGAAAGACTTCCTAGACTAGACGCTACTTTATTAGGTTTTTCATTTGTAGAAACTGTAGAACCAGTTCCACCGATAGGCACCATTCTAGCAATCTTTTCTTCTAAAGCAGAGAGCTTGCTGTAAGGAATAAAATGATAATGGTCGCCATGCGGAATCGCAACTCCATTTGGTGTACGACTGATAATCTTAGCAGGGTCAAAGACTAAGCCATCTGATTCACTGTAACGTTGGTCGCTAGGTAAATCATAGAGTTCTTTCAATAGACTTTGGAGATTGTCAACTTTGCTTTCTGTCTTGCTAGTTGGTTCTTTTCCTATAGCTTGATTAGTATTATCACTAGCTGTTGAAGAATAGCTTAACTGGCTCGGTTGCGTATTTTTACCAGCCAGATGAGCTTTAGCGGCTGCTAATTCACTAGCAGATAAATCACTTTTTGGAATGTAGTGATAGTGACCTCCATGAGGAACGATATAAGCATCACCAGTATCTTCAATAATGTCAGCTGGATTAAAGACATAACCATCATCTGTTGTATAGCGTCCCTGAGACCTTGCTACAGCAACATCAGAGCTGACCTTCTCCTTATCTTTGACATGTTCTTGTTTTTGACGGTTGATTTCATCTTTGGTTCGAACATTATCAGCATGAGCTGCATCTTTCAAATAGACATAATATTTTCCATCGACCTTGATGATATAGCCACCCTTGACCTCATTGACAATATCTCCATCCTTAAGTTGATAGTTTGGGTCCTTCATCAAAAGTTCTTCACTAAAGAGGGCATCATAAGGAACTTTCCCATTATAGTAATGATAGTGATCACCATGTGATGTAATATAACCCTGATCTGAAATCTTGATGACAATTTGCTCAGCCTGAATCCCTTCTTTTTGGTTAACCTGATCTGGTGTCAGGTTTTCAGTTTTCTGACTTGACTGACTACCATCCACATAAGAGACCCGATTATTGTCCTTATTTTCCTGCGATCGATGCTGGTTCAGTGCATAGGCACAAAGACTCAAGGATACGATAACAGCTGATCCGGCTGCTATATACTTTTTACTGAATTTCATAAATCCCTCATTTCAATAAATGATGAAGCTTTTTCTTAACTTCCTTTACTTGATTAAATAGTTTTCTAAATTGGTTATTTAACCAATTAATTAACCAGTAAATAGTTTACATTTTTTAAGTTTATCTGTCAAGATTTTTATATTATTTTAATCATGACCCTCCCTAAAACGGGTGGTTTGCCTGTCTCACACCTGACTTAGCGAAACGGACTGAAAGTCATGTAATCCAAAATATCGCCCCATCTGGAGCGATATTTTTATTTTTTCTTTTTAGATGGTGTATGGATGGCAATCTTCACTTCAAAGATTGTTCCCTTTGGTTTATTATCTTTAACAGTAATGGTTCCTTTTAGGGCATCTACAATTTGCTTAGCTAGGGATAATCCTAAACCAAAACCACCTTTTTGACGGGTTCTAGCCTTGTCTACTCGATAAAAACGGTCAAAAATTTTCTTTTTATCTTCTGTCGAAATACCGACTCCATTATCAGAAACCAGTAAATACAGATTGCGATCGGTCGCCGAGATAAGAAAATCAATTTCACCATCCTCTTCAGTATACTTGACAGCATTATCAAATAGGATAGTCATCAACTGCTTCAAGAGAAGCTGGTCTGTGACAATCGTTCGATGGATGCGATTTTCAAAACGGAAGACACGGTCATTTTCCGAAGCAATCATCTCATAGTTTGTGAAAGTCGTATTGAAAAAACTGGTTGGAACTTCTGCAAGTTCCGGTTTAATCCCATCATCTCTACGAGCTAAGTTCAGCAAGTTTGTCGTCAAAAAACGCATATTTCGGACTTCTTCCAAACTAGAGGCAATGCTTTCGCTCACATCCATAATGGTTGCTTCTGGCTTACGAAAAAGGGTCTCTAAGCGATTTTGCAAAACTGCGAGTGGAGTTCGTAACTCATGACTGGCATTTTCCACAAAGGACTGCTGCTTCTGCATGCTCTCAAGCAGAGGACGAACACTGACTCTAGCTAGATAGAGACTGGCAAGCAAAGACAAAATCCAGAAACTAGCCATCACGACCACAATCAATTGCTCGTGCTTTTGACTGGCTTGCTCCAACTGACTGGTATTAATCAAGACAGCCGCATACTTAATATTGGTTGAAACCGAACTGATATTGGTTTCCATCAAAATCATGCGATAGATTTCTTCCTGTCCATAGCTATTAAAAACCTGAATCTGATAGATATGGCCTAGTTCTTTCTTCTCTAACTTAATCTTATCCAAGCCCAAAAATCGATTTCCAGAAAGGAGCTGGGTAAAATTCTTATCAAAGAGAATGACTTCTGTATTGGAACTGACATTGGGTTTTATCTCAGTCTTGCTAGTATTTGTAGCGGCATTCTCTAAATCTTTAATCTCTTCTGTTGCCCTATTTACCGCAAGCTGAATAACTGCCTGAGGATTGTTACTCAGTCCATGAAGCGTATCGTCCACCGAAGTATAGAGACTCGAATGCATGACCTGCAAAATAATCAAGGTCATGGTAGAGAAAATCAGAGTGAATACACCAAAGTTGCGGATAAAGTAACTAAAGTCATCTGCATACCATGTTTTTTTTAGTTTACTGAACATCTTTTAAAATATACCCAACACTGCGCAAGGTTTGCAAATTCTCTGCAAAAGTGGTTCCTTTTAATTTCTTACGGACTTTTGAAACATAGACTTCAACAACCGAAATCGTTGTATCACTATCAAATCCCCATAGACGATCAAAAATCTGAGTCTTCGGCAAAATAACATTTTGATTTTGAAGGAAATAAACTAGTAAATCAAATTCTTTCCCCAGCAATTCGACAGGAGTATCTTCAACCTTAACGGTATTTGTTGACAAATTAACTACAATATTTCCATAAGTCAAGGTGTTTTCATTAAACTTACCTGAACGTTTGAGAAGAGCTTGAATCCGCATTTTGAGTTCTTCTAGGTAAAAAGGTTTAGTCAGATAATCATCTGCTCCCAATTCAAATCCATGTCCCTTGTCATCCAAACTTTCCTTGGCAGTCATGATCAGAACCGGGGTCGTAATTCCCTTTTCACGCAATTCTTTCAAGACTTGGAAACCATTTTTTTCTGGCAACATCAAATCAAGCAAAATCAAATCATAGACACCACTCTCAGCTTCGTAGAGACCTTCTTCTCCATCAAATACCTGCATGACATCCGCAAAATCGTCTAAAAAGTCAAATACTGAATTTGACAGGCCTAGGTCATCCTCAACTAATAAGATTTTTATCATGAGAAACTCCTCCTTATTAAGACCATTATACCAAATTTGCCTTAAAAAAAACTCAACTCTCTGCATTTTATACTCAATGAAAATCAAAGAGCAAACTAGGAAGCTAGCCGCAGGTTGCTCAAAGCACTGCTTTGAGGTTGTAGATAGAACTGACGAAGTCAGTAACATATATACGGTAAGGCGACGCTGACGTGGTTTGAAGAGATTTTCGAAGAGTATTACATGAGATAGCTGAGTTTTCTTTTTATTTTAGGCTTATTTATGCATTTCCGTATTGAAGAACAACTGCTTCCACTGCAGCTTTTTCACGGTTAATCAAGTCAACACGCGCTGCAATTTCCTTGATTCCCATGCCGATATTACGGCTAAGAGCAAGATCAGAAAGTTGTGGCTCAAAGAATTCCTTGTATTCCGCCAAGCGTTGCTGAGTCTTAAATACATGAGCAGGAAGGATAACAAAGCTATCAAAGCTCATATCTCCTCCAAGAGCCGCCTTAATCCAAGCCCAGTTTTCACGAGCCCAAGACCATGCTGTTTCCTGAGTTGCTTGATGGTTTAAGAACTGGAAGTACCAAGCAGACAGGTCTTGTGGTTTGACCACAAATTTGTCCTTCCAAGATGCAATTAAGGTTTGGATATTGTCCGCATCTTTACTATAGGCAAGAGCGGCTGCCAACTGACGTTTAAAGACAGCATCTGTTGCGTGCGTATAAGTATCAAGATAAAGTGCTAACAAGTCTTTGGTCTCATGATGTTTCATCTCATTGATAAGGACTTGTGAGCGAATAGCTGCTGGGAGTCCTGCAAGATGCTCCTTGTGAGCCGCGAAGATTTGGCTAGCGACTTGACTAGCTTCTGCATCATTTGAGCGAATCATCATAGACATGGCCAACTGACGAACCAATTCATCCTCATCTGATTCTCCGTCTTTAGCTTCAAAACCAAGACGGTCATAGTTGTGACGAGCCAATTTAGCAACCAAGGCTTTGAAGGCTCTTTCAGCTTCTGTTCCTTCATCGATAAAGCGCTCAAGAGCAGAAATTACTTCAGAAACAGCTGAAACGACAAGGTAAGATTCTTCTTTAGCAAGTTTATCAAGGACTGGAAGCAAGTCAGCATAAGAAATGTGCCCTGCTTCAGCAAGCAGACGACGTTCTTGAACAATCTGCAATTTACTTGTGTTATCAAGCTCAACTAGGTCAGCAAGAATAGCATCTAGCAAGTCTCCTTGATAGTCTGTAATGTAGTGGGCTGTATTTTCTGTGTTGAGGCGAAGAGCTCCTTCATTTTCAGCAAGAAGAGCTGCGTAGCCAGGGATTTCAATACTTTCAGTTTCAAGTGTATCTGGCAAGCCTTTCCAGTTGCTGTTGAGTGGTACAACCCAGAGACGGTTCTTGTCCTCGTGCTCACCGATGAAGAATTGTTTTTGTGAAATCTTCAAAACATCATTTTCAACTTTGACAGTAAGAACTGGGTAACCAGGCTGTTCCAACCAAGAATCCATGAAGGCTGAAACATCACGGTCAGATGCTTGACCAAGAGCATCCCAAAGGTCACGACCAATTGTATTGCTGTACTGGTGTTTTTCAAAGTAAGCGTGCAAACCTTTAGCAAAATCAGCATCTCCCAGCCAACGACGAAGCATGTGCATGAGGCGACTTCCTTTGGCATAGACGATAGCTCCGTCAAAGAGCGTATTGATTTCATCTGGATGTTTAACTTCGACGTGGACAGATTGAACACCATCAGTCGCATCGCGTTCAAGAGCGTGAGGCACTCCACCTGTTTGGAAATCTTCAAAGATATTCCAGCTTGGCTCAATGGCATCCACACAGACATACTCCATCATGTTGGCAAAACTTTCATTGAGCCAAAGGTCATCCCACCATTTCATAGTAACGAGGTTCCCAAACCATTGGTGAGCCAATTCATGGGCCACAACAAGGGCAACTTGTTGACGGCTAGCAAATGTAGAGTTTTCATCGACAACCAAGTAAACTTCACGGTAGGTCACAAGACCCCAGTTTTCCATAGCTCCAGCTGAGAAGTCAGGAAGGGCGATATGAAGAGATTGAGGAATTGGGTACTTAACTCCATAGTAATCTTCGTAAAACTCGATAGAGCGAACAGCGATATCTAGTGAGAAGTCAAGATTAGATAGTGGGTGGGCTTTGGTTGAATAAACACCTACGAGGGTACCGTTTTTAGTTTTAGCCGTCACACCTTGCAAATCACCAGCGACAAAAGCTAACAAGTAAGATGACATGCGAGGTGTTGTCTCAAACTTCCAGATACCTGTTTCCTTGCGTTTTTCAACTTCAATTTCTGGCATGTTTGACAAGGCCAATTCACCTTCTGCTTGGTCAAAACGTAGAGAGAGATCAAAGGTTGCCTTGGCTTCTGGCTCATCCACACATGGGAAGGCTTCGCGTGCGAAATGGCTCTCGAATTGAGTAGACAAGACTTCCTTCTTGACTCCATCAACTGTGTAGTATGAAGGGTAAATCCCTGTCATGTTGTCTGTAATTTTACCTGAAAAAGCAAGAACCAATTCAACTTGACCAGCCTCAGCCAATTCGATATGAAGAGCTTCATTTTCATGGTCAACTGTAAATGGACGAGCTTGACCTGCAGCTTCTACAGAAACGATTTCCAAATCTTTTTGATGAAGGGAAATACGGTCACTCTGTGCTTGACCAGTAATTGTCACCTTCCCAGAAAACGTCTTGGTCTCACGACTCAAGTCTAAAAATAAATCATAATGTTCAGGAACAAATTGCTTAATAAAATGTTCAACTGCTTGCATAGTTTTCTCCTATCTAAGTTTAAGAGCTAGGGCTCTTCTTCAAACAAACTTATTATATCATGTTTTGCCTAAGAAAAAAGGATTGGACGGCGATTTCCAAAACTTTCTTCCTTCTAATAGTCTACAGTGGGTAGACCTTGCGAAATTCTTCCAAAACGACCTTGCTGTCAGGTGTAAAAGTCAGTCCCGCCTCCCTCATCCACTCGGTGAAAAAGTCCTCATGAACCTGGCGCCAATAGGCTAAAGATTTATCCCCCTCACCTTCCTTGTAAGCATGGTCAACAGAAACTTGATGAAAAGGCTGAACGGAAACCTTGGTAATTTCGACAATGCAGACAGCCTGATTTTGACTATCTAAAATGACATCGAAGGTCCCTTTTTGTGGAAGAGGTTCGTCTTCTAGGGCGTAGAGGTCGTAGGCTGAAGCCGTTGCTGTCTTTTCGCCTCTCAGTACCAAATCTGCCAAGAGATCTGCTTCCACTCCAAAAGCCCAGGCATCTATCTCATCTCCAATTGAGGAGTTGATTTTCTTATATGCATTCCACATTTCTTGCGGTGTCATGGGTTGCTCCTTTGTAATTTTGTACTCACTTCTTTTACACGTTTGAGGTGGTCTGGATGGTCAATCTCTAAATCAAAAATCTCTGGAATAGAACTATAGTGGATAATACACTTGATCCCCATCAGATTCATTTTTTGTATGAAGGAAGCATTCAAATAACCTGCCACAGCAAAGTCAATCTTTTTCATCCTTGCTTTATCCTGCATCTGTCTCAGCATATCTAACATAATTGGACTTTCCATATCATGCCATTGACTATTTCTCACAGTCGCAAAAATAAAAGAAGTCAAATCATTCATTCCAACTACAATCTTTGAAATACCTGTTTCCAGTATTCTATCCAAGTCAAAATACGCTGACGGTAATTCAATCATTGTGGCGACTTTTCCAGTAACACCATGCTGACGTAACACTCTAATAGCTTGCTCTAACTGCTCAGCATCATTCACAAAAGGAAAGATAACAGACAGATTGGGATTGGTTTGATAAACTTCTGTAACGACATTTGCCTCAGCCTGAAATTCATCCGGACACGCCAGTAAACGCCTAGTTCCTCTATATCCAAACAAAGGATGACGTTCGTCAAAATGCTGTTTAGTTCCCTCTAAACAATTAGCTTCTGTATTCGTTAATTCAGAAAAACGATACCAGACTTCTTCATCTGAGTACAAGGAGCAAATAGTCTCTAGATAATCTTTTACAAATTGCTGACAACTTGGTAACAGGATGTTTTGATTGAGCTCCCTCAACAAGTATTCGCCTCTAATCATACCTACGTGGTGCAATAACTGAGGATAAATTTTTTCAAGAATTTTTTCGCCACTCAGAGCTAGTTGGTTTCTCATCATTCACCTTCCAATTCATATACAAGGTCTTGTCCAATTCTGGAAATCCTAATAATTCAGACTTAACCTTCAAGACTAATGGCGATGCATTTTCTTCTGTGATTTTTTGAATAGCCATCCAAACATATCCAAGAGAATCATTCACACCATCAGAGACAGTTTCAGAAATATTCACTTGAGATGCCTTCTCGTTTATCTCAACATCATACAAGACCATGATATGGTGAAACATAAAATTTGTTAACTCTTCCCTGACGAAAACATCGTAGATTCGAGGATTGGAATAGCTTCTAACAATAAATCCTGTCTCTTCCAAACCTTCTCTAATCAGCGTTTCCGTCAGTCCTTCACCAAGTTGCTGACTGCCACCAGGAAGGTCTAACCTATTTTTGTAGGGACCTGCTGTTTTTTGAATACAAAGAAGGTAACCATATTTATAGCAAACACCATAAACTCCAAAGTGTTTTTTGATTTCCATCCAACTACTCCTACTTTAAGCTCCAGCCACCATCTATTGTCAAGATTTGCCCTTGCATGGCGCTTGCTGTTCCACTTGCTAAGAAAAGGCTAATTTCTGCTACTTCCTCTGGCTCAATCCAGCGTTTGATCGGCGTTTCACTAGCTACCCAGTCAGCCAACCCACCTGGTTCAAAGTCAGCAGCGGTCATACCCGTCTTGACTGCTCCTGGAGCAATCCCAAAGACCTGAATTCCAGCTTCTGCATAGTCTAAAGCCAACTGCTTGGTAAATCCAGCCAAGGCGTGCTTCGAAGAAGTATAGGCGTGTCCACCGCCACCAGCTAGGCTCGAAGCTATGGAGCACATATTGATAATAATTCCTTTTTTATTCTCCAGCATTTGTGTCAAATAATAACGAGTCAACTCAACAGGAGTCACATAGTTGATTTCAAAAATCTCTTGAATTTCCTGCGCCGTTTGTTCCAAAAGTGGTTTGTAATCATCCAAAACGCCAGCAGTATTGCACAAAACATCAACCTGAGGACACCAGTCAAAAATAGGCTCCAAGTCCAAGGTCAAATCTCTCTGTAAAAAGTGGAAATCACCCTGTAAAAGTGGATTTTCACCTTGGTCAACTCCATAAACTTGATAGCCATTCTCTAAAAAGAGGCAAGCTTGAGCTAATCCGATACCTGAGCTCACCCCTGTAATGAGTACACGTCTAGTCATGCACTTCTACCCAATCTGTTGCCAAAACATCACAAGGTGTTGGGCTCCACATAGAAAAACCTTCTCCTTCTCCAGACACGTTGATTAGAAAATAGGGTGTCACTTCAAGCGCAACCCCGTTTTGCTCGATAGTGTCAAAAAGTTGGACATAATTTTCAGCCCCTCCCCAACCAGTGCGTACATATTTTTTCTTAGCCTTTAACCCAGGCAAGATTTCTTCAAATGTCATGGTTTTCTCCTTTAATTCTACATTCTTCATTTAATTATAACAAAAAACCGCTTTGCAACGACTTTTTGACTCATTTTAAATCAAAATCAATAAGCATTTTATAATTATAGTCATTTAGTTTTAAAAAAGCGTTCCAAACATTCGAAAATATTTGGAACTTCCCTTAATAAATCCGTCACTTTCTTTTCAAGATAGCCCAAGCTTACTCAATAGAATTCAAATCTGGTGAATAAGGCGGTAAAGGTAAGAAAAAGTGTTTATCTTGAATGCAGTTTTCATCCAAAATGTTCTTGGGATGAAAACTAGCGTTGTCCATAACAATGACATGAGGTGTCTTCAAAGCAGGCAGGAGTCGCATTTTGAACCACTCCACAAAGAAATCGATCGTCATACTTTCCTTGTAAATCATGGGAGCTATAAACTCTCCATCTACTTGTCCTGCAACAATCGAAGTCCGCTCAAAACGCCGTTCGCTAATCTTTTCATAGACTTTCTCCTCTATAGGAGCCCGTGCATAAGGACGATAGAGGTAGCGGTCGATTCCTGTTTCGTCAATATATAGGACTGGTAAATCTTTTAGGCTATTCAAAATATCAAGAAACTCAGCGACTTTCTCTGGATCTTGTTCCTTAAAGCTAGTCGTCTTTTTTTAAAGTGACATGAATCTGCTTTAAAGCTGCCCATACTGAAGGGACAGCATAATCAAAATGTGCCCAATTTCCTGTAAAAAAGCATCTGGATGAGCCTCTACAAAGGCTTTCAATTCTTCTAAAGGGATCTTACGCTTTTTGACGACTCGCTTTTTCCTCTCTAAGTGTCCTTGTTCACGTCTTTCTTTTCCCACGTGAAGAGAGTTCTGCCGCCAACATCAAAAACTTTAGATGCCTCGACATGGCTGTGTCCTTCTTTGATGTAATCTAATGCTCTTGTTTAAAATCTCTACTATATGCCATAGCTTTATTATAAGAAGCTTATTTTAAACTAAGCAACTATATCGTGGCTTGAACTGACTATTTTATATATTGTCTTACTTCGTCCTCACAAAACTATATCAAAAATCAAAAGCGCTTAGAAAAAAACTCTATTTCATGAGAGAATATAATAAATCTTCCCACAATAAAACGCATAATATCAAGTTTTTGGCTCCTGATATCATGCGTTTTCTGTTCTTAAAATATTTTTTTCTCAGTCTCTTTTTGTTACAAGTTCATCTTCAAAGTCCTTGATTTTTAGTAAATCTAAAATCAAATTTTATCCGACTGATCCTTCCATTTCATAGCTAATCAAGCGGTTAAGCTCAACTGCATATTCCATTGGAAGTTCTTTTGTGAAGGGCTCCACAAATCCCATAACAATCATTTCTGTCGCTTCTGATTCTGACAATCCACGGCTCATGAGGTAATAGAGTTGTTCCTCTGAAATCTTAGAAACCTTGGCTTCGTGTTCCAAAGCTACTTGCGAGTTGTGAATTTCATTAAATGGAATAGTATCTGATGCTGACAAGTCATCCATAATAATGGTATCACACTCGATGTGAGAGACAGATTTCTTAGAGTTTTTGTTAAAGGTTACTTGTCCACGGTAGTCAACCTTCCCTCCGCCTTTAGCGATAGATTTAGACACGATAGACGAGCTGGTATGTGGAGCATTGTGGATCATCTTAGCACCAGTATCCTGGTGTTGCCCTGCATTAGCAAAGGCGATCGAAAGCATGGTTCCACGCGCCCCTGCTCCATCTAGGTAAACAGATGGGTATTTCATAGTTGTCTTGGCACCCAAGTTTCCATCAATCCACTCAACTGTCGCATCTTTCAAGGCTTTGGCACGTTTTGTTACCAAGTTATAAACGTTATCAGACCAGTTTTGGATAGTCGTATAACGCATGTAAGCTCCGTCCAAGGCAAAGATTTCTACAATGGCTGCATGCAAGCTGTTACTTGAATAAGTTGGTGCTGTACATCCTTCAACGTAGTGGACACTTGCTCCCTCATCAACGATAATCAAGGTACGTTCAAACTGACCAGTATTTTCGTTGTTGATACGGAAGTAAGTTTGAAGTGGAATATCCACTTTCACACCTTTTGGTACATAGATAAAGGTTCCACCAGACCATACTGCTGAGTTGAGGGCAGCCAATTTGTTATCTGTTGGCGGTACCAACTTAGCAAAGTATTGTTTAAACAAGTCTGGGTATTCCTTGAGGGCAGAATCCGTATCTGTAAAGATAATTCCCAATTTTTGGAACTCTTCCTTCATATTGTGGTAAACCACTTCTGACTCATACTGGGCAGAGGCACCTGCTAGATAGGCACGCTCAGCTTCCGGAATCCCGATACGTTCAAAGGTTTCTTTAATCTTTTCAGGAACCTCATCCCATGAACGAGCTGGTTTATCAGATGGTTTTTGGTAGTAGATCAAGTCATCAAAATCAATCTCTGACAAGTCTGCTCCCCAAGTTTGCATAGGCATTTTTTTGAAGGTTTCATAAGACTTCAAACGGAATTCTAACATCCACTCAGGTTCTCCCTTAGCAGCTGATAGTTCACGAATGACATCTTCATTCAATCCTTTTCCTGTCGATAGGACAGGCTCTACATCATCATGGAAACCAAATTTATATTCACCAAGGTCAATTGGTTTTGGTTCTACTCTTTCTTCAGCCATAATATCCTTTCTTTCATTCTTCATTTCTACTGATTCATAAGACAAAAGAAACTTGCCTTACTTGTTTTCTTGATTTTCAATTGTTTTCTTCAGGGCATTCCAAGCTAGAGTTGCACACTTGATTCGTTGAGGGAATTTGGCAACACCTGACAAGAAAGCAGCATCACCTAGTTGGTCTTGACGCTCATCTTTTTGCCCTTGAACCATTTCAGAAAAAATAGTCGCAAGTTCTAAGATTTCTTGCTTGGTCTTACCCAAAACGGCATCTGTCATCATGCTCGCAGAGGCAGTCGAGATGGTACAACCTGAGTTTAGAAAAGCGATATCTTCCAAGCGGTCATCTGCATCAAACTTGACGGAGAGATTGATAACATCTCCACAGGTCGGATTGTTGAGACTGATTTGCTCAGCATCTTCTAACTTCCCTTGGTGATGTGGATTTTTCGAATGATCCGCTACCACTGCCATATAAAGGCTATCTAGTTTAGAAAGTGCCATTGAAAAACTCCTTTGTCTTTTGTAAGGCATCGACTAGCTTGTCGCAATCTGCCTTGGTATTGTAGATATAAAAACTTGCACGAGCTGTTGCTGGAACATCCAAATACTGGAGCAAGGGTTGAGCGCAATGGTGACCTGCTCGAACAGCTACTCCTTCATAATCCAAAGCAGTCGCAAGGTCGTGCGGATGAAGATCACCTAGGTTAAAGGCAATCACACCTGAACGTTGAGCCAAGTCCTGTGAACCATAAATGGTCAGTCCTTCAATCGCCTGCAGTTTTGGATAGACGTATGCGATCAATCCTTGTTCATGGGCTTCAATGGCATCCATACCAATCTTTTCTAGATAATCTACTGCTGCTGCCAGTCCGATTGCACCTGCCATATTGGGTGTTCCAGCTTCAAATTTCCAAGGCAATTCCTTCCAACTAGCAGATTGCTCATAGACGAAATCAATCATCTCACCGCCAAATTCTACTGGAGACATTTGTTCCAGATACTTTTCTTTACCGTAAAGAACACCGATACCAGTCGGACCAGCCATCTTGTGACCTGAAAAGGCAAAGAAGTCCACATCCAAGTCCTGAACATCAATCTTCATATGAGGAGTAGACTGAGCACCATCCACCACCATGATGGCACCAACTTGGTGGGCCATTTGAGTAATTTCCTTAATTGGATTGACGACACCAAGAACATTTGAGGCGTGAGCTATGGAGACAAACTTGACTCTATCAGTCAATTTAACTCGCAAATCATCCATATCCAGAGATCCGTCCTTGAGATAGACATAAACAAGCTCTGCTCCAGTCTTGCGGCAGGCTTCCTGCCAAGGAATGATATTAGAATGGTGTTCCATGACGGAAATCAAGACCTGGTCTCCCTCAGTCAAGACTTCCTCAGCAAAGCGCGCTACCCAATTAAGACTGGTCGTCGTTCCTCTAGTAAAGAGAACTTCCTTTGTAGACCCTGCATTGATAAACTTACGAATGGTTTCACGAGCAGTTTCATAGGAAGCAGTCGCCCGCTCCGCCAAGGTATGAACGCCACGATGAACATTGGCATTGTCGTTCTCATAGTAGCGGTTAATCGTCTCCAGAACTGCTAGTGGTTTTTGTGTCGTCGCGGCATTATCCAGATAAACCAATGGTTCATCATTAACAATCTGGTCTAAAATTGGAAAATCCTTGCGAATCACTTCTACATCTAACATAGGCTACCCCTTAGCGTTTTGACAATTTTTCTTCGATAGTTGCGATCATTTCATCACGAACTTCCTTGACTGGAATCTCAACGATAACAGATCCAAGGAAACCACGAACAACCAAGCGTTCTGCAGTTGCCTTATCTAAACCACGGCTCATGAGGTAGTACATGTCTTCTGGATCCACCTGACCGATAGAAGCTGCGTGACCTGCAGTAACATCATTTTCGTCAATCAAAAGAATTGGATTGGCATCTGAACGCGCTTGGTCTGAAAGCATAAGAACACGACTCTCTTGTTGCGCATCCGCTCCCTTAGCACCCTTGATGATGTGGCCGATACCATTGAAGGTCAAGGTTGCTTTTTCAAGAATAACCCCATGTTGTAGGATATTTCCGATTGAATTACAACCATAGTTTGTTACGCGAGTGTCAATTCCTTGCACCTGACGGCCACTTGAAAGAGCTACGACCTTGAGATCTGCATGGCTACCATTTCCAATCAAGTCACTATCAAAATCCGCAACGACATTCCCTTCGTTCATGACACCGATTGCCCAGTCAATACTTGCATCGTTGCCTAATTTACCTCGACGGCTAATGTAGGCAGTAACATTTTCACCTAGACGGTCAATGGCGGCAAACTTCACTTGAGCACCAGAACGTGCAATTACTTCAACAGTAATGTTTGCAGTTGCTTTAACACTTCCTTCACCGCGTGACTCTAAACGTTCCAGATAACTAATCTTAGAGTTTTTACCAGCGATAATCATAATATGCTTGTTAAACGGCACGTCGCTATCGCTGTCTTGATAGAAAATTCCTTCGATTGGTTCAGCAATTTCCACGTTATCAGGAATATAGAGAACAGCACCACTATTGAAATAAGCTGTATGGTAGGCTGCCAACTTGTCATCGTCATACTTAACAGATGACATGAAGAATTCTTCGATCAGCTCTGGAATTTCTTCTAAAGCTGAGTGGAAGTCTGTAAAGACGACACCCTGTTCAGCTAACTCAACTGGAGTTTGCTCAAAAACAGTTTGAGTTCCTACTTGCACCAACTTCAAGTGATTATCTAGAGCTGTGAAATCTGGAACATTTGCTGATGGCTCACTTTCTGTAATCGTTCCATCACCCAGATTCCAACGGTGGAATTTGACACGCTCAATAACTGGTAATTCCAAAGTCTCAATCTTGTCAAAAGCTTTTTGACGGAGATCAGCCAACCATCTTGGTTCAGCGTGCATTTCTGAAAAAAGTTTAATAGTTTCTTTAGTCATTTACTTCTCCTAAAAGATACGAGGGAATTACAATTCTTCCTTGTAGTCGTAGCCAAGTTCTTCAGCTAGTTTTGCGTATCCTTCACGTTCCAAACGCGCAGCCAATTCTGGACCACCAGAAAGGACAACACGCCCCTCCATCATGACGTGTACCACATCAGGTGTGATGTAGTTCAAAAGACGTTGGTAGTGAGTGATAATCATAGCACCAAAGCCTTCACCACGCATAGCATTCACACCTTTAGACACAACTTTAAGGGCATCAATATCAAGACCAGAGTCAATCTCATCCAAAAGGGCAAAAATTGGTTCCAACATCAAAAGTTGAAGAATTTCATTACGTTTTTTCTCACCACCAGAGAAACCTTCGTTGAGGTAACGCTCAGCCATTTCTTCTTTCATGTTGAGCAATTCCATCTTCTCGTCTAGTTTAGTGATAAACTCACGAACTGAAATCTTCTCATCGTCTTCTTTACCAGCATTCATAGCTGCACGAAGAAACTCAGCATTGGTAATTCCAGGAATTTCTGATGGGTATTGCATAGCAAGGAAAAGTCCCATACGCGCACGCTCGTCAACTTCCAACTCAAGGATGTTTACGCCATCAAACAAGACTTCACCTTTGGTAACTTCATAGTTTGGATTTCCCATGATAGCTGCAGAAAGAGTCGATTTACCTGTACCATTTGGTCCCATGATAGCGGCGATTTCTCCTGTTTTCAGGGTCAGGTTAACCCCTTTTAAAATTTCTTTTCCTTCAATCTCAACGTGAAGATCTTTGATCTCTAATACTGACATGATAGTTCCTTTCTTTTTCAAGACCTTTACAGTTCTTACTGGAAACATACTTGATTTCCCTAGAAAATACGGTAAAAGGTCAATAAATATACTTTTATAGTATAACAAAAAAAAGCCTAAAAGGCTTTGATTTTGTCTAGAAGCTGAGGACTAGTCTTTTCCTTTTAAATGATGGTCAATGACATCTACTATTTTACCCATCAAGTAACTAACTCGGAAATTTCTAAAGAGCAAAATGGCCCAAAAGGCTGCCATAATATAGCGACCAGTCATCCAGGCTTCATTGAAAAAATAGGTCTCAGCAGCTGTAAACAGCGCGATGATAATAAATTGTTGTCTATTCATAAGCTTATTGTATCATGAAATCTTTCTTTAGTCTTCCTCTACCTTCACTTTATCAGCCAAAAATTCAAATCCTTCTGGAATCAGACTTTCTTCTTCTACTTCTTTTTCAGTTTGAGTAGATTTGGCTTGGGCTGAAAAGGCTGCGCGAACTTCTTTCCATTCCTCCATGGAAATGGCTAAAATCTCAGGTGAAAAACCTGCTGCCTGACTGAGGATATTGCCAAACATGGTGTTGAGATTGTCTCGTTTCATGGTTTGACCAGCATTGAAGTTAGACTCAAAAGCAAGAATAGCGTGGTGTTCATTGGCCGCAACTGGTTGAGATCCAACTAGCAGAGCCTTATCAGGACCTCCAAGACTTTCAATCACCTCTCCCCAGGCATTCTGTAAACGAATCAGATTTTGACGTGCTAAATCAGGATTTTCGACGGCCTCTTGTAAGATAGATTGAACTTTATTGCGATCCACACGATAGACTGTCTTGCCCGCTGCTGGGCGACTAGGTGCTGGACTAGGTGGCTTGGGTATAGTTCCTACATTTGCGAGTTCTTGCTTAAGACGCGCAACTTCCTGTCTCAGCGAATCAATTTCATGTTCAACTGCACCAGAAAAAGCTGGTTCAGGCTTAACCTCCGCCAAACGAATAGTCATCATCTCAGCATAAATCTTGGGTTGCAAACTAGACTTAATATCTGCTAAACTAACTGTCGCTAAGCGAATCATTTCAAACAAATTTTCCTGAGGAAGTGCCAAATTCTCTACAAAGACTGGACTATGATGAGTGTTTTCTCCCCCTGTTTGAACAATTAACAAATCTCTTAAATAGTGCAAAAGGTCAGTCACAAAACGAGTCATGCTCTTGCCATTGTCAAAAAGAAGATTCAAGCAAGACAAAGCCTTGGGAACATCCTGTTGAGATAAGGCAAACACATAATTATCCAAGGCTGATAGACTAATGGTGCCAGTAATTTCTTCAGAGATGGCAGTCGTCAGCTCATTTCCCTGTGTCAAACTCAGGGCTTGATCCAAAATAGACAAGGCGTCCCGCATTCCACCTTCAGCCCGTCTAGCAATGATTTCCACAGCCTCTGGTTCAGAGCTAATATTTTCCTTTTCTAAGATATAGTGGATATGCTCCTTAATATCTTGTGTCTTAATCGATTTAAATTCAAAACGCTGCACACGGGATAGAATAGTCGCAGGAATCTTGTGCAATTCAGTAGTGGCCAAAATAAAGACCACATTCTGTGTTGGCTCTTCCAGCGTCTTTAGAAGGGCATTAAAAGCTCCTGTAGACAGCATGTGAACCTCATCTATGATATAAACCTTATAACGTGCAAGGCTAGGCGCATAGGTAGATTTATCACGAATTTCACGGATTTCATCCACCCCGTTATTTGAGGCAGCATCCATTTCAATGACATCTTCTAAACTACCATCTGTCACTGCTTGACAAATATAGCAGTTATTACAAGGTTCACCACCCACTTGATTTGGACAGTTCATAGCTTTGGCAAAAATCTTGGCTACACTGGTTTTTCCCGTTCCACGAGGACCAGAAAAAAGATAAGCATGACTTATTTTCTCTTGCTCCACTGCTTGTTTAAGAGTCTTAGCCACAACCTCTTGACCAACCAACTGGGAGAAGTTTTGACTTCTATATTTTCGATAAAGTGCTTGATACATTAGGCTTTCTCCCCAAACATTGTAAAGTCCCATTCTGTCTTTTCAAGCAAAATAGCGACAAATTGTTCCAAATAATCTCTATCCATAGCATCATAATCATCAATCTCTGAAGAATCCAGATCCAGAACTCCAAGTAATTGACCATTCTTTATCATCGGAACAACAATTTCACTTTTAGCTCGACTATCACAAGAAATATAGTTGGGATAAGTTGTTACATCACCAACCAGAACAGTTTCCTGAAAATGAGCTGCCTCCCCACAGACACCCTTGCCCAGTGCAATACGGATGCAGGAAACACCTCCTTGGAAAGGACCCAAAACCAATTCCTTTCCATCGAACAGATAAAAGCCTGCAAATACGGTATTAGGAAAGCGTGATTTTAGAAGAGCACTGGCGTTGGAAAGATTAGCCAAAACATTGGTTTCGCCTTCCAATAAAAAAGAGAGCTCTTCATTTAACATTTGATAACGTGATTGTTTTTCTGATTCTAACATAGAACTATTATATCAAAAAAGACTTACAGACAAAAGAAAAATCCCTTGTTTAGAAAACAAAGGATTTTATGAATTTTCAATTTGATTAAAGTTCGATATCACCGAACAAGTCAGCCATTGAGAATCCTGTTTGTGTTTCTGGAAGTTCGAAATCACGTTTCTCTTGACGTTTTGGACGACGTGGACGAGCAGCACGTTTTTCTTCTTTTTGTCCTTCTTCTTGAGCTGGACGCTCTTCAAGAGCTTTGATAGAAAGTGATACGCGCTCTGCATCTGCGTTAACTTCAAGAACTTTAACTTGAACTTCTTGACCAACTTTAAGAGCTTCTTTTGGATTTTCAATACGCTTGTGTGAAATTTGTGATACGTGAACAAGTCCATCGATACCTGGCAATACTTCAACAAATGCACCGAAGTCAGTCAAACGTTTAACTGTTCCTTCTACTACATCACCTTTAGCCAATTTTTGCTCAACGCCATCCCATGGTCCAGGTGTTGTTGCTTTAAGTGAAAGTGATACACGTCCTTCTTCTTCGTTAAGATCAAGGATTTTCACTTCAATTTCTTCACCAACAGTTACAACTGATTTTGGTGATACGTTACGTTCATGTGACAATTCAGTCAAGTGAACCAATCCGTCAACACCACCAAGGTCGATGAAAGCACCGAAGCTTGTGATACGTGCAACTTTACCAGTTACTACATCACCAACAGCCAATTTACCGAATACTTCAGCACGAGCTGCTGCTGTAGCTGCTTCAACAACTTCACGACGTGAAAGGATGAAGCGGTTTTCTTTAGCGTCAACTTCTTTGATTTTAGCATCAAATTCTTGACCTACAAAACGCTCAGTGTTACGTACGAAACGAGTATCCAACATTGAAGCTGGGATGAATCCACGAACACCTTCAAATTCTACTGAAAGTCCACCTTTAACGGCACGAGTTCCTTTAACAGTAACAACTTCTTCTTCGCGACCAACAAGTTTGTCCCATGCTTTGCGAGCTTCAAGGCGTTTTTTAGATACAAGGTATGTAACTGTATCAGTATCTTTACCAACTACTTGACGAAGTACAAGAACATCCAATACTTCTCCTACTTTAACAAAGTCATTGATATCTGCATCGCGATCGTTTGTCAATTCGCGAAGAGTCAAGACACCTTCAACACCAGTTCCAGAGATTGCAACGTTAGCTTGAGTCGCATCAACTGTCAATACTTCAGCACTAACAACATCACCAGTCTCAACTTGGCTAACGCTATTTAGCAAATCTTCAAATTCGTTCATCTAAAAAATCCTCCAACAATCAAGTTTTTTCTTAAACTTGACATACTTATAATTTTTTTCCTAAGCACCCGCAAGGACATGTTCATATCGTTCACGTCTTTCAATTATAAAAATAAAATACCCTAAGATATTTTGCTTTTTATCTTGATTATTACCTAAGAACTGGGGTAGCTGGATTCGAACCAACGCATGAGGGAGTCAAAGTCCCTTGCCTTACCGCTTGGCTATACCCCATTGATGAAATGGAGAGAGAGGGATTCGAACCCCCGAACCCGAAGGAGCGGATTTACAGTCCGCCGCGTTTAGCCTCTTCGCTATCTCTCCTACAATCAACATGGACTATTATATCATGAAAATTTCAAAAAAACAAGACTTATTTTGCTAAATTATAATTTTCAATCAAAATTTCCACAGCTTTTTCCAATTTTTTATAAAAACTATCGACATTCCCATTCTTTATGATGGCAAATTGTCCGTCTAATTCGGCAATTTCTCCGATAACTTTTTTACCGATAGTCAATGTATAACCTTCAAAACTGTCTTTACCAACATTAACTTTGGCATCTGCTACTTGAATTTCAATTTTTTTATCTTTCTTGCTCATTTCATACCTCTCTTCACTTTTTCTATTTTACAAGAAATTCCTAAAACTAGCAAGAAAAAACTCTATATCATTCTAAGTCTGATATAGAGTTTTCTGCCTTATTTAATGTGTTTTTCTAGTTCTTTTTGGTACTTACCGTTTGATTCCAATTTTTCTTTTTGCCATTTTTTCAGTGCTTCTTCATATTCTTTTGTCGTAACGATATCTTTTTGCAATTTCATTCCTTTAAAGATATATGGGTCACCCTTAATACCAACTTGTGAGTATGGTTTTGAGAATGGTACTACATTACTTACAACTGGAGAACCACCAGATGAGGCTGTTGGCATCAATAATGAACTATCTGTCAACCAAGCTTGAGCCTTGGCATATTTTTCATAGCGTTCTTCAAGATTTGTAGTTTCTGAATCGGCATCATCCAATAATTTCTTATACTGGTCCAAACCAAGTTTCGCTACAACATCCTTATCTTTTCCTTTAGTGATACCAAGGTGTTTCATAGCAGAACCTGATTTAGGATCCATGATATTCAAGTAAGATGCTGGGTCTTGATAACTTGGAGCCCATCCTGTACTGTTCAAATTATAATCTTTTTGAGAAGGAACACGCGCTTGAGAAGTGATTGTTTCCTTTTCATTATCTGTCATTTGAAGAACATCAATGACAACATTTTCAGCACCAAGAGTTGATTCGATAGACTGTTTGAAAGAGTTGCTTTGTTGAACGGCGATGGTATCTGTTTGTTCAACTGGGACATCCAGGTGAATTGGGAAGGTTACCCCTTTAGATTCCAAGTCTTTCTTAGCTTTTTCAAAGGCTGCTTTAGCCTTGTCAGGGTTGTAGATAGAATCCTTACCATCGACTAGCTCAACACCTTTCCATTGATCACCATAGTTCACCAACTCAGCTTGAGCGATGTGACCAAAGTTCTTACCGCCTGCTTGCACGAAGTTATCTGGAACGAGACTGTTACGAATAATCTTGTCCGCACCGTCTTCACCATTTAGCTGGGCAGCATAAGAATGACGGTTGAAGGCAAAGTTGATAGCCTGACGGAAGTCCTTATTCAGCATAGCTTCTTTTGTAGAAGTCTTTTGCTCTTCACTTGTTTTCGCAGTTTTATTGTATGACTGACGATTTACATTAAAGGTGAAGTAATAACTACTTGAGTCCTGTGGGCTATAAGTAATTTTATCTCCGTATTGTTCCAAAGTTGAAGCAAAGTTTGAGCTACTCGGGAAGAGACGGGCTGTCGTATAGGCACCAGAAGAGAAACTACGAATCAACGATTCCTGATCAGAACCATCGTAGTAAGTCAATTTAATCTTCTCAATTTTTACCTTTTCTTTATCCCAGTAGTTTGGATTTTTCTCGTATTCAATCAACGATTTAGAAGTCAAGGTCTTCAAGATATAAGGACCATTGTAAAGAATCCCTGCTGGAGTCACTGCTCCATAATCTTTACCTGATGCCTTCAAAAACTCTTCATTTACAGGCAACATAGTTGCTGTTGTGACTTTAGAGTTCCAGAAGCTTTCTGGTTTGTTTAGGGTATATTCGACTGTGTAATCGTCCAAGGCCTTAACACCAACTGTAGAGAAATCATTTGTTTCACCAGTCATGTAGGCATCCAAACCCTTGATTGAATTTTGGATGAGAGAGACACCGTCTGACTTACCGTCAGCAACGTGTTTCAATCCTGTTACAAAGTCATGGGCTGTTACTTCTGCGTATTCTTCACCTTCAGAAGTGTACCATTTAACTCCTTTACGAAGTTTATATGTATAAGTCAGACCATCTTTTGAGACAGACCAATCTTCAGCCAAGGAAGGAATAACATTTCCGTACTGGTCGTTTTCCATCAAACCATCAACCACGTTCCCGATGACATCTGTTGTAGATGTACGAGTCGCTATACTATAGTCCAGAGATGCTGGATCTACTGCATAGACATATGAAAATGTTGTCGGTGCGTCTGCTTCTTTATCAGCTTTTCCACAAGCCACTAAGAGAGCTGTTGTGCTCAGGACCACTCCTGCTGTTAAGAGCCACTTTTTCGATTTCATCAAAAATCTCCTTTTGTTTATTTTAATCTACTTTTACAATCCAACCTTCTGGCGCTTCAATATCACCAAACTGAATACCTGTCAATTCATCATAGAGTTTACGAGTCACAGGACCAACTTCTGTTTCACTATAGAATACATGGAAATCATCACCGTGTTGAATTCCACCAATTGGCGAAATAACTGCCGCAGTACCACAAGCACCTGCCTCTACAAAACGATCCAGCTTATCAATTGGAACATCACCCTCAATAGGTGTCAAGCCCAAGCGGTGTTCTGCCAAATAAAGCAAAGAATATTTAGTAATAGATGGCAAGATAGATGGACTCAATGGTGTTACAAATTCATTGTCAGCTGTAATTCCAAAGAAGTTAGCTGAACCGACTTCTTCAATCTTTGTATGTGTTGATGGGTCTAGGTAGATAACATCTGAGAAATGACGTGATTTGGCCAATTTCCCTGGCAAGAGACTGGCAGCATAGTTCCCACCAACCTTAGCCGCACCTGTACCATTTGGAGCGGCACGGTCGTATTCATCCTGAATCAAGAAGTTAGTTGGGACCAAACCACCCTTAAAGTAATTACCAACTGGCATAGCAAAGATAGTGAAAATGTATTCCTCTGCTGGTTTTACCCCAATAATATCTCCAACACCAATCAAAAGGGGACGAAGATAAAGGGTTCCACCTGTTCCATATGGTGGTACATATTCTTCATTCGCGCGGACAACTGCCTTACAAGCTTCTACAAACATGTCTGTCGGAACTTGTGGCATCAAGAGACGATTACAAGTACGTTGCAGACGTTTAGCATTTTCGTCAGGACGGAAAAGTTGAACACTACCATCCTTAGTACGGTAAGCTTTCAAACCTTCAAAGGCTTGTTGACCATAGTGAAGACTTGGAGAAGACTCTGAAATATGCAAGGTTGCATCTTCTGTAAGTTCTCCTTGATTCCATTGTCCATTTTTAAAATGAGCAATATAGCGATAAGGTAATTTCATATAGGAGAAACCAAGGTTCTCCCAATCAATCGTTACTGTCATATTCCACTCCTTATTCTAAAAACCTATTTCTTATATTCTACACTTTTTTTCTAAAATAGCAAGTATATTTTGTAATTTTCAGAAAATTTCTTCAATAAAAAGAATCTAAGGTATCAATAGTAATGAATCCTATATGGAGATTGCATAAAAGACTCAAATTATTCTTCTATCTCGTTTAGTGAAATCTATTCAATAACTGAACTTATTTTTGACATACATAGAGCCCGTACATTAATATTAGTAACCTGTTTCGACAGAAATATGACAAAATGAACTAAAGATAGTACACAATGTGGTGCAGTCATCTTATGCCATATTCAATAGATTTACGTAAAAAAAGTTCTCGCCTATTGTAAGCGAACAGGTAGTATAACAGAAACATCACACGTTTTCCAAATCTCACGTAATCCCATTATCTAAAAGAGAAAATAAGTGATCTAAACCATCAAGTAAAAGGAACAAAACCAAGAAAAGTTGAGATAGATAGACTTAAAAACTATCTTACTGACAATCCAGACGCTTATTTGACTGAAATAGCTTCTGAATTTGGCTGTCATCCAACTATAGCGTATTGAATCTAGAGTAGTACATTACGGTTGCTGAAACATTTCTAGAAAAAATTGACTTTCTCAATCACTTTGTTCACATCTTATTTCAATCTACTATACTATCCACTATGCTCTCAAAGCTATGGGCTACACTCGAAAAAAAAGAATCATACCTACTATGAACAAGCCCCAGAAAAAGTAGCTTTATTTCTTATTCCTCCCCACTCACCTGAGTACAATCTTATTGAGAAAACCTGGGCTCATATCAAAAAGCACCTCAAAAATTGTCCTACTCTTGTTTCAATCCGCTGTGTTTCTTATAAAAAACAAAAGGACTAAGGGAGTGAATTTCCTTAATCCGATAGTCTCTCAAGCCTGACGCTGACCAAAGTCCTTAATCATCTGATCCATTTCTTGTCGACTCGGAGTTGTCAACATATACAGGTAATCTCCTTGAAGTTCCGCAAAGGCCGCTGGCATGATTTTTTTAACCTTGAACTGCTGGCTATATTTGTCAAGCAAATCCTCTTCTGAATAAACATAGTGAGCATTTGCACGGCGAGAAGTAGCCAAACAATACTGAGGTTCAAATTCTGACGCTGGGAACTCTTCTCCTGCTACAATAGCTGCATAGCCACGATAGAGGTCCAAGGAATGAGCAAAGTTATAAACATCAATTGTAAAACCACCTGCAGGACGGTTATTGTACTCAATGGCAATGTAGTCGTCCCCTTCACGGAAGAACTCAATATGGAAGAACCGTTCTTTCATACCAAATTCTTTGACAATTGCCTCACCATATTTACGTAATTTAGGATCCATATCCTTGAGAACGTAATAAGAATTGTCCATCTTGTAAATCATGAGATCAAGCGGTGTATAGGCGTAATCAAAGGTTGTTGAGAAGACAATTTTATCATCCTTGTCCACAAGACCATCAAAGGTACAAATTTCGCTAGAGGTGACAAATTTCTCAAAGAAATAAACAGTTGAATGATCCCACTCAGACTTGAAGTGATTGATATCGTCTTCTGTCTCAATCTTAAAGGTTGCGGCTGCTCCCACTCCATTATCAGGTTTGGCAATCATTGGAAGACCGATTTCGTTCACTGCTTGATCCACATCTGCTTCCGTCTTGATAACAGCTCCAGGGACCACAGGGACACCTGCTTTTTTGAAAAGCTTCTTCATTTCAGACTTAAATTTCGTCTTTTTGAGATCCTCTGGTTTGGCACCAAAGACATTGAATTGTTCTCTGAGTGTTGCATCCAGCTCAAGCCAGTATTCATTGTGGGATTCAATACGGTCAATCGGGCCATGTTTATAAAAGAGAAAAGCAACTGCACGTTTGACTTCGTCTATGTTCTCAAGGTTGTCAACACGGAAATATTCGGTTAGGCTATTGCGTAAAGGTTCATCTAATTGCTCGTATGGTTCTTGGCCAATCCCCAAGACTGTGATGCCTTTATTAGCTAGTTCAATGGTAAACTGTTGAAAGTTTTGTGGATAGTAGGGAGAAATAACAAGGTAATTCATAGGTAACTCCTTTTATAAATAGAGATTGCCGAGGAAATAAGGCATTTGTTTGCGCCACCATTCCCAGTCGTGGGCGACATCGTGTCCCCATTCAGCAAACCAGGCTGGAATTTGTTTCTGGTCAAAGGCTTCTTTGAGCTTGTAAAAGGATGGTAGACCATCTTGTTCCCAGGCACCAAGACCCGTACACAGCACAATCTCTGCCTGACGATAACGGTCAATAAACCAGCCGTCGTTTTGGTTCCAGATATAATCTACTGGCGAGTTTTGGTAAATTGCATCGTCATTGTAGTAATCTCCGACAAAAAAACGTGCGTCGTAGACACCACTAAGAGCAATTACTTTGGTAAAGACATCTGGATGCTGGAGGAAGAAATTGAGTGCATGGTAGGCACCCATCGAACAACCTGTCGTCATCATGCCATCAAACCAACCTGTCTTGTGCTTGATAAAAGGAATGGCCTCCTCAATCACATAGCGCTCGTAGGCACGGTGCATCTCCGCCTGGTCGTGACCATTTTTCCAAGTGGCCAACCAGCTCTCACTATCCACACTGGATAGGGTAAAGAACTGAGCACGGCCTTCCTCGATAAAGGAAGAACAGGCATCAATCATGCCAAAATCATAGTATTCGTTGTGACTACCACCTGATGAAGCAAAAACCACAACTGGAATCCCAGCATGACCATAACGGTTAAGGTACATTTCACGGTTAAGATTGCCACTCCAGTGGCTAAGATGTTCAATATGCATTGGCTTTCTCCTTTCTTAACTTACCATTTCTCTGCAAAAAATCTCAGACAGTCTGGTAAATTTTCTGACCAAGGGATTTCACTATGGATGGCACCAGACTGAACTTTCAAGAAAAGATTATCTAAGTGTACCCCACCTGCTATCAAATCATGGTAATAGCGAAGCGAAGAGTCGATATAGGCTTGTTTGATATTACCAGCCATCAAGGTCTTGTCCGTATCATCCGCTTCTTCCGTTCCTACATAGATGAAGATGCGCTGGTCAGGCGACAGTTTCTTGCGCTCTATATAGCGATTAAAGGCTTCTTGGTGAAGCCAGTTGGCAGATGAAAAGACACCCAAGCAACCAATTTGGTCTTGGCATTCCAAACCGATAAACTGGGTAATATTGCCACCTAGCGAGGAACCAATCATAGCCGTATGCTGGCGGTCTGCTTTTGTACGGTAGGTCTCATCGATAAAAGGCTTGACCACCTCCATGACAAACTCGGCATACTCCACACCCTTACCGCCAAACTGCTGCCCTGGGATAGGAGATTCTTGGAACTTCCATGCCGCATACTCATTCATCCGACCCATACCATCATTGTCAATGGCTACGACAATCATGCGACTGATATCAGGATTACGCTTAATAGCTGGGATAATCTTCCATGAATGACCAATGAAAGACTCCTTGCTATAAAAAACATTTTGCCCGTCATGAAAGTATACAACAGGATAGGAACGATCCGTGTCTTTCTCATAATCTTTAGGAAGAAGAACACGTACACGGCGCTCCTTACCAGTGTAAGGAACCTTGAGTTTGTGTTCTTTCATTTTTAGATAAAAGTAGGATTGATTCATTGTCAGAAAACTCTCTATATTCAAAATTTTATCTCATTATATCACATTTATAGAAAAAAAAGTCAGTTTTTCTTCCATTTTTGGATTAAAAACTAACTTTTTCATTTAATTTTCTAAATTCTTTTGGATTTTCTGATTAGAGGAGATTGTCAATCAAGTCATCTACTTCATCTTTTTCAACCTGCGGTGTAATCTCAGTAATCATAATCCTTGCCACTGCTCGCTCAACCAAACCTTCAACATCCATGCGTTTTTCGTACTGCTCTGCATTCTTAATTTTAGGATTGGTCTTAGGACGATCAGGTGCAAAAATAGTACAGCAGTCCTCAAAAGGCTGGATAGAAATGTCAAAGGTATCGATTTCCTGAGCAATATCAATGATTTCCAACTTATCCATAGTAACCACAGGACGAATGACTGGAGTGCTGGTCACAGCGTTAATAGCCTGCATGCTTTCCAAGGTCTGGCTAGCTACTTGACCAAGACTTTCCCCATTGATGATAACTAAACCATTTCGGACCTCACGAATACGGTCGGTAATCCGCATCATAAAACGACGGGTCAAGGTCATAAGATAGGCTTCTGGCGCTTTAGCTTTGATTTCCTCTTGAATCTCTGTAAAAGGAACTTCGATAAATTGGATATTTCCACCAAACTTGGTCAATTTACGGGTCAAATCTTGGGCTTTTTTGAGAGCACCTGGACTGGTGTAAGGTGGGCTAGCAAAGTGAACGGCCTCAATATCTACCCCACGTTTAAGAGCTAGATAGCCAGCTACAGGTGAGTCAATTCCCCCTGATAACATAAGCATGCCCTTCCCAGAAGTTCCCACTGGCAAGCCACCTGCCCCTCGAATGGTTTCATAGGAAAGATAAGCCGCCTCCTCACGAATCTCCACCTGAAGATTGATGTCCGGATTTTTCATCTGAGCTTGCACATTTGGAATTGCTTCGAAAACAGCCCCTCCAAGTGTTTGATTGAGTTCACGACTGTCGAGTTCAAAGTTGTGGTCGCTACGCTTACTAGAAATCTTAAAGGTCATCCCTTCCTTGTAGATGTCCTGCATAATCTCTTGCACAGAAGACTTCAGAACTTCTACAGATTTTTCGACCTTATACACTGGAGAAAAATTCTGAATCCCGAAGACTTGCTTGAGTGATTCTGCTACTGCTGTGTAATCAGCTCCATTGAGGTAAGCGTGGGCACGGTCGCGATCTGCCGTTACCTTAACTTGGGGATAGATAGACAAAACGTCTGAAATATTATTGCGAAGTTTATTGATGAAACGCATACGGTTTTTACCCTTGGTTGACAACTCTCCATAGCGAATCATAATTTCTGAATACTGCATGAATGCTCCTATCTTACTTTTCTAGTTTGATTGTAAATCAATTTTAACTTGGTCAAAAACTGCTCGACCTGACTCATATCATTTTCAAGGTCTAGGCTAAGACGCACAGCTGACTGGGCCTTATCCTTATCCACTCCCATGGCTATCAAGGTGCCTGCAGGTTTCCCTGCCTTGGACGAACAAGCCGAGGTTGTGGAAATGAAGATATCATAGTCTTCAAAGGCGTGAACGATGACCTCACCACGAACACCCTTAATTCCAAAAGTCAGGATATGAGGGGCAAAATCTTCCTCATCAGAGAAGACAAAAATATCCGGATAGTCGAGAAGAGCTTGGCGAATAACATATTTCATCTGTCCAGTCTTGCTCGTAAAGATATCTAGCTTTTCCATAGACAAACGGAGAGCCTTGGCTGTCGCTGCAATCCCTGCCACATTTTCAGTTGTCGAACGATAATCACGCTCCTGACCACCACCAGTCAACAGTGGCGTAATTTTCTTACCAGACTTGATATAGACAAAACCAACACCACGAACTCCGTGGAACTTGTGACCAGAGAAAGTCGCAAAATCCACTCGTTCTGTCAGATACTTTTCAGTCGGAATCTTGGCAAGAGCCTGAACCGCATCAACATGGAAGGAAATAGTTGGCTTGTCTGCCAATAGTTTTGAAATAGCCTCAATGGGCTGAACAGAGCCAATTTCATTGTTCACAGCCATGATGGAAACGAGGGTCGTATCTGGTCGTATCAAATCTGCTAGCGCCTCAACGTCCACAAATCCTTTCTCATTAACTGGAGCAAAATCCACTTCAAAACCTTGAGATTTCAACCAAAGAGCTGATTCCTTGACTGCTGGATGTTCAATGGCTGATACGATGATGTGCCTGCCAAACCGGGCTTTTTCAAAGGCCACACCCTTGATAATCCAGTTATCCCCTTCTGTTCCACCAGAGGTAAAGAAGATTTCATCGCTTTTCTTACCGATTAAATCTGCAATCTGTTGCCGAGAAGCATCTAAGATTCGTGTTGCCTGGTCTCCCAAACGATGGAGACTAGATGGATTTCCTAAAATTTTTGAAGCCACCTGCATATAGGTTTCAAGGGCTTCAGGATAGGGCTTGGTCGTCGCCGAATTATCAAAGTAAATCATGTTTTCTCACGCTTTCTAAAATCACTCCTTCTATTGTATCATGAAACGGAGCCTGCGACAAGAAAGGGCAATTCCTCTTTTTTTAAGATTTTTTTAAAGAAATGCGGTATAATAAATTTTAATTAAAGGAGAGAATGTATGTCTAATTATCGTAGAACTTCAAAACCAAAAACAGAACACATCAAAAAAGGCTTTACGGTCTTTCAAAAAACCGTTGCTACAATCGCTAGTATCCTCGGCTTGATTACCGCAAGTATCACAATCATGAACGCCTTGGATAATAACAAAAATACTAAAAAAGAACCTACGACAAGCCAGACCACAACCATTGTCAAAGAAATCCAAAAGGAAGCCCCTAAGGAAAACACCAGTCCCAATAAGGAAAATAATACTAGTCAAGAAAAAACACAGCAAGAGGAAACGCCAAAATCTAGCGTCAAGGAAGAGAAAAAAGAAGAGCAGAAAACAGCAACTCAGGATTCTTCTGCTCCTGCTCCTACTCCAAGTAAACCTGCTACTGAAAACGAAAAACAGGTCAATCCGCCAACTTCAGAAAATAAAAGCAATCCTCAGTAAGCACATGATCTAAGAAAAAATCAACTCAAAAAATAAAACTGCGCAGTAACTTCTGTCTTGACCACAATCAAGCTAAAGAGAGACTGTGTTTTTGTATAATTGATGTTTTAGATGCTAGATTCTTGACCAATTTTGTGAGATTCATACTCATAAAGATGAATCCTAGCGATGTTATGACAGTTTATTTATTTCTAACATAAATTCTGCACATGCCAAAAATACTCTCTCATCTGCCCCAAAAGGGAAAACATCCATTTTCTGTTTGACATAAATTCAAAAGCCTTCTTCACGCAGAAGTTAGTAACCCTTTTACATCTGACATAAATAACCTAGTTCAACCACTTCATAGGCATTACTTCCTGTTTTATTCTTATTTCATACTCTTCGAAAATCTCTTCAAACCACGTCAGCATCACCTTACCGTAGATATGGTTACTGACTTCGTCAGTTCTATCCACAACCTCAAAACAGTGTTTTGAGCTGACTTCGTCAGTTTTATCTGCAACCTCAAAGTTGTACTTTGAGCAACCTGCGGCTAGCTTCCTAGTTTGCTCTTTGATTTTCATTGGGTATCAATTATAAACCATGGCATAATAAAACGAGCATATCCAACTGATACATCGCTCGTTTTTTTGATATTTTAGAGGTGATTTTTTGCTCAACCTCTTTTTGCTTACTAAAAATTAAAGAATTCCATGGCCTGTTTGAAAAGCAATTCAGTATACTCTGGGTCTTCTTGGGCAATGGTAACTTGATCTTGAATCATTTCCAAATCATCCGTTATCATGCCATCAGCTCCTAGCTGAACAGATTTATCAAAAGACTCTGAACTATTGATGGTCCACACGTACAATTTTTGATCGGTATTCCAAAGCTTGTTGACAAAATTTTCATCTAAAGTTGAATACTCCATGGTGTAACCTGTAGCTTTCGTTCTTGGGAAAATACTATTATAAGGAAGGATGAAATAGACTGGAATTTGTGAGTCATAGGCCAACACCTGGTCAATCACATGGTAGTCTAAGGACTGCATTTGGTGACCATTCTGCTTAAGAACAGGTCCATATTTTTCCATAAAGCGTTTCATCATATCTGGGCTATCTTTTCGACTGGTTTTAATCTCAATAAGAAGTTTCTGATGCAATTCATTGGCTTTATTAAGGTAGTCATCAAAACTAGATACCTTGGCATGATAGCCATTTTCAGAAATATCAAGTTTGGTTAATTCATCCAAAGTTAGATCCTGAGGATTGGCATTAACTCCTGTCAGATTCTTGATATTGGCATCATGCATCATGACAAACTGGCCATCTTTTGTTTCCTGAACATCCGTCTCAACGAAATCTGGAGATAACTGAGCCGTCTTTTCTAAAGATTGGACTGTATTTTGCACACCATTCTTATTAGATACTCCCCTGTGAGAGATAATTAAAGGTTTATTGGCAACTGGAGCTTCTAAATAAACATAACCCTCAAGAGCGAAAAAGATACCAGCACATCCCATCACTCCCCATCTCATCCAGTGGTCTTTCTTTCTCCTTGGTGTGATTTCTAGTTCCTCCCCTGTCAAAAAGGAAACAAACTTAATGAGAAAGTAAGTCAAGGCCATATAGTGGAAATTCTTAATCAAGACAAAGTTGATAATTCCCAGCACAAGAGATTCCCTATGGGTCAAACCATCCATCAGTGTCTGACTTGCCAAGATTGGAATCAATAAAAGAATGAAAAATAGGTACGTTTTGACGATAATCCAAAGCAAGTTCCAGATATAAAACCAGGAGTGCTTTCTTGTCTTCTCTAGACTGTATTTGACTGCTTCTTTGACTGTTTTTTTCTCAAATAAAAGCTGGGGTAGGGCAAACATCAAACGTATTGAAATGTAGAACAGCAACAAGGCTAGAACAGTGATTACCAAACCGACCAACCAGTACTTATCTTCTACATAGGCTACTATGAATTCCGGAATGACAATTTTATTGAGGTAATAAATCTTTAAAATCTTTCGAATCAATGGAAAGAGCATCATGACATAAAAGAAGATAAAGGCCATTTTGGAAATCGTCACTTGCTTCATAAACAAGAAACTTTGGCGAAAGACCTTGCGACTGTACTCCAGCAAGGTCCTCCTTTCGTGATAGAGGAGGTGTCGAGCTCCGATAAAGAGAAGTCCTATCTGGTAATAGGCGATCAGTAAATTAACGATTACCAAAACAAATAAAGCAAGACTAACAAAGGGAGAACCCTTTATAATTGCAAAAATATTGTTGTAGGAAAGAAAGAGATAACCTGTCTGACGGAGTAAAAGTCCAGCAATCCAAGAATTAAGTGGTAACCAGACAAACTCAATCATCATGAATACCAAGAAAAAGAGAAAGAGAATTTTATCTAGATTAAAGTAGATTTTCCTAAAACCTAGATTTTTAGGTTTTTCAGATTTCATAGGCACTCCTAGTCAAATAATTGAGACAAGTCCAAGCCTCCAAAAGGATTGTTTGATAGGCTACTTTCTGTCTCTAACAATTCTCTAGCTTGATCCGACTCTAGAAAGGACTCGTAAACACGCGCCGTCATCCGAGCATCCTCTAAACTATTATGGGACTGACCTTGAAATCCGAGAAATGAGGCAACAGTTTGCAATTTGAGATTGGCAATACCATGTAAATCCGAACTCCGACGTTCAAAAGCTTCATCATACAAATCCACCTTGTACTGTTGGCTATAATCTAAACCATGCTCCACTAAAATAGGCAAATCACTTTTAGCAGCATTGTATCCAACCATGGGTAAAGAACCCACAAACTCTTGGAAATCTTTTATAACTTCCTCCACTGGGGGAGCATCTTTTAAGGTCTCAGCTGTAATCCCAGTCAAACCATTGATAAAACTCTTTAGAGGCACACTAGTATGGACATAGGAATCATAAGCATCGATTTCCTGACCATCTCTAAAACGCACTGCCGATACCTGAATCAAGTGTGTTTGTCCTTCGTGCTGATTAAATTCTAAGTCAAAAGCAATGTAATCTTCTAATCGTTCCATTCTCTACCTCTCCTATACTGTTATTTTATACTCTTCGAAAATCTCTTCGAAAATCTCTTCAAACCGCGTCAGCTTCGCCTTGCCGTAGATATATGTAACTGACTTCGTCAGTCTTATCTACAACCTCAAAGCAGTGCTTTGAGCAGCCTGCGGCTAGTTTCCTAGTTTGCTCTTTGATTTTCATTGAGTATTAATTGAGCAACTATACTATTTAGAAACAAAAGAAGCCATCAGGTTAGCATTTAACCTAAACAGCTCCTTGATTATCCTCCAAATAAACGAGCAAAAAAGCCTTTCTTAGTTGATTGGACTTCTTCTTTTGCTTGGTCCAGCTCTAGCTTAAGATTTTCTTGATCCTTCATGGCTTGAAGGGTCAATTGTTGCTGCTGATCGAGTTGTTTGTCTTTCTCAGCAATCTGACGGTCTTTGATACGCATCTGCTCGTCTTTTTCTGATAACTGACGATCCTTGGCTTTTAATTGTTCATAGAGACGAAGAATTTCTGCATTCTTCTCATCAACCAGAATCTCCATCAGTTCACGTTGCTTGACATCTTCACTGACAGGCTCATCTTCAAAAATCGTTTTTTTATAGATTTCTTCTAGCTTAATCAAGCCACTTCTGGTAACGACTGTTACCCCTTTGTCATTTTTATCTGTGTCTTCTTCTGGTAATTCTTTGACACGGTTATTGATTGCTTGGCGAGATAATCCTAAGACCTCTGCAATCTCACTGACGGTCATTTCAATACTCATAATATCCTCTGAAACGTTTTCTAGCTTTTCTTTACTTAAATCTTATCATAAGCTAGAAAAACTGTCAAATTTTCGCTTAATCTAAGGCCTTCAAAAAGGCTAACAAGACTTGGGCAGAGCGACGTCCAGCTTCGATAATAAACTCATCAAAAGAGATGTTTGCTTCATGGTTGGCATTGTCACTCATAGCTCGGATGACTAAGAATGGAAGATTAAGAGCATGCGCTGCCTGAGCAATCGCTGACCCCTCCATCTCAACAGCCAAAACATCTGGAAAATGGGACTTAATCGCTTCTATCTTGTCATTTCCTGCGACAAAACTATCTCCTGTAGCAATCAAACCAAGATGCCAATTCTGGTCCAATTGAGATAGACTCTCTTGGATTTTGGCAACAAAGGTTTTATCTGATTCGAAATAAAGCGGTTGTTGCGCCATTTGTCCATAAGCATAACCAAAAGCTGTGACATCCACATCATGATAGGCTAACTTGTCAGCAATCACGACATCCCCAACAGCGATACCCTCTGCTACTGCTCCAGCAGATCCCGTATTAATTAGAGCATCCACTTGGAAATGATCAGCCAAAATCGCCACACTCATAGCAGACATGACCTTACCAATTCCACTTTCTACAAGAACGACTTCATGAGAGGCAATGGTGCCTGTATGATAGGTATTCCCCAAAACAACTTGCTCCTGGGCATTGTCTAAATACTGGACCAAATAAGCTAGTTCTTCTGGCATAGCTGCAATAATTCCTATTTTCATTTCAATTCCTTTTTTATTACAAAAGTTTCATTGCTAGGACAAGCAAAATCAAGAGAAAGATGACTGCAAATAAAATCTTATTCAACTTAGAATTGAAGACATTTCTCTTAGTATTTTCAATGCGACGGCTTTTATGAATAGACGGTTCGACCTGAATCTTCAAGGTTTCCTGGCTAAAACCATGTTCCTTAGGATTGGCATAACCAAAACGGGAAGAAGAGGTTGGTAAAATCTTGGTCTCCTCATCATCTAGCAAAGGGGGACCTGAAATGTTTTCGCCTCTATTAGCTCTTTCAATCATTTCATCCGTTAATAAAGGTTTACCCATATTGACCTCCTCTATTGTTTGTGCAATTCCCAATACTGTACAGCCATAATTGTCTTGGCATCACAAATATGACCTGATTGGATCAATTCCTTAGCTTCTTCTAGGCTCACTTCAAGGACTTCCAAGGTCTCATCTTCATCCTGCGGACGTGGATTTTCCACTTTCGTCAAATCGCTTGCTAGGTATAATTTTAACTTTTCATTACAAAAGCCAATGGCTGAGTAAAAATCGTACAAGAGTTCTAATTTCCCTGTATAGGCTGTTTCTTCCTCTAATTCACGCAGGGCTGCTGCGACAGGGTCTGTGTTTTCTCCTACTTCCAACTTTCCGGCTGGAATTTCGTAAGAGACTGCCTCAATGGCTTTGCGATACTGCTTGACCAAGATGAGTTTTTGCTCATCCGTTACGGCTAAAACACAAACGGCCCCATTGTGGAAAATCAAATCACGTTGGGCAGTTCCCTTACCTTCGGGTAATTCAACCTGATCTTGAACCAGTTTAAAAATTGGCCCTTGATAGATTTCTTTTCGGCTAATCGTTTTTTCTTCAAATTCCATAATAGGCTCCTACTGATTCTTAGGATGATGAGGAAGACGAGTTGCATATTCATCTTTGTTAACCTGACGACCACGACCAATTGCAATCGCATCCGCTGGCACGTCTTTGGTAATAGTTGAACCCGCACCAACGAGGGAATTGTCACCAAGTTCTACTGGGGCAATAATGGTTGAATTTGAACCAACAAAGACATTGTTACCGATGACTGTCTTGTATTTGTTCTTACCATCGTAGTTGACTGTAATAGTTCCTGCACCGAAATTAACGTGGCTACCCACTTCACAGTTGCCGATATAAGTCAAATGTCCAGCCTTGGTATTTTCACCGATAGAAGAGCCTTTAACCTCAACAAAGTTTCCAATATGGACTTGAGCAGCCAGACTTGAACCCGGACGAATATGGGCATATGGACCGACTGTCACTCCGTCTGCAACACTGCTTTCCTCAATCATAGAGTTGGTAATGACAACTCCTGCTCCGATAGTGCTGTCCACTACATACGTTCCATTTGTCAAAACAGTCTCAGCACCAATTTTCGTTTGCCCCTTCAAGGTAACATTGGCTTCTATTTGAACTTCAGGAGCAATCTCAACATCAATATCGATATAAGTTGCTTCTGGATTAACAAAGCTAACGCCATTGACCATGTGATAATGATTGATGCGACGACGCATAACCGACTCAGCAGTCGCAAGAGCTACACGGTCATTTACCCCAAGACTCTCATCAAAATCTTTCAAAGTATAAGCACCGACTTTTTCACCAGCTTCACGGAAAATGCCAATGACATCTGTAATATAGTATTCACCTTGAGCATTGTTGGTATTGATATTTTTCAAAGCTTCAAACAAACGCTCGTTGTCAAAAACGTAAGTTCCAGTGTTGATTTCCTTGATTTGTTTTTCAAAATCTGTAGCATCCTTCTGCTCCACAATGCGAATAACTTCAGCATTGTCATTACGCACAATTCGTCCATAGCCAAAAGGATTATCTGTTTCAGCAGTCAAGATAGTCGCCACATTTTTATGGTTGATATGGAAATCAATCAAGTTTTTCAAGCTTTCACCAGTGATTAAAGGAGTATCTCCTGCAATGACCAAGGTGTGCCCTGACAAACCTTCTAAAATAGGCTCTGTCATCATAACCGCATGACCAGTTCCCAACTGTTCAGATTGAGTCACAAATTCTGTCTGTCCAGCCAAGACCTGCTCAACCAATTCTGCCTTGTGTCCCACAACTGTTACTGTCTTTTCTGGTTGGATAGCTCCCACACTACGGAAAACGTGTTCCAACATGGAAATACCCGCAACCTTGTGCAACACTTTTGGCAAATCAGATTTCATGCGAGTTCCTTTACCCGCTGCTAAAATAATGGCATAATTTGACATAATCTTCTCTTTTCTCTAGAAATTCCCTTTTATTATACCATATTTCAAATCATTCCGCGCCCTTGAATGAAAAAATGCTCCAAAGTCCTTTCCTTAACCCATTTTTTGAGTATTTTTTTTGATTTTTTTTCATTTTTAAGGTAAAATTATGAGATATGAGAAAGAAAATTAATCCGCTTATTTTATTTGTTTTTTTTGGGATTATGATTTTCATTTTAATCCTGAATCGCCCTCGTTTTGAGGACCATCCTGTAAAAACAAAGTCAAATATCGCGCAAGTAAAAACACAAGCGCTACACAATATAGATAAACCGGTAATTGATGTTTCTGGTTGGCAGCGTCCTGAGGAAATTAATTACGATACTCTGTCCCAAAACATTTCTGGAGCTATTGTTCGCGTCCATAGTGGTGCTCAAACGTCCAAAGAGAACGATGCTTCCTATGTTAATGGTGTTGATAAGGCCTTTAAGACCCATATCACTGAGTTTCAAAAACGAAATGTCCCTGTTGGAGTCTATGCCTATGTAGCCGGAAAAAATGTCCAGGAGATGGAAAAAGCCGCTGAAGTTTTTTATAACGCCTCTTCACCATACAGCCCTAGTTACTATTGGCTAGACGTGGAAGAAAAAACCATGTCCAATATGAACGAGGGTGTTGAAGCCTTTCGAGCAAAGCTAGAATCACTTGGTGCTAAAAACATCGGAATCTACGTTGGTGTATATTTCATGGAAGAACACAGTATTAATACAGACAAGTTTACGTCTGTTTGGATTCCTTCATACGGTTCAAATACTGGATTTTTCGAAAGCAAGCCTAATACGGACTTAGATTATGATATTCACCAATACACATCTAAAGGAAAAATTGCTGGCTTTGACCACGATTTGGACATCAACGTCATTTCGTCCTTAAAAAACAAAGAAGAAACCTTTAGAAAACTCTTTTTAAAACCTTAAAAGCATTTGTTTATCATTTGCTTTTTCTTTTTGTGTTTGATTGTGATACAATATAGTAAGGATTTTGTGAAATAGAAATAGTTGGAGGAAATATATGCTCTCATGGTTAGCACGTGTTATTAAAGGGATTGTCATTGCTCTTGGATTTATCCTACCGGGAATTTCCGGAGGGGTTCTAGCAGCAATCTTAGGAATTTATGAACGAATGATTGGTTTTCTGGCCCATCCCTTTAAAGACTTTAAAGAAAATGTTTTGTACTTTATACCAGTTGCCATTGGTATGCTTCTGGGAATCGGCTTATTTTCCTACCCGATTGAGTACCTGCTTGAAAATTATCAGGTCTTTGTATTATGGAGCTTTGCGGGTGCCATTATTGGTACTGTTCCTAGCCTCCTCAAAGAATCAACTCGAGAATCTGACCGAGACAAGATTGATTTAGCTTGGTTCTGGGCAACCTTTATCATTTCTGGACTAGGACTCTATGCCTTAAATTTTGTTGTTGGAACCTTAAGTGCCAGCTTTCTTAGTTTCGTCCTAGCTGGTGCACTGCTGGCTCTTGGCGTATTAGTTCCTGGCCTCAGTCCATCGAATCTACTTTTGATTTTGGGCCTCTATGCTCCTATGCTGACAGGTTTTAAAACCTTTGATCTCTTGGGAACCTTCTTTCCAATTGGAATTGGAGCAGGTGCAACTCTCATCATTTTTTCAAAATTGATGGATTATGCCTTAAATAACTACCACTCACGCGTCTATCATTTCATCATCGGAATCGTCTTATCAAGTACTCTTTTGATCTTGATTCCAAATGCAGGAAACGCTGAAAGTATCCAATACACTGGCCTTTCTCTTGTTGGGTATGTCATCATCGCCTTCTTCTTTGCACTGGGAATATGGCTTGGTATTTGGATGAGCCAATTGGAGGATAAGTATAAATAATGGCAAAAAAAGTTAAAATCAAAAAAACATTAGTGGAACAAATCCTGTCTAAAGCAGGCATCCCACATCAGGGGATTCAAATCAATGCCCTGGAAGGAGAGCTTCCTCAAGGTTATGAACGAGATCAGATTTTCAAAACCTTGGCTCTTTTGGGAGACAAGACAGGACCGATTATCGGAATTGTCCCTATCACTCAACACTTGTCGGAAAAGAAACTAGCCAAAATTTCTGGCAATAAAAAAGTGAGCATGATTCCCCAAAAGGACTTGGAAAAAACAACTGGTTACATTCATGGAGCTAATAATCCTGTCGGAATTCGTCAGAAACACAATTATCCCATTTTTATCGATAAAATCGCCCTAAACTTGGATCAAATGATTGTCTCTGCGGGCGAGGTCGGACACAGCATTATCGTTGCTCCCCAAGACTTGGCTAGCTTTGTAAAGGCTGACTTTGTAGATATCTTGGAGGACATCAAGTAATGAAACTCTATTTTGTTCGCCACGGTCGTACAGTCTGGAACCAAGAAGGCCGTTTTCAAGGTGCTAGTGGTGATTCTCCCCTTCTTCCTGAATCCATTAAAACCCTAAAACAACTTGGCCAATATCTCAAGGAAATTCCTTTTGATCAGATTTATTCAAGTGATTTACCTCGAGCGGTCAGATCTGCCGAGATTATCCAAAGTCAACTCAAAACGCCCTGTCCTTTAGAAAGTGTTCCTAATCTCCGTGAATGGCAGTTGGGGAAGTTGGAAGGTTTGAAAATTGCAACCTTGGAAGCTATTTACCCACAACAAATCAAAGCTTTTCGATCTAATCTTGCTCAATTTGACACTCAAATGTTTGGAGCCGAATCCCTCTATAGCACCACGCAACGGACCATCCAATTTATCAAATCATTAAAAGATAGTCCGGCTGAGCGTATTCTAATTGTCGGTCACGGTGCCAATCTTACTGCCAGTCTTCGTACTCTTTTAGGCTATAAAGAACCACTTCTTCGTAAAGATGGTGGTCTAGCAAATGCCAGCCTGACCATTCTAGAAACCCATGATTTTGAAACATTTACTCTCGATACTTGGAATGATACTTCCTATCAATAACAGGACTTGATTATAGCGTCAAGTTCTTTTTAGTTTTGAAAGATTATCCGTGAATTTCTTGCTTATTTATGATAAAATGGGAGTATCGCAAAAAATGACTCATCGTATTCAATTTTGAGTAAAACTAGGAGGATCCCATGTCAACAGAACATATGGAAGAACTAAATGACCAGCAGATCGTTCGCCGTGAAAAAATGGCTGCGCTCCGTGAACAAGGAATTGATCCTTTCGGAAAACGCTTTGAACGCACTGCAAATTCACAAGAATTAAAAGATAAATTTGCTGATCTCGATAAAGAACAATTACACGATAAAAACGAAACAGCTACTATCGCAGGACGCTTGGTAACCAAACGTGGTAAAGGTAAAGTAGGTTTTGCCCACCTTCAAGACCGCGAAGGTCAAATCCAGATCTACGTTCGTAAGGATGCTGTCGGTGAAGAAAACTATGAAATCTTCAAAAAAGCAGACCTTGGTGACTTCCTTGGTGTCGAAGGCGAAGTGATGCGTACAGATATGGGAGAACTCTCTATCAAGGCTACTCACATCACACACTTGTCTAAGGCTCTTCGTCCTCTACCAGAGAAATTCCATGGTTTGACAGACGTTGAAACAATTTACCGTAAACGTTACCTTGACTTGATTTCTAACCGTGAAAGCTTTGAGCGCTTTGTCACTCGTTCAAAAATCATTTCTGAAATCCGTCGTTACCTTGATCAAAAAGGTTTCCTTGAAGTGGAAACACCTGTTCTTCATAACGAAGCTGGTGGTGCTTCTGCCCGTCCATTTATCACTCACCACAATGCCCAAAACATTGACATGGTGCTTCGTATCGCGACTGAGCTTCACTTGAAACGCCTAATCGTAGGTGGTATGGAACGCGTTTATGAAATTGGCCGTATCTTCCGTAACGAAGGAATGGATGCTACTCATAACCCTGAATTTACTTCTATCGAAGTCTACCAAGCTTATGCAGACTTCCAAGACATCATGGACTTGACGGAAGGCATTATCCAACATGCTGCTAAAGCTGTCAAAGGCGAAGGCCCAGTTAACTACCAAGGAACTGAAATCAAAATCAATGAACCATTTAAGCGTGTTCACATGGTGGATGCTATCAAGGAAATTACTGGTGTAGATTTCTGGCAAGACATGACTTTCGAGGAAGCCAAAGCTATCGCTGCTGAGAAGAAAGTTCCAGTTGAGAAACACTACACTGAAGTTGGCCACATTATCAATGCCTTCTTTGAAGAGTTTGTTGAAGAAACCTTGATCCAACCAACCTTTGTCTATGGACATCCAGTAGCTGTATCTCCACTTGCTAAGAAGAATCCTGAAGACGAACGCTTTACTGACCGTTTCGAACTCTTCATCATGACTAAGGAGTACGGTAATGCCTTTACTGAGCTCAACGATCCAATCGATCAACTTAGCCGTTTTGAAGCCCAAGCTAAAGCTAAAGAACTTGGTGATGATGAAGCTACAGGTATCGACTACGACTACATTGAAGCTCTTGAATACGGTATGCCACCAACAGGTGGTTTGGGAATCGGTATCGACCGTCTCTGCATGCTCCTCACTGATACAACTACTATCCGTGACGTATTGCTCTTCCCAACAATGAAATAAACTCTTATCCTCTGGTATTTGCCAGAGGATTTTTTGATGCAAAAAAGACTGAGTAAAAACTCAATCTCTACTTTTCACTTCTTTGGTTGCTACATCTTCTCCAAACCATTTTTGGCTGATTTCCTGGAACTTCCCTTCTTGATGTAGTTCAACAAAGGATTGATTTAAAGCTTGCAGTAATCTTTTGTCAGCAGGTCTGACACCTACAGCAAAAGATTCACTCTCAAATCCAGCTGAAAAGACATTATAGTCATTTAATATTCCTTCAGACTGAAGATAATAATTGGCATATACTCGGTCAATCAACAAGGCATCAATACGGTCATTCTTCAAATCGATCAAGGCTTCATTGAAACTCTGGTATTGATTGGCCTTCTGGTCTTTGACACGATTTTTCAGTAAATCTGGCTGGGCTTCAAAGTCTAAATAACCAGAGGATCCGGCTTGGGCTCCCAAGGTCTTATCCTTCATATCCTCTACTGAATGAATTTGCTTGCTTTTCTTAGTAACCATAACTTGCTGATTTTCCATATATGGAATGCTAAAGGCAACTTTCTCTCGGCGTTCATCAGTGGCAGAATAGCCATTCCAGATGGCATCTATAGTTCCATTTTGCAGTTCCGTTTCCTTCATATCCCAGTCAATTGGCTGAAATTGCACCTTAACACCTAATTTTTCTGAGACAGCTTGTGCCAAATCAATATCAAATCCTGTATATTGGCCATTCTTTTCTTCAAATCCCATAGGTACGAAGGTATTGTCAAAACCAATGGTTATACTCCCCTGCTCTTGATACTTATCCCAGTTATCCTGCTTTGGATCACTGGCTTTCTGAGTACAAGCCGTTAAAAAGAGAGTCAGGAGAGAAACCAATACTAAAGCAATTTTCTTATTAGTCATCGGCACCTCCTACTTAGGCTCAACCTTGAGAATCTGATCTGCGATGTTTTCAGCGAACTGTAAATCGTGGGTAACGACAATCTGGGTCATGCCAAGTTCCCTATTTTGCAAGATTAGTTTTTCCACTTCCAAGCGTAATTCTGGATCTAGGGCAGAAGTTGGTTCATCGTAGCCAATGATTTCTGGGTCAATCATCATAGCACGCGCCAAGGCCACCCGCTGCTTTTGCCCACCTGATAATGAAAATGGATAAGCATCTGCGTGCCCTGCCAGTCCTAACTGTTCCAAAAGACCACGCGCCTTCTGCTCAGCCTCATCCTGCTTCATTCCCATGGTTTTCACAGGAGATAAGGTCAAATTATCTAGAACGGATAAATGAGGGAAAAGTTGAAAATCTTGGAATACAAATCCTAGTAGATTGCGCTTCTCCAGTTCATCCAATTCTAAAGATTCTCCATTATAAAAGATTTGTCCTGAATCAATGGTTTCAAGACCTGCAAGCATACGTAAGAGGGTTGTCTTACCTCCACCAGAAGGCCCAACGATAGCTAGGATTTGCTTTTCAGGAATTTTTAGACTGAAATTAGATAAAATTTGCTTTTCACCAAAGACTTTATTGATATTTCGTAATTCTAACATGACAGCCTCCTATCTATAGTAACTGTACTTCTTCTCAACTTTTTTGGCAAGAATGGTCACAATCCCAATCAAAATCAAGTAAATGGCTCCTGCCAAGAACATAGGAACCAGACTAGCATCACGGTTGGCAGCTGTTCGACTAGCTAAGATAAGATCTGAAATTCCTAGAGCATAGACCAGAGAGGTATCCTTGACCAAACTCATAACCTCATTAAATACACTAGGGAGAACAATCTTGGTCACTTGGGGCAAAATAATATAGCGCACTGTGTCAAAGGAACTAAACTTCAAGACCTTGGCAGCCTCATATTGACCTTTAGGAATGGTATCAATCCCTCCACGGAAGATTTCAGCAAAGTAAGCCGCATAATTCAAAACAAAGGCAATAATGGCCGCAGGAAGGCGATCTAAACGGATCCCAATACTTGGTAGCACGTAATAGATAAAAATCAATTGCAAAAGCAAGGGTGTGCCCCGCATGATCCAGATATAGATATTAATCAGATGATGGAGGAGCTTCCAATGGACTTGCAAGGCAAAGGCAATCAAAACGCCCAAGGGAATAGAAAAAATCAAGACCAGTGCAAAAATCTGCAAAGTCATGCTTGCACCGCTCAATAAACTCGGTAATATCTCAAACAAATAAGACATACTGCCACCTCCTAAAAATAATTGCTCCTATTATAGCATAAATAAACTAAATAACCAACTATTTTTGTAAAAAAATTCTTTTTCAATAGAAAAAATACAGTGTCTTGAAGCTAGAATAGGACAATACGACTTATAAAGCCTTGTTAGAAATTTGATTTGAATTCCCTAGTCTATTTGTTTATATTCCATTTCAATATATTATAATTTATAAGTGAAAAGAAAGGACAAATTGGCTCTATAATATTTGTAGTGGGTAACCCCCTATGGATATTATGGAGCCTATTTTGTGTAGAAAAAAAGTCCCAT
>NZ_CAMHWI010000017.1 GCF_946188695.1 Streptococcus mitis | reverse complement strand
TATCAAAAAAGAAAGGACAAATTTCGTCCTTTCTAGATCTTAGCTTTTCTTCAACCCACTACAGTTGACAAAGAGCCGGAATTTTTTATACTATTTCTAAATAATAACTGGGAGTCAGTTTTACTTGTTTAATCTAACTCATTTCTCACGCACTGCAAAGCTGCTCCAATTATCTGGTGCATATCGTAATAACGATAGTGTCCTAAACGGCCACCAAAGATAACATTGCCTTGCTCATCAGCCAATTTTTTATATGATTTATATAAATGATTATTACGATCATTATTTACTGGATAATAAGGCTCATCACCTTTTTCCCATGTTTTAGAATATTCTTTAGTAATGATAGTCTTTGCTTGATTTCCAAACTCAAAATGTTTGTGTTCAATAATGCGAGTATATGGGGTATCAGCATCTGTATAGTTGACAACTGCATTTCCTTGGTAATTCTCCATATCCAAGGTCTCGTTTTCAAAACGAAGACTACGGTACTCTAGTTCACCCAACTCATAGTCGAAGAATTCATCAATCATACCCGTAAAGACAATCTTAGGAAAATCTTTCAGGTATTGCTCTTTATTCGCGAAGAAATCAACATTTGTTTCTACATCAATGTTTTCATGATTTAACATTTTTTCAACTATTTGAGTATAGCCACCAATTGGAATCCCTTGATAGGTATCATTAAAATAATTGTTATCATAGGTCAGGCGTACTGGCAAACGGCGAATAATAAAGGCTGGAAGTTCCGTAGTTGGCTTGCCCCACTGTTTCTCTGTATAGTCTTTGATTAATTTCTCGTAGATATCTGTACCTACTAGAGATATAGCCTGTTCTTCCAGATTTTCAGGAGTTTTACCATTTAAAACAGCACGTTGCTCCTCAATCTTAGCTTGCGCTTCTGCTGGCGTTACAACTCCCCAAAGTTTATTAAAGGTATTCATATTGAAAGGAAGGTTATAAATCTCTCCCTTATAATTTGCAACTGGGGAGTTTGTGTAACGGTTAAACTCTGCAAACTGATTTACATAATCCCAGATTTCCTTATCCGAAGTATGGAATATATGAGCACCATATTGATGAACTTGAATTCCTTCCTCTTCACGAGTATAGATATTACCCGCGATATGATTTCGTTTTTCAATGACTTTTACTTTTTTTCCTTTTAAGGCTGCTTCATGGGCAAAGACTGCACCAAAGAGACCAGCACCGACAACAAGATAATCGTACATCTTATGCTCCTTTGGAGTTTATTATCTGCCTCTTTTATTAGACTAGAAAATCATTCTACTACTTATCTCACTTCTTGTTTGTAAAATTCTTTCAAAGCATCTTGCCAAGTTGGAATAACAAATCCAGTAGCTTTGGCTTTAGTCAGGCTCATCGTTGAGTTTAGGGGGCGTTTAGCTTTTGCTGGAAATTGACTGGAATCTACTGGCTTGATTTCCACATCTGTATCTTTCAAAATTTCAACTGCAAAATCATACCAAGTTGTGTCTTCTGTCGCATCATTTGACAAATGATAATAACCAAATTCCTTGCGATTTTCAGCTAAGTAGGTCATGAACTCAGCCAAGGTACGAGTCCAAGTCGGACGACCGTGCTGGTCATTTACAACTGTTAAAGTCTTATGATTTTTCGCAAGATTTTGCATGGTAAAAACGAAGTTTTTGCCATAATTTCCAAATACCCAGGCAGTACGGATAATATAGAAATTAGATACATGCTTCTCAACTAACTCTTCTCCCATACGCTTAGTGCGTCCATATTCTGTCTGTGGATCTGGTTTGTCATCCACTTCCCACTCTTGTCCAACTGGTTTCTTACCGTCAAATACATAATCTGTAGAGATGTAGACTAGAGTTGCACCATGCTTTTCGGATGCTTTTGCGACATTTTCTGTCCCCGTAACATTGATGGCAAAGTCCAGTTCTTTTCCTTCATCTTCTGCTGCATCAACAGCTGTGTAGGCTGCACAATGGTAAACTAAAGTCGGTTTCACCTCTTCAAAAACTTTCTCCACCATTGCTGCATCGGTAATGTCCATCTCAGCCACATCTACGGCAACGTATTCTTCATTACGCTCATCCAACAAATAACGGAGTTCAGTTCCTAATTGGCCATTAGCTCCTGTAATTAAAATCATATCTATAGCCCTTTCTAATATGTAACCCTTTCCAATATAGCAATAAAAAGCAGTTATTTCCTGCTTTTTATAATGTAATAATCTCCTGAGTCTTAGCATAATTGGCTTCAACAGCTTCTTTCTCTGCTTTCCACCATTCTTGATTATCTGCATACCACTTGATTGTTTCCTTGAGTCCAGCTTCAAAGTTAGTAAATTCTGGTCTCCAACCTAATTCATCACGGAGTTTGCTTGCATCAATCGCATAACGAAGGTCATGTCCTGCACGGTCAGTCACATGATCATAGGCATCCGCAGCTTGTCCCATTTCCTTAAGGATAAGTTCCAAAACTTCCTTGTTGTTCTTCTCGCCATCAGCCCCAATCAAGTAGGTTTCACCGATTTGACCTTTTGTTAAGATTGTCCAAACACCTGAAGAATGGTCATTGGTATGAATCCAATCACGAACGTTCTTACCTTCACCGTAAAGTTTTGGCTTGATTCCACTTAGGATGTTAGTAATCTGACGTGGGATGAATTTTTCAATGTGTTGATAAGGACCGTAGTTATTTGAACAGTTAGAAATCGTTGCCTTGACACCAAATGATCGTACCCAGGCTTTGACAATCAAGTCTGAGGCAGCCTTGGTTGATGAGTACGGAGAACTTGGATTGTATTTTGTTTCAGCAGTAAATTTCTCACCTGGACCTTCACCATGACCTGGTAAATCCTCACGTAGAGGGAGATCCCCATAAACTTCATCTGTCGATACATGGTGGAAACGAATATCGTATTTTCGAGCTGCTTCCAAAAGAGTATAGGTTCCGATAAAGTTAGTATGGATAAATGGCGATGGATCATTGAGCGAATTGTCATTGTGGCTTTCCGCCGCATAGTGAACGATAGCATCTGCTTGAGCTGCCAACTTGTCTACCAACTCTGCATCCGCAATGTCCCCAACAATTAACTCAACACGATCACCTAAAATTTCCTCAATATTAGCGCGGTTCCCAGCATAAGTCAATTTGTCTAATACTGTCACATGAACATCTGGAAAATTCTTGTAAACATAGTGGACAAAGTTGGAGCCGATAAAACCAGCTCCACCTGTCACGATAATTTTTTTGTATTCAGTCATATTCTTTCCTTTTTACAAATCTTCTTTTTTCAAAGGTTTTACATCCTTAAGTAGTGGATGATTTTTATCTGCATCTGAAACCTCTGCTTCTGCAAGATTTTCCCATTCAATGCCAAGGCTTGGATCAGCGTAGTTCACAAAGGCATACTTGGGTTTGAGTTCAAGAGCCCAGTAATCATTGACCAGATAACTATAAGAAACTGTATCTGATAGGACTTGGAAACCATTAGCCACACCTCGAGGAACAAAAATTCCCTTGCTTGCATCAATGACCGTCTGATAGGTATTCCCAAAGGTTTCACCCTCGCGTAGATCAACCCAAGAACCCAGAACTTTCCCATCATCTGCTACAGAGATGTACTTATCCCAAGGTTCTGCGTGGAGGCCACGGAGAACATTTTTACGTGAGAAGGATATATTGTTTTGCAATTTTCCTTCTGCAAAGAAAGACTCTGGAAATCCAAGTGGGAGCATTTTTTCCTTTTGGAAATTTTCTTTAAACCAGCCACGATTATCACCATGAACAGGGATATCAAATTCCAACATGCCTGGAATAGCCTCAACCTTGCGAACCGCAAGCGTCTTACCGAAAAAATTATCTGTCATCTATGCTTCTCCAATCAAACGGAGCAAATACTGCCCGTATTCATTTTTCTTAAGTGGTTGGGCTAAAGCCAATACATCTTCGCGACTGATATAGCCCATACGGTAAGCAATTTCTTCTAAGTTTGCCACCTGAACATTTTGCATCCGTTGCACTGTCTCAATGTACTGCGAAGCCTCTAATAAACTTTCATGAGTGCCAGTATCCAACCAAGCAAAGCCACGTCCCATAACCTCAACGGATAAGTCTCCACGATTTAGGTAAGCCTTGTTAACGTCTGTAATTTCCAATTCACCACGCGGGCTTGGTTTTATACTTTTAGCAATTTCTACCACATCATTATCGTAGAAGTAGAGACCTGTAACTGCATAATTTGAACGTGGATGCTCTGGCTTTTCTTCAATAGAAATAGCGTTCATATCCTTGTCAAACTCAACAACGCCAAAGCGTTCTGGATCCTTCACATGATAGCCAAAGACAGTTGCTCCTGACTCCTTACTAGCGGCCTTTTGTAGCATTTTAGAAAGGCCAGGCCCATGATAGATATTGTCGCCTAAGATCAGAGCAACGCTATCATCACCAATAAATTCTTCACCAATAATAAAGGCTTGTGCCAAACCATCTGGACTCGGTTGCTCTGCATAAGACAATTGAATCCCAAACTCAGAGCCATCTTGAAGAAGCTCTTTGAATCGATGCAAATCCTGTGGAGTTGAGATAATCAAAATATCTCTAATCCCAGCCAACATCAATGTTGAAAGTGGGTAGTAAATCATCGGTTTATCATAAACCGGCATCAGTTGTTTTGATGCAGCTCGAGTCAAAGGATACAAGCGAGTTCCTGAACCACCCGCGAGAATAATACCTTTCATAGTGGGGTACCTTTCTTTGTTGTTTTAGAGTCAATTACTATTAATTGTGTACTGCTCTAAAAGGCAAATAACCATCACATTTTTTATATTATTATCTAAAAAATACAGAAAAACTCTTTTTTATCTATAAAAATTCACTTACTTCATATTACATTTAGCATAAAATGAAATAAGCGAATTCTACTTTGTTTGCATACAATTAAAAATCAATTCCTAGGAATGTTTCAAATAACTGTGTAAGAGGCATAATTTCACCATTTCTTAGTTTTTCAATGCTAAATTACATAGTAATCAGAGATCCATTAAGAATCTCTAACTTCCTCATCGTAAAAAAATGACAATAAGATACTTATTGATTTCAATTCATTAACAGAATACGAACTAGACAAGTGAGTTCGTCTCCTTAACAAACACTTCCAAGCGTTTACTTTCCTCATTCAGTCATCGTAATCTACAACTTACATCATCAGATAAGTCATACTCACCATTTATAATAGATAGAATATGTTGTTTTTCTTCAGTCTTCTCTTCAATAAGCACATTTTTAAAAATTACTGCCATTATTATCACCTCGCTGCAATTGTTAAAGTTTTGTTGCTTTATTCTATCAAACATAAGGCGCAAAAACAAGTCATAATTCGATAGAATAGCAATCCCCTCTACTGTCAAAGAAGCCATTTCTATCGAATTCGTTCAATTTTATTCCTGTTCTATTAAGAATTGATTATTTTATTAAAAATATACAATTCAGTTTTTCCGCCAAACTATTTTATCCACTATCCCTGTATAGCTCTGTATTATCTTAACAACTTTAGTAGAGACATTTTCCTCAACATAATCTGGAACCGGTAATCCAAAATCCTCATCTTCTGCCAAGCTAACAGCAGTTTCAACTGCTTGAAGAAGAGAATTTTCATCAATACCTGCCAAAATAAATCCTGCCTTATCTAGGGACTCAGGACGTTCTGTACTTGTACGAATACATACAGCAGGAAAAGGGTAACCTTGACTAGTAAAGAAACTACTTTCTTCTGGTAAAGTTCCCGAATCAGATACTACAACAAACGCATTCATCTGTAAACAATTATAATCATGGAATCCTAATGGCTCATGCTGAATCACACGTTTATCTAATTCAATACTGCTCTCTTTTAATCTTTTCTTAGATCGAGGATGGCAAGAATACAAGATTGGCATATTATACTTTTCAGCTAATTTATTAATTGCTGTGAAGAGAGAGAGAAAATTTTTATCTGTATCAATATTTTCCTCACGGTGAGCTGAAAGTAGGATATATCCTCCTTTTTTCAATCCCAAACGTTCATGGATATCTGAAGACTCAATGGCAGATAAATTTTTATGTAACACTTCTGCCATAGGAGAACCAGTTACGTACGTGCGCTCTTTAGGTAAACCACACTCATGTAAATACTTTCGAGCATGTTCAGAGTATGCTAAGTTAACATCTGAAATAATATCAACAATTCGACGATTAGTTTCTTCTGGAAGACACTCATCCTTACAGCGATTGCCAGCCTCCATATGAAAAATTGGAATATGTAAACGCTTGGCAGCAATAGCTGATAGACAAGAATTTGTATCCCCTAAAATCAATAAAGCATCTGGTTTAATTTGATTCATCAATTTGTATGAAGTATTGATAATATTCCCTACAGTAGCACCAAGATCATCTCCGACAGCATCCATGTATACATCTGGAGTGTCTAAATCTAAATCATCGAAGAAAATACCATTTAAATTATAATCATAGTTTTGTCCAGTATGTGCCAAAACAACATCAAAATACTTTCGACATTTAGTAATAACACTACTTAGACGTATAATCTCTGGACGTGTTCCCACAATAATCAATAACTTAAGTTTGCCATTATCTTTAAAACGAATATCACTATAATCTGTCTTAATTTTCATTTATTTCTCCACTTGATCAAAAAAAGTATCTGGATGGCTAGGATCAAATGACTCATTAGCCCACATTACAGTAACTAGATTTTCTGTATCGGAAAGATTAATAATATTATGTGCATAGCCCGGTATCATATGTATTGCCTCAATCTTATCGCCCGACACTTCAAAGTTCAGAATAGGATATTCTTGTCCGTTTTCATCCAGCCCTATCCTACGCTCTTGTATTAAAGCACGACCAGAAACAACCATGAAAAATTCCCACTTAGAATGATGCCAATGTTGCCCTTTGGTAATGCCAGGTTTGGAAATATTGACAGAAAATTGACCTGTATTTTCTGTTTTTAATAGTTCTGTAAAACTACCTCGTTCATCTATATTCATTTTTAGAGGAAACTTAAACTTATCTACTGGTAAATAAGATAGGTAGGTAGAATACAATTTCTTTTCAAATGATCCTTGAGGAATTTCAGGCATAACTAAACTATCAGGCTGTTTTTTAAATGTTTCTAATAGAGAGACAATCTCTCCTAAGGTTGCACGATGAGTCGTTGGTACATAGCAGTAGTTTCCTGATGGACTAGGTAAGATTTGTAATCCATCTAGATCACAACGATGAGGATTTCCTTCCAATGCAGTTAGACACTCTTGTATCAAATCATCAATATATAGCAACTCCAATTCTACACTTGGATCATTTACTTGAATAGGCAAATCGTGAGCTAGATTATGACAGAAAGTTGCTACAGCAGAATTATAGTTAGGACGACACCACTTCCCATAAAGATTTGGGAAACGGTAAACTAAGACAGGTGCTCCCGTTTTCTTTCCATATTCGAAGAAGAGTTCTTCCCCTGCTAGCTTAGATTGTCCATATACAGAGTTCGAAAATCGGCCTTCTAAACTAGCTTGAGTAGAACTCGAGAGTAGAACAGGACAAGTATTTTCATACTTTTCTAAAATCTCTAATAATCTACTTGAAAAACCGTAATTTCCCTCCATAAATTCATCAGGATTCTGTGGACGATTGACACCAGCTAAATGGAATACAAAATCGGCCTTCTTACAATATTCTTCTAATAAAATCGGATCCGTATCACGATCATACTGAAAAATCTCTCCAATCTCTAAATTAGGACGAGTTCTATCTCGTCCATCTTTCAAAGCTTCCAGAGTACAGATAAGATTTTTTCCTACAAATCCTTTCGCTCCTGTGATTAAAATATTTTTAATCATGCACCCTCCTTGTTTTATATGCTATTTTAATAATCAACTCTCTCGACAATACATGATACATTATATATCCTTGATAATTTTAATGTATCTTAAAAGATTTTACATCTCTTCATCTGCTACCATATCACGAATTGCTGTCTGTATTTCATCTAATTCTAGCAACTTTCTTTTAACTTGCTCTACATCCATCAAATCAGTATTATTACTATTGAATTCTGTCAACAAATTTCTATTCGTACTGCCATCTTTGAAATACTTATCATAGTTAAGATTACGATTATCACTAGGAACTCTATAAAAATCACCCAAATCAATTGCATTTGCACACTCTTCATTAGTTAGTAGTGTTTCATACATCTTTTCTCCGTGTCTGATACCTATAATCCTAATATCTTGTTTTGAGACAAAAATTTCTGATACAGCCTTAGCTAAAACTTCAATCGTACATGCTGGTGCTTTCTGAACTAGTATATCTCCAGATTTTCCTTCTTTAAATGCAAATAAAACTAAATCTACTGCTTCTTCCAATGTCATGACAAAACGTGTCATGCTAGGTTCAGTTATTGTAAGATCATTTCCTTGCTTAATCTGCTCAATCCAAAGAGGAACTACAGATCCACGGCTACACAGAACATTCCCATAGCGAGTAACACATATCTTTGTATGCTCAGGATTTACCGTCCGTGACTTAGCAACAGCAATCTTTTCCATCATAGCCTTGGATGTTCCCATAGCATTAACAGGATACGCCGCCTTATCTGTAGAAAGACAGATAACTTTCTTTACACCAGCTTCGATAGCTGCAGTAAGGACATTCTCAGTTCCCAAAATGTTAGTTTTTACTGCTTCTACAGGGAAAAATTCACAAGAAGGTACCTGTTTCAGAGCAGCAGCATGAAAAACATAATCCACACCATGCATAGCATTTTTTACCGAAGCCAAGTCCCGCACATCTCCGAGGTAAAAACGGATTTTCCCAGCTACTTCTGGTGCTTTTACCTGAAACTCATGACGCATATCATCTTGTTTTTTTTCATCTCGCGAAAAGATACGAATCTCTGAGATATCTGTTTCTAAAAAACGCTTGAGAACTGCATTCCCAAATGAACCTGTCCCTCCTGTAATTAGAAGAGTTTTTCCTGTAAATTGTGACATATTATTTTCCACCTTTGGTCTTGTTTAAATCTTCTTTAATCTGTGTAGTAGAAATTTCTTCAGTACGAGGTAAATATACTACTTCTACGCCCTCATCTTTCAAAAAATCAAACTTACCTTCCCAATCATCACCAATAACAAAGATATCAGCATAATACTTCTTTACATCTTCTCGTTTTTGTTCCCATGAAATCTCAGGAATTACCAAATCTACATAACGAATAGATTCAAGCAAAATTTTACGTTGTTGATAATCAAAATATGAAATCTTATCTTTTTGAAGATTAAATTCATCAGTAGATAGACCTACTATTAAATAATCTCCCAAATCTTTAGCACGCTTCAATAAATTGATATGACCGTAATGAAGCAAATCAAAAGTCCCGTAAGTAATCACTCTCTTCATTTTTCTTCCTTTCCATATGTTCCTAAATCAATCAAATATGGTCTATGCCCAACACGTTCTTCTAAAGGTGGTAGCTTCATGTACTCACCATAATGTGTAGTCAAGTATTGATGAAAATCACCAGGTAATAAAATTGTGATTTCTTCAAATTTATGTTCAATTAAGGGATATAGTGTTGTTTTTAGAACATACTCTACATTTCTTACCGGAAAATCTAAACAAGCCAATGCAGATTGATTTGTTCCATTATATAATCTAGAAAATTGATCAATTTTTTTGAGTATTAAACTTTTAGGAATTAATCTTAAGCTATAATAAATGCATCTCCTTAGAATAGCTTTTAAAGCTTGAATCAAATTCTCAGGAGCCTTAGAAACAGTTGGCAACATCCTCATCACATATAACTTTTTATAAAACTGTACCGCTTTAAATTGTCTCTCATTTTCTGACTCATTATCTGGAACCTCATCAAATGGAAAAATATCTACATAAATACCACTTTGTGTTTTTAAATTCCTTTGGGCATACTCTAAGAACAAAGTCCCTTTTAACATTAGTTTACTGTAAGAATAGGGTGATTTTCTATCAGAGGAGGGTGATTGTAAATAAAACTCTTCTCCTAAATACTGTTCAGCTACTCTCAAAAAGTTATCATAATTCTCACGTGTCATACCAACATCAATATCGTCATCCCATGGTATAAATCCTTCATGACGTATTGCTCCAAGAGCACTTCCACCAATTAAAAAATACTCTATCTTTTCTTTTTTACATATTCGAATAATTTCTTTTAATATTTTGAGTTCAAGCTTCTGAATCATATCTAATTCATCTGCGCTGTAATTAATCATTTAAAATTCCACTTTCTAAAGAAATAGCTACACCGTATTTCTTTATATTTTTATATTATAGACCACTCTTGTAATGTTTGCAAAGTACAGACATAAAGAATATAAAATCAAAATCAGTTAAATAAATTTGGCAAAAGCGCCTCATAAAAATAGAGAACATTTTCTCTTAGATACCACCAAAAACAAGTAGCACCTACAACTCCGAAAATAATATAAAGTCCGTTCTTTAATTTTATAAATGATCGTTGCATAAATGGTTGTAAAGCTGCAATGGCTATAAAATTTAAAACAACAGTAAAAATTAAATAGCGAGTAAATGCTGTACTAAACATAATTAGGGGTAAAAAAATTGTACTAAAAATGCTATGTTGATACGCCAAGTTTATAAAATTGGTCACTTCCTGAGGGACATTTGAAACTGTTTTTGCAATCTTTCTGAGGTTAATACTAATTAGTAGGTTGAAAACATAGTAACTATCATATAATATAAAACCAAGACGAGTCGATTTCGCTGTATAATACATAACACGACTTTTAGTTGCCTCACTCCCTAGCAGTTCAAATATTTTAGTCAAGTAGCTAGAATTATTACCTACCAATAGATTAATAATAATTAACACTGTAGATATAAATACCAATGCCCATAGCATCTTACTAGTATTTTTTTGTCTATAAAAAATAACAAATGGTAAGAAATAAATAATAGATCCATGAAACAGAAACGCTATGAACATCAATCCTATGAATATGAATCGATGATTTTGTGAAAGATAATAATGCGCTATAATTGCTACACTAGCTGCTAAAAAGAATCTTAGAACTTCTAAAGTATAAAAGAAATAAAAAAGAGATAGTAATAAAATCAGAAGATTATAATTACAATTCAATTTTTTAGCAACAAAATAGAAACATGCTGAGGAGAAAAGGAAAATACATGCTAAAAAAACTTGAAAAGATATGGAATGATGTGAAAACCAATCTGCAAAAAAATTATACGCATGGTCTGAAAAATAAAGACTACTTTTTCCTATAGCATATCTTGCACGATAATGAGTTAAATCTGAAAATCCTTCTCGGATATTTCCTGCATAGATAAAAAACAAAACTAACCAAGATAAAAAGGCTAGGAAATTTATACGCATCCTATTGACAACGACTAATAGATTTGTTAAAAAACTTATATAAAATAAAGCTGAAATCATCTACTTCTTTTGAATCCTTTCTTTACAAAATCTAATGCTTGAAAAACAAATATATCTCGCGTCAACAAGCTCAAACCAAAGTAAACTATTATCCCAAGAACGATTTGCTTAATAGTTGTTCCATAATTAGCTGGATACCCTCTGAATGGAACAATAATAATTATCCCCATTACCATAGAATAAATAAGATATTTAAATAATGACTTCAAGATAGGTAAAATAGGTATATCCTTTGACATTATATAGTATTGCACTATAACAGAAGAGGTAAGTGATACTATAGTTGCTAAACATACACCTACTACTCCAAACCTTGGAGCAAGCAACAAATCTAATAGAATATTTAAAATTGCAGCTAAAGTATTGGAAAAAAATAAAACTTTTGTTTTATTAACTGCAACAAAATACTGACTACCTGAGACTCCTAGCAAAGCATTGCCAACAGCAATAGGAGCAAGCCATTTAAGAGCATCCATAGATGGCATAAAACTTTCACCTAAAAACCACGGAACAAAAGTATCTGCAATAGCATAAAGACCAATCGACAATGGAACAGCTAAGAACAAAGAAAACTCAGCTGCAGTTATCAAATACTTTTTCATATTTTCTAACCGTCTATTACGAAATTCATTTGCTATTCGTGGCATCATAACAGAATTTAATACTACTATCAAAGAGAGTGGTATCTGTATAATCTTCTCCGCATTACTATAGTAAGAAACATTACTGATTCCAGAACTTAAAGATCCTAGAACAATTTTATCAGCAGATAGCATAATTTGCATGATGATACTTGGTAAAAATAGTTTGAGACTCCCTAAAATAATCTCCATAAAACGATGAATATTTATCTTTGGTCTACTAATAAACATCCTTAATTGACTATAGGCTGATACATTTGCTACCAAAACAGAGAGTCCATATATGAGTACATATAGAGTTAAATCTGTTTCGCTTTTTACAAATAAGAAGGTCGCTATCGTAAATAATAACTTAGCAATAATGTTTTTTAATACAACATACTGCATTTCCTCTAAGCCACGATAGAACCAAGTACAGTCAAGAATAGATCCGAAAAGCCAAATAGAGAACAGCTGAAAATAAACTTGATAATTTGAATTTATGTTAGAAAAAATATACAAGAATAACAGTGAAAAAAATCCTAGAATAATCTGAATAGCTAAAATACTCCAAAATGTCTCTGATAGTTCCTCTTTATTATCTCTAGTATAGGCACATTCGCGATTTCCATAGTGACCAATACCTAATAAACCTAAAGTGTAAACCAAAGTAACGATTGAATTGACATAATCATAAATTCCTAACTGGTGTGCGCCTAATACTCTAGCAACATATGGAGTAATCAATAGTGGCAATATTAAAACTACCACTTGATAAATTAAGTTATATAGATAATTTTTAGAAATTTTACTCAAAACTCTTCTCTCTCATTATTTTTTCAAAAACACTAATATATCCGATAATAAATTGCGGAATGTAGGATAATAAGTATGATACTTCAGTTGGAAATGAACTATTTGCATAAGAGTACCATCTTTTAAAATATCTCTACGTCTCTCAAGAACCATTGCCATATTTTCAAGTTGAGAAATTATTTTTATGTCTAAATGTTCTTTACGAGCCACATCAAGTAAGAAAACTGCAATTTGATAACTCGTATCCACTTCAACAACTCGCCGTTCACGATTAAGAGATTGATTAGGAGCAGAAGCACTTGTTTCGTGTCGACGGAAATGTATTAAGCGTTTTAAGTATAGATATAGAGTTCCTCTTATCATAGCTAAATTCCATAAAATATTATCATGGCCAAATCTATCTATATCATACTTTTCTAACAGAACTATTAACTCACGCTTAACTGCAAAAGTACATCCTGGTCTCATAACAGAAATACTCTTGTTTTTTAACGAAAATGGGACGATTGCACCATTATCTAACTCAACATCCCTAATCTTGATTTTATCATTTCTACCAAAATCGAGAATCTCATAGTTACTAGCCAATAGTTCTATTGACGGCGATTTATTAAACTCTTTTACCATTAGTGAAATTTTGTCTTTGTTCCAAACATCATCTTGATCACAAAGAAAAACTACATCTCCTGTGGTCTCTTGAAGCGCTTTTCTAAAATTTTTCCTCCAACCTATATTAGATGAGTTTTTAATCAATATCCAATGATCGAGATGATACTTCTGAATATACATATCAATCAGATCAACTGTATTATCTGTTGAACAATCATCAACAATAATAACTTCATCAGCCATTAAACTCTGAGTGCGAAGCGATTCTAGCTGCTCTAGCAAATAATCTGCTCCATTATAGGTTGTCATCGCAATAGATATCCTCATTTTTCCTCCATAAATTTCAAATGCTCTTCAACCATTGTTTCAATAGTGTAGTGTTTAATAGTAGATAAAGCATTTTGAGATAATTGAGCTCGTAATGAGTCATCCTGTAATACTTGGCTTAACTTTTGAAAAATAGCTTTCCAATCATCAACCCTATCAATAATATATCCATTGTAACCATTCGAAACAAGCTCAATTGCAGCAACACATGCAGATGTAGAAATAACAGGAAGCCCCTGAGACATTGCCTCATTTACAACAAGTCCCCAAACATCCGACTTTGTTGGTAAAACAAATATATCAGATAGCTTGTAGTATTGTTTCAGTTCAGATGTCTGTAAAAAATCAATAAAGTGAAAACGACTATCTTGTCCAATAAGATTAAGCAAATATTGTTTGTATTCACTATCAGGACTTGGGCCTACAATTAAACATTGTACATTGTCTGATAAATTCTGAACAGCCTTGATTAAAACATCCACACCTTTACCAGGGATGATTCTACCAACAAATAAAATTGTTTGTTTATTTGAACTGAATCCTAGTTTTTTTCTTAAAAATTGTTTTTCTTCCTCATCGACAATTTGATGTCGTATGTCTTTCTCTGATAACGAAGTAAATGAATACCGATAAATATTTTCTTTATTCACATGATAATGTGCTAAGAAATCATCACTGGACTGACTTGGGCTAAAATAATAGTAGGGTTTCGTAAGAATAAATTTTTTAAACCGGTATTTTAAAAAATTCTCACTTTCTGGTATCTTACCGCCATCAATTTCTAATATAAACGGTATCTTAGAAAATACACACTTTAAATAACCAAATAATTCTGTTCGATAAGAATAGTTAGTCAAAAAAATATAGTCATACTTTTCAGGAATTAAATACTGAAATATAGCTGAATTTAATTTCTTCTCATCGATATTGCCTTCACTTAAAAAAATAGCTGTAAAATTTTTAAAAGTCTCACGGTAATCAAATCTAATATCTTGAGCTCCTGTTGCTTCGAAAATAACAGTTAACTCTACAAATTTCCCAAGCTGATTATAGAAATCCACACGATAAGGCGACGGAATATTAGTTACAAATAATACTTTTTTCATGATTTATCTACAATTCTTTCATAAGTTTTTGTTAACTTATTAACCATATCAGACAGGTTATAACCCTTAGCAATAATTTTATCAACTGCCCCATTATCCCGTCCTTTGGTCTCCAAAATCGTCTTACACCAATATTTAATTGTTTCATCCAATGATAAAAAACGTATATTATCAGTTAAATTAATCTCATTTGGAACATTATCAGAAACTACTAATGGTAAACCATTGACTTGCATCTCTACCATAGCTATACTAAAACCTTCAAAAAGAGATGGGAAAACACCTACATCAAACACATTAATCAGCTTATTCACATTGGAAGATTCGCCTAAAAAACTAATCTTATCCAATATTCCTAATTGATTTGCTTGCTTTTTAATAGCCTCTTCCAATTCTCCCTTACCTATGAGAACAAGATGAGCATCTTCCCTTTCATTTACAACTTCCACAAAAACTTTAAGAAGAAAATCATGGTTCTTCTGATAATCAAATCGTCCTACATGACCAATAACAAATTTATTTTCTAAATTCAATTCCTTGCGTAAATCTTTAGATAATTGTGGACTATAGATGAACTTTTGAACGTCAATAGCATTAGGAATAACTTCAAAAGAGTGATTACCATACAACCACTCTCCTGCTTTTTCCGAACAAGCCCATAGGTGAGTCGCATATTTCGGAATTTGCTTCTTGAATTGGTCATTCAAAAACCTCTTCAATAAACTTTTGTTTGTATAGTTTGTATTATGGCAATGTGAAATACGAATAGGAATGTTACACTTTTTTGCAATAGATAAGATTGTACTATTTCCTGCATCAGCATGCGCATGAACTACATCATATTTACCATTCAGCATAATTTGCTTAATTTGGCGGTAATTTTGTAAAGGATTCTTTCCTCTAGCAGGAACTCTATAAATTTTCCCCCCAAGATTTAAAATATCCTCATCACGTACACCTGTGGATAATGTATGGACTAAAAAATCAATTTGAATTTTTTCAGAATGCATTTTTTCATAGACATTCATCATAAAGGTAGACACACCACCTCTATCCATAGTCCCGCCATTCACATATAAAATTTTTATCATCTCTACTCCAGTTCCACTAATATAACTTGAGTATATTTTCCACAAAATACTCCTTTGACAAATTAAAATTAGGATTCCTTTTACATTGACTCACTTCTTTTAGGGACTCTAGTATAGAAGTAACTGTTCTATCACTACACACTATACCATACATATGTGTACTTTCTATACTCCCACCAGTTGGGTAGCTCACAACTGGTGTTCCACAGGCAATAGCTTCTAAATTAGTTGTAGGATAATTATCCTGTGTTGTTGGATTGATAAATACATCTGCCAATGTGTACCAAGCAGAAAGTTCTTCCACGCTGTCTGTTGTTGTCAGACCAATAATCTCTTTAGGAAGTTTAGTCAATTGTTCTTTTGATAATCCTATCAAAACTAATTGTTGATAAGATTTTAGCTGTACAGATAATTCTAATAAATCATCCAATCCTTTACGCTTATCCCAGATAGAAGCCACACCAAGCAATACCTGTTTTCCTTCTAAACGGAATTTTTTTCTCAATTCTTGAGCCTCTAATAACCTTGGTTTAAATATAGTAGTATCAATACCATTATGAATGACTGTTACGGGATATTCTTTCAAAAATGAATTTCTTACCAAATTTGCCAACCACTCCGATGGCGTAATAAGCGTTAAATTTGGAATCCCTGTAAACAATTGTTTTTTACGTTTAAAATTTCTAGATGAAAAATCAGTTAATGACTTTGGATAATCGTTTTTTTGACTTGAATGATAGCACCGTCCATTTTTCTCACATTCTAAAGTATCAAAGTAAGCACCATGTCCCGTAAAAGCCCAACAATCATGTAAAGTCCATAAAATCTTCTTTCCACATGTCTTTAAATAGGAAAATAATTCTCCTACATGAATATAGTAGCCATGTAGATTATGAAGATGAATGATATCAGGATTATATTCTTTCACCCAAGTGATAAATTTCCTAGTTGCCGCTTTACTTCCAAAACCAGCATTATCAAAAATTCGAGCTTGTAAGACATGTCTATTTACGTCCACTCTAGAACCTATTTTAACCGCGTAATCTCGATACTGTGTCGGCACATGCTCACGTCCATATGCAATCTTAACTTCATGACCCTTTTTTGTTAAAGCGGTTGCGATATCCGTACAAATTCTTCCTGTACTCCTAATACCACAAACACTATTAATCATTAAAATTCTCATGAGGAAAATTCCTCTCTCAAATAATTTTCTAACTGTGTCATAAACTGCTCTTTAGAAAAGTGCTTCTCATAGTAATAACGAGCTTGCTTTCCTAACTCCTTTTGTTCTTCTACAGATAACATACTGAACTCACAAATATTTTGTGCCAATTGTTCCACATCTTGTTCAGGACTGACAAAACCACACTTTGCTTCTTCTACAATTGTTTTAGTATCTCCTGAAATTGCACCTATAATTGGTTTCCCTGCTGCCATGTAAGATTGTACCTTCCCAGGTATAGTACGAGAAACTATCGAGTCTCCTATTAAAGAAACTAACATAGCATCTGATTTTTTATAGAAGGTAGGCATTTCTTCCAAAGAACGTCTTCCATAAAAGGAAACATTCTTCAACTCCAATTCATAAGCTAATGCTTTCATTCTTAACAATTCCGTACCATCTCCAACAAAATGAAAATGAATTTTCTTGGGTAAATCGGCATTCTTTTCTATCAAGCTGGCAGCTTTCAAAATAGTTTCCAAATTTTGTGCTTTACCAATATTACCAGCAAAAGTTAAGTCAACACTTTCTTTATTAACTTTCGATTCATCAGGGATAAACAGATCTTCTGCATATTGTGGCAAATAAGTAATCTTTTGTTCTAATATATCAAATTGTTTCACAAAATAATTCTTAAATGATGGACTAGTTACAAATATATAATCACTAGCTCGATAAACTTTTTTTGAGATAAATTTAAACAACTTGAAAATCAAGCCATCTTGTTTCACTCCCCCTACAGTTAAACTATCTGGCCAAACATCCATACAATATAGAAACAGAGGCTTCTTGTACTTGTTTTTATAAGCCATACCAGCCCATGCCATCATAACTGGAGACGATTGATTTACAAAAATACAATCAAATTCTGATCCATCTTTTGCTTTATACTGTCCTAGTAGAACCCCTATCGAGGAACTGATAGCAAAACTAAAATAATTTAATATCCTATGTAAAGTACTTTTTCCCCTCGGAATTGTATATGAACGAAAAACAGTAACTCCTTCTATAGTCTCTCGTCTATTTTTGTTATTCCGATAATCCGCATATATTTTACCTTCAGGATAATTAGGAATTCCTGTCAAAACAGTAACTTCATGGCCTCTCTCAACAAGATCCTCACAAATATCTGATAATCTAAAAGGTTCTGGTCTATAATGTTGACTAACAAATAAAATTTTCATCGTACAACTTAACTCTCTTTTTGACTCCCCTCTACAATTCCTTTACGTTTCAGCACATAAGGTATTGTTCTTACTATACATCTAATGTCCATTAGCAACGATTTATGTGTCACATAGTATCCATCCAATTCAGCTTTCATATCTGTTGATAGATTATCACGACCATTGATTTGCGCCCATCCAGTTAGTCCGGGTAAAACATCGTTTGCACCATATTTTTCTCTTGCCTCTATTACATCACGTTCACTTACCACTACTGGCCGAGGACCTACAATACTCATATCACCAACAAGAATATTACACAATTGAGGTAATTCATCTAGAGATGTTTTCCTTAAGAAAGCACCCACTCTAGTAATCCACTGCTCTGGATTTTGTAAATCTCGAGTTGCCACATATTTTGGTGACTCCACTTTCATAGTCCGAAATTTAAAAACATAAAAAGTTTTTTTGTGAATTCCAAAACGTTTTTGTTTAAATATTACCGGTCCTTTTGAATCAAACTTAATCGCAATTGCAATTAGGATAAAAAATGGACAAAATAACGTTATCGCTATTAAAGATATAGATATATCTCCTAATCGTTTTAATATACTATACATAAACTATCTCTCACTATAAATTCAAAGTTCATCTTATTTCCATTTATTAAATTAAACATATCAACCCATTAGACCACAAAAACTCAAGATATATTTGGTAACTCAATGATTTTATAAAAATGTAATCATTTTATCCGCTATAACAACTAAAAATTTTCTTCATCCTAAACAAAATTTATTTGCTTCAGTAATATATGACTTCTCAATAATGGATTAGAAGGTTTAGTTCAGTTGTACTTCCAAACAAACCGAATATTTTTTAAAAAATATCGTTTTCTAAAATTTCAATCAATATATAAGTTAGTCAACCAACAGGTATATTCTATAAGATTGGGAGGGTTATATTGTAGCCCCCTTTCCATGCCAGACTCTCTAACTTCATTCTATTTTTTCCCGTAATTCCCGTAATTACCATAACCACCGTAAGAACCATATTTTTCGCGTTGAACATCAAATTTATTGAGAACGATACCTAAAAATGGTTTCCCTGTTTGTTCTAGCTGGCTTTTAGCTTTTTGCACTTCTCTTCGTTTTGCAACTCCGGCTTCTACAACTAAGACGGACGCATCACACTTTTGAGTGATAATTGCTGCATCAATAACAAATCCAATAGGTGCTGTATCAACAATGATATAATCAAAATATTTACGCAAGGTTTCAATCATATCATTAAAATTTTTACTTTGTAACAAGGCTGTAGGGTTTGGTGATATAGATCCCGATTGAACTACAAATAGATTTTCAATATTTGTATCACATAACCCGTGAGATAAATCAGTTGTCCCAGATAAAAATTCTGTTAACCCTGTAATTTTTTCACGAGATTTAAAAACTCCTGACATAACCGAATTTCGAATATCGCCATCGATCAAAAGAGTTTTATAGCCTGCACGCGCAAACGACCATGCTATATTTATAGAAGTAGTTGATTTTCCTTCCCCAGGGTTAACAGAAGTAACAGAAATTACTTTTAGTTTATCCCCACTCAACTGTATATTTGTACACAAGGCATTGTAATATTCCTCTGTCTTCTTAATGAACTCCAGTTTTTTTTGTGCTATTTCTAATGTCGGCATCTCTCTCTCCTATTTCAACTTATCCAAGTTTGGTACAACTCCCAAAAGTGTCATCTGCAATGCATCTTCGATATCCTCCGGACGTTTCACACGAGTGTCCAAAAGTTCAAGAAGAAGAACTGTAACACTAGTTCCAATTACCCCAGCCAAAAAACCAATTAGTGTATTGCGTTTAATATTTGGTGAAGACGGTGATATCGCCGGTCTTGCCTCCTCCAGTGTTGTCACATCAGAAACACGAGTAATACTGATAATTTTTTGAGCAGCTACTTCTCTCAAAGAGTTAGCGATACGGCTTGCCTCTTCAGGAACTCGATCATTAACTGAAATAGAGACAATACGGGTATCAACTGGTACTGTCACTTTAATTTTATTAGCCAAACCTTTTGGCGTCAAATCTAGTTTCAAATCAGAAACAACTTTCTCCAAAACATCCTGCGATAGGATAATTTCACGATAGTCTTTAACCAAGTATGATCCTGCCTGCAAGTCTTGATTGGTTAAACCAGACTTCTCTCCTTGATTACGGTTAACTACATAAATCCGAGTCGTACTAGTAAACTCAGGTTTGATAACAAAAGTACTGTAGGCAAAAGCAACTGAAGAAGTTATAATTGCCACTAATAAAATGACTAACTTTCTTTTCCATAAAGTTCTGAATAGTTGAAATACATCGATTTCCAAAGTGTTTTGATCTTTCATATTTTCTCCTAAATTAATTGATCCATTATAATTTTTCTGGGATTTTCTACAAAAAGTTCTTTCGCTTTTTTCGCTCCATATTTCTTAGCAATGATATTGTATGCCTGTTCCATATATGGAGGTCTACTGTCTAAATTGTGCATGTCACTTGCAACTACATGAACTAAATCACGTTCCAAAAAATACCGAGCTCTCTTTTTCATAAATTTATATCTTTCACCAAAGAGCTTAGGTTTTAAAACATGATAACTATTTATCTGAGTATAGCAACCCATATCAATCAGTTCGCGAACGCGTTTTTCATTATTCTCTAAAGCATCATAACGTTCAATATGAGCAATTACTGGTGTGATTCCCAACATCAAAATATTGCTCAATCCCGTATGAATCTCACGATAGGGAGTATGCATGCTAAACTCAATCAAAGCATAACGGCTATCATTAAGAGTAGGAATCTCTTTTCTTTCTAGCTTTTCTAGAACATCCAGAGTATAGTATATCTCTGCGCCATAAGCAATGACTAAATCATCTGCTACTTCTTTTGCAATTTCACGAACCTTAATAAAATTTGTTGCAATTTTTTCTTCTGGAGTCTCAAACATCCCTTTTCGACGATGCGAAGTAGACACAATCATTCGAACTCCTTGATTATAAGCTTCTCTTAAAAGCGCCTTGCTATCCTCTATCGACTTTGGCCCATCATCTACATCAAAAACGATATGCGAATGGATGTCTATCATTTCATTTACCCTCCATCACATCCTGTATAGCTGCTTTGACAGTAGCTAAACTACTCTCATCTATTTCCATCATATAGAGGTTACTGTCTGGCATTGCATAAGAAGGAAGATCCATCCGACCTGTCCCTTTTAAATCTTGAGAATTTACTTTATAATTTCCTCCACTTTCCAACTGAGTATTCACTAGATCCATCATAGTCTCAATCGGCATATTTGTTTGAAGAGAATCCTGCAATCCTTGAAGAATACTACTATAGTTTTTCAAGGCCTCTGTAGAAGTTAACTTCTGAATAATTGCTACAATGACCTTTTGTTGGTTTCGACCACGATCACGGTCTCCATCGGCTAGTGAGTAACGTTCACGTACAAAACCTAGAGCTTGATCAGAGTCTAGATGGACATTTCCTACTGGAAAATGGAACTTCCCATTTAGAGCTGAAAACTCTTGATCGTTATGAACATCTACCCCTCCCAATAGGTCAATCAATTTCAAAAATGAGGTAAAATTCAAACGAACATAATAATTAATATCTACACCATAAAGGTTCTCTAGGGTATGAATAGATGAATCAACCCCGTATATACCAGCATGAGTCAATTTATCCTTTTGATTGTTTCCACCATCAGCAATAGGAACATATGAGTCTCGTGGAGTTGTTGTAAGAAGGATTCTCTTCGTATCCCTATTGACCGTCATCAAGATATTAACATCTGAGCGCGAAACTGAACTAATGGCACCGTAAGTATCAATACCACTAACATAGATATTAAAGAAGCGATCTTTAGATACCTTAGGGGTCTCAACATCCTTGGTCATTTTTTTAGTGTAAATTTTCTTAATTTTAGAAGCATAATCTGGATACTCTGCCTCAATAATATTCTCAAATACACTATTTAAGACAATGGCTTTGGTCTCTCCAGAAATCAAACTTTTATAAGTTGACAAGTAAGAAGTACTTTTATCAACCGTCAAATCCTTATTTTGACTCGTCTTAATATCAGAGATTAGCTTTTGAATATTCTCATTATCCGTACCTGTTGGCCCCATAACACTGGATAATTGTGTGACATTATTGATATCACTATCCTTTAAAACGACGACACTGAGAGAATACTCTGAATAATTTGAAGTTGCATTAATATGACTTGTAAAGCCTATAAATTGCTGCAGAGTAAATAAAGAAACAGAACTCACTAAAACAGCTAGTGTCAAAAAGAAAATCGTGAATTTTTCTGCTTTTTTATAGATTATTAATAGTGCGGCAGTCACAGCAACCATCAAGGCAAAAACTGCGACCACTATATTAACGTGCCTGAAAGCAAGTATATTGTACTTAAAGATTAAGAACAATAAAAAACCAACTAACAATAAATAAATAGTCAACAAAACTATATTAACACTTCGCTTCACTTTCTGTGAACGTGATTTTTTAAAACGTCTACTCATGATTAACACCTATACATTTAATGTTACCATTATATCACTTTTTTACGATAAATTCTACATTTACCGAGTTTATAAACATTCTTAGATATAGGTTATTTGGACATCATAAACACTTATACTCTTCGAAAATCTCTTCAAAGTACGTCAGCATTCATCTGCAACCTCAAAGCTGTAGTTTGAGCTAGCTTCACAGTCGCTCTTTGATTTTCATTGAGTATTAAACCATCAAAATTAATACAGTATTTCATTTACAATTCAACATAACTAGACAACTACTAGCCCGTACAGCAAAAAACAGCCCTATTAGGACGACTTTATAAAAATCATCCAATAGAACTGCTCATCATTATTTCACATGATTTTCTGCTTCTTTTTGAGCTTTTTCGATTGCTTTTTTGCTTTCTTGATCCCATTTGGTCTTAGCTTCTTCATACTGTTTGGTTGTCACAGTATCTTTTTGCAGTTTCATGTACTTGTAGTTATTGCCATCACCCTTGATGCCGACCAATGAATAACCTCTTGTAAATGGCGTCACTTTGGTTACAGATGCTGTTCCACCACTTGACATAGCTGACATGATCAGAGAATTGTCAATCATCCAAGCCTGTGCTTCAGCATATTTTTCATAGCGTTTGGCTACATCTTTATTTTCACTATCTGCATCTTTGAGCATCTTGGTGTAAGTATCAAGACCCAGACTAGCAATTTTCGCTTTATCTTCCTGAGCATCTAGACCAAAAATCTTGAGGTAGAAGCCATCCTCTGCATTGAAAGGATTGAGATAGGTTGATGGATCTTGGTAGTCACCTACCCAACCATCAAAGTTCAAATCGTAGTCTCGATCAGCTGGTGTTGGTGCTAAGAAGGCTACGTTATTAAAATCATCAGTTGATAGTTGCTGAACATCAATGACAATGTTATCAGCACCTAAAACCGACTCAAGGGTCTGCTTAACAGAGTTCATACCTGTCACAGCATTTTTACTTGTTTGATCAACAGCCACATCCAAATGAATAGGGAAAGTCACACCTTGACTTGCCAATTCTTTTTTAGCTTCCGCAAATTTTGCTTGGGCTTTTTCTTTGTTAAAGTAGGCATCCTGAGCATCTGCCAAGTTAATACCTGACCATTCTGTGCCATAGTTGACCAATTCAGAAGCGACTACTTCTCCAAAGGTCTTGCCTCCCACTTGGACAAATGTAGGAGGCACTAGAGTATTACGAAGGGTCTTGCTTGCCGCTTCTTCCCCATTTGACTGGGCAGAATAGGCTGTGCGATCCAAGGCAAAGTTCACCGCTTGACGGAATTTTTTGTTCAAGACAGCTGTCTCAGTTGACTTCTTCTGCTCATCTGTCGTTTTAGACGTATGGTTATAAGCCTTACGGTTGACGTTAAAATTGAAATACCAAGAAGTCTTGTCCTGCAAGCTATAGACGATATTATCCTTATATTTTTCCTTGGTCTTAGCAAAGTTAGAACTATTTGGATAAACCCCAGCGATCGAATAGGCTCCACTTTCAAAGTTACGGATGGTCAATTCTTGGTCTGAGCCATCAAAGTAAGCCAATTTCACATGTTCAATTGATACTTTGTCATGATCGTAGTAATGCGGATTTTTCACATACTCAATCGATGATTTTGATGTGAAATCTTTTAACAAATAAGGTCCGCTGTAAAGAATACTATCTGGAGATAGGGTACCAAAATCTTTCCCTTTTGAATTTAGAAACTCTTCGTTTACTGGGAAAAGAATACTGTTTGTTGTTTTTGAGTTCCAGTAAGGTTCTGGGCGTGCCAAAGTATACTCAACAGTCTGGTCGTCAATGGCCTTCACCCCAACCTTAGAAAAGTCAGAATCCGCTCCTGTAATATAATCATTCAAGCCCTTGATCGAGTTTTGAATCAAGTCAATGGCCTGTGATTTATTGTCCACTGCGTACTTAATCCCTGTCACAAAATCTTGTGCCTTGACTGGGGCGTATTCTTCACCGTCAGCTGTGAACCATTTGGCATCTTTTCTCAATTTATAGGTATAAGTCAGACCGTCGCTTGACACAGACCAGTCTTCTGCCAAAGATGGAACTAGGTTCCCGTGGTTGTCATTTTCAAGCAAGCCATCAACTAGGTTGGTTATAATGGCTGTATTATCAGCGTAGTAGTCTAATAAATAGTTAAATGTAGTTGGATTTCCACTAAAGGTTGATGAGTAAGTTTTTGTATCTGAACCTGATTGTCCGCAAGCAGCTAAGAGCAAAGCAGCCGCAAAGGTCAGGCCTGCACTAAGGACACGCTTTTTTGTATTCATCTTCTTTCTCCTTTATGTTAGTTTTTATAACATAAGTTTATTTTACCAAAATAGCAAGCATTTGTAAAGTTAATTGAATTTCTAGAATGAAAGTTTATAAACTTTCGTCATAAAAAAACAAAGGATTTCTGCCTTTCATGCAGTCCTCCCTTGTTTTTATACGATTTTAATTTTAAATTTTTCTGTAAAAAATATTTATAGTAATTCCACACAGAAAGCATCCCATGGAGCTAAGATTTGTTTCTCAACTGCTTCTTGCGCTACAGTGTTTTCAATCAAGACTGATTTAACATTTCTTTCTACTGTTAAGTCTTGGTCTTCATTTGACAAGTTGGCCACGACTAAGAAACGACGGTCGCCATCTTTACGGATATAGGCAAAGACCTTGTCAGCTGTATCAAGTAGCTCAAAGTCAGCTCGAATCAGCCAGCTGCTCTCCTTACGGATTTGAACGAGTTTTTGATAAGTATAGAAAATAGAATCTGGATTTTCCAGCGCTTCTTGAACATTGATTGCTTGATAGTTTGGATTGACTGCCAACCAAGGTTGACCTGTCGAGAAACCAGCATTTTTGCTCTCATCCCATTGCATTGGAGTACGGGCATTATCACGTCCAATGACACGGATACTGTCCATGATTTCTTCCATCGGAACGCCTTTTTCAAGAGCTTCACGCGCATAGTTTAGGGATTCAATATCTTCTACTTGATCAAGCGTCTCAAACGGATAGTTGGTCATCCCAATCTCCTCACCTTGGTAGATATAAGGCGTCCCTCTCATCAAATGAAGCAAGATTGCAAAGGCTTTGGCAGATTTTTCACGATATTCTTGGTCATTTCCCCAGATAGAGACGATACGAGGGAGGTCATGATTATTCCAGAAGAGGGAATTCCAACCATCCTCAACTCCTAACTCTGTCTGCCATTTGTTGAAAATCTCTTTTAACTTAGCGATATTCAGCTCTTTTTGATAGTGCCACTTAGGTTGCCCTTCCTGATACTGAAGACAGATATGCTCAAACTGGAAGACCATAGATAATTCTTGCCCCTTTGGATCAGAGTAGAGCTTGGCAATATCTGGCGTTGCACCCCAGGTCTCTCCCACTGTCAAGAGATTCTTATCTCCAAAGGTTGCCTGATTCATTTCCTTGAGATAGGGGTGGAGCATAGGACCATTATTGACTACTTTCTCATCAGGAATTTTCCCAATCATGTCAATGACATCCATGCGGAAACCGCCAATGCCTTTATCAATCCAGAAGTTCATCATCTCGTAAATTTTCTGGCGCAGTTTCTCATTTTCCCAGTTGAGATCCGGCTGTTTCTTGCTGAAAAAGTGGAGATAGTATTGACCTGACTTTTCATCGTATTCCCAAGCAGATCCACTAAAGATAGACTCCAAATCATTTGGCTCATCTCGCCAGATGTAGTAGTCGCGCTCAGGGCTGTCGGGATTTTCACAGGCTTCAACAAACCAAGCATGCTCATCTGAGGTATGATTGACCACCAAGTCCATGATGATGCGAATATCACGCTTCTTGGCTCCCGCAATCAGTTGGTCCATGTCCTCCATAGTTCCGAAAATAGCTGCAATCGCTTGATAGTCAGCAATATCGTAGCCATTATCGTCCATAGGGCTGTCATAAACAGGAGAAAGCCAAATCGCTGTAATCCCTAACTTAGCTAGATAGTCCAACTTACTGGTAATACCTGGCAAATCACCAATTCCATCTCCGTTGCTATCCATAAAACTCTTTGGATAGACTTGATAGACTACGGCATTGTGCCACCATTTTTCTTGCATCTTCTTACCTCATTATTTTAATAATCTATAGTCTATGATAGCGCTTTTGAGAATTTTGTGCAAGCGTTTGCCTAATCTTTTTGATTCCTTTTTTAACTCCATAGTTTCCTAACTTCCAATTTTTTATTATAATAGAGGTCAGAGGTAAAAAAATGAAAAAACAAGCTTTTAGTTCTGAACAATATTTGAATCTACAGCGCGACCACATCTTGGAGCGCATTAATCAATTTGACGGCAAGCTCTACTTGGAGTTTGGTGGTAAAATGTTAGAAGATTTCCACGCTGCTCGTGTTCTTCCTGGTTATGAGCCTGACAATAAAATCAAGCTCTTGCAAGAATTGAAAGAGCATGTTGAGGTTGTGATTGCTATTAATGCAAGTAACATCGAGCATTCTAAAGCACGTGGTGACTTGGGCATTTCTTATGACCAAGAAGTTCTTCGCTTGATTGACAAATTCAATGAATTGGGAATTTTTGTCGGCTCAGTGGTCATCACACAGTACGCTGGCCAACCAGCTGCAGATGCCTTCCGCAAGCAACTTGAGAAAAATGGAATTGATTCTTATCTTCATTATCCAATCAAAGGATATCCGACAGATATGGATCACATCATTTCCCCAGAAGGTATGGGGAAAAACGACTATATCAAAACCAGTCGAAACTTGATCGTCGTAACCGCTCCTGGACCTGGTTCTGGAAAATTGGCAACCTGTATGTCCAATATGTACCACGATCAAATCAATGGTATCAAGTCTGGTTACGCTAAATTTGAAACCTTCCCAGTTTGGAATCTTCCCCTTCATCACCCAGTCAACTTGGCTTATGAAGCTGCCACAGCAGACCTTGACGATGTCAACATGATTGACCCCTTCCATCTCCAAACCTACGGAGAAACTACTGTCAACTACAACCGTGATATCGAAATCTTCCCAGTGCTCAAGCGCATGTTGGAACGTATCCTTGGTGAATCTCCATACGCTTCACCGACAGACATGGGTGTCAACATGGTTGGTTTCGCTATTACAGATGACGAGGCTGCTGTCGAAGCTTCTAAACAAGAAATCATCCGTCGCTACTATCAAACTGTTCTTGATTTTAAAGCCGAAAAAGTCGGAGAATCTGCTGTCAAGAAGATTGAACTTCTCATGAACGACCTCGGCATCACACCTGCAGACCGTAAGGTTGCTGTCGCTGCTCGTCAAAAGGCAGAAGAAACTGGTGGTCCTGCCCTAGCCCTTGAATTGCCAAATGGGGAAATCGTGACTGGTAAGAACTCAGAGCTCTTTGGCCCAACAGCCGCTGCCTTGATTAACGCCATCAAGAAATCAGCTGACATTGCTAAAGAAGTAAAACTCATCGAGCCTGAACTTGTCAAACCAATCCAAGGTCTTAAAATCGATCATCTAGGTAGCCGCAATCCACGCCTACATTCAAATGAAATCCTGATTGCACTTGCTATCACAGCTACGGAAAATCCTGATGCTGCCCGCGCTATGGAAGAGCTTGGTAACCTCAAAGGAAGCGAAGCCCACTCAACCATCATCTTGACAGATGAAGACAAGAACGTCCTTCGTAAACTGGGTATCAACGTAACCTTTGACCCTTACTACCAATACGACCGTTTGTATCGTAAGTAAAGATTTGAACCTCTCCACTCTCGGAGAGGTTTTCTCTCTGTCTCAGGAGCCAGCTTTATGTTATAATGAAAGAAGAAAACTGAAAGGATTTACCATGTCAAAAGAAGTTATTGTTGAAAGTTTTGAACTTGACCACACCATTGTTAAAGCACCCTATGTCCGCTTGATTGGGGAAGAAACAGGACCAAAAGGAGACATCATCTCCAATTATGATATTCGCTTGGTGCAACCAAACGAAGACTCTATCCCTACTGCTGGCCTTCACACTATCGAACACCTCTTGGCCAAACTCATCCGCACCCGCATTGACGGCATGATTGACTGTTCACCATTTGGGTGCCGCACAGGTTTCCACATGATTATGTGGGGACGCCATACTAGCGCTGAGATCGCGGCCGTTATCAAGGATTCGCTCAAGGAAATCGCTGAAACTACTACTTGGGAAGATGTTCCTGGAACAACCATCGAATCTTGCGGTAACTACAAGGACCACAGCCTCTTCTCTGCTAAAGAATGGGCGAAACTCATCTTGGAACAAGGAATCTCAGATGATGCCTTTGAGCGTCATGTGATTTAAACGTAAAAAAGGAACCAGTTTTTTCAGCTGGTTCCTTCTTTTTTATTCTCAAAATCTCTAGTTAGGCTTTTTCACGAATGATCAAAACACCATCTTCCATATCTGCTTCCAAATGTTTGGCATCTAGATGATCCAAGTGGAAATCTGTCACCTTATCGCGAATTTCTTGTTCAACCACGCGACGGAGAGGGCGAACACCCATGACTTCGTCATAGCCTTCTTCTGTGATATAATCTTTAGCCGCTTGACTGACTACCAAGTCAATGTCTTTCTTAGCCAAGGTTTGGTTGACTTCCGCCAACATCAAATCCACAATCTTAGAAAGGTCTTCCTTGGTCAAGTGTGAGAACTCGATAACTGCGTTGAAGCGGTTAAGGAATTCTGGGCGGAAGAATGGTTTCAAACGATCCATCAATTCTGGTTTGTCCGCATCTTCTGTCAAGTTGGCTTCATAGCCAAATCCAGCATTTGAGGTCGCAATAATGACAGTGTTCTTGAAGTTTACTGTATTTCCTTGACCATCTGTCAAACGACCATCATCTAGAACTTGGAGGAGAAGAGTAATGACTTGAGGATCAGCCTTTTCAATTTCATCCAAGAGGATGATAGAGTAAGGATTACGACGAACACGTTCTGTCAAGGTATTGCTATTGTCATCATACCCCACATAACCTGCTGTTGTACCGATTAGCTTAGAAACAGCTGTGCGGTCACTATATTCAGACATATCCAAACGGATGATGGCGTCCTTAGTTCCAAACATATCCAGCGCCAATTGCTTAGCAAGTTCTGTCTTACCTACCCCAGTTGGTCCTACAAAGAGGAAGCTACCGATTGGGCGATTGCCTTCATCAAAACCAGCACGGTTACGACGGATGGCACGAGCCACTGCTTCAACTGCCTTGTCTTGGCCAATCACCTTGTGTTCCAAGCGATGAGCCATATCTTTCAAACGTTCGATGTCTGACGCTCCCATTTGTGACACCGGAATACCCGTCATCCGTTCTACAGATTCAGCCACATCGTTGACACTTGCAGTCACTTTCATATCTTCTGTATGGTTTTCGATTTTCTTTTCCAATTCTGCAATACGTGTTTTATAGTTTAGGGCTGCTTCAAAATCTTCTGCTTCAACTGCTTTTTCTTGCTTGTCTTTTTCCACCTCGATTTCACGTTCAACAGCATGAACATCTGTTACAGGATGTTGAGCTGCCAAGTGAGCTGCTGTAACATCGACAAGGTCAATAGCCTTATCTGGCAAGCTACGTTGTGGAATGTATTGAACAGAATAATCCACTGCTGCTTTCAAGACTTCATCTGGCAAGATGACATTGTGGTGTTGTTGATAGAGGTCACGAATTCCTTGAAGGATTTTAAAGGTATCCTCTGCTGAAGGAGCATTGACCTTGACTTCGTTGAAACGACGAGCAAGAGCAGCATTCTTCAAGATGGTGTTACGGTATTCGTCTTGAGTTGTCGCTCCAATAACGGTCAATTCCCCACGAGAGAGGGCTGGCTTGAGAATGTCCGCAAGCCCTTTAGAACCACTATCTCCACCAGTGCTACCAGCACCAAGGATTTGGTGAATTTCATCAAAGAAGAGAATAATATTTCCTGCTTCTTTCACTTCATTGACTAGGTTTTGAACGTTTTCTTCAAAGCTACCACGGTATTGAGTACCAGCCTCAAGACCTGAGATATCAATAGAAATAATTTCCTTATTCTTGATGGCAGCCGGAACATCTCCATTCACAATAGCTTGCGCTAAACCTTCGACAACTGCGGTCTTACCAACACCTGCATCTCCGACCAGAACAGGATTGTTCTTGGTACGACGTGAAAGAATTTCAGATGTTTCTTGAATTTCCTTGTTTCGTCCGATAACAGGATCCAACTTGCCTTCACGCGCTTCTGCTGTCAAGTTACGACCTAGTTTAGCAAGGACACCGTCTTGTTTCATACCTGAAGCCTGTTGTTGCATTTGCACATCAGATTCTGCATTTCCTGGCAATTGACCAGTTGCACGATAGTGAGCAAATTCCTCAGGTGTCACTTCACGTCCATTAATCAAGTAGCGACGATTTTCAGAACTGTATCCTCGCATACCACCCATCAATTGGTTAAATAGATCATCCATGTTGTTGAAATTATTAAAGTTGTTGTTCATATTCTTTACCTCTTTTTGTTTACTTAGTTATGATTACTGATTTTGACTATCTTTGACCTTTGTTTTAAAAAATTTAGACTAGCTAGATGGCTACTCTACGTACTATTTCTGGTTTTTCTTTTTCAAGCAGGAGTAGACTATCTTTACTTCTGAAGATTTCTAGATTAAACATAGACCCACCTCTTTCTATTTTACTTTCAATACGTGTTCGAGTAAGGCTTTCATTTACCTTACGTTCATAATATACTACATTAGTCAGAAAAGGTCAAGGATTTTGACTTTGATTGACCAATATTTTTTAAAAAGCAAAAACACCCTGAAACATCAGGGTGCCATTCTTACATCAAATATAAAATTGCTAGGGTCAAGAGACTTGCTAGAAGCCCCACTCCCCAAAAGAAGAAGTCAACCTTCCACTCGCTCCAAGGATTTCCTTTACCAGAAAATCCTCCAAGCTCAAAATGGTGATGCACAGGCGTCATACGGAAAATACGTTTGCCACCAGTCATTTTGAAATAACTTACTTGCATCATAACCGAAGTTGTTTCAAAAACATAAACAATTCCGATAATCAAGAGAGTCCATTCTTGGTGGAGGGCCATAGAGATAGCTGCCAACATCCCACCGAGAGCCAAACTTCCCACATCCCCCATAAAGACCTTGGCAGGCTTATGGTTAAAGGCGAAGAAACCGAGTAAACCACCAATCATGGCCAGAATCACCAGAAGAATATCCATCTGACCTTGCACATAGGCAATAATTCCATAAGCAGACAAACTAATCACGACTGAAATACTAGCTAGACCGTCAATACCGTCTGTCAAGTTGACTGCGTTTGAAAAACCCACTAGCCAGAAAAGGGCGAAGACAATATAGAAAATCCCTAGATGCACTTGGTAACCAAAGACTGAAAGCATATCGCCACCGCGCTCATAGAAAAGGTAGAAAACGACCCCACCTAGGAGCTGAAGAGCCAATTTCTGCTTGGGGTTTAGCCCCTCATTGATTTTACGGAAGACCTTGAGGAAGTCATCTAAAAATCCGATTAAACCATAAAGAACCAAGATGAACAAAATCATTCCCACATTATTGGTCAATTGTTTTGAAAAAAGAGCAAGAAGGAAACTCACCACAACTGCAGCAATGAGGAAAACAAGTCCCCCCATAGTTGGCGTGCCAGCTTTTGCCTGATGCTGTTTGACATCCTCATGCATCTGCTGACCTGTAATTTGCGCCTTTCGATAAAATTGGATAAAGGCCGGAATTCCTACTAAAGTTAGTAAAAATGTCACAATTCCAGCACTGATGGAAATAAACATATTAGTCTCCTAAAGTTAATTTAATTTTTTTAATGTTTTTAATGGCTGTATTAGCACGAACATCTTGCTTCTGCACAGTAGAGCCTGAACCTTCAAATTCAAGTTCTATATTTAACCACTTAGAAAAAGCTTCTGCGGTTGCTTTTGTCCAACCATACATATCTGGAACTTCCTCTGCTTTATCAGATAAGAGGAGAACTTGCTGGTTAGGTGCAAGATTGGTCCCTTCTTCTACAGATGATTCTTTAATCTTTGTTCCTGTTCCTACAACGATTGGTTGCACAATATTGCGACGTAAAGCTTCCGCCAAATCACCGGGTGAAATATCCTTGATGCTAGGCATGGCATAAGCGCTTTGATTTGTTACCTGATCTAACGTTTTAGCGGTAGATTGGAGGTTAAGGGAATCTTTCATAGCCACTGCTCTTTCCAAGATAGGATTGGCAAATTCCCCCAACTGAATACCTGAATAATGCTCTGGCTGTTGAACCGTCACATAGAGGATAAAATCAGGATTTTCAGCAGGATTCATCGATACAGCCGAAAAAATGTAATTGGTCGTACCAACCAAGTAACCACCATTTTTCTCATCAGCGATTTGAGCCGTACCGGATTTAACTGCTACATTTTGTCCAGGAACTGTTATAATTGGCTTTCCTGTGTAGTGATTATACATAGTTCCATATAGAGGGTCCGTCCCAACTAAGATCATGTGATTTCGAGTTGTGCTTGCTGCCTCTTTGGAAACAGGATTTCCTACTATTTCTTTTTGTGACTTACGTACAGACTGATTGTTAGTATCATAAATAGCACTTATAAATTTTGGCTCCAGCATAACTCCATCATTAGCAATAGCTGTAAAGGCACGAAGCATTTGTGTTTGTGTCACTGAAATTCCTTGCCCAAATGAGCTTTGAGCAATACTAACAATATTATCAGCTGGAAGTTGACCAGCGTATTCATCTGTCAAGCCAAAGCGAGTTGGAACCCCAAATTTAAAGCGTTTTAGATAATCCAACCAAGTAGCATCTCCCATTTTTTGTTCAAGTAGACTCATTCCAACATTACTGGAGTGAGCGAAACCTTGTAAGAAAGTCATCATCCCACCAGTAGTCAAACCATCATTAACATCCCAATCTCGAGTCGTCGCATCCGCTATTTTGAATTCACTGCTATTGAAGTATTCTCCACTTGGGAAGGTATTATTATCAATAGAAGAAGCTAACGTCATAACCTTCATGGCTGATCCTGGTTCATAGTTACTTTGATAAAGAATATCACGCCAAACAAAGTCCTCAGTGATTCCTTCTTTAGTATCTGCATTAAAGGTAGGTCGTTGGGTGGTAGCGAGGATTTCACCGGTCTTTGCACTGACCAAGGTCGCGGTCATATACTTACCTTTTACTTTTTCTAGAAAGGCATCCATCTGAGTTTCCATGAAAGATTGTAGCGGACTAGACAATGTTGTATAAACATCCTTGCCATCCACAGTTTGTTGCGATACCAGTTCTGTACCTGGGACGATATTTCCTAAACGGTCTTTTTCATAGGTAATAATCCCATCTGTCCCTGCAAGAATAGTATTCAAGGAACTCTCCAAACCAGAAGTCCCTAACAAACTCTTACTACCATCCTCATTTTCATGAAGTTGGGCTAAGCCAATAAAGCTAGAAGCAAATTGTCCATTTGGATAGCTTCTGTTAGGGCTAGTTGTAAAGTCAATCCCTTCCACACTAGCATCTTTCAAATCTTTTTTAATAGCCATCATATTGGCATATGTAATCCCATTTCCTTTTGCACCAAAGGAAACCTGGGTCAGATTTGGTTGAGCCAGTTGCTCTTTCACATAAGCCTCATCCATATCCAAATACTTATGGAAAATTTCTGCTACCTTATTAAACTGGGCATCTTCTACATAAAGAATTTTACCAGTTGCTGATTTGTATTTTTTATCAATGACAGCATAGACATTATAGGAGGTTGCATCCTCAGCAATCGGGACTCCATTTCGGTCATAAATAGTCCCACGTTTGGCAGGGACTGTACGGGTTATTTGGTGAACTTTCTTAGCCTCTTTTACTAGATCCGTTCCAAATTTACTACCACTCCCGATAATAACAGCAAAATTGACCAAAAAGACAGCGAAAAGTACGACAGCTAACAAGCTGATGTACTTCCCTACTATTTTACGGTTTTCTGCTGGAGATTTACGGTTTCTAATCGCAAATCGGGTTATTCTTTTTGTCCACTTCATATCTTACTCCGCTGATCGAATATTCTCGTTATTCAATTTTAAGTCCTTAGAATTTGCGATTTCTTTCAAGCGTTCTGCCCTCAACAATTCATTTACCTCTTGTTTGGCATCATCCAACTCTGTCTTCTTCTCCTCTATCTGCGCATTGATTTTTGTCAGATCATTCTGTACTTGTAGGAGTCGGGTCTGCATAAAGATAATACTAAGCGCCAAAACGAGAGCTGTAAACGCAATGGAAAGATAAAAAGCCTTCTCCACACGGGAGAATTTTTTTATACGACTCTGCAAGAATTGACTGGTTGTTTCTTTTTTATCTACCATTTTTTCCTCTTACTTGTGAATTTTTCTGGCCACGCGCAACTTAGCTGAGTGCGAGCGGTTATTGGATTCTAATTCTTCTGCACTTGGCAAGATTGGCTTACGGGATACCAATTCCATCTTGGGCTTGAGATCATCTGGGATGAAGGGCAAACCTTTGGGAACTTCAATCGTTGAAGCTTCCTTGAACAATTGCTTGGTCAAGCGGTCTTCCAAGGAATGAAAGGTAATCACTGAAATCCTACCATCCAGAGCCAACATATCCATAGCCTGCTGGATGGACTCATCTGCCGCTCCCAGTTCATCATTGACTTCAATTCGAATAGCCTGGAAAATCTGTTTGGCAGGATGGCCCTTCTTCTTGAGTTCCTTGGCAGGTTTGGCCGACTTGATAATTTCTGCCAATTCAGTCGTTGTCTCGATTGGCTTGACTTCACGTGCTTGTTCAATCTTACGCGCAATCTGTTTAGAGAATTTGTCCTCACCATACTTGAAGAAAATACGAACCAAGTCATGATAGTCATAGTGGTTCACCACTTCATAGGCTGTCAGACTAGCTTCCTGATTCATGCGCATGTCCAATGGCGCATCCTTTTTATAAGAAAAACCACGCTCACGCTGGTCCAACTGAGGACTAGACACTCCCAAGTCATAACAAATTCCATCAATTTCCTGAACACCAGCTTCGAGCAAACGTGTCTGTAAATGACGGAAGTTATCCTTGATAAAGGTCACCATTCCCTTTTCAATGTAAGGTGCCAAACGTTTTTGCGCATTGTCAATGGCATTCTGGTCCTGATCAAAGGCATAGAGATGGCCCTTTTCACTTAATTTACTTAATAAATACTCGCTATGGCCTGCTCCACCCAAAGTCGCGTCAACGTAGATACCGTCAGGTTTTACGTCGAGCATATCAATCGTTTCGTGGAGCAAGACCGTTACATGATGAAATTCTTTTGTCATATCTTATCTATTTTACCACAAATCTGACTAGCTTGCACTAGTCAGACAAATAGGCCAAAAACAAGTAAGATTTCTTTAAGAAATATGTCAAATATGCTTGACATTCACTCTATAGAAGAATATAATGTAGTCAAATATATACGACACAAATCAGAAAGGAGACCAGATGAATCGAGTGAAAGAATTTCGCAAGGAACTGGGCATTTCCCAGCTCGAACTCGCCAAGGATATCGGTGTCTCGAGACAAACCATCAATATGATTGAGAACGACAAGTACAATCCAACTCTGGAACTCTGTCTCAATCTCGCCCGCAGCCTCCAAACTGACCTCAACAGTCTCTTTTGGGAGGAAGATTTTTAAAAAAGGAGCAAACTCATGAAAAAAGAAACCTTCACTGAAAAACTGATCAAACGCACATACGGTATTTCTGGTCCCCTTGACGAATACAAACGGCGTGAGGCCGATCGTATTGGGAACCAAGTCTTTATCATCCTCTTTTATCTGATGATTTTCGGAAATCTTATTCCACTCCTTCTGTCCTATAAATACCCTCAAGAAGTGGCTCTAATCTATCCTCCTCTGATTTTAGTGATTGCCCTCATCGCTGCTGGCTATGTCACCTACCAAATGAAAAAAACAGGGATTACAGCTATTGATCCAGATATGCTGAGTGAGAAAGAAAGCAAGCAACTACACTACCCAGGTCTGAAAGCAGGTTTGTTCTTTGGTCTATGGATGTTTTTTATAACTCCTCTTCTCAGTATACTCATAGGTGAAGGTCAGGACTATTTCCATTCTCTTCTCACTATAAGAAATGGTGTATCAAGCATTCTAGGTGCTCTCTTCTTCGGAGTGAGCATACAGTTCCTCATCTCCCGTCGCATTGCAAGAGTTAAGAAAGATCAGGATGATTAGGAGCCAACTCATGAAAAAAGAAAAGAAGCAGTTACCTTATCCTGGTCTGAAAGCAGGTTTGTTCTTTGGTCTATGGATGTTTTTTATAATTCCACTCAGTGATACCCTAACAAGTGAAAATCCAAGTTTTATCAGTTCTCTTCTAAATACAAAACATATTTTTAAAACTATACTGGGAGCTTTCTTTTTCGGAGTGATGATACATATTGTCGACTCACTTCGTATTGCAAGAGCTAAAAAAGACCAAAATTAGGAGGTACCTATGAAATCATTGCTAACTTTACTTACCTATCATCTTTTGTTCAGTTCTCTACTCATCTTCATCATCGTTTCAGGTAACTTGCCAATCAGCGAGAGATTCCTCGTGCTAGTCTTTATTCCAGCACTTAACAAAGGACTGACCTATCTAAAGATTGACTCCCCAAAAACACGTATACTCAACTTAGCACTATGCTTTATGATTCTATCTTTACCACAATTGATGGTCATCTCAAGCAATTGGAAATATTATTTACTGCTCACTATCGCTATCCTTTCTTCTATCACTTATCTTTATTATCTCTATCAATTCGTAAAAGAAAGTCAGTAAAACCGCTCATTTAGGAGGTTATCAGCATGAAAAAAGAAGACTTCACCACTCGCCTACTTCGAAATCTCTTTCATATCCAAGGCCCTTTTGATGAATGCCGGCAAGAGATTATCTACAAGGCTTGTGCCCGTTCCATGGTCCAAATCGTTTATTCTTCCTTCTTTCTCTTCTTGTTTTATCTATTATTTGGACGCTTCATAGAGGTGGTTCGCTATGCCATGCCCTACGTTTACTCTGGACTCATTTTTTTCATTACCTTAAAAACTCAAAGAGCCGTCAAAGAACTCCATCTGGAAAAAGATGATAAGTCAGAAATCATCCTTAAAACCTACAGCAAGAGCCAAATCAAATTCCGAAGCTGGGTTGTGTTTATTGGTCTTCAGATTGGCCTCTTTACCCTACTCATCTTTCATAAAGTCTTCGTTCAGCAGATGTCCCTTCCAGATTTTGTGAAGTTGCTCATGCAATTTGATAAAAGTGTTCCTTTGCTGATGTATGGCCTGATTATCGGTAGCATTTTTGGAACCCTGACCTACGGATTTTTATCACTACAAGAGGAGAAAACTCCTAAAAATACCAAACAGAAGGAGAAAAGCAATCAATGACCTCAATCTACGATTTTTCAGTCTCGAACCAAGACAATCAAGCAACTCCCCTAGATGCCTATCGTGGGAAGGTTCTCTTGATTGTCAACACTGCTACTGGATGTGGTTTAACGCCCCAGTACCAAGGACTCCAAGAACTCTATGACCGCTATCAAGAACAAGGATTTGAGATTTTAGACTTCCCTTGTAATCAGTTTATGGGACAAGCACCCGGCAATGCAGAGGAAATCAATAACTTCTGTAGCCTAAACTATCAAACCACTTTCCCACGCTTTGCCAAGATCAAAGTCAACGGTAAGGAAGCAGATCCTCTTTATGTTTGGCTAAAAGACCAGAAATCTGGCTCACTAGGAAAACGAATCGAATGGAATTTCGCTAAGTTTCTCATCGGTCGAGATGGACAGGTATTTGAACGCTTTTCTTCCAAAACAGATCCTAAACAGATTGAAGAGGCCATACAAACCCTACTATAATTCACAATCTCACTATGATTAGGTCTCCTTTAGCCTAATGAATAGTGGGATTTTTTGATGGGCTTTGACTTAAAAAGAAAAACACCCCATGATATGAAACATGAAGTGTTATAAAAATGATACATTTTACAGCAGACAACCCTCTACTGACTACTATTTTTAACCCCAACATATGCATAGGTTCGATTTCTAGGACACGCTTTTTCCGTTACCACCCTGAAATAAAAGCTATGCTCTCGCCCATCCTTGGCATTTTCCTTGTTTAAGACAAAGTAGTTTTCTGATTCATCGCCATGGTTCGTAGGATGTCATCAATCAAGAAAGTCAAGGGTACGTTCATGGCAGAGTATTTTTGAAAATCCTCTTCAAAACGAATATAGTCATCTGAAAAATAATCCATCTGCAGTTTGTTTTCATACAGCTCTTTTCTAGTCATAAACTCCCTCCTCCCACAGTCGAATTTCGAGGACATCTGCAACCTCTATCAACCTATATCCCTCGTTTGTCCTAATAGATAGAGTCTGATGTGATAACTCCCTCACCTCACCGATGATAGTCGCCTTCTGCCTCTTTTCCTTAACCACAAAGCATCCCTTTAGCTGGCTAATATAAAGCTGAGAAAGTAAATGTAGTTTCTCAACTGGGTCCAAATCTATCGAAAAATCAACACGGTTTTTTTCTTCACTGAGCGAACTGGTGTGTTCTGAGAGGTAAAACCCCATCCACTTCTGCATACCTGGATCTTGATAATCTCGCGCGGATTGAAAAGGTAAATAAGAACGATCAATCATTTTAATCCATCTAAGCCTCCAGCAGAATGTCCCCCAATCAGCTTGCTTCTGGCAAGACTCCTGGAGGCTTCTTCCAGTGCATTTGCTCTTAAAAGGGAAGTGAAACCAAATTGTTCCCGAATGGAGTCAATAGCCGTCTGGAGCCTTTCTTCTTTTTCTAACTTGTCAACATCATCAAAGAGGGAGATCAAACCAAAGGACTCGTCTACAAAGCCTGAATAGTTTACTCCGACACTTCTGACTGCTCCAGAAGTGTATTTGTTATGAAATAGCTTCAAAACATAATCCGTTAAGACAGCTGTATTATTGGTCGGTTCGACCTTCAGTTGTGTGTGAATAGACGACCTGACCTCCTGTTTAGAGAAACCGACATAGATAGAGACAAGGGTTGTTTTCTTTCCAGACCTTCTCAGTCTAATAGCCACCTGCTCCGCCATTTCTCGGAGAATAATTTCAATATCCCGTAGCTTCACGTAGTCTCTCGGCAAGATTTGAGAATTCCCCAAGCCCTTGGATTTGGCTTTATAGGGCTTATGAACATTGCTCTCATCAATCCCGTTGGCATGAAACCACAAACGCAGACCAGCCTGACCCAGAGCTTTCTTTAGCTGGTCGGGATTGCTGGTTGCCAATTCCTTGATGGAAAAAATCCCCAGAGCATGCAAGCGTTTCTCCATCCGCCTGCCAATTCCCCAAAAGTCGGTCATCTTTGGAATGGACCAGACCTTCTCTTCCACATCCTGGTAAGACCAGTTGGCCCTCATGGTCGGAGTGTGCTTGGCCTCATTATCCAGAGCCAACTTGGCCAGTAAGGGATTGGCATTGGACATACCTACTGTAGAGTAGATCCCTGTCTGCCTCCAAATATCCCTCTGAATACGAGCAGAAAGCATATCCAGCTTGTTTTTGCGAGAGAGACTCTTGTCTAAAATGAAATAATTAAGGGAACTAGTCAGGTCAATAAAGCCCTCATCGATAGAGTAGGGATAAATATCATCTGGACTGCCATAGTTTTGAAAGATTCGCTGAATTTCCATATTGACTGCGATGTACTCATCCATCCTGGGTGGCACAATCAAGGTCACTTGAGCCCAATCTTCGATGTAGCGAACATAGTCCGAGTCAGTCGGTAGCCCTTGCTTTCGAGCATTGTAATAGGAAAATTTTCGCGTTTTGATATCAAAAGGCAAATCATAGGCCCGACCAACATTTGACTTGCCAAAAATCTTCTTAAACAGGGGAGAGGAGGCTAGGATAAGACCAGTTGAATTATCCGCGCGACTCATGACACAAAGCGAGGTTTTCAGCGGATGTAAGCCCCTTTTCACGCACTCAACACTGGCATAAAAGGATTTCATATCGACAAAGGCAATGTCACTTTTGGGCTCTCTAGAATAATCAAAGTAGCCCATTGGCTAGCCCTCCATCGGCACAAAGTTCCCAACGATAATCCCCACAATCCGAGGATCTTCCTCATAGGAGATGAAAATATCCTTGTATTTAGGATTGATAGAGACCAGACGCAATCCATTCTCCTCTCTATAAACCCGTTTGATATAGGTCTGGTTGTTACAAACCACTGCATAAACCGCCCCGTCATAGTCAAATCCGGTCTCTCGAATCAGAGCCACGGAGCCATTTTGGTATTTAGGTTCCATGGAGTCCCCAGACACCCATGAAGCAAAATCATGAGCCAACTCCTCATTAAAGTAAACCGTATCAAAATTCTGATCATCGTAGACCGAAGCCCCAATCCCTGCTGACATGCGTTCATAAACACGGTACTCGTAGAGGCGCTCTGGCATAGCTGTCACTTTTTGGGCTTGCTCCTCTTGAGATAGGTTGCGAGCATAGAGAACAACCTTCTCCTGCCCTTGCTTGGAGAGGCTATGGTAGAGACGGACAATCTCTATCTGAGTAAAATATCCTTTTGGTACTTTTAAAATGTTCTCTAGCTGGGCTACCTTCTCCTTGGACGGTTCCTTGACTCCACGTTCCCAAGCTGAGTAAGCCTGGAAACTAATCCCAAGTTGCTCTGCAATTTCCCTCTGTGTCAGTTTTAACTCTTTCCTCCGAGCCTTTAATTTTTCTGGCTGATACATACTTCACCTCCTAGTATGATGCTTTAATGGACATTATCTCCCTTAGAAAGACTAATCGATGCTTGAAGTCATATTTTTAAAACTCAACCAATATGGTTTAGTTTTATTATATAAAAAAAGTGAACAAATGTCTACTAGGAATATCAGAAACATCGTGAATTTTATACTCAATGAAAATCAAAGAGCAAACTAGGAAACTAGCCGCAGGTTGCTCAAAACACTGTTTTGAGGTTGTAGATAAGACTGACGAAGTTAGTCACATATATACGGCAAGGCGACGTTGACGCGGTTTGAATTTGATTTTCGAAGAGTATTAATCAAACTAAAAGGACCTAGCCCTGCACCATACAGAACTAAATCCTTTGAATAAATAATTGATCTAACTTTTATCCTACAGAAATTCTAGTTTTTCTCTATTTGATACCAGACATTAGTTTTTCAATACGTGGAACGTAGAAGAGTAAGATAATACCGAATACAATCGTAATTCCTCCAACAATTCCATAGTAAGCCACTTCAGTTTCGCTTGTATAAAATTTTACAATTTGGGCATTGATAGCTTGGGCAGCAGCATTACTCAAGAACCAGATAGACATCATTTGTGCTTGGAAGGATTTTGGTGCCAGCTTAGTAGTGACTGATAGACCAATAGGCGAAATCAACATTTCCCCCACAATCACAATAGCCCAACTCATAATCAACCAGAAAGGACTGACCTTAACATCTGTCCCAAAGAGCATCCCTGGTAACATCATCCACAAGAAGGACAAACCTGCCGCTAATAAACCGTAAGCAAATTTCTTAGAAGAGGACGGTTGCTTTTTACCCATTTTCCCCCACAACCATGCAAAAATCGGCACATAAATCATAATGAAAAGTGGATTAATACTTTGGAAAAAGCTAGATGGGAAATGAATCTGATTCCCAAATACATTAAAGTAAAGTCGAGTCTGATCATCCGCAAATAGAGCGAGAACAACAGAACCCTGCTCCTCAATAGACCAGAATAGTACCCCAGCGATAAATAGAGGAATGTAGGCAAATACTCGAGATCTCTCAGTGGCAGTTATTTTCTGACTAGATAAAATTTTGAAGAAATAGTAGATTGGAATGATTACCGCAATTATTGTAAAGATATTAACAATCATATCCACGTTAAATTGGTGAGCAAAGACTAAGCCTATAATCACCAGAATAACCATGACAAGTGTAATCAGCAAGCGTTTAATCAAGGTCTGCTGGTCCTTCTGTGAAAGTGGATCAGTGGGGTAAAGACTTGATTCAGGCAGATATTTCTTCCCATCTAAAACATACTTCACCAAACCAAAGAACATCCCAACGGCAGCTAATGAGAAACCTAGATGGAAATTGACTTCCTGACCTAGATAACCTACTAAATAAGGGGCAACGAAGGCACCTAAGTTAATACCAAAGACAAAGATACTAAAACCTGCATCCCGTCTATCATCCTCTTTCTCATAAATTCCCCCCACCATATCTGAGATATTGGGTTTTAAAAATCCAGTACCAAAGATAATCAAGGCAATAGAAAGATAGAGAGCCACTTGTCCAAAAGGTGTTGCCAAAGCAATATGCCCTAGCATAATCAGAATCCCACCGTAAAAGACAGTCTTACGACTTCCTAAAATACGGTCACTGACAAAACCACCGATAACCGAGGACAAAAATACCAGCGAGCCATAAATCGCCATAATCGATGCAGCCGTGGTCTTATCCATCCCCAACCCACCATCTTGCACACTATAGTACATATAGTAAAGTAGGATAGCTCGCATCCCATAGTAAGAAAAGCGTTCCCACATCTCTGTAAAGAAGAGGGTGGACAAGCCCATAGGATGTCCAAAAAATGTTTTATGTTTTTCCATATATATTCTCCTTGAACGATATAATAATTCATTTTACAGAATTTTCAAATAAATGTCAAACAAATCCTGTTTTTTTAGAAAATTTTCTGAAAAAATCACACGTCTCATACTTAATTCCGCCATAAAAATCCGTTTCAGACTAACTTCCACTTCGGTCAGGCAAGTGGAAGTTACTTTGAAAAATCACCTTTAAAAATTTGCTCTTGTTTCGTTTAAAAATGTTTCAAAACTTGAAACATACTTATCCTTTCCTCTTCAGTAAACAAAAACATCCCTATGCCAAACTTGCAATTACTAAAATACAAGCCAATAAGCATAGAGATGTAAAACTGTTACACATTAAATAATAGAAATTGTGTACGAAATTTCTCAATTAGTTTTCATTAGTAAATATCACTTCCAACAAACGCCCTCTCAATTCCTTATCCTGATGATGCAAGATATTCATTAACTCATGAGAATTTTTGGCATTGATGAATTGATTTAATAATCTATCTTTTAATTCATATGGAAGAGAAGCTGTCTTTAGTAGTCTAAAAACTTCGTCATTTAGGGATGTCCTTTTATTATCTTTCCATTCAAATCTAGCTGTATCATTCTTATTTGGCAATTCAATCATAGACACATTCGTTCCTTTAAAATGAATTCTATGTTTTCTATTGCTTGGAACGATACTAGAATCTCCTTGTAAGGCTAACTCTAGCATTCCCATTTCCCAGTCGATTGATAATCTTGTTTTATATCTTTGACCATTTTGATCTTCAATCATTTCAAAAGAATGTTGTTTGCCTGGGAATACATACCAATCTACAACTTCAGGTAAATCAACACCCATATCTATCTCAGAACCAACCAAGGGAATGATTGCACCACTTTTTGCAAACACAGGTATCGTCGAAATATCTCTATAAACACTTAACTTCACACCACCTGTGTATTTTTTCTCTGAAAAGAAGTCGTACCATTCACCTTCAGGAAACCATACATCCACTTTTGCAGATTGGAATGCCAAATCCATCTTTTCTACAATGGGAGCCACCATCAGTTCTGTTCCAAAAAAGTATTGATTTGGAACATTATAACTCTCATCATTCTCTGGGTAGAAATAATACATTGGGCTGATTAATGGGGCACCCTCCTCGTGTGTCTTTACATTCATAGTGTATAGATAGGGAATCATCTGATGTCTCAAACGAAGGTATTTCTTCATAATCTTAGATGTTGTTTCTGAAAAAAACCAAGGTTCTTTACTATTAAAGGGACTTCTAGAACTATGTAAGCGAGTAATCGGACTAAAAACGCCAAACTGTAGCCATCTGGTTTGTAGCTCTTCGTCATAATCTCCCAGCATGTGTCCACCGATATCATGACTCCACCAACTATAACCGATATTAGATGCTGTCGCTGTAAAATAAGGCTGAAATCTTAAGGAATTCCAACTAATAATAGTATCCCCTGAAAAACCAACAGGGTAGCGATGACTACCAGGACCTGCATATCTTGATAAAATCAAGCCACCTTCTGCATTTTTACAACTATCCTGATAGTGATAATGGTTTAAAAGCCACAGTGGATCCAACATGCCTTGAGTCCCCTGTTGCCAGTCAATCCACCAAAAATCTACTCCCTGCTTTTCTAGCTCATAATGAACATCTTTAAAGTAGGCTTCCCTAAAAGAGGGATTAAAAAAATCAAAAATAGCAGGTTCTTCTAATTCTACATTTAACCCTAATCGTTTGGCGACTCGAGGATAAGCTTCTTCATAAGCCCGTATACCATCAGCAGGATGGACATTTAAGGAGAGTTTTAACTTTCTATCATGAAGTTGTTGCAATAACTGTTCTGGATTAGGTATTAAGTTTTTATTCCAACTATATCCTGTCCACCCACTTCCAAAACGGGCTGGAATTTCAGTTATATGCCAATCCATATCTAAAACACCGATAGATAATGGAATTTTCTCTGTTTTAAATCTATCTATTAAATCCAAGTATTCATCCGACGTATAAGGCCAATACCTACTCCACCAATTACCTAAAGCGTATCTTGGCAACAAGGGTGTTGAACCAGTCAAATAGTAAAAGTCTCTGATTGCTCCTCTATAATCATGCCCATAGGCAAAGAAATACAGGTCAATTTGATTTTCTCTCTCAATATAACCAGACTGTTCATCCCAAATAAATCCTTGAGAATCATCCAATAAGGCTATACCATTTCGGCTAATAATTCCATCTTCTAACGAGATTGCTCCATCTGCCTTATCCAGAGTCCGAGCTGTTCCTTTTAACGTTTCAATAGATTCACCAAAATACCAGCGACTACCATATACGGCAAAATTTCCTTTTAATTCTATAAATAAATTTTCGGCGTTAAATTCTCCTTTATTAAAGTGCAAATGAAAATAGTCCGTCATAATATCTAGTACGTTTGATGTCTCGATATAATCTAACGAAACTTGACCAAAATCTCTATTATAGATAAGTTGTGTCGTTCTATCCTCAAAACTTCCAGTTTGAGAGTATTCTAACCTTACTAACTTGTCTGTTAATACAGAGATTCGATAAAACTCTCCCTTAAAAATTTTCAATTTGTTTTCCTCCTTTTAGTAAATTTCTTTACCTTATCAAACATTTTATTTGTTATCGTTACATTCATCAATCCGCAAAAAGCAAATCCCCCAAATGTAAATACGTAAATAGATGTTAAAACTCGTTCTGGACTACTAAAACTCATATACAGTACAGAAATATTAAATAAAACCAACATGATATCTTGTATTGGATTTAACATACAAATTAGTACGCTATTTACAATACTATTTTTTAGATTATCTTTAAATAGACCAATATAGGGAAAAATAACACTCATCAAAAGTATTATAACAAATAAAAAGGGCAACACTAACAATAAACTATACTCTGAAAATAAACTTGAATAGCCCCAAAGACAATAGTTCACATATAAAAGTAATTCTATTAGGAGGATAAACAACCAAATAAAAGTTGATTGTTTAAAATTTCGTCTAAAGATCCGAAAATAATGATAAGCAATATCGGTATCTTTACCTTTTAAAATACGATACCACATTGTCGTAAGAGAAGTTAGTGATGCCCCAATTGTAACTATTGGAATACAACTAACAATAAATAGAGTATTTAAAATAATTAAATCTGTCAAAAAAGTTAAAATTCTAACCACTTTTCCATCTAATGAAAATAATTTTTGCATAATAGATATCTCCATAAAATCGATTGCCTTAACTCTATATTTTATAATGTCAGTTGTACAAAAATATTACCTAAATTATTTAAAAAACATTTCCAAATTTCTTTAAAAATTAGAATAAAGGAAGCGAGATAATCTGATGTTATCAGTCTCGCTTCCTATAATTAGCTAGTCCCTTGTTCATACAACCAAGAGTTCATATAAAATATTACTCTTTTACTTCTTTTTGGTAACGATTATATGCTTCCTGTTGAATCTTCATAAATTCGTCCAATCCCATATTCTTAAGAGTTTCTTTGTATGAGTCCCATTCTTTTTCTATGCCGCCTTCAACTACCCATTTAGATGCTTGTTGTTTGACATAAGATTCAATACTCACATAGATTGATGATAATTTGTTAAGTTCTTCTTGTGAATAAATCACATTGGGGTAAGCTGGCAATGCAAATTGTTTCAAATCTTGGTCCATCTTCAATTTCAATCCATCACCTTGTGTTTGATCGATTTCTACGCGACTATTGATATCATCGCTTACGTATTTAGGACCAAAATCTCGAAGTGAATTAATCCATGCCCATTCATCAGCTGATTTACCATCTTTAGGAGGTAACACTTTAAACTTATCACCATTCTTTTCAGTAGCTATTCCAAATGATCCATAGAAATTCTGAATACTTGCTTCATCTGTATATAATTTATCCAACCATTTCAATAATTTAGCAGGGTTTTTGCTCTTATTTGTAATCAAAATTTCATTTCGACCATAGTTGTAATGATCTGGATCAGAAAAGACATATTGTTTACCATCCATACCTTTTAAAGCAGGTAGAGCAATATATTCACTTGAATGTAAGCCAAACGTTGCATCTGCTGTCCAACCACTAGAAACACCTACTCTAGATACTCCCTTATCCATACGTTTTGCTACACTCATAGAGGTATCTTCTGTAAAGATTTCCGGATCAATCAAACCTTTTTTATAAGATTCGTGCATTGCTGCAATCCCTTGTTTATAACTTTCTTCTGTACGAAGGTAGACTGGTTTTCCATCTTTTACAGACATTTCATATGTATTATCTGCCCCTAAACGATTATTGAACGGAAGAATATATGAGAATGTTGGATCAAAGTTTCCTGCTCCGAATGGAATTTCATCAGAAGCGTCTCCATTTCCGTTCGCATCTTTATCCTTAAATTCTTGTAATACTTTTACTAAATCATCATAAGTTTCTGGAACCTTTAATCCTAAATTATCCAGCCACTTTTTATTAATAAATAGCTGATTAGCTACAGTAGGACGCATCGGTAATTTCTTAGGCAGGCTGTAGATATGACCATCTGGTGAAGTAATCATCGCTTTAATCTTAGGTTCTTTCTCCATAGCCTTAGTTAAATTTGGCATGTTTTCTTTGATTAAATCTTCCAATGGAATAAATAAAGATTGGTTCTGAGCAATTTCTGAATCTGTAAAAGCATTTGAACCTAAAAATGCATCTGGTAAATCTCCACTAGCAACCAACACAGATTTCTTATCTGCCCAATCTGCAGCTACAAGTGTATCCCATTTAACATCAATACCTGCTTCCTTGGCAGAATCTGTTAGAAAACCTTTGTGATAATCTTCTCCCCAGTCAGACCAACGAACAGTTGTGATTTTATAAGAATCTTCTCCAGACTTATCGTCCTTATTCGCATTATTAGAATTTGCACAGGCTGTTAAGCCAGCAAGTGTAACTGTTCCTAAGAACAAATATGTAAATGATTTATTTTTCATGTTTTTCTCCTATTCTTTCAAGGCGCCAATCATTACGCCTTGATTAAAATATTTTTGAACAAAGGGATATAGCAACATTATCGGAGCGGTTGAAATAACAATTGCTGCATATTTCATCATATCGGCTTTGATACGAAGATCTGATGCAACTTCTCCTGTTGCTTGCGATTGTAACATTTGATTACTAATTAGTAAACGTCGTAAAATTAATTGCAATGGTTGTAAATTTTCATTCGTTAAATAAATTAAAGCATTAAACCACGAATTCCAAATACCAACTGCAGTCCAAAGTCCAATAACTGCTATAATAGCTTTTGATAACGGAACGACTATCTTAATAAAATAACGAATTGTACCACATCCATCAATTTGCGCAGCCTCCCACATCCCGTCTGGAATACTATTATTAAAGAAAGTTCTAGCAACAATAATATTGTATGATGAAACTGCAAAAGGTATTACCATTACCCAAAATGTATCAATCAAGCCTACATTCTTTACTGTTAAGTAGGTAGGAATCAAGCCACCTGATACAAACATAGGAATTATGTATAGAATACTCATCCACTTTCTACCAACTAATTCTTTCCTAGATAAAGCATAACCAGCTGGAATATTGACTACTAAAGCAACCAAGGTACCAACAACAGTATATAAAATGGTATTTAGATAGCTACGTAAGAATAAAGGTTGTTGAATAAGACGTAAATATCCATCTAATTTCCATTCTCTAGGAATAAACCATACCTTTCCATTTGCAACATCTGAAGGATTACTAAAAGATGCAATCACTACAAACCATAACGGATAAACAATTAACAGGATGAGGAAAATTGCTAAACCATAGGTAACCATATCAAATAATAATTCAGAGTTTGTTTTTCTTGATTTATGAAACCATTTCACCTTGAGCACTCCTTCCTTTAAAAAAGACCCGTTCTAGTATATCTTTTCGAGAACCAGTTAACAGATAACAAAATTATTAGATTGACTACGGTGTTAAATAATCCTATAGCTGTCGAATAACTATACTGAAAGTTCACCATACCAACTTTATAAACATAGGTCGAAATTATCTCACTTCCTGCTAAATTAAGTGGATTCTGTAGTAGTAATACTTTCTCAAACCCTACACTTAATAAACTACCTGCTCTTAATATTAATAAAATCATAGCAGTCGGCAAAAGCAATGGTAATTCTATATGCCGAATTTTTTGTAACCTAGAGGCACCATCCATAGTTGCAGCTTCATAATATGTAGGATCAATTGCAGAAAGCGCTGCTAGATAAATAATACTATCCCAACCAATATGTTGCCATACATCACTCCAAACATAAACACCTGCAAAATGACTAGGTTTTGATAAAAAATCTGGAATAGTGATTCCAACAGACTTAAATACATTCGCTAACAAACCACTAGTAGGAGATAAAAATAAGATGATCATCCCACACATAACCATTGTAGAGATAAAATGAGGTAAGTAAGTTGTCACTTGAAATATTTTTCTAAATTTCCCAACCCTTAACTGATTACTAATGATAGCTAGTATAATAGGTAAGGGGAATCCTACTACAATACTATAAAGTGAAATTTTTAATGTATTGAACATAGTTGTCCCGAATTGGAATGATGAGAAAAATTGAGTAAAGTACTTAAATCCTACCCACTGACTAGCAAAGATACCATTGGCTGGTGAATAGTCTTTAAATGCAATAATTAGTCCTAACATGGGAATATAGGAAAATAAAATTAATAGCAATATTGAAGGAAAAAGTAATATATATAACGGAATACTATGCTTTAATTTTATTTTATGAAGTTGAGATGCTACTTTCATGTTTTTCCTCCCATCTGATTTTCTACGATTATTTTACACCATATAGAATTCTCTTAATAGAACTTTTTGGACTAGGTTTATCAATTTTTCAGTTTTTTAATTTTAAAAACTATTACTTTTCCGACATCTTGATAAAACATATCTGTTTTGTTACATGATATCGTATTTTCAAAGTGCTATAATTTTAATAGGAGAATAGTATATGAAATTAAATCACGACTTATCAAAAAAACATTCCATTCATTTTTTCTTTAAACTCCTACTTGTACTACTATTGATAAATATTTTAATCAATATTGCTATGAGTAACATAACCAGAAATTTTATTAAAAACCAAAATATAGTACACCTACGTAGTTCAATTGAAATTTATGCTGACTCTGTTAATGAAAAATTGCATTCTGTAGAACGCTTTATGTACTCAACAATAACGCATAATGAATCTTTAGAGAAATTAAATCATGTACAAACGTTTCTTGAGTATCAAGAAAATCTTAAAAAAGTTCAAACTAGCTTTACAGAGTTTGAATATCAAAATGAAACTCATATGACATTCTTATTAGAAACCGATAGTACTGATCATTTTATAAATGTCTCCAATCTTTATATTCCATATGAAGATTATCTACTGTTAAAATCAAATCTAAAATCATTGCGTAGTGATATAAGTGACCGTAAATGGAAAAATGTAACTACTAAAAACAGCGAATACTTAGTTAAATCTGTTCATTACGAAGGAAAAATCATTTATGCCGTCATATCTTCAGAAGATATCCTAAAACCTCTAAGAAAACTCAATATTGGAAATAATGGTAAACTTTCCCTAAAAGAGCCTAACAATATACCCTCCGAAAACTACCTAATTCATGCTCAAAATGAAAAAACGCATTTACCTTTCGATATTTATGTTTTAGTCGATTATGCCGAAGTCTTTAGAAATATCACACTCTTAGAAGTATTTTTATCAGCCGTTCCTATCATTATCACCATTTTATCAATCATCATTATCCTATATATTCGTCAATGGATGATTAAACCTATAACAAGACTTACTGAACGGCTCTCTCAATTTGGGGACTCCATCCCCCCTTCTGAATTTTTTATATCTGAAGGTATACTAGAAATTGATAAGGCAAATGATAAACTTAATAAAGTAATATTTGACATGCAAGAATTAAAAATACGGGAATACCATTCACAACTAGAACTTAAGAAGATAGAACTTAATTATCTTAAAAATCAAATTCGTCCGCATTTCTACTTAAATATGTTATCAATGATTCATAGTATGCTTCAAACAAAAAACTACAAGGAAATTGAAGAATTAACTATCCTAACTTCAAATTATCTCCGTCATTTATTTATGGCTAATCAAGATTTTTCAGAACTTAAAGATGAAGTTCAGCATATTAAAGATTATTTAGAAATACAACGAATTCGATATGGGAATAGCATCTACTTTTCACTAGACTACAATTCTGATTTACAAAATACTCTTGTCCCATCGTTACTGTTACAAACGTTTATTGAAAACACAATAAAACACGGTTTTTCATTTCAGGATTTATTTACAATTTTACTATCAATAAAAAAAGTAAAAACTGAGAACTCAGATTACATTCATATTTGTATCGAGGATAATGGTCCAGGTTTCTCTGAAGAAATTTTATCAAAACTAAATCAGAAACAGTCTCTAATAACAGAAGATGGACATCATATTGGGATCACAAACACCATCGAACGTTTAAATCTTCTCTATCCTAATGACTATAGTATTGCATTTGAAAATAATGAAGAAGGTGGGGCTAAAATTCTTTTACTCATTCCATACAAGATTATAGACGGAGGTTATAATGAACATCTTATTAGTTGATGACGATCGTTTTATCATTGAAGCTTTACGAGAGAAAATAAATTGGGCTAAACTACACATTGACACTGTTTATGTTGCTTATAGCCTCACTCAAGCTCAAAATATTATTAGAGAGAATCCTATTGATCTCATGATAAGCGATATAGAAATGCCTCAAGGTAGTGGCCTCGAACTCTTATCGTGGATTAGAAATGAAAAATATGATATAAAAACAATTTTTTTAACCAATTACGCCGACTTCAACTATGCTCAAAAAGCAATTGAATTACAAAGCTTCGAATACTATCTAAAACCCATAAACTTTGAAAATTTAGAATTTATTATTCAAAAAGCCATTAGTAAAATTGAGAATCATAACTTAAACGGAAAAAATGATGCACTTTTACAAATAGAAGATAACTTCTGGTATGATTACCTTAGAAAACCTCAAATTTCTCGCATTGATGAGCTAGAAAATATAGCAAGCAAACAAGATTTTATTCTTCAAAAACACCAATATTTTTTCCTTGCAGTTTTAACAATCAATCTTAATGAAGAAGATTATTCTGCAGAAACCCCATCATGGACTTCTCAACTAAAAAGAGAACTTCAAAGAATTTCACAACCTTCTAATAAGCTGATAAGTCTATTCAAGATGGAAAGCCAGGTCGATCAATATGTTTGTCTCTTTAGAGTAGACTCATCCAAACGTAGTGATAAATTGGCATATGAGATTCATTCTCAAATTTCTAATAACTTTAGTAAATACTCAAACATAATATATAAGAGTTGCCATAAAATATCCGATATTTTATTTCATACCAAAGAACTCTACACTTATAATGAACAATATGTTTCTTATTGGAATACTATTACATGTGTTCCACATAGTTTTCCAACTTCCTTTAAAACAGAAACTCTTTCAATTACTTTTTTAGATACCTTAAGTGAATACGAATTAAGAGAAAAAATTAATTCACTTACTTATAATTCTCAAATTCCTACTTTCACACTACAACAAATTTTACTAGATTGGACTCAACAAATAGGAATATATCTAGATCAAAAAGGAATTTCGGCACATAAATTGTTCCAAAATAGCACTCATGATTTCTTATTCCAACGACGCTTTCATTCAATTGAATCTTTTCAGGATTACTTTGATTATTATTGGTCACATGCTAAGAAATTTGCAACAAACATTGAAAACCAGAAAAATAGTATTCAACGTATTGTCGAATACATAGATCATCACTACTATGAGGATATAAATCGTTCTATATTAGCAGATATGGTTTATCTCAGTGCAGATCATTTAGCTAGAATTTTTAAAAAAGAAACTGGAGAAACTCTTGTTAAATATATAACGGATAAGCGTATTAATGCTGCTAAATCTCTCCTATCTCAAACAAATATCTCGATATCACAAGTATCCTGTCAAGTAGGGTATGATAATTATTCTTACTTTACTAAAATTTTTAAGCAAAAGACTGGACTTTCTCCTGGAGATTACCGTAAAACATATCAAAATAAAATGTAAGCAATCTAAATCATTGAAATGATAAGTAAAATTCAAGGTCTGTAGTAATTTTTGAAATTCTACAGTTTTTCCAAAGATAGCTCCATAAACTTATTTAAAATTGTTGATAAGGTAACTTCTTAAAAAGTCAGTTTGAGAAAAACAGCCAGTAAATATTTCTAGGATAAAACGTATACTATCAAGCTTTTACATTCCTGATAGTATGCGCTTTTTATTTGAATACTTGCTACAAAACCTCATAAGGTTTACTATCATGCCATAGCAAAATGGACTATTTTTTAATTGCAAAAACCCTATTTCTAAATATTTAGAAATAATCAAATAAATTAAATATTATTTCTAAATATTTGAAAATAATTTCTGTTTGTATTATACTATCTTTGAGGTATCTATTATGAACTATATTAAAAGACCACATTATTTAGATTTTTTAAGAAGACATCGTGACCGACAAATCATTAAGGTTGTGAGTGGAGTTAGACGAGCTGGTAAATCTGTGCTTTTTCAACTCTATAAAGAGGAGTTAGTAGCAACTGGGGTAGACGAAAATCAGATTATATCCATCAATTTTGAAGATCTGAGTTATTATGAATTGCGAAATTTTCAAACATTATTCGCTTATATAAAAAAGCGGTTAGTTGAGGAGAAAACATACTATATCTTTTTAGATGAAATTCAACATGTTGAAAAATTTGAACTAGTTGCAGATAGCCTATTCATCTTGCCAAATGTTGACCTCTATTTGACTGGATCCAACGCCTACTTTATGAGCAGCCAATTAGCTACAAATTTGACTGGGCGTTATGTTGAGATAGAGGTTCTTCCATTGTCATTTGAAGAATACCTATCAGGTCAATCTCTCTCAGAGAATCTGAATACAACAGAAATTTTTAACAATTATCTCTTTAGTGCTTTCCCTTACTTATTGCAAACATCATCTTACGCTGAAAAAATTGACTATCTCAGAGGAATATATAACTCCATACTGTTAAATGATATTGTCACTAGATTGGGAAATCCAAATCCTACTATTATTGAGCGCATTGTCCGAACCCTTCTCAGTAGTACAGGTAGCTTAATATCAACAAATAAGATTCGCAATACCCTTGTCAGCCAAAATGTTTCAATATCCCATAATACTTTGGAAAATTATTTAACGACTTTGACAGATAGTTTGCTTTTTTATTCCGTTCCACGTTTTGATGTAAAAGGTAGAGCATTATTGCAACGCTTAGAAAAATATTATCCCGTTGATTTAGGTTTACGACACCTCTTATTGCCAGACCACAAAGAAGATATTGGCCATATCTTGGAAAATATTGTCTATTTGGAATTGAGACGTAGATATTCACAAGTATATGTTGGTAATTTAGATAAATATGAGGTTGATTTTGTTGTTGTAACTGATCTTGGTCACTACACTTATTATCAAGTCAGTGAAACAACACTTGCTCCAGAAACACTAGAAAGAGAACTTAGACCACTAGAAGCCATTAAAGATCAATTCCCAAAATATCTATTAACAATGGATACGATTCAGCCAACAGCCAATTACAATGGTATTGAGAAGAAAAACATTATAGATTGGTTACTAGAAAAGTAGATAGGCACTGAACACATAAATTGAGACGCAAAAATAACACTCCTGTTTAGATCTAGTGAAACTATGAACAGGAGTGTTTTATTATGACCGAAAAAGGTTATTCCGTAGAAACTAAGTTACCCTTCATCAAAATAAAAAATGATAGAAATTAAATAAGGTAATCACGCCTAGCCTTGCAATCAAAATTTAGAAAAGGTTATCAGAAGGTTATCACAAAGCTAATCGAGCTAAAAAATCGACAAAAAAGCACTTTGCAAAATCTTTGCAAAGTGCTTTGAAACGTTGATATAATCGTATTGATTAACGTTTTGAGAATTGTGAAGCTTTACGAGCTTTCTTAAGACCTGGTTTGGAAAGTATGAGTTTCAGTTGGACTAAAAATAGTGTAAAATCAATATTCTATAGTTTTCAACTGCCTTTTTATTTCAAAAAATTTGTATAAGTTTTATTGAATGAGGGAAATTTCAAGTAAACAACTTAGCTGTTATTACTCCCGAATAGAGTTTCCCACTGAGTTATTGATAATGGGAGTATGGGTTTGTTTTTCTTGTAAAAATCTAATAGGTCATCATTATCTATTCGAATCACATTGTCAATCTGATCTATATTAATTACTTGCGGTGCATATAGGTAAACTATATATCCCTCTTCAACATATTGTTTAAAATCTAAAGCATCAAGTACTTTCGCTTTCTTACCTTTCACCTGAACCACAGCTTTCCTAAAGTTGCCAACCTCCCTAGAAATCATTTCACACTCGATCTTAATTGTAGTAGATTTATTTGCTATTGAATTAGATAGAACATAGTAGTTCTCTTCTATTTGCAAATAAGATATCACAAGTTCCTCTAAGTCAAAATCTGGTAGATTATCCAAAAGATTATCCTCATATGGAATAACCTTATAATATTTACTGTTTGATAATTGATTAAAAATTGTTTTCGAATACTCAATTATTATTCTATCACGAATTCTTTCAACAGTACCACCTCGTGGCCTATTGAAGGACGATTTAATTTGACCAGGAACTTGCATTCAAAAATTATAAGCTTCAACTGGTAAGACTGCTCCAATATCCAATCGTTTATCACATACTACTTCAACAGGCGACTTAACTCTACAAATCCAGTATCTACCATCTAGATCTCTTGTCCAGAATAAGTCGTCTACTTTTGCATCCCTAAAAACGTTAATTGCTGGGTTAGCTCTTCCAGATAATTCTTTAACCCTTTGATAATACTCTTGAAAACTCTCACGATAGAGATCTTCACTCTGACTACTCCACCCAATAGCAACATACTGTTTTTTACTATTTAAACAGAAATCCACCAATTCCTGTCTAGAATCAGTCCCAGTCTTCAAGTGTAATCTCACTACATTATCCATAAATTTTACCTCATCAAAGGATATAATTGTAGCATTAGTATATCATAAATAACAACAAAATTTTGACTTCCCGAAAACTAATACGATATATTGGAAGTATTGATCTTAAATAGAATATATGCGAACCGTATTAATGCCAGATTTTTTTAATAATTTCAAATTATTATCTATTTCGACTTTTCTTCTTATCAAACTTATTAATTTCTAGTTGGACATATTTTTTAAGGCTACTATTTTTGATTCTACAGTCGATAATTTTGTTTTCTTTAATTAAATTAGATATCTTATTTTTGAACTTTTCATTATTTTTTTCTCTGTATACTACTATTGTTTCAACTATCTTAACCATTGTATCTAGTTTTTTTGATAACAAAACTAATTTTGATATATCATCGTATTTATTCAAAGCATCTGGAGTACTTTCTTTTGTTCCATCAGAATTTAATTGTGTACTCCACTGACCATGAGCCAATCTATTTCTCATCGTTATAAATTCCTGAAACTCTTTTAAATAATTACTCTTATCTCGAAAGAGCTCTAATAGATTTTGTCCATTCACATCAGTCCAATCAATATCTGTTGATTTTTGAAAACTGATTTCTAGGCACTTATGCCATTTATCATATGTTGTACCTTTTCTCTTAATAATAGTTTGTAATTCAGCCTCACTAAAGGCTACCGAAGAATTTTCATGTAATATTTTCATCAATTGTAATTCAAATCTGCTACCTAAAATATAAGCGTATAGATTAGTCAATGCTTTCAATTCATATATAAGCTTTTTTCTAATTTGACTTTCTTTATTATTTGAAATATACCAATAATATTCACCTGCTAATGGTCTTATTTGACGTCTAAGAACATCTAACTGAAAATCTGCATATCGAATATTTTCAGTATAGAATTGATATAAATTTTCCTTTGTAAGCTGTTGTGCCATTTCCCCTCCAAAAACAAAAACCCTACTCTTCGAAAAAGTTTTCATAAATCAAAACTCTTTCGGAGGGTAGGGTTCGAACCCACCTTTGGTCATTAAACTTAGTTCCTAAGTGACCGACTTCCAAATTTGGATGTGTTATTTACCACTTTACACCATCTCCGTGTAATAAAGTATACAATTTTATTATAACCAATCACTGACTATTAGTCAATAACTTTCTAATACGTTATAGATACATTATCTTGTCCGTAACTTCTAAAAGTAACTTCCATCTCTCTCCCAAAACTGGAAGTTAGTCTCAGACGACGAATGATGCTAGAATTA
>NZ_CAMHWI010000016.1 GCF_946188695.1 Streptococcus mitis | reverse complement strand
CATCAAAAAAGAAAGGACGAAATTTGTCCTTTCTCGAGCTTAGCTTTTCATCAACCCACTACAGTTGACAAAGAGCCGACAAATTTTGCCCTTTCTCGATCTTAGCTTCTATTTGTTACCGTTAACTTGACTGATAATTGAAGTTTTATCTTACGTATTTAAGATGGATTTTCCTTTTTAGTTCGTGCCAACCTCAAGGCACGATTTGGATTGAGACGATTAAATAGTTCTTCCAATTTCTTTTCATTCCAAACGTCTGCGGCGGAAACAAAATTACCATCCGCATCTCGGAAAGATATCGGTTTATCTCCCATATCAGTCTCCTAGTCTACAAATTCAAACTCAAATTTACCAATGCGGACCAAATCCCCATCCTTAGCACCACGCGCACGAAGAGATTCATCAACTCCCATACCACGAAGCTGGCGAGCAAATTTCATGACTGATTCGTCACGATCAAAGTTGGTCATATTAAAGAGTTTCATCAGTTTTTCACCAGAAAGCACCCATGTTGCATCGTCATCACGACTAATTTCAAAGGCTTTTTCTTCCTCGTCAAAGCCGTAGTATGCTTCTTCTTCCATATCTGACTCGTCATAGAGCAAGAATTCTGGTGTCTTGTCTAACAATTCAGCTGTAGCATCCAAGAGCATTGCCAGACCTTGCTTTGTCAATCCAGAAATCGGGAAGATAGCTGGTAACTCTTCAAATTCATCGTAGTTTTCAGCTAATTTTTTCTTGAATTCTTCAAGATTTTCCTGACTCTCAGGCATGTCCATTTTGTTGGCTACGATAATCTGTGGACGCTCCATGAGACGAAGATTGTATGACTCCAACTCCTTGTTAATGGCAAGATAATCCTCATAAGGATCACGTCCTTCGCTAGCTGACATATCAATAATATGAAGGATGACACGGGTACGCTCGATGTGACGGAGGAACTGAGTTCCCAAACCAACACCTTGACTAGCGCCTTCAATCAAACCTGGCAGATCGGCTACTGCAAAGGATTCACCTGATTGGGTACGAACCATACCTAGATTTGGCACAATGGTCGTAAAGTGGTAGGCACCAATTTTAGGTTTAGCTGAGGTAATAACACTTAAAAGTGTTGATTTCCCTACAGATGGGAAACCTACTAAACCGACATCTGCCAAGATTTTTAGTTCCAATTGTAACTCACGTTCCTGACCTGGTTCCCCATTTTCAGAGATTTCAGGTGCAGGATTTTTTGGTGTTGCGAAACGAATATTTCCACGTCCACCACGTCCACCGTGGGCAACGATAAATTCTTGACCATGTTCAATCAAATCTGTCAAAACCTTGCCAGTCTCTGCATCACGAACAGTCGTACCTTGTGGTACTCGAACTCTAAGGTCCTCAGCACCACGACCATGCATCCCTTTGGTCATTCCTTTCTCACCAGAATCAGCCTTGAAATGGCGATTATAGCGGAAATCCATGAGGGTACGTAGACCTTCATCTACAACGAAGACGACATTGCCTCCACGACCACCATCACCGCCCCAAGGACCGCCATTAGGGACATATTTTTCACGGCGAAAGGCAACCATGCCATCACCACCATTACCAGCCTTGACCTTGATCTTAGCTGTATCTAAAAACATACTCATTTTTTCTTCTCACTTTAAAAAAGGGCTGGGAAATCCCAGTCACTAAATTTTCTTGAATCTATTTTATAGATTACTGAGGGCACCAATTGCAGTTGCAAAAATTCCCAATAAACTTGCTACTAGCATGATAATCACGATAAATAAGGTTATTTTCTCAAACATAGTTTTTTTACGATTTCCATTATCTCCAAATGCCATTTTTATCTCCTTCGTTACATTCTATTTTCTATTATCTTAGCATGAATTTAGCTAGTTTTCAATAGTCACTTGCTTCTGGCGCAATAATCCATAAAATGATATAAGCTACAACTCCTGCTCCATAAGCAAAAGCAAGAACACCCCATATTACGCGAACAATAGTAGGATCCATATCAAAATAATGGGCTACCCCGGCACAAACACCCGCAATCTTTTTATCACGACCGCTTCTCATTAATTGTTTTTTCATACTGTTCCTCTTTCTATTCTTCATGGTCTTTCCAATAATCTCTTATGCTGATCAACTGTGTTTTTGAAGCCTTCAGCATGCGTCTAGAGCCTTTTACGGGTACAGCAACCACCTGTTGCGGTAGATACAAAACTGTCTTAAAGATACGCTGACTGACCGTATCATCTTTGGCTAAATCTTTCTGGAAGTTATTTGAAATAATGGCATCCAGATAAAACTCATGCACCCGTTTTCCAAAGTTCTCAGCTGAAATCTCGTACAACTTCTCTGATAAAGTATGCTCATTCATATCTGGCGTTGCAATCAGGGCTTCCAAAATAGCACCAGCCAAATCATGTTCTCCATAGTACAAGGTTCCAAACATTTTATCACTGATCAGATTGTCCAGATAAGGATTTCCATGAGCAATGACAGGCGTTCCACTGGCTAAGCTTTCCAAGTAGGTCAAGCCTTGGGTTTCACTTGTCGATGCCGAGATGAAGAAATCCGCCGCCTTATAGTAAAGAGCTGTCTCACTAGGAGCAATCATCCCTGTAAAGACAACAGAGTCTTGAATCTCTAGTTTCTGGGCTTGCTCTTTGAGGTCATCCAGATAAGGACCATCCCCAGCTACCACCAGTTTAACCTTGTCTTCTTCTTTCAGAACTTCTGCAAAGGCTGCTAAAACTGCTTGAATATTTTTTTCATAGGAAATTCTGGAAAGACTAAGCAACATCTTTTCATCATCTTGAATCCCTAGTTTACTACGTAGTTCTTTCAGATTTTCCTGCTTGATTTCCGGACGCTCAAACTTAGCTAATTCAATCCCAGTTGGAATGACCCGTTTTTCAACCTTGACCTTATAGTCAGATAGCAAATCATGGACAATCTCACTAGGACAAATAACCCCATCCACATCATGCAGGAAACCTCTGACTAAGTACTTGACCATACTAGGACGAATCAACATCCCCTTAGCAATATAATGCACATAGTCTTCGTACTGGGTGTGATAAGTATGGATGACTGGAATTTTCAGTTCACGCGCAATCCAAATTCCCAACAAGCCGAGAGAAAATTCAGTCTGAGTATGGATAATATCCAGCTGATACTGTTTGGCAATTTCAAGTGCCTTGCTGAAACCTCGGTAGGCAAAGCGACGGTCTTTAAAAGCAAAGAAGGGAACACTTGGAATGCGGATAATTTGCCAATCTTCATAACGATTGACATCCTTATCTGTCGTCGTAAAGATAAAAACAGCGTGCCCTTGCTTTTCAAGCTCTGTTTTCAAGGTTCGAATACTGGTCGCTACACCTGAAACCTGAGGAAAATAGGTATCTGTAAATAAACCAATTCGCATAGATTACCTCACTTTTTACTTTCTCCCTAAAGCGGCTTGTTTCTCATAAAAGTCCAACCAGATTTGTAATAGATGCTCTTCTGAATACTCTCTAGAAATATTCTTAGCTTTTTCTTTGAGATCTTTTAAGGCAGTAGGATTGGCTTTATATTCCAAAATAGCTTCTTTCATCTCTTCTCTATCTGCTGTCGCCCGATAATTTCCCTCCAAAATTACCTTATAGAGATCCAAATCACGCAACATAATCGGAGCTTCACAACTAGCAGCCTCTAAAATAGTCATAGGAAATAGCTCATTGTAACTAGGCAACAAGAAAAGGTCCGCTAGGGCATACAACTCGCGCATCCGCTCTGGCGACACGATACCTGGAAAAATCAAATTTTCAGGTGGGTTATCCATAATTTTCTTGTAGCGTTCATAACCATCTGTTATGCCCCCAAAAGAGAAACCACCCGCCCAGATAAAGGTAATGTGGGGTAATTCTTCAGCCAGACGGATAAAGTCATCAATCCCTTTACGTTTCTGAACTTGCCCAGCACCTACTACGATAAACTGATTGTCGCTAAGACCTAGCTCTTCGCGTAGTCGAGCTACCTCTGCTTGTGGAAGGGGATGCCACTTTTCCTTGTTTACAAAGTTAGGAATATAGGTCACTTTTTCACGTGGAATACCCGCTGCCACCAAATCCTCAATAAACATAGGATTGACCACCACCAAGTGCTCCATCCGGTTGTAAAAAGAAAATACATAGCGATTTACAATTCCCTTTAAGAAAAATGGAATTTTCAAACTTCCCTCAAGTGTATCAGGCAAGAAATGCACATAGCCAATTTTTCTCCCTGAGCGTTTCTTTTGGAATGTAGATAAATAATAGGGGAAATCAATCGTATGAAAGTGAGTCACATCTGCCTCGATTGGAAGATTTTCAGTAACAATCAGTTGGTCCTTGGCATCACGGTGAAGAAGACGAACTAATTCACGGTAGGCACCTGAAACTCCTTGCCCAGCTACTTTCTCACTTGAACTCAACATATTGATGCGTAATTTCTTTTTTTCCATAGCTACTATTATATCATTTTCTTTGAATAAAATCAGCAAAAGAAAGGAGAGACTAAAGGAAAAGAAGGGAAATTTCCTCACTTTTCCAACGGTCTCTCACATGCTTTTATATGTTTACTTAATGCCTAGGGCAATGCGTGCATAGCGACTCATTTTTTCAACTGTCCAGGCCGGATACCAGACTAATTTAACCTCAGTATCCGTTACTTCTGGAACCTCTGTCATGGCATCATAAATCTGATCCGTCAAAAGGTCTGCTAGAGGACATCCCATAGTTGTCAAAGTCATATCAATCTCTGTTTGCCCTGTGTCGCCATCAAAACGAATCTCATAAATCAAACCCAGATTGACAATATCGATTCCCAACTCAGGGTCAATAACTTCTTCCAAGGCTGATAAAATTCGTGTTTTGATGTTTTCAATTTGCTCTTCTGTATAAGCCATATTCATCCTCACTCTTAGTCTTCAATAAAATCACGAAGCGGTTTGCTGCGACTTGGTTGGCGTAGTTTTCTCAAAGCTTTAGCTTCAATCTGACGGATACGCTCGCGAGTCACGTTAAAGACTTTACCCACATCTTCAAGGGTACGCATTTTACCATCATCTAGTCCGAAGCGTAAGCGCAAGACGTTTTCTTCACGGTCTGTAAGAGTATCCAAGACCTCATCCAACTGCTCACGCAAGACGATACGAGTTGTATAGTCCACTGGATTTTCAATCACTTCATCTTCGATAAAGTCCCCAAGATGGCTATCATCCTCTTCACCAATAGGAGTTTCAAGAGACACTGGTTCTTGGGCAATCTTCAAGATTTCACGAACCTTGTCAGGGGTCATATCCATACGTTCAGCGATTTGTTCTGGTGTTGGATCTTGTCCCAATTCTTGAAGGAGATTACGCTGTTCACGAACTAATTTATTGATGGTTTCAACCATGTGAACTGGGATACGAATGGTACGAGCTTGATCCGCAATAGCACGAGTGATTGCCTGACGAATCCACCAAGTTGCGTAAGTTGAAAACTTAAATCCTTTAGAATAGTCAAACTTGTCAACCGCCTTCATCAAGCCCATGTTCCCTTCTTGAATCAAGTCAAGGAACTGCATACCGCGTCCGACATAGCGTTTGGCAATAGAAACAACCAAACGAAGGTTGGCTTCCGCAAGACGTTGTTTGGCTTCGATATCACCAGCTTCAACAGCTAGTGCTAATTCTTTCTCCTCTTCATTGGTCAAGAGAGGTACGACCCCGATTTCTTTCAAGTACATACGAACAGGGTCGTTGACCTTAGCAGAAGTTGAACCAATCAAATCCTCATCGCTGAGTTCTGGTTCTTCTTCTGCACTAAGAACACGCGCACTTGGATTTCCTTCGTTATCTGTGATTGAAATCCCTGCATCCTGAATTCGTTGCAAGAGATCTTCAATCCCATCAGCATCCAAGGTAAAAGGAACAACTAGACTAGCATTGATTTCATCGTCTGTTGCTGTCCCTTTTTGTTTATGATTACGGATAAATTCTGCTACTTGTACGTCAAATGTTGTTACTTCTTTTTGTTTTGTTGCCATTATTACTCCATTCTTCTCTTTTGGGAAATTAAACGTTCCAATTCTTCTAGGGCTGTATCGGTATCTCCTACATGGCTAGCTTCCTGCACCTTCTTTTTGATTCTCATATTGTCCTGATTCAAGAGAGCCTTGTTTCGAGTCATCTCTACTTCACTAAGTTCCTGCGGTGACATCTCAGTAGGTAAATCCTGAGCTAAGACTTGGTACCAAGCTCTTTCAACTTCCTCTGTCTGTTCTGCTAGAACTTCTGGAGGAAGATTGCCATACTGGCCAAGCAAGTCATATAAAACCTGAAATTCAGGTGTGTCAAATGCAAAATCTTCTCGCAAACGGTAATCATTCAATATAAGGGGAGATTCCATCATTCGATAAAGTAGATGGGCTTCTGCCCTCATAATAGCCGATAACTGCTTGGTAACAGGCATGGTGATTGGCGTCGGTCTGGAAATTCCTTCCATGCGATTCTGCCTTTGTGCCTGTCGACTCTCATTAACAATCTGCTCAATTTGAGTATAATCAAAGGATGGCAGACTGTCAGCTAAAATATGAATATAGCTGTTTTGAGCAGTGATAGACTTTTCTTGAACAATCAAGGGAGCTATTTTTTCAATAAACTCAATCTGAGCCTGCAGATTTTCACTATTTTCAGGCTTGTACTGGTTAATGTAGAACTCAATCGGACTAATACGAGTTTTCGTTAATAGATAGGCCAAGTCTTCTGGTCCATTTTTTTGTAGATACTCATCTGGATCCAAGTTATCAGGCATGCTGACGATCTGCACAGGCATATCGCCAATTTCATCTAAGGCTTTCAATGTCGCAGCTTGCCCAGCCTTATCGCCATCATAAACCAGAACCAACTTCTTGGTTAACCTTTTCAGATGCTCAACATGCTCACGACTCAAGGCCGTTCCCATAGATGCGACAGCGTTTTCGATTCCAGCCCGATAGGCTGCAATGACATCCATGAACCCTTCCATCAGGTAAATCTCACTGGTTTTACCAGAAGATTTTTTTGCCCTATCCATATGATATAATTCGTAACTTTTGTTAAAAATTGCAGTCGATCGGCTATTTTTATACTTAGAAGTTTGTGAATCCGTTTTCTGCCAGATACGACCTGAGAAGGCAATGACCTTTCCCTGATCATTTGTCAGAGGAAACATAATGCGATTGTGAAAGGTGTCTACAAATTGATTAGCATCCGAGAGATAAAACAGTCCTGAATCCAGGAAATCCTCATCACGATACTGACCAGTCAAACGTTGATAGAGATAGTTTCGTTCTGGAGGTGCCAAACCAATCCGAAAATGCTTAAGCACTTCATCTGTCAAACCACGCTGATAAAGGTAGTTTCTGGCCTCTTCCCCCATGGTCGTTGTCATGAGAATAGCATGATAAAATTTGGCAGCATCTTCATGCATATCATAAAGAGATTGGTGGGGGGAGGCTGGCTTCTGCTCACTATAAAGCGGTTTTTCCACCTCTATCCCAACACGCTGACCTAAGATTTGGACAGCCTCCATAAAAGGAACCCCTTGATACTCCTCGATGAACTTAAAGACATCACCCGAGCGACCACAACCAAAACAGTGATAAAACTGCTTATCCTCTACAACGTTGAAAGAAGGTGTTTTTTCACCATGAAAAGGACAGAGCCCTAGATAGTTCCGTCCTGCCTTTTGTAAAGAAATCACATCTCCTATGACTTCCACAATGTTGGCATTGTTTTTGATTTCTTCAATGACTTGTTTGTCAACCATACACAATACCTCCATGTTATCATAGTTTACTTTATATAGTATACTTTATTTCAGAAAAAAAGTAAACCATTTCACTCATTTTCCCTACTTTATTCAAAGAGTTGATAATAATCAGAGATTTTCATTTTTGCTTTTTCTTCTTGGTTCAAATCTTGGATAATTCGTCCTTCTTTCATGACAATCAAGCGATTGCCATATTTGAGAGCATCTTCCATATGATGGGTAATCATAAGTGCTGTCAACTGATCATTCTTGACAAATTCATCTGTCAATTCCATCAAGGCCACACTGGTCTTTGGATCAAGGGCCGCAGTATGCTCGTCCAACAAGAGTAATTCAGGACGCTTCAAGGTTGCCATCAAGAGGCTCAAGGCCTGTCTTTGTCCACCTGATAAAAACTCAATCGGTGTATTCAAGTGTTTCTCAAGACCATTTCCTACTTTTTCAATAGTTGCCTGAAATTCATCCTTATAGCTAGCCAGACGTCTTGGTAACAGTCCACGTTTTTCACCACGAAACTTGGCAATCAAAAGATTTTCAGCCACTGTCATACGAGGAGCTGTCCCCATCTTTGGATCTTGGAAAACACGAGACAGATACTTGGCACGCTTCTCGGGTGAAAACTTGGTAACATCTTCACCCAAAATACGGATGGTTCCACTGGTTAAGGACAAGGTTCCTGCAATAGTGTTAAAGAGGGTCGATTTACCAGCGCCATTTCCACCCAAAATCGTGATAAAATCCTGTTCAAAAATTTCTAAGGAAACATCATTTAAAATAATCTTTTCTTCATCAAAGCCATTTTTAACGACTTTGGTTGCATTTTTTAATTCTACAATTGCTGTCATTTGCTTAATTTGGCTCCTTTCAAGATGGTTTGCTTAAATGTTGGAATCATGAGGCAGACTGCTAAAATCACTGCACTGTATAGACGAAGGTAACTTGTGTTAAAGCCAAGCGCGATAACTGCCCATACTAAGAATTGATAGGCAATAGAACCTACAACGATGGTAACCAAACGCTCTGCCAAGCTCAAACTCTTGAAGATAACTTCTCCAATAATCAAACTTGCAAGCCCCACAACGATGACACCAATTCCTCGAGAAACATCAGCATAGCCTTCTTGCTGGGCAATGAGGGCACCTGCAAGGGCAATCACCCCATTTGATAAGACCAAGCCCATGAGCTCCATGCGTCCAGTATGAATTCCGAAACTTCTAGCCATATCAGGATTGTCACCTGTAGCAATATAGGCTTGTCCAAGTTTAGTGTCCAAGAAAAAGAGCATGAGAGCAATGACAAGACTGACAAAAATAAGACCTGTCAAGAGTTGGTTCAAGTCTGAATCAAAAGGCAAGACATCCTGAATTTGCTTAGTTCCAAGCAAGCCTAAATTTGCACGCCCCATAATCAAGAGCATGATAGAGTGACAAGAAGTCATCACCAAAATCCCTGAAAGTAAAGTCGGAATCTTCCCTTTTGTATAAAGAAGACCTGCTGCCATTCCAGCCAAACACCCTGCTCCTACAGCAACAAGTGTCGCTAAAAAGGGATTCACGCCTTTCGTTATCAGAGTGACAGCAACAGCTCCCCCAAGAGGGAAGGAACCTTCTGTCGTCATATCTGGAAAGTTTAAAATCCTAAATGTCATAAAGATCCCCAGACCTAGAATAGCCCAGACAAATCCTTGAGAAATAATAGATAATATCATCTGTTTCTTAACCTTTTCTATATGATTTCTATTGTAAAAAATTGGAGGAGATGTCCCCAACTCCTCCATTACAGATTATTCAATCACTTGTCCTGCTTCTTTTAGAACAGATTCAGGAATCGTAATACCTAGCTCTTGTGCCAATTTTTTATTGATTACTGATTTACCTGTTGAAAAGACATTGACTGGTGTATCAGCTGGTTTTGCACCTTTCAAAACTTGAGCAATCATTTTACCAGTTGCCACACCAAGATCATGTTGGTCAACTACAACGGATGCCAAACCACCTGCTTCTACCATGGCAGTTGCGCTTGGGTAGATTGGTTTTTTAGCTGATTGGTTGCTTGATACAACAGTTGAGAAGGCTGAAGCAATGGTGTTATCGATTGGAACCCAGATAGCATCGACCTTGCTAGTCATAACGTTAACTGTTGAAGCAATTTCGTTTGTTGAAGGAACTGCAAATGTTTCTACTGTCAAACCTGCTTTTTCAGCATAAGCCTTAAATTCTTCTACCTGTGTTTTTGAATTGTCTTCGCTGCTTGAGTAAAGAGCTCCGATTGTCTTCACATTTGGTGTTAAGGCCTTGATGAGTTCAACTTGTTGTTGAGCTGGGTTGTGGTCTGATACCCCTGTAATGTTGCCACCTGGTTTTTTCAAATCTTTAACCAAATTGGCACCGATTGGGTCTGTAATAGCAGCCATGATAACAGGTAGATCTTTTGTTGCACTAGCCAAACCTTGAGCAGCTGGTGTTGCGATACCAACAACCAAGTCATTACCGTTTGCAACCAACTGTTTACTCATTGTCGCAACCTTACTTTGGTCACCTTCTGAGTTCATAAAGTCAATTTTCAACTGATCATCTTTATAACCTTCTTCTGCAAGTCCATCTTGAATCCCTTTATAAATCAAGTCAAGAGATGGATGGCTCACAAACTGAAGAACACCAACTTTGGCAACTTTCTTTTCATTCTTAGCTTCTGGTTTATTCATTGAAGAGTAAATCAAGCTTCCTGCTACTAAGACTGCTAATGCAGCAATAATTCCAATTAAACGTTTATTTTTCATTCTATTTCTCCTTTTTAATTCCTTTAAACTACTTCACTTATCTAAACAAGCGACGCCATCGTTTTCTTTCCATACTAACCTCCATCAAAAAAGTCCTCACACAAAAAACTTGTGTGAGGACGTCGATGCGCGGTACCACCTCAATTATAGGGAATTTCCCTATCGCTCTGTCTCGCAATAACGAGATGCACTGTAAGGTGTGCTCACCGAATTTTTATGATTTCAAATTCTAAATAACATTCAGCCCAATTTTCATCATCACCACTTATCTGTTTTCAGCTACCACAGACTCTCTAAAAAGTTTGTATGATTACTTTTCTGAATGGTTAAATTATATCATTTTTCAACTACTTGTCAAGACTCTTTGAGAATTTTTTTGAAATATTCAAAAACTTCCCCTATAGAAAAGAGGAAGTTTGATGGGTATCAGCCTGAATTACGCAATCCTGTTGCAATTCCGTTGATGGTTGTATGGATTAATTTTTCTTGATCGCTTGATAATTCTCCACGACGTTGACGTTTAATCAACTCCAACTGGATATAGTTGAGGATATTAAAGTAAGGCATACGGTAATCCAAACTTGCTTTTAGATATGGATTTTCAGCCAAGAGTTCATCATAACCTTCGATAGCCAAGATAACTTCCTTGGTAACTTGCCATTCATTTAGAATAGTCTCATAGATTGCTTTTACTTGATCATCTTCACACAGTTTGGCATACTCAAAAGCAATGTTCATATTTGATTTTGACAAGACCATGTCAACATTTGAAAGAAGTGACTGGAAGAAAGGCCAATTTTGGTACATATCTCGTAGAATAGCGATATTCTCTGGATTTTTATCAATAAATTCTTTGAAGCTTGATCCGACACCATACCAGCCAGGGAACATGACACGGCTTTGTGACCATGAGAAGACCCAAGGGATAGCACGCAAACCACCGATTTCAGTAATCGTCTTACGAGCGGCTGGACGAGAACCAATATTAAAGCTTGAAATAGCCTTGATTGGACTTGACTCAAAGAAATAATCATAGAAATGGTCATTACCAAAGACCAAATCACGGTAGATATCATAACTACGGTCCACTACCTGATCCATAATCGCTTCATAACGATTGGATGTATTGGTATCGCTCTTCTTCTGAGTAATCATACGGTTAATAGCTGCAGATACTAGCATTTCAAGGTTATAGTAGGCGGCATCTTTGTTACCGTATTTATTGCCAATTACTTCACCCTGCTCCGTCAAACGGATACGATCCTTGATAGACTTAAGCGGTTGAGATGTGATAGCTTCATAAGTTGGTCCACCACCACGACCAACAGTACCACCACGGCCATGGAAGAAGGTAACCTTAACGCCAAATTCATCTCCAATAGCAGTCAATTGTTGTTGAGCCTTGTAGAGGGTCCAACACGATGAAAGGTAACCACCATCTTTATTACTGTCAGAGTAGCCAAGCATGATTTCTTGGTAGTTATTGCGCGAAGCAATCCATTTCTTAGCAAGGGCAAGAGAAAGGTATTCTCTCATAGTTTCTTCTGAGTGGTCCAAGTCCTCAATTGTTTCAAAGAGAGGAACGATTTGGACACGGGCTCTTTCTTTATCAACTAGCCCTACTTCTTTTAGCAAGATAGCCAATTCCAGCATGTCTGATACGCTGGTTGCATGTGAAATGATAGTCTGACGAATAACATCATCACCCAACTTATCTTTCAAATTACGAGCAGCCTTAAAGATTGCTAATTCTTTTTCAAGTAACTCTGATTTTTCAACATGAGTAGCAGAAAGAATGCGTGGATCTTCTTCTAATTCTTTCAAGAGAAGCTGGCATTTTTCTTCTTCACTGAGTTCACTATAACGAGAATGAATTCCTGCTGATTTCAAAAGTTCTGCTACACAGGCCTCATGAACACTTGAATCTTGACGCATATCAATAGATGCCAAATAGAAACCAAAAATTTCAACTGCCTGAATCAATTCAACAAAATCACCAGAAATTAGTGCTTCACCCTTGTTTTCCAAAAGGGAATCACGGATGGTAATTAAATCCTTGTAAAAATCATTGGCTGTTTCATAGCGAGCTCCAACTTCCTTATCCTCAATCAGATAGGCTTTTGTTGCTTGGATTTTTGATTGAATATCAAACAAGGCACGACGATACAGCTCTTTTTCACGGTAAATCGAGTTATCCTTAGATTGACGAGCCATTTCTCTAACTTGCTTGCTGACATTGACAATACTGGTTGAAAGAGAGAACTCACGATAAAGTTGGTAAATCTTTTCATCATAGTAGTTCATGATAACTTCACACTGGGTCATGGCAGATTGTTTCAAGGTATCTGCTGTAACAAAAGGATTCCCATCGCGGTCTCCACCAATCCACATTCCCATGGTAATTGGTTTAGGATGTTTCAACTCCAAGCCATGTTTTTTTGCCAGGCGCTTGTACTCAGCAGTCAAATGAGGAACAGCTTTCAGGAATGAACTATTGTAGTATTCCATAACATTCGTGATTTCATTGGTAACTTTCAATTTCTTTTCACGAATCATATCTGTCTGCATGATAATCTCAATGTAACGACGGAGATCATTATGCCATTTTTCCTTATTAATCAAGCCTAATTTCACATCACGGTACTTACGCAAGAGGGTATGGATATGGTTAGTCAAATCTAGCATACTCTTACGTTGCACTTGTGTTGGATGGGCAGTCAAAACAGGGACAACATTCAAGTGTTCTAGAATTTCAACCGCATTTTCTTTTTCTGCAACCATTTTGATAGTTGCTGATAACTTACCAAGATAATCTTGATCGATATTATTTTGGTGGTTGATTTCATAGGCCAAATCCACGTCTTCTGAAATATTAATCAAGAGAGGCAAGATAGAGAAATAGCGTGAAATATAAGCCATTTCATCATTTGTCAGGCTAGTAACCAATTTGTTCAAGCCTTGATAATCTTCTTGAGTTGATAATTCCTTCAACTGCATGATTTTTTCAAAAGTTTCTGGAGCAAGCATATTTTTAGTGATATCTTCTAACAATTCTGTTAAAATCAATACTTCTTCTTGCACGACAGCTTTATTACTATAGTTTTCTAATTTTTGAAGAGACATAGGCAATCCTTTCTACTCTCAGCGCTACATATAGTGTGATGAGCGAGCTTCTAACTCCTCATACAATTGGGCACGTTTTTCACTGGCATCAATATTTAAGACAAAGGCGATGGCTACAGACAATACCAAAAGACTGTTTCCTCCTTGCGATAAGAAGGGGAAGGTAACTCCTGTTGAAGGAATAATACCAGAAATTCCACCGATATTAACAAAGACCTGTACCAACATCATCCCCCCAACTCCAATCGCCATCATGGAATTAAAGGGATTCTTAGCACGAATACCGACTAGGATAATTCGCAAAATAAGGAAAAAGACAAGTGCTAAAATCAAGCTGGCTCCCACAAATCCAAACTCTTCAATGACAATTGAAAATACAAAGTCTGTATGGGCCTCTGGTAAATAGCCTCGTTTTTCGATCGAATTTCCTAAGCCTAGTCCAAACCATCCACCATTTACCATGGCAAAGTAAGAATTTGCAAGTTGGTGGCCAGCTCCTGCCAAGTCAGCAAAGGGATTAAAGTAGGCACTGAAACGCTTGGCAACGTAACCAAATACTGGAACTTTTGAAAACTTATCAACCCCTATCATATCAATAGCTGTTAAGGAAAGGGCCGAAACTCCAAATAAAAGACCAATAAAGGCTATAAACCAACGATGAGCAATTCCACTAACTGTATACATAATCAAGGCAACCAAAGCTAGAATAGTAGCATTCCCCAGATCTGGGAAAATAGCCAAACTTCCAATCATGACTAGTAGGACAAAGCGCCAGTCATTAAAAGCACGAGGAATCCATTGATTGTGAGTTAAAACTTGGAAATCATAAACAGCAATTTCATCCTGTTGTTTTGAAAAGCGTTGGGCCAGGTACCAGACAATAATAATCTTCAAATACTCAGCTGGCTGAATGGTCAAAGGTCCTACTGAAATCCAACCATAGGCTCCATTGACTGGCGTACCAATTATCCGAGCCATAGCTAATAGAATCAGCTCAACGAACATAACGATAAATAAAAGACGTTCGTTTCTTAAAAAATTCAGTTTCAATTTGTATATCAAGGCAATCAGTATCAAACTAAATATCCAAAACAGTCCCTGACTTCGGACCAATTGCAGTGCACTTTGGCCTTCTTGAATTAAAATAGCACTGGTTGTCGAATAAACCACAATCAAGCCCAAAATAGATAAAAGTAAGTAAGGAACTAGAATAGAATAATTTAATAGGTGCCTTTTACTAATCTTCATAGTATCACCAATCTAATGAGAACAACACAATTGCTTCCCAAATTCCGTTTGTTTTCTAGTTTTGATTGCTATTATACCATTTTTTCCGAAAGAAAAAAACTCTTATCCATCAGATAGACCATTTTTGTCATAAGAAAAAGAGCACTTGGCCCTTTTCTGTTTTATTCTTTTGATGAACTGCTTGAGCTTGAATCTCCACCACCGATATATTGGGTAAAGATATTTTGGAAGGCTTGATCTTTAACCTTGATATTAGCTGCTTGTAATTCTTTTCCGATAATGCTTTGAACAAATGTTGAATCATTTTGTTTTTGAGTCAAGATAACAGTTTTTAATTTTTCTTTGTAGTCATCGATATTAGATGATTTTTCTGTTTTCTTAATGAGTTTTACAATGTAATATTGGCTACTGTAAGCTTGTGTGCCAGCGGCTGTGATCACATCAGAAACACCGTTTACATCTAGAGCAAATGCCGCTTTCTTAACTTGTTCTGGTACTTCTGTTGAAGCAGAATCAAAGGTGATTTCTCCACCATTCGCTTTAGTTTTCTCATCAGTTGAGTTATCTTTAGCTAATTGAGCAAAGTCTGCATCACTAGCTTTGGCTTTTTCAAGAATTTCTTTAGCCTTGTCTTCATTGTCCAAACGGATGATTTGAGCCGTTACATCTGGAGTGTATTCGTCAAATGCTTTCTTATAGGCATCATCTGTCAATTCAGCTTCTGCTGCTTTTTTAACTGCCAACTCAACTAATTTACTTGTACGAATTTGAGCTTTACGTGTTTCAAGAGTCATTCCTGCTTGTGACAAGACACGTTGGTAGTTCTCACCATATTGTTTTTCTTCTTCTGCAATAGTATCGTTGACTTCTTTGTCATCTACTTCTGAGCCATATTGCTTCTCAAATACTTTTTGGATGGTCAAGTTCAACAACACTTGTTGAGCTGAAGGATTGCTTTTCACTTGCTCATAAAATTGATGTTCTGTGATAACATCTCCTTTCATGCTGATAAGGTCTGCCCCTTCTGAACCTTTCGAACAAGCTGCTAAAGTTGCTACTGATAATAGTGTAATGGCTCCTGCCAATAGTTTTTTCTTCATGTCTACTCCTTTGAGATAAGTGTTACTCTATCTATTTTACTATATTTTCTTAAATTTTTCTGAAAATCATTCGCTGTCAGGCAATTGAACATCTGCTAGATTTTTACGAAGCATGAGAATGCCGTCTCCCAGAGGTACTAGTGTTGCGGTGAGTCCTGGATTGTCTAAAGTTGCATCAAATAGTCTTTGAAGGCCTCGATAAATGGTTCGCTGACCTCGACGGACTTCCATAATGTCCTTGGCAACATCTCCACCTTGGAAAATATCATCCAAGACAACCACACCTCCAACGTCCAAATGTTTGAGGATTTCTGGCAGAAAGACGATGTATTTAGACTTGGCTGAATCCATAAAGACGAAATCATAGGACTCTGTCAGGGTAGATAAGACATCTACCGCATCTCCCTCTAGGAGAGTGATTTGCTTGCGACTGTCAAACTGGGCGAAATTTTCCTTGGCAAAACCAATCATTTCTGGATTGCGATCAATGGTTGTAATCTTTGCATTCGGTGCATGTTCAGCCATCAAAAGGGCTGAAAAACCGATAGCCGTCCCAATTTCCAGAATGTTTTTAGGTTGTATGGTTTCCATGAGAAAACGGAAATAAGCTACCGTTTCATGGGGAATAATAGGAATATTTTCCTTGCGGGCAAAGTCTTCCAATTCTTTCAAGGAACCTGTGACTTGCTTTTGACGCTGACGCATCAAGTCTACAATTTCTTCTTTGACGACAGGACGACGCATGTTATGGTTGGCATTCTTACTATACGATTCAACCATCTTATGCCAATCCCAATTTTTCAACAAGGGCTTCAAACTCATTTAAACGGCGTTCAAAGACTGCAAAGGCATCGTTGAGGTAGTCTTCCTTCTCCATATCAACTCCAGCTTTTCTCATGACATTAAGTGGATAGTCAGACTTCCCTGCCTTGAGATAGTCGATATAGCGGTCACGGTCTTCTTGACTACCATGGACAATCTTTTCAGCCAAGGCTGAGGCTGCTGCAAATCCAGTTGAATATTGATATACATAGTAGTTATAGTAGAAGTGTGGAATGCGTGCCCACTCGAATTGGATTTCAGGATTGTCTTCCTTACTCAAACCATAATACTCTTGGTTCAAATCTGCGTAGAGTTTATTTAAGAAATCGCTTGTCAATACTTCACCATTTTGATCCGCTTGGTGAATCGCGTGTTCAAACTCAGCAAATTGAGTTTGGCGGAAAACTGTTCCACGGAAACCGTCTAGGAAGTTATTGAGAATAGCAAAGCGCGTTGCGTCGTCTTCCACTTCTTCCAATAATTTCTCCGTCAAGATATTTTCATTGGTAGTTGAAGCGATCTCAGCCAAGAAGATAGAGTAATCTCCGTAAACATAAGGCTGAGTTTCACGAGTATAGCTTGAATGCATACTGTGACCAGTCTCATGGACAAGAGTAAAGAGATTGTCTAGATTGTCCTGCCAGTTGAGAAGCATAAAGGCATTTGTATCGTAAGAACCACCAGAGTAGGCCCCTGAACGCTTGCCTTGATTTTCGTAAACATCAATCCAACGCTCACTGAAGGCACGTTTAACACGGCTCAAGTAATCCTCACCCAAGACTGACAAAGCATCTTCTGCCTTTTTCAAGGCTTCTTGGTAGGTAAAACTGTATTCAACAGAAGAAAGTGGTGTGTAGACATCGTACATCTTGAGGTCTGAAATTCCCAGGATTTTTGAACGAAGGTTAAGATAGCGATGCAAGAGTGGCAAATGCTTGCGAACTGCTGCTACCAAATTGTCATAAACACTCTCTGGAACAAAATTAGCTGCTAGGGCTGCATGACGAGCGCTCTTGTAGTTGCGAACTTTGGCACGGTAGTTTTGCACCTTAACATTGGTTTGCAAGGTTTTGGCATAGGTATGTTGGAATTGTTCATAAGTCGCATAAAGAGCTTGATAGGCACCACGACGCACCTCACGATTTTTAGACTCCATCAAACGTGTGTAAGTCCCATGAGATAGCTGAACTTCCTTACCATCATCGTCAAGAACACAAGGGAACACAATATCCGCATTGTCCAAGATAGCGAAGGTTTCACTTGCCGAACCAAAGATTTCACCAGCTCCAGCTAATAATTCTTCTTCACGTTGTGAAAGAACGTGATCCTTGCCTTGCAAAAGCTTATCAAAATAGTGTTGATAAACCTGCAATTTTGGCTGAGCTTCTAAAAAGTCAGCATACTGCTTTTCACTGATTTCCATAAATTCAGGTTCATAGAATGAAAAGGCTTGGTCTAGCTGGCTATAGAGAGTCATGGCCTTGGCATAGTACTCTTGGTACTTGGATTCACGTGTGTCCTGGTCATTCTTCATATGAGCATAGACGTAAAGCTTCTCCATCTGGCATTCCATTTCAAGAGAAAATTCAGTAATTTCGAGTAGGCTATCCGCACTATCCAAGAGATGACCTTCATACTGGGCTACTGTCTCCAATTGTTCTGTTAAATCTTTTAAGGCTTCTTCCCAAGCCTGGTCAGTTGGGTAGATCGTTGATAGATCCCATGTATCTTTTTCATTTATTTCATGTCTTTGTAATACCATTAGATTCCTCCATCCTTTCTATTCTACCATATTTTTTAAGAAATATTGCTGATAAAAGGCTGGTGGATAGAGCTTTTGCCAATCATTTTGAGGATTTTGTTGATAATAGGTTTGAAAATACTGATAATAGCGAATCAAATCTTTCTCAATTTGGCAAAACTCACCTACTAGTGGTCGAATTTGTGGATACCATTCTTTTAGCCCATAAGTTAGGAGGTTTTCTCCCTTTTTATAGGCTTCTGCTTGTTCTTTCATCCAAATAGGATTTTGATAATAGAGTTGTTGCCGGATATAACGACAGATGTCCTTATCCTGAGAAACTGTAAAATGCGATATTTTTTGTTTCTTGTAGGGACACCGTAATATTTCCAATAAACTAGCTTGACCATAGGGAAATTCCTTAATCTGATAATGGAGTTTACCTCGGAGATCTTGGTGAATGAGATATTTAAGCCTTAAAACCTGTTTCTCCTTGTCTAATTCCCAAACATAAAATCCCATGTTTTGACTGAAATAGAGAAAACCTTCTTGCAGACGAGTCAACCGCTCCTTGAGCCACAGTTTTTCTCCCAATAACCACAGTACTTGGTAACCCTGACTACGATAACCCTCACTACGCTCTTTAAGAAATTTTTGTGGTAAGGGGCTACACTGAACCTCTAAAGCTAGATTGCCATTTACAAATACATCCGCAATCTGTTTAAGTTCTGGAAGAGGGTATTCTAATTGCACCTCTGCCTCTTTTTTCAACCAGTGATAAAGGACTTCCTTATTTTCCAAGTGTTCTTGACTTTCATTTTCAGAGGAAAAATCACAGTCTTTTAAGGTTTTGTGAGCAAAATGGGTCCGTACACTTGCTCCTTGCCGCAAACGGAGCTGACCTCCACAAGCTGGGCAGGTGTATTCTTCCTTCTCAAGCTTATCCTCTAACACATTTACCAATTCTCCCCTAGCATCTCTCGCAACAAACATGATTTCTCTCCTTTTCTATATTATTCGTAAAAAAGAAAAAAGATCAGGAAAATTCCTAATCTTCATCACTCTATAATTTTAGAGTTGCAAGCGACTTTCAAGAGCTTGTGTCAACACTTCAGAATAGTTCACTTTCTCACGATCTGCAAGTCTGACTAGCCACTCTGGAACCGTAACATTTTTTCGAATCGCTTTATTATTCTTTACGAAAGGCAAGGGATTGACCTGAATCAAAGTCACAAATCCATCGGGAGCCTTCAACTCAGCAATGTCACTAGGAGTAGGCAAAGCCAGTCCTTCATCAATATAAGAAGCTAAAACACTCTCAAGCATTTCCCGAGCATTTTTCATTGCAAGTTCAATCGTTGCTCCCTCTGTCCCACCTCCAAATTCAGGAAATTCAACCCAGTATCCAGTGCCTTCTCTATGAAAAATAGCAGGATAAGATTTTAGCATAATACACCTCCACAATTTCCAAATCAACTATAATCCCAAATCTTTTAATATTTTTCTCTCTAGACCTTTTCCTAAATCCTCATTACCGTGAACTGGAATAGTGACAAGATAGGAGACCCCTTCTTTCTTAAAATGATGATGACTTCCTCTCTTACGAACTTCAATCCATCCATTTGCAAGAGCCAATTTTACCATTTCCTTACCTGTTATTGGCATTTATGGTCACCTTTCTAGCTAAAATTATACTTATAATGCGTATTTTTGTCAATTCTTCTATCTTATCTATTCGTAAAAGAGAAAAAAGATCAGGAAATTCCTAATCTTCATTCATGTTTATTTGATTTTCTTAGCTAGCATGGTCGCAAAGCGTAGTTGAATACGATTGCCATTCTCATCACGACGGTGCAAATGACCTGGATTTTCATTGTACTTGACCAACTCCCAATCCTTGTAGTAGTCTGCCAATTCTCCCTCTTTAAATGTGAATGGGAAGTTCACTGAGCAAGGATAATCCTCCGTGTCCATGGCACAGACGATAAGATTATAGCCACCAACAGTGGTTTTCTCCTGCATATTTTTGATAATTTCAGGAATGCGGCCTGTTTGCAAAAACATCAAAACAACTGTCGATACGATGAAATCATAAGCTTGCCCAATGCTAGCTGAATTGATATCGTAAAGACCAACAGACATATCCAGATCTTCCTGCTCAACAATGCTTTGCAAGATTTCAAGAGATAATTCATTTTGATCTACAGCTGTCACATCAAAACCATTCTGTGCAAGAAAGAGAGAGTTACGGCCCTGACCACAGCCCAAATCCAAGGCTTTCCCTGGTTTTACTGTCTGCATTGCCTCTAGGACCTCTGAATGAACAGGATTGGTATTGTATTTCTTAGGGAAGTAATCCTCAGGTTTACAATAAAATTCCAAGTACCATTCTACATCGTCTGTTACAGCCTCCACTCGGTGCCAAGCTTGAGGTTGTGCCATGGGATTGTCGGCTCCTGCTTCAAAGAGGTGCTCAGCTAAAACCTCACCATCTCCTGTCAATTCAATAAACTTGAGGGCTCCTTTTACAACTGTGATCTTGCCCCAAGTCCCGACCTTGGTATTGTGCTTTTGCTGCACCGCTTCAGGCATAGTTTCTTTATTCCACAAGGGCATACGTTTATAGGCAACTAATTTTTCCATTTTCATTCCTCTTTTTATCGCTGGTTGACTGCTTTCATCACGCGCGCAATATGGCGATTCTGCTCACGTCGTTTGATAGACTCCCTTTTATCATAGTCATGCTTCCCTTTAGCTAGGCCTAAAAGGAGCTTGGCATAGCCATCTTTGATATAGACCTTAAGGGGAACCAGGGTCATACCTGTCCCTTTAGTCTCTTGTTCTAATTTTTGGATTTGTTTCTTATGGAGCAGGAGTTTGCGACGACGTTCTGGTTCCTGGTTCCAGATATTGCCCTCTTCGTAAGGAGCGATATGAACATTGCTCAACCAGACCTCCCCATTTTTCACTTGGGCAAAGCCATCCTTGAGATTGATTCGAGCAGCTCGCACACTCTTGATTTCAGTTCCAGTCAGGACCATTCCTGCTTCTAGCGTATCTACGATTGTATAGTCGTGGCGCGCCTTTTTATTTTGTGCGACGACCTTTCCCTCGCCCTTTGCCATTCTTGGCTCCTTTCTTAGCTACTTCCTTGTAAAAAGGTTTCTTTCCTTTTTTCTTCTTGTCTTTTTGTGAATGCTTGCGCTTATCATTTGAGCGTCCTGATTTTCTCTTATCTTCCTTCTTATCTGGACGACGATTTGAACCACGCCCTCTGTCTTTGCGACCAGCTTGTTTCAAGCCTTTTTCAATCACATCAAACTCACTTGGGATGTAAGAGAAGTCAATTTCACCTGTCATCTTATCCGCTCTTTCAACCCGAATACGAATCTGCTGTCCGACACGGAAAGTTGTTCCTGATTTCTCCCCACGAAGAGTCAAATCACGTTCGTTGAAATGATAAAATTCAGGTAGATTGGTGATGTGAATCAAGCCTTCAACTGTGTTCGGCAATTCGACAAAGAGACCAAACTTGACAATGCTGGACACAACCGCATCGTACTCTTCGCCTACGTATTCTTCCATGTACTCAGCCTTTTTCATGGCTTCGACTTCACGCTCAGCCTCAATGGCACGACGCTCGCGGTTGGAAGACTGGGTCGCGATCTCTGGAATTACTTGTTCAAAATGCTCTGCTATTTCCTTAGAACGGCCGTAATCCCGAATCATACGGTGAACAAGAAGGTCTGGATAACGACGAATCGGACTGGTAAAGTGAGTGTAATAATCAGCCGCTAGACCATAATGCCCGTGATTGTGCTCTGAATAGCGAGCCTGCTGCATAGAGCGAAGAAGCATCATGGACAATACATCTGCATAAGGTTCTCCCTCAACAGCACGCATGATGTCTTGAAGTGCCTCCTGGCTAATCTCACTGGCAGTCCCATAAATGCGCAAGCCAAAACTCGAAGCATAATCAATAAACTTCTGAACTTTTTCAGCCTTAGGCTCCTCATGGATACGATAAATGAAAGGTAGATCCAGCTTACTAAAATGCTCAGCAACTGTTTCATTGGCCATCAGCATAAAGGACTCGATCATGCGCTCGGCAACACCACGCTGACGAAGAACGATATCAACAGGCTTACCTTGTTTATCCACTAAAATCTTGGCTTCATTGGTATCGAAATTGAGGGCTCCACGTTTCACACGCATGTTTTCTAGAGTTTCATGAAGCTTGGCCATAAGTTCGATACTAGGAACAATTTTCTGATATTCTTGTCGCTTTTCCTCGTCGCCAGCTAGGATATCATTGACATCACTATAGGTCATACGGAAGCTTGTCTTGATAACTGTTTGTGTAATGGTGTAATTGACCACACGACCATGTTTATCAATCTCCATAATGGCAGACTGGGTCAGGCGGTCAACTTGAGGATTGAGGGAGCAAATTCCATTAGACAGTCGTTCTGGAAGCATTGGAACCACACGGTCTGTCACATAGACAGAAGTCGCACGGTTAAGGGCTTCCTTGTCAAGGGCAGAACCCTCGGTCACATAGTAGGAAACGTCTGCTATGTGAACTCCAAGCTCCAGATTGCCATTTTTCAAAGCCTTAATATGCACCGCATCGTCCAAGTCCTTGGCGTCAGCACCATCAATGGTAAAGATAATCTCATCTCTTAGATCCAGACGACCTTCCATATCCTTTTGAGACGGAGCATCAGGCACACTTTCTGCTTCCTTGATAACAGCTTCTGGAAACTCGGATACAATGTCCATTGATTCCAAGACCTCAAGAACATCAATTCCGACATCCGTTGAATGCCCCACCACATCGAGGACACTAGCGACAAAGAAATCATGTTTCTTGCTTGGGTATTTATCGATAAAGACCTTGAGAACTTCGGTTCCCTCGAGTTTAAGGGCTGGTTTCTTAACATAGATGGGTTGACTGATTTTCTGATTTTTCGAACGGATGTAACCCGCATACTTAGGTTTTTCCTGATCTAGAACGATTTGGCCGACAACTGTTGTCAGGCTGTGTTCTAAGATATCAATAATTTTGGCTTCTGCTGCTGTTCCCTTATTGCGGTCAGCGACTTTCTTGATAACGACCTCAACGGTATCACCATCAATAGCATAGTTGACATCGTTTTTCCCTACAAAAAGGTCGTCCTCCTCGCCTTCCAGACTAACAAAACCAAAGCCATTTTTATGGGCATGAAAAATCCCCTTGAGAGTAATCTCATGTTTTTTCTTGACTTCCAAAGTTAGACTTCCATCTTCTTCAAAGCGTATCTGGTGCTTTCTTTCCATTAGGGACAAGGTTTTAATCAACTCACGAAAATCCTTGGACTCGTCTTTTCCCAAAGCCTGAGCCAAATCATTGACAGTCACCTTTCCTTTATCTTGCAAATATTCTTTTATTCTATCTTTCATATTTTCTTTCTAGATTTTTTAATTTTCTTTTACTGCAAAACCTTCTCAAATATCCTTTAAAAATAAAAAGAGGCAAAGACCTAGTCCTGCCCATTATTTTCTTATCTACTTGATAATACCGTCAATGCTAAGGCAATGGCTAGCCAGAAAAAGACTAAAATCCCTGTCAAACGCTGCATTACAGCTTCAAATCCGCGTGCTTTACTGCGTTCAAACAAATCACCTGAGCTGGCATCAAATACATTGCTGGATTGGTTTTTGGTTGGTTGCATGAAAATCGCAATTACAATCACAACAGATAATACTAATAAAATGGTTAATAATAGGTTATACATATCAAACTCCTTAAAATCCCTATTATTTTACCATAAAATCTACTTAGATTCAAGATGTAGGGTTACTTTTCTTTCCTTGGGACAATACTTTAAAACCTCAATCTTGTCTGGATGGGTTTTGGAGTTTTTACTGGTTAGGTAATTGATACTGCCACAAGAGGAGCATTTGAGATTAATTTTTACTCGCACTAGATTTCCTTTACTTTTAATAATGTTCGAAATTGAAGCAGGTTAAAGAGACAACTAAAGGCAACACAAAGGCTTGTCGCATAAAAGACAGCATGGTAGCCAAATTGACCTGCTACTGCAGAACCTGCCATGGGACCAACGACACCGCCCAGATAAAAGAATACCTGATTAAAGGCAAAGACCCTCGAAATACCAGCTTTGGGCGTCATCTTGCTGAGAAGGGCATTAACTCCGGGAATCAAGGCACCGGTTCCCAATCCAAAGAGGAAACGATAGAGGCCTAGTTGAAAGGGGCTAGAAGCATTGGCACAGAGAAGATAGATGATGACTGAATAAAACTGGGCTACAACCAAGAGACGATGGTTCCCCACCTTGTCACCTAGCTTTCCCATGACTCCTGCACTCATCATGCTGGAAAAGCCCATACTGGACACAATCAAACCAGATACAAAGAGAAGATTCTCTGTCTGGCCTAAGTCGCGCACATACAAAGCTAAGATAGGGCCGATTGATTGGGCTGAAAATTGGATGACAAAACTAGTCAGAAAGAGGTTGACCAAGAGATAGGGATATTTAACTGATGTAAATAATTCCTTTGTTGGGATGGCCTTTTCCTTGGCTACTGGTTGAAAATCTTCCTTGATAAAGCAAATAGTCAAAACAGCAGCTAAAAACAGAAAACTACCAACCAGTAAGAAAACAGTACGAATACCAAATAATTCTGCGATAAAGCCACCAATAAAGGGACCAGTTAGAGTACCTGCAACTACGCCAGTAGACAAAGTACCTAAGGCAGTTCCTGATTTCTCCTTGGGAACCTGACTGGCTATCAAGGCCGTTGAATTGGGAACAAAACCCGCAAATACACCATTCAGTAAACGAAGAAAGATTAGCCAATAAATATTTGGCACAAAAGCCAATCCCCCCATAGTGATAGTCATGGCCAGACCAGCACGAATCATCATGGGTTTTCGACCGTATTTATCAGCAAGGATACCCCAGATAGGAGAGAAAAGTGCTGCAGAAATGGCAGAGACAGAAATAGCTAAACCTGCATAAAAAGCGACTTGCTCACTCCCTACACCTAGATTTTCCACAAAGATGGGCATAAAAGGCACAACTAAGGAAATACTGGCTCCTGTCAGAAAATTACCAAACCAGGCAATACGCAGATTATCCTTCCAGTTAATCTCTGTCATCTTGCTTACCTCCCTCAAGCAGGGAGAACACCTGAGTAAGAAGCTGGTCCTGATTCCCATTGTTGTTTAAAACATGGCTGGCCAAATCTTTCTTTTTCTCTAAAGGCCACTGGGCTGCCAGACGAGACTCAGCTTCATCTTTGGACAACTGATCCCTTTTCATTAAGCGTTCTACTTGGATATCTCGATCCACATAGACCAACCAAGTCTCATCAAACCAAGAGACGTAGTCCTGCTCAAAAAGTAGGGGAATATCCATGAAGAAAATCTCTTCTGTCTGAGCCAATTGGTCTCTTAATGTAGCTAGTTCCTCACGGATAATCTCTCCTTGAGTTATCCTAGACCATTCCCGTTCCTCAGGATTTGAAAAGATAAGACTAGCTAGGAGAGGGCGATTGAGTTCTCCGTTTTTTAGAATTATTTCTTGACCAAAGTGCTGGACTAGAGCCTCAAACAGACGACCACCAGGTCTCTGTAGTTGGTGGACAACCGCGTCGGCATCCACCACTTGAAAGCCTTGCTTTCTTAGAAAATTTGTCACGGTTGACTTACCAGAGGCAATTCCTCCTGTGATTCCAATGATTTTTCCCATCAGTCCCTCCTTTGACAGTTTGGACAAAAGTGGGTTCCACGTCCACCTAGTTGGATTTTCTCAATGATGGTACCACAACGTGAACATTCTTGGCCAGCCTTGTCATAGACCTGATGAAAATCCTGCATAGTTCCATCTTCACCAAAAGCGTTGGTATAGGTCCGAATGGTGGAACCACCTTTTTCAACAGCCTGTCCCAAAACAGCAATGGTTTGGTCATGAATGGCAGTCGCTTCTGCTACTGTCAAAGTCTGGGAAGGTCTAGCTGGATGAACCTGAGCTCGCCAGAGAACCTCATCCACATAGATATTGCCAAGTCCAGCTACCAAAGTCTGGTCTAGGAGATGTGATTTGATAGGTTTTTTAGACTTAGATAGAGCTACTTGAAAGACCTGTAAATCAAAGTCTTGTTCGCTTGGTTCAGGACCTAATTTTTTAGAAATAAAGTAGGCGTCTAAAAGGTCAGGAGCCAAGAGTTCCATAGTACCAAACTTGCGAACATCCTCATAAACAAGCGTGCCACCATCCGCAAACTGAAAGAAAACATGGGCATGCTTGCGTTCAGGAACCTGATACGGATAATAAAAATACTTGCCTTCCATGCGCAAATGGGAAATCAAGACCTTGTCTGTCAGGTAGAAAAGTAAATATTTACCACGACGTCCCATTGACTCAACAACTTGACCAGGCACTTCCTTTCGAAACTCGTCCAAATCTGTCTTAATCATCTTGGGATAGCGAATTTCTATACTCGAAATCTTCTTACCCAAAATCAATTTTTCTAAGCCACGACGAACGGTTTCAACCTCAGGTAATTCAGGCATAAATCCTCCTTCTGTAAAAACAAGAAGCAGGCATGTGCCCACCTCTACTTAGTATTCTTTTTCATTATAGCCAAAGTCAGCCAAATCTAGCTTTTTATCGCGCCAGTTTTTCTTGACCTTGACCCATGTTTCTAGGAAGACCTTGTCTCCTAGCATGAGTTCAATATCACGACGAGCCATGCTACCAATTTTCTTAAGCATAGCACCACCTTTACCGATGATAATCCCTTTTTGGCTATCGCGCTCGACCATGATGGTTGCACGGATGTGAACCTTGTCTGTCTCTTCATCTCGTTTCATAGAATCCACTACTACTGCAACAGAATGCGGAATTTCTTCACGAGTTAGGTGCAGAACTTTCTCGCGAACCATTTCTGAAACCAAGAATCGTTCTGGATGGTCTGTGATTTGATCAGACGGGAAATACTGGAATCCTTCGTCCAGATTTTCACTCAAAATATCCACTAGACGAGACACGTTATTGCCTTGAAGGGCTGAGATTGGAACAATTTCCTTAAAGTCCATCTGATTACGAAAATCATCAATCTGAGACAAAAGCTGGTCTGGATGAACCTTATCAATCTTGTTCACCACCAAAATCACAGGAACCTTGGCAGCCTTGAGACGCTCGATAATCATATCGTCTCCCTTACCACGCGCTTCATCAGCTGGTACCATGAAAAGAACGGTGTCCACTTCACGAAGGGTACTGTAGGCAGACTCAACCATGAAATCTCCGAGAGCTGTTTTAGGTTTGTGAATCCCTGGGGTATCGATAAAGACAATCTGCTCCTTATCAGTCGTGTAAATTCCCATGATTTTGTTGCGCGTTGTCTGCGCCTTGTCACTCATGATGGCAATTTTTTGCCCCATGACGTGGTTTAAAAAGGTTGACTTCCCAACATTGGGACGTCCTAAAATGGCTACAAAGCCTGATTTAAAAGTCATAATTTCCTCTTACTGTTTAAAATATTAAATCCCAGATTCGTGGGAGAAAAATCAATGCGCCTGTTAAGGCTGCGAAAAGAGAGACCACTAATACCGCGCCAGCCGCCATATCCTTGGCATTTTTAGCCAGCATAGAAAAGTGATAGTGACTGGCCAAATCTACCACATTTTCAATAGCAGAGTTGATAATTTCAAAGGCTACTACCAAGAAAATGCTCAATAGGAGAAAGAGCCATTCGATTCGTGACACCTGAAAAACAAAACCTGCAAGGATGACCACTAGAGCCGTCACTGCATGTTTTCGCATATTGCGTTCTTCCTTGATAGCAGTAAAAATTCCTGTAAGAGCAAATTCTAAACTGGATATCAGGTCACGATTTTTCCATTTTCGCTTATTGTCTTGTGAGTCCATAGGCTGTCAAAATTTCTTCTTGTAAACCGAACATCTCCGCTTCTTCTTCTGGAGTGTAGTGATCATAGCCGTTGATATGTAAAAAGCCGTGTACTGCCAAGAAGCCCATCTCACGCTCAAAGCTGTGGCCGTATTCCTCGGCCTGCTCATGAGCCTTATCGATAGAGATGAACAGTTCCCCAATATAGGCATCAAACTCAGACATCATCTCTGCCAATTCCGGATTTTCAAGCAAATCTTCCTCGTCAAAGGCAATTTCCAACTCTGGCTTGTATTCAAGGCTGATAACATCTGTCGGACGGTCTGTGTCACGGTACTCCAGATTGAGTTCATGACTACGCTCATTGGTCACAAAAGTGACTGCCATCTCCTTGTCTTCTTTTCCTAATTTTTGGGCTGCAAATTCCAAAATTTCTTGGGTTTGTTTCAACATTTCTTTTGAAACTTGACCAGTTTCATCTACCATTTCAATATACATGTGCTTCTCGTTTCTCTTTACTTGGCTTTATTATACCACATTTCCATGATTTTATTCTACCTTTTTGATATAATACTATGGAATACAATCACAAGGAGAGAACGATGTCATTTGACGGATTTTTTTTACACCACATAGTTGAGGAATTGCGAAGCGAATTAGTGAATGGTCGCATCCAGAAAATCAATCAGCCTTTTGAACAAGAGTTGGTCTTGCAAATCCGCAGCAATCGCCAAAGCCATCGCCTGCTCCTTTCTGCCCATCCAGTTTTTGGACGCATTCAGCTGACCCAAACGACTTTTGAAAATCCAGCCCAACCTTCTACCTTTATAATGGTTTTGAGAAAGTATTTGCAGGGGGCCCTGATTGAGTCGATTGAGCAAGTGGAAAATGACCGTATTGTGGAAATTACAGTTTCCAATAAAAACGAGATTGGAGACCATATCCAGGCTACCTTGATTATCGAAATTATGGGGAAACACAGTAATATTCTACTGGTCGATAAAAGCAGTCATAAAATCCTCGAAGTTATCAAACACGTCGGCTTTTCACAAAATAGCTACCGCACCTTACTTCCAGGATCGACCTATATCGCTCCGCCAAGTACGGTATCTCTCAATCCTTTTACTATCAAGGATGAAAAGCTCTTTGAAATCCTGCAAACCCAAGAACTAACAGCAAAAAATCTTCAAAGCCTCTTTCAAGGTCTGGGACGCGATACGGCAAATGAATTGGAAAGGATACTGGTTAGTGAAAAACTTTCCGCTTTCCGAAACTTTTTCAATCAAGAAACCAAGCCATGCTTGACTGAGACTTCCTTCAGTCCAGTTCCTTTTGCAAATCAAGTGGGAGAGCCTTTTGCCAATCTTTCTGATTTGTTGGACACCTACTATAAGGATAAGGCTGAGCGCGACCGTGTCAAACAGCAAGCCAGTGAACTCATTCGTCGTGTTGAAAATGAACTTCAGAAAAACCGCCACAAACTCAAAAAACAGGAAAAAGAGTTACTGGCGACAGACAATGCTGAAGAATTTCGCCAAAAAGGGGAATTGCTAACAACCTTCCTCCATCAAGTGCCTAACGATCAAGACCAAGTTATCCTAGACAACTACTACACCAACCAACCTATCACGATTGCGCTTGATAAGGCTCTGACTCCCAACCAGAATGCCCAACGCTATTTTAAACGGTATCAGAAACTCAAAGAAGCTGTCAAATACTTGACTGATCTGATTGAAGAAACCAAGGCAACTATTCTCTATTTGGAAAGTGTAGAAACCGTTCTCAACCAAGCTGGACTGGAAGAAATCGCTGAAATCCGTGAAGAATTGATTCAAACAGGTTTTATCCGCAGAAGACAACGGGAGAAAATCCAGAAACGCAAAAAACCAGAACAATATCTAGCAAGCGATGGCAAAACCATCATCTATGTCGGCCGCAATAACCTGCAAAATGAAGAGCTAACCTTTAAAATGGCCCGCAAGGAGGAACTTTGGTTCCATGCCAAGGACATTCCTGGAAGCCATGTTGTCATCTCAGGAAATCTTGACCCATCTGATGAAGTCAAGACAGACGCGGCAGAACTAGCCGCCTACTTCTCTCAAGGTCGCCTGTCAAATCTGGTTCAGGTAGATATGATTGAAGTCAAAAAACTCAATAAACCAACTGGTGGAAAACCCGGCTTTGTCACTTACACAGGACAAAAGACCCTCCGCGTCACACCAGACCCCGAAAAAATTACATCCATGAAAAAATCCTGATTTTACTTGAAATCAGGATTTTTAACTTATACTCAATGAAAATCAAAGAGCAAACTGGGAAACTAGCCGCAGGTTGCTCAAAACACTGCTTTGAGGTTGCAGATAGAACTGACGAAGTCAGTAACATCTATACGGCAAGGCGACGTTGACGTGGTTTGAAGAGATTTTCGAAGAGTATTACTACTCACTCAAATCATATCCAACAATAGGACTAATCTTTGCCACCTAGTTTCTCATTGATTTTCATCATCACACTAGCAATTTTTTCGCCCCAATAAGGGTCTGAAGCATATTCCACATTCATACCAGATGCCTTGTTTCCAAGGAAAGTTCTGCCCCTATCGATATAATTTTCCTTAATCCATTTGGTTGCACCTAAAATTCCCTTATCCACATCATCAAATGTCTTGGCAGAAAGGTAAGGGGTCGTATCATAGGCTGTAATTCCAAAGAAATTATTCTTATCTTTGGCAATCTTACTTCTTCCCCAGTCACTTTCTAAGGCACTATGGGCAAGGAGATAGAGGGCATTGATATGGTAATGTTCTTCGGCTTCCTTAAAGGTAGCTCCCTTGTTCTCTAAGAGGCTATTATTAATATTTAACAAACTAAATACCTTATCCAAGTCTTCAGCACTGTAGTTTGTAGCCTCTGTCAAATCTTTGAAAAGGAAGGGATTTTCAAGGTTAAAACCATCAAAATGCAGTCCATCTGCCGAATAATATTTCTTGCCTACTTCCATATCAGAAAGATGAGAAGCTACTGGAATACTAGCATTCTGAGCCACATAGTGATAAAAATGGTAGCCATCACTCTCATAATAAGGGATAAAGTCCTTACTAGCATCTAGTGCTTGTAAATCTTCTGTTTTCATATAGCCTGACAAACCAGAAATAGTAATAGCCAGGCGCTTGTCATCACTTTTTCTATCCTTATCTAGCCAGACGACACTACCTTGCGATATATAGGAGAGCTTTTCACCATCTGCATTATAGACATTTGCTGTGACAGGTACTACTTGATAATAAGCAGCATTTTCATTTGTAGCTTTTTCTCCAAGCCATTTACCGTCGCTTCCAAGCTGATAACCATCTACAGTCTCATTTTTCGCCATGTAGCCACCAGATTTGAAGTAGTACCAGGCTTGACTTTTAGCATCGTATAGCCATTCTTTCTCAGCCATTTTACCATCAGATTTGAGGTAAAACCATGACTCTTTATCCCAAATCCATTCATTTGCTGCCATATAGCCACCGGATTTTAGATAATAATAGTGACCATTCTCGAAAATCCATTCTTTCTCAGCATGTTTTCCATTTTCTTTGATGTAAAACCAAGATTGGTATTGTTTGTCAAAAAGCCAACCTTGCTGTACTTTGGCACCACTAGCACTCACATAAGTCTGTTCAATCCACTGACTTGTCAGTAGATAACCACCAGATTTAAAATAATAGTCCTTCCCTTTAATTTGGAGCCATTCTTTCTCTGCGTGTTGTCCATCTGCTTTGATGTAAAACCAAGCGTCGTATTGAGAATCATAGACCCAGTCTTCTATTACCTTGGCACCTGTTGCACCAACATAGGAAGTTCCTAGCCAAGTATTTCTTTTCATCTTTCCCTCTTGGTCAAGATAATAGAAGGCTCCCTTGTCTTCTACCCATTCTGATTTGGCCATATAGCCACCAGATTTGAGATAAAAATAGTCGTCACCTTGTTTCAGCCATTCATTTTCAGCATAGTTAGCATCTTCTTTTATATAAAACCAAGATTGATAATGAGCATCAAAAACCCACTCATTGGCTGCTTGACTGCCGTCTGCTTTCAGGTATTGTTTTCCTTGCCAAGTACCATCGCTAGCCATTGCACTCTCTGGTCTGACTAAGAAAAATAGTAGGGCTAAAAAAATAAATCTCAACTTCTTCATTAATTTACTTCCTCTGTTCTTACTCATTTCATTATATCAAAATTCTCTATAATCAACATTACAAACTAATAAAAAATCAAGAACAGAATGATTGCAGTTTACCTCAGAGACTCTTTTACCTCCTTGCGTAGATTTTCTAGACTGCTGATGCTGTATTTGTCCATGACTTTTGGCAGATTTTCGATGATATCAGGGCAGGCATAAGGATTGGTAAAGTTGGCTGTTCCAACTCCAATAGCAGATGCTCCAGCCAGATACATTTCTAGGGCAGCTTCAGCCGAATCCACTCCCCCCATTCCAATGATAGGGAGATCTGTTGTTTGAGCTACTTGGCGGATGAGTTTGAGGGCTACTGGAAAGACTGCTGGACCAGACATTCCACCTGTTCCATTGGCCAAGATTGGTTTTCTGGTTTTGAGGTCAAAACGCATTCCAACTAAAGTATTGATCATGGTTAATCCACTTGCTCCTGCATCCTCTGCTGCCTTTGCGACAGTAACGATATCGGTCACACTAGGGGTTAGTTTGACATAAACTGGCACATCAGAAGCTTCTACAGCTGCTTTCACCACATCATAAGCCAGATCAGGATCTTGACCAATCAAAAGTCCGTGATTACAGTGGTCAACATTGGGACAAGAAATATTGAGCTCGATAGCCTTTACATTAGCCACCTTGGAAATACCACTAGAAACGGCCGCATACTCTTGTTTTGAAAAACCAGCCACATTAGCAATAATAGGAAGATTTGGATATTCTCTTTCCAGCCAAGGTAGTTTTTCAGCTAAGACAGCTTCCAAACCAGGATTTTGCAAACCAATTGCATTGAGCATGCCAGCAGGTGTTTCTGCCACCCTAGGAGTTGGATTCCCAAAACGTGGTTCAAGTGTTGTCGCCTTGATCATAATAGAACCTAAAAGGTCTAAATCATAGTACTTGGCATACTCTTGACCAAAACCAAAACAGCCTGATGCTGGAATAATCGGATTTTTCAAATCCAAACCAGGTAGAGAAACTTGTAAACGATTTGAAGTCATGATTTTCTCCTTATAGTACAACTGTTCCTGTGCGGAAAACAGGCCCATCTTCACAGACGCGTTGGCTGACTGTCTCGCTTTCTGGTACTTTTAGGACGCAGGCATAGCAAGCCCCCATCCCACAAGCCATACGAGATTCCAGAGATAGATAGGCTCTAGGGTGGTCATAAAAGGTTTGATTGATATACTTCATCATTCCAGGCGCCCCACATGAGTAAACAGCATCAAACTGACTATCTAAGTCATTGATGACAACGGAAACATTTCCCTTGATGCCATAAGAACCATCATCTGTCGTTACAAAGACCTGACCATATTGAGCCAATTCCTTTTCGAGAATAACAACATCCTTAGTGGCAAAACCAAGAACTGTTACTACTTTCACACCACGCTCATGCAATTCCTTGGCCACCTCAAGCAAGGGCGGAACACCAATCCCACCACCAACAAGGAGTACCTGGCTCTGCTCATCAAGGTCAGACAAGTCAAAACCATTCCCCTGAGGGCCCATCACATCAAGAGTATCTCCCTGACTTAAGGTTGAGAAAATAGCTGTCCCAGCTCCCTCAATCCGATAAATGAGATGACACTGCTTCTTAACCTTATCGATAGACGAAATTGAAATAGGGCGACGCAAAAGATGGGCGTCATCAGGCACACGCAGATGTAAAAATTGGCCTGCTCGCATAGCTTCAACCATTTCTCCTTCTAGGACTAATTCAAAGATTGCTGGTGCGATTTCCTCCTGTGCTACCACCTTCATGGTTTCTAAACGAATTGCACCCAAACGTTTCTTACATGTGGGATTCATGACTTTTCCTCCTTAAATTTTAAGGGGACCAGACAAAGAAAAGACCTTGCTAGTGCAAGGCCTCAGTTAAAATCGTACAACACAAGAGAGCACACTCAAAAAGTCTCCTCTAGAAAATTGCACTATTCTTTTATCTGACACCTTGTGAGTCTCTCTGGACTCCCCTTAAAGGTTAAATTTTTACTAGTATACTCTTTCAGCTAAAAAAAGTCAAGTAGAAAACGAACATTCTACTTGACCTCACGAGATTATTTTTCACGAATGACTTCAACCTTGTAGCCATCAGGGTCTTTGACAAAGTAATAGTTAGGTGCAGTTCCTGGTAGGCCATTTGGCTCAGTAACTTCATAGCCTTTGGCACTGTGCTCTTGATGAAGCGCCTCAAGATCAGGTGTACTGAGAGCGATATGGGCAAATCCATCTCCCACCACATAAGGACCATGATCGTAGTTATAAGTCAACTCCAACTCATAGTCGTCACCCTCAAGTCCTAGATAGACAATTGTGAAGGCATGGTCTGGAAAATCTCTGCGACGCAATTCTTTAAAACCAAATGCATCTTGATAAAATGCGATTGATTTTTCAAGATTTTCTACTCGCAAGCAAGTGTGTAACATTTTTGAAGCCATATTTTCTCCTTTATTTTTAAAAAGACTGGACAATCCTGTTCCAGTCTCATCAGTTATTATTTACCAAGTTTTGCTTTAGCTGCATCTGCAAGAGCTGTGAAAGCTGCTGCATCGTTAACAGCCAAGTCAGCAAGCATTTTACGGTTAACTTCGATCTCAGCCAATTTCAAACCATGCATCAATTGTGAGTATGAAAGTCCGTTCATACGAGCTGCCGCGTTGATACGAGTGATCCACAATTTGCGGAAGTCACGTTTTTTCTGACGACGGTCACGGTATGCATAGTAGTAAGAGTTCATTACTTGTTCTTTTGCAGTACGGAACAAGATGTGTTTAGCTCCATAGTAACCTTTTGCTAATTTAAGAATACGTTTACGACGTTTGCGTGATACAACGCCACCTTTAACACGTGCCATGTTTTATTTCCTCCAAATATTTCCTAGAATTGTTTACTTACAGTCAAACTATTATTTCAAGCGAGTAAGCATTGCTTTGATACGTTTGTAGTCTCCTGAATGCACCATAGATGCTTTACGAAGATGACGACGTTGTTTCTTAGTTTTTCCGTGGAAACGGTGAGAAGTGTAAGCACGGAAACGTTTAAGTCCACCAGAACCTGTACGTTTGAAACGTTTAGCTGATGCGCGGTGTGTTTTTTGTTTTGGCATGATTTTTTCTCCTTTATTTAACTTTCTGACAATTATTTTTTGTCAGTCGCTGGCGCCAATTGCATGAACATTTGACGTCCATCCATTTTAGCACGTTGTTCGATGATGGCAATATCTTGAGTTGCTTCAGCAAACTCGGCTAAAACTTTTGCACCAATCTCTTTATGGGTAATCATACGACCCTTAAAGCGAATAGATACCTTAACTTTATTTCCTTTTTCAAGGAATTTGCGTGCATTGCGAAGTTTTGTATCAAAGTCACCCTTGTCAATAGTTGGACTTAGACGAACTTCTTTCACAGTAACAACACTTTGTTTTTTACGTTGTTCTTTTTGCTTCTTCTGGTACTCAAATTTGAACTTACCGTAGTCCATAATTTTTGCAACAGGCGGTTTAGCTTGGGGTTGAATCAATACTAGGTCAACATTAGCGTTATCAGCCAAAGCTTGCGCTTCACTGAGTGGCTTGATGCCTAGCTGTTCTCCTTCAAGACCAATCAAGCGAACTTCACGTACACGAATCTCATCATTGATGAATAAGTCTTGCTTTGCTATGGTTTTCACCTCTTTTGTTTTATTAGAGAAAAACAATAGCGGACTCGTAAATATACAAGCCCGCACGTTATGATAGCGTTTCTTAGAAACTTTTCATCCGTAGGGCCAGGCAACTTAATGTCACAAGGCGAGAAGCTCTCACTTCTGCTTTTCTCAACTTTTATATGATACCAAGTTTTCTAGCCCTTGTCAAGATAAAAAGTTATTTTTTTGAAAAGTTTCTGTTTGTATTTTGTCTTGGTTTCCGCATCAAAAAGAGAGAACCAAGGTGATTCCCTCTCTATGTTAGTTTTTTCTTATTTTCTGTATAGGAAAGCTAGAATCTATTAAAAACTTCCTTTTTCCGTGAACTTCCCCATCTTTCGATAAATAGAATCCCCACTAACAAAAGGATAATCAGGCAAGGAAGTAAGAACATCCCCATACTCCAATTTAGATTGACATTATCAATTTGCTTAGGTAATCTTCCAGACAAAATCTCCACTGAACGCAAGTAAGTAAAGGGAATCAGATGTGCAATCCTTTGAAGAGGCTGGATTGTTTGGATGCCAAACAATAAGCCAACAATCCCAATGAGTGAAAGAAAGAGGACAGGCATTTTTTGCTTGAAAAAGTAAGCAATCAAGTACACTACTTCCACAATGATGATAAAAGCTAAGAAAGCTAGTAACAAGCTAGGAAATAACACATCTTGTATTTTTCCAATAGTTACCTCTTGATTCACTAAGCTATAAATCGGGTAGGGATAATCTAACTGTCCAAAACCACTTATCAGACTTCCCACTAGAAAAGAAAATCCGCTGATTCCGATAAACAGCACAGTTACATAGCCCACTCCAACTCCAAGGGAGGACATGGCAAATGCCACTTTTGAAAAAGGATATAAGTGAGCTGTGTCCAGATGATTTTGATATCTTTCTGCAAATAGTTGCGTTAGCATAAAAATAATAGCAATCACAAACAAACTTGGGATGATAGCCTCTAAAATCCAGATAATCTGATCAATCCCGTGGGTCGGAAACTCCAAAGTATGTGCTTTTATGTTCAAGGGATACAGGGCTTGGTAAATCTTTCGTTGGCGGTCAACCGCCATTTTAAAGTCAGAGCTAATAGTCGGGTTATTTGATATCAATTCATATTCCTTCTCTTCATCTTGCCACTGCAAATAGTAGGCTTCTTTCCATCGCCCTTCTTTTAATAAAGTCAGAATTTCTGTCTTTTGAGTCGAAAGATTTTTTTGCCCGTCTAAATTATTTTTAGCAATCTGGTATTCCTCCGAGTTGGTATCAGATATTTGGGAGAGTTTCTCTTCATATTCATTGATGATTCTCTCATTTTTTACAAGACTGGTTTCCAACTCGCTCTCCAAGCTGACGGAGTTTGCAGTCTGACTATTAAAATAAAAGGTAACACCGAGTCCAGATACAAATAAAGCTAAGATAATCCAGTTTAAGCGACTTTTGAAAACTTTTTTTAATAAAAATAAACTAACATCTTTCATAAACTAAACCTCTTCTATTTGCCCCTGATGAATGGTTACTACTCTATCGCAGACATCAAGCAACTCTTCCTTATAGTGGGAACTTAAAAGAACCAGCTGTTCTTGTCTATCGATTTGTGCCAGCCTATCAAAAAACTTCTGTCGATAATACTCATCTAAGCCATTTGTAATCTCATCCATGAGCCAGCATTTCGCCTGACTGAGGAAATACATGGCAATCACCAAGCGTTGCTTCATGCCTAAGGAATACTTGCGAATGGGAAGGCTGATATAGTCAGACATTTCCCAATAGGTAATTTCATCCATCAAGTTCAGACCTGACTTCCAGATGTTTTTGATAAGACGAAGGTAGTCCATCCCACTTAAGTTTCCATCCAGCCATTCAATACTCTCATAATAAAATAAAGAAGGAGGGGCTGCAATATTTCCACTACTTATAGGAATTAAATTGCTAATGGCACGGAACAGTGTCGTCTTTCCAGAGCCATTTATAGCAAGAATACCATAAATCCTACCCTTTTCAAATGTAAAATCAACATCTTGTAAGATGACTTGTCGCGTTTTTAAGGTCACATGAGTAAGCTGCAACATATCCAGTCCTCCTTTTTGGATTAATAGCCTCCGCTGTAGTAGTTTAGTACCTCATAACGATCGTAATTCCAGCCAGAACCAACTTTATACTCAGAATAGCTATCATAACGAGACTGTGATAGTTCGTACTATACTTTCCAATCATACCGATAAGTTTTAAGGACGCTCACAGCAGATACACTGGACTAAAAAAGACCAATAGATCATAAACTAACTAATTAAACGGTTTTTGCTAATTTTTAATGATTTTATATCATTAATATTGAAGACGCTTTCATTATATCGTTTTTATCATTATTATGCAACATATTTTTAGTTTGTTTTACTAATATATAATATTTGTCCTTCCTATCGAACACTTTCGATTTTCCAACTATTCCATCCTTTAAAGCGTATAGCTCCTTGCTGGTCAGTTCGGTAAACTTTGCTATTGATAGTTTCTAGTCGTGTCAAAGTTTCCTGATGGGGTAATTTCGTTCGATTGTTCTTTCCAACTGAGATGAGAGTCATCTCTGGTTTGAGTTTTTCTAGAAAGGCTGAACTTGATGATTTTTTAGAGCCATGTTGGCTAGCTTTCAAAACATCCACCTCTAGGTCAGGATAGTGCTTCAGCAAGTCCTTCTCTCCTTTCTCCTCCAAATTTCCAGTGAAGAGAAAGTGCTTATCCAAGAGTTTTCCATACAAAACCAAGGAATCTTCATGACCTCCGTCTCCAATTTTCCTTGGAGATAGGACTTCTAACTGACTTCCAAAAATTGGCAAGTTCTCTCCCACTGACATACTACGAACCTTGGTTTGAGTCGCCTGTAGTTCTGCCACAAATTGCTTCTGCTTCAGACTGCCTTTTGATACTAAAATTTCGCCTACATGGAAAGCCTTGGTCACCTCCAACAAATCTCCAACATGTTCCTTGTCCGTGTTGGTCAAAATCAGCTGGTCAATCTTGGCTACTCCACGACTTTTGAGATAGGGTATCAAGCTTCGCTGGGCATTGCTGGTCGTCGCCTTTTCTTGCCATTTTTCAATTTTCTTATCAGATTCTGCCTTGCCACCTACATCTATGAGAATGGTTTTCCCAGTTACATCCCGTAGGAAAATACTTTCCCCTTGCCCAACATCCATCATGGTAATTTCATTTTCCAGTGGATGCTTGGTCAAGAAAAAGAGACCCACAATAAGTAAGCTAAAGCCAGCTACTCTTTTGATATTTTTCCTCAAATCATAGATCAAAGCCAAGGAAATTAACAATAAGATTAAAAGCCATGCATTGGGTTGGCCAAAGACCAGAGGTCTACTTGCCACCTGTGATACCAAGCGAATCATTCCCTCCAACCATTCAAAGATAAAGTTCAGCTGAATGACTGGATAGAGAAAGGAAAGGGCAAATAAGACAGACAAGAGCGGTAAGAAGACCAAGTCAAAAAGAAAGGAAAAGGCAAAGGTTAAAAGGATGGACCAAGGTTGAAATTCCGCAAAATAGAAGGATAGAATGGGTAATATTCCCAAAGAAATAACCAGACTTTCTCTGGCAATAGCCTTGAGCCCCTCCCCTTCTTTGCTGGTCATGGTCAAGATAAAAGCGTAAGCACAAGACAAAACACCTCCCGCCGTCAGGAAAAAGTTGGGCATGATAATAAAGAGGACAAGAACCGTCAAGGCAAAATTATCCAAGCCCTTAACACCATGTTGAGCCAGTAATTTTTGCAAGAGACTGCGAATGACCGAAGCTGAAAATCCTGTCATACCAGCATAGAGAAGGGAAAAGGGATAGGTCAGCCATTTCAACTTTTCTTGGGTCAAGCCTGATCGCAAGAATAGTTTCTTAAATCCATCCATGAAAAAACCTACCTGCATGCCCGACAAGGCAAAGAGGTGGATAATTCCTAGACTAGAATAGAGTTCATTCATCTCCTCAAAGTCAGTGTCCAGATGCCCTAGCAAAAGCCCTGTCATGTAATTGCGCATAGGGTCTGGGAAATGTGTCTTAATCCAAACCACAGCCTTTCGACGTAAGCTGGACAGGTTTTCACCTATATCCCAACTGCTAACCTTTTGAAGTGACTGGATTTTTTTGATATTGAGAGTCTGGTAAATTCCCTGAGTCTTCAGATAGGCTTGGTAGTCAAAGCCACCAAAATTTCTCTGCCCTTCTGGCTCCGAAAGCTTTCCTTCTAATTCCAAGTCATGAAGATCTGTTAAAGCTTGAAAGGCTTCTTTCTCCTCCTCGGACTGGAGTTTATAATAGACTTGAAAAATGCGTCCATCAGACTTGCCACGAAAGGATAGACTGTCACCATTGACCTTAATAGTGTCGGGCAAAATCCGTACCCTTTCAACAGAATCCGCTAGGTTTTGACTAGCTTGACTCTGTTGCCAATTTTGAAACAGAAACCAGAAGCCAAAGATTCCGCAAATTATTAGAACTTTACTAGCAGATTTCCAAGCAAATTGGAAAAAAAGACAGATTAGCAGAAAAACGAAACCCAACAAAGCAAGATAGGATGCTGAGAAAATAGCGTAGTAAAGCCAAAGCAATAGAAAACTCAGGTAAATTAGGGGAATAGGGAGGTTCTTAATCCACTGTAACATAGTCTTTTAGCTTTTCTATCGTTTTAGCACCAATGCCAGAGACCTTCTTAAGTTCATCAACCGACTTGAATTTGCCATTCGTCTCACGATGATCGATAATGTCCTGAGCTCGTTTGCCACCTAATCCTTTGACCTGTTTAAGCTCTTCCAGATTGGCCTTGTTGAGATTGACCTTCTTTTCCTTGCTTGTTGAAGAAGCCACTCCAGAACCAGTCTGTTGACTAGCTGCCTCTTCTCCCTTAGTGGGAACGTAAACCAGAGCCTCGTCACTAACTTTCTGAGCTAGATTGAGCGACTTGCTATCTGCTTGTTCTGTCAAGCCACCAGCCTTCTGAACAGCGTCATTGACTCGACTACCTACAGGCAAATCATAAATCCCTGGTGATTTTACAGCACCTTTCACATCTACTGTAATTAGATCTTGTTCAACCGATTCGTCCTTCTCTTCCTTTTCGGTCGATGAATCCTTGGAAACAGCTGCAACTTCTGCCTGCAAATTCGTTTCCTTGACAGGTGTTTGTGAATCTGGCTTTAGCAGGAAAAATCCTCCTACAAGCAAGCCCAGACCAGTACAGATGACAATGATTTTATACTCTTTGATTTTTTCGATAATTGCTTCCATATTTTCTCCTCTCTTAGATTATTCGTAAGAGGAAGAAAAACAGTTGAAAATTTCTTCTCAACTGCTTATTTATTTGCAAAATGGTCTTCCTTGGTCAAGACATAATGAACTCTTGTAACGATTCGGTCTTCTTCATGCTGGTCCATACAAGCATAAGCTTCTTCGTGGGAAAAACGCATTCCTGATTTCTCCATGACCTTTCCTGACGCGGGATTAGCCTTATCGTGTAAAGCAACTAACTTGTTCATTCCGATTTTCTCAAAAGCTAGCTCAATCACGGCACGATTGGCTTCTGTCGTTAATCCTTGATTCCAATACTTTTTATTGATAATATAACCAATAGCTGCCTTCTTAAGAACAGAATCAATCTTGTGCAAGTCAATGGTTCCAATAAATTTGCCATTGCATTTCAGTTCTATTCCCCAACGCCCTAATGGACTGGCAAGATAAAACTGAGCAATATTATTTTTAGTTTCTTCTACATTTTGATTGGTTAGAAAAGTGTAACGTGTATTATCCTTATCCGAGGCATAGGCAAACATTGCTTCCGCATCATCCAAGGTTACAGGTCGAAGCAATAAACGCTCTGTATCTACTATTGGATACTGAGCTAGTTTTAAAAAGATTGATTCCATAGGATTCCACCACTTGAAAAGTTTCTAACTAAGATAAGGATATTGAATGAAATATTTAAAAAGCAAATTTATACTTGGTATTGAGATAACTTTAAGTACAAAAGAACTATCCTTCAGATAGAGGTTGAGGATCTAATTCTTCGCTCTCTTCTTTTTTAACTGGTGCTGGTTCATAAGCTCGGATAATCTGAGCGACAACAGGATGGCGAACCACATCCTTGGCTGAAAAATGAACAAAGTCAATCTGATGGATGTTCTTGAGTTTTTCTTGAGCATCAATCAGACCAGACTTGACGTTACGCGGAAGATCAATCTGACTGATATCTCCATTGACAATCATCTTAGAATTAAAGCCTAAACGAGTCAAGAACATCTTCATCTGCATGATGGTCGTGTTTTGCGCCTCATCGAGAATGACAAAGGCATCATCCAAGGTCCGGCCACGCATATAGGCAAGGGGCGCAATCTCGATAATTTCACGCTCCATGAGACGAGTCGTCTGGTCTTTGCCAAGAATCTGATACAAGGCATCATAAACCGGTCTAAGGTAAGGATCTACCTTCTCCTTAAGATCACCCGGAAGAAAACCTAGACTCTCTCCTGCTTCCACTGCTGGACGAGTTAGGATAATTCGCTTGACCTGCCCACGTTTAAGGGCAGTCACTGCCAAGGTCACTGCAAGGAAGGTCTTCCCTGTCCCTGCAGGCCCAATTCCAAAGGTCACATCATGCTGTTTAACACTGTCCACATAAAGTTTTTGACCCAGTGTTTTGACACGGATAGGTTTCCCAGTATTGTCTTTGATGATTTCTTCTTCGTAAAGGGCGACAAACTTGTCTATTTCATCGTTTTTGACCATGCTAATTGCAGTCACCACATCTGGCGTACCAACGGTCATCCCACGGTTCACCAAGACCATGAGAGCTTGGATAACCTGACGAGCTTCCTCGCAAGCAGACTCTTCTCCCAAAACCTGGACAATCTCCGTACGAGCATGAATCACCACATCAAGCTCTTCTTCCATCAAACGAAGATGGCGTTCATTGGAACCAAAAAGATGAAACAGGTCATCTGGATGACTCAGTTGAATGTCTATTGAATGTTCCTTCAAATAAAGAACCTCTCTAATTCTTTTATTTCTTTTTATTATAGCAAAGGGGTGGAGAAATTACTAGCCCAACCCCAGTGAATCATGCTAGTGTTCTAAGTATTCTTGCCAGATAGCGTCAAAGTCTCCTAGGTTAAAAGAGAAACTGGCATGTTCCTCTAAAAAGCGACTCACCTCATCAAAATCATCTGTGTGTTTTGGGAAGGCTGACTCCTCAAAAGCTAGGTCTGCCAATATAGCCTTGGGACTGTTACTTTTAGGATTGCGCTCGGTCATGAGCCAAGTGTAAAATGATTTTCTCAATTCTTTCTCCTATCAAGACTTTTTTTGATGAAACTTTTCTGATTTTTAAAAATTACTGGACTTAGCCTCTGACACATAGTGGTTTATAAAATCCGTTTTCGCATCTGTATAGGCGTCTCGATTGTGTTCAAATTGTTTCCACAAACTGAGTTTTAATTCCTGATACGCTTGGGCGATATCTGGATGCTGGCAGAGATAATCTCTAAAATAAATCTCGTTATGATCTCCCGTCATTCGCAAATGTAAATGAAAAACTTTCTCAGCAAATCCCTGCTCTGTATATCCTTTATTTAGCGAAATCCTGTTAGGACTCTCCGACATCACTAGCCACCCATTCTTCACCAATAAATCCCTAACTCTTGCTAAATCCTCTATTCTACCTACTTCTAACAGAATATCAACGATATTTTTGGCCCAAATATTAGGGATAGCAGTGCTACCGATATGTTCTATTCTTTTAATAACATTTGCACCCAATATTTTTTTCAGACTTGTTTTCTCCAATTCATACCAGTCTTTCCACTCTGACTTGTGCTCTACTAGAAAAATAGGAAAAAGTTGCCAGAGTTCCTCTAAACTCATTTCTTCAAATTTCTTTATCATGTCTATAAGACCTAAATCAACTCTGTCCCAAACTGGTCTTGCTTGATTTTACCAGCCTTCATAAGACCACCTAGAGCTTTTTTAAACTGACCTTTAGAAATGCCAAAGGTTGCCTTGATGTCGTCTGGAGATGACTTGTCATTCAAGGTCATGAAACCGCCATTACTTTCCAAATAAGTCAAAATCATCTGAGCATCATTTTCCAACATCTCAAAAGAACGTGGTTTAAGGGAAAGGTTCAAGGTACGGTCCACTTCACGGAACCCAATAACGCGCGCATCCAACACTTGCCCCAATCGTGGCTCTGCGTAACGTTCGCTAGGATGGATAAAACCAAGCATATTATTTTCTGGTAGGTAAACAAAAGTTCCTGACAACTTGAGGCGGTATACAATGGCTGGCCAGTTTTGGTTCTGCATATTGTTGTAGGCAGGACGAGCCAGACGTTGGAAGTCTTCTTGATAGGCCAAAAGTCCCCAGATACGGTCTTTCTTGTCCACTTCAAGACGGATGTAGAGTTGATCCCCCTTCTTAGGCCAGAGTTCCTTGAGCTCAGGGAGAATATCGAGTGACACAACGATTTCTTTATCAGGTAGACCTGTATCCACAAAGACACCCAAGTCTTTACGAACTTCTGTTACGGTTCCCCAACCAAATTGTTCCTGCGTAGCAGTGACTTCTAGAGTTGTCAAGCGGAGCTTTTGCTTCATATCTGTATAGGCGAAACCTTTAACCGTATCACCTACCGTATGCTGACCTTCTTCCTTGGCAAGCGCATAGGTTTGGCCATCCTTTTGCACAAAGTAAAAGCGGTCATTCTCATCGATGATGAGTCCAACGATAAAACTTGCAAGATTTGTATTCATATTTCCTTCTTTCGAATAAAACTCAGCCAGCAATGCCAACTGAGTTTTTCTGTTTATTTTTAGACTTCCAAAAGTTCTTTTTCTTTGTTGGCAGTCATGTCGTCGATGTGTTTAACAGCATCGTCTGTTACTTTTTGAATGTCTTTTTCAAGAGTCTTCAATTCGTCTTCAGTGATTTCTTTTGCTTTTTCTTGTTTCTTAGCTTCGTCCATAGCATCGCGACGGATATTGCGGACAGCCACTTTAGCATTTTCGCCGACCTTCTTCACTTCTTTAGCAAGGTCACGACGAGTTTCTTCTGTAAGAGCAGGAATAACCAAGCGAATCACAGAACCGTCGTTAGCTGGTGTGATACCAAGATCAGAAGCGTTCAAGGCACGTTCGATGTCTTTCAATGAAGACTTATCAAATGGTGTTACCAACAAAACACGCGCTTCTGGAATGGTAATTGAAGCGATTTGGTTAAGGGGAGTTTCTACTCCATAGTATTCTACATGTACACGGTCAAGCAAGCTTGCATTGGCACGACCCGCACGGATACCACCAAATTCACGAGCAAGTGATTGGTGAGACTGGGTCATTCTCTCTTTAGCTTTTTCAATAATTGCGTTAGCCATAATCTTTCTTATTCCTTTTCTTCGATATTATTTGAAACTGTTGTTCCGATATTTTCACCAAATACGACACGTTTGATGTTGCCTGGTTGGTTCATATTGAAGACAACCAAGTCAATGTCGTTGTCCATTGAGAGGGTTGAAGCTGTTGAGTCCATGATACGAAGACCTTTATTGATAACATCACGGTGGGTCAATTCTTCAAACTTAACGGCTGTCTTGTCCTTCTTAGGATCGGCATTGTAAACACCGTCGACACCATTTTTAGCCATAAGGATGGCATCCGCTTCAATTTCAGCCGCACGAAGGGCCGCTGTTGTATCTGTTGAGAAGTAAGGTGAACCAATTCCAGCACCAAAGATAACGATACGGCCTTTTTCAAGGTGACGAAGGGCACGTCCACGGACATAAGGCTCTGCTACTTGTTGCATAGCAATAGCTGTTTGCACACGTGTATCAACCCCAACTTGTTGCAATGAATCTGCCATCACAAGAGCATTCATAACAGTCCCAAGCATTCCTGTGTAATCTGCCTGAACGCGGTCCATTCCTGCTTCTGCTGCAGGTTCTCCACGCCAGAGATTTCCTCCACCAATAACAAGGGCAATTTCGATACCTAAGCTATGAACTTCTTGAATCTCTTTTGCGATTGTTTGAACTGTTTGGATATCAATCCCTACGCCACGTTCACCGGCAAGGGCTTCACCTGATAACTTGATTAAAATACGTTTATACTTGGGATTCGCCATTTTCACTCTCCTTTTTTTATCCTACCTATTTTATCACAATTTCTAAGATTTTTATAGTATCATGAGCAATTCTTTCAAAAAAATTAGACCGTTAAAAATTCCTCTAAGTCGCTAAGTGCACGCTCTGCAATTTTTTCATAACGAGCCTTCTTATCACGGATACGTTCGCCTTCCAGCTCCTTGATGATCCCAAAATTGACATTCATTGGTTGGAAATGTTTGCTGTCCGCATGGGTGATGTAATGAGCCAGACTTCCAATCGCTGTGGTCTCTGGGAAGATTGCTTCACTTTCACCCTTGAAGAGACGAGCCACGTTAATACCCGCAACCAAGCCTGATGCTGCTGATTCAACATAGCCTTCCACACCCGTCATCTGACCAGCAAAGAAGAGATTAGGTTGCTTCTTAGAACGGTAGGTCTGCTCCAGAAGATTTGGTGAATCCATGTAAGAATTGCGGTGCATGACCCCATAACGAACAAACTCCGCATTTTCAAGACCTGGAATCATTTGGAAAACACGCTTTTGTTCTCCCCATTTGAGGTGTGTCTGGAAACCAACAATATTGTATAGGCTACCAGCTGCATTATCCTGACGAAGTTGAACAACTGCATACGGTGTTTTGAACTCTCCATCACGAGGTCCTGTGTAGTCGTCTGGATACTCAAGCCCGACTGGCTTCATAGGTCCATAAAGCATGGTTTTAATACCACGTTTGGCCATGACTTCGATAGGCATACAACCTTCAAAGTACTTTTCTTTTTCGAAAGAATTAAGCGGTGCTTCTTCCGCATTGACCAAGGCTTCATGAAAATCCATAAACTCTTGTTTAGTCATAGGGGCATTGAGATAGGCCGCCTCTCCCTTGTCATAACGAGACTTGAGATAGACCTTGCTCATATCAATAGTGTTGACATCGATAATAGGCGCTGCCGCGTCGTAGAAATAGAAACCATCGCCGTCATTAAGGGCATGAATCTTTTCAGCCAGAGCATCGCTAGTCAAAGGACCAGTAGCGACAACTGTAATAACATCAGCTGGCAATTCTGTAATTTCATCACGAACCACCTCAATCAAGGGATGATTAGCCACTTTTTCGGTCACCATTTGAGAGAAACCATCACGGTCCACCGCAAGGGCACCACCAGCAGGAACACGTGTAGCTTCTGCTGATTCCAAGATGACAGAACCCAAGCGACGCATTTCTTCCTTGAGAAGCCCGACAGCATTTGTAAGAGCATCCCCACGCAAGGAATTAGAACAAACTAACTCAGCAAAATTGTCTGTTTTGTGTTGAGGTGTTGATTTGACACCACGCATTTCATAGAGTTTAACTGGAATACCACGCTCTGCGATTTGGTAGGCTGCTTCAGATCCTGCCAAACCAGCACCGATAACATTGATATAAGATTGAGACACGACACTAATACCTCTTTGGGTGGAACCTAAGTTCATATCAAAACAAGGCACTAACTTGTTTAACACCCACAAATCTTTCTAATTTTTTCTTCTACTAGTATAACAAAAAAAGGGAAGAAGGCAAACTTCCCTGTTTAGTCATTTTCTTCCCAGTCGTGGTAGGCAGCGTATAGCTGGCTTTTATTCCACTGGTAAATCTTAGCGACTTCCTTGATAGCTTGGTTTTTCTTCATACCTTGCTGAATGCGGGCTTGGATTTCTGAAAACAAGTCCTCCTCGTCCTTGTCCTCCACATCCTGGCTTGCACCTTCAACAATGAGAAGGCATTCGCCCTTGAGTGGCGTTTCAGCTATGCTTTCTAATAACTCTGAAATGGTACCTCGCTGGTATTCTTCATAAATTTTGGTCAATTCCCTGACCAAGACGACCGAGCGGTCACCGTAGACTTCTAGCATATTTTCTAATGTATCTGCCACACGATGAGGAGATTCATAGAAAATTTGTGTTTCAGGATAGTCTTTTTTCGAGTCGAAAAATTGCTTTTGCTGGCCTGATTTTCTTGGTAAAAAACCGTAAAAAATATGGGGCTGTGGTGCTAAACCACTGGCAATCAAGGCAGAAATCCCTGCAGAGGCACCTGGAACAGTGACAACTGCAATTTCTTCCTCAATAGCTGCCTTGACCAAATCATGACCAGGGTCTGAGATACTAGGCAAACCCGCATCGGATACCTGAGCAATACTTTGTCCTGCTTTCAAGAAACCAATCAAATCAGGAATTTTTTCCTTTGCATTGTGCTCATGAAAACTGATCTGCTTGGTCGAAATGTCAAAATGCTTGAGCAAAAGACCTGTATTGCGCGTGTCCTCAGCCGCAATCCAATCCACTTCTTTCAAGGTCTGGATGGCGCGAAAAGTCATATCATCTAGATTGCCAATCGGCGTTGCCACTAGATAAAGCTTGCCATAGGGAGACTGCCCCTTAAAACTTTTTTGAATCTGCATGCTTACTCCCTGTATAACAACTCGTCACAGAACATACATTCCTCGTCCTGTTCTCGACGTTGCCCATAAAAATCATTACATACGTGAAATCCGTCTTTATAAATGCGACGAACACTTTCACGAACATGCTTGGCCTTGACGGGAGCATCTGCTTCCACCTCACCTAAGCGTTCGCGCAACTTAGAATTTTCCAAGCGAAGAGCTGTATTTTCCTCTACTAGGCTCTTGAGATTTTTCTTGATGGCTTCCACATCGGCCAAGGTTACCAATAACTGTTGGGAAAAATCATCCAGCGCGTCAAATAATTCTTTTTTGTCCATAAAACAGCCCTTTCCTTTCTTTATCCTTCATTTTTGAGTTTATATTTCTTTCAAGACCAGATATTCCATGGCATTTTGAAAGCTGACATTAGCTTGCCACATTTTTCTAGCTTCTAACAAATCTTGTAGAATCACCCGAATTCTTGATTGCAAGAGATCCTGCCCACAGAGGACTTCAAGAATCCGTAAAACCTGATCTTGTTTTTCCTTGTCATCTGCTAAGTTGGCTAATTTAGCAACCTGCAAATAACTTTCTTTTTTCTTAGCTAATAACCAGGTCAGCAGGCGTTCACTTTCATCGACCAAGGTCCAAAAACTTGCCTGATTTGCCAGTTTTTCTGCTTCAGCACTTGATTGACAAAACTGGGCTAAAAGAGTCGCTTTTTTCTTAACAAGCCCCATTTGTTCTAAGAGTAAGATGAGTTTTTCTTCTTGCTTTTTAAAATGGAAAATCTGGGTTCGACTACGGATGGTCGGCAACATCTTTTCCTCATCGCTGGTCAAGAAGAAAATATAAACCTCACTCTGGGGTTCTTCGATGACCTTAAGCAGAGAGTTAGCTGCGTTGGGATGCATTTTATCCGCTTGCTCGATAATAAAGACCTGTTGTTGGCTTTCAATCCCTGCTTGCGAAAACTGACCCACCAATTCACGAATACGTTCTGTCTTGATGACCTGATTGACTGGCTTAATCAAGGTAACATCTGGAAACTCTTCCTGTTCAATCAGCTTACAATTTCGGCATTTATCACATGGTAAAACACCTACTTTATCTGTACAAAAGAGGCTCTTAGCTAAAAACTGCGCCATTTCCAAGCTCCCAAAGAAACCTGAAAAGAGATAGGCATGATTGAGCTGATCTTGTTCTAGGATACGGACAAAGCGGTCAAACTGGTCTGGTTGCCAAGCCTTTAATTCTTCTTGTTTCATTTAGCCAAGCCCATTCTATCAAACAAGATATCCTTGGTAGTTTCCACAACTTGTTCCAAAGGGAGACTGGCATCAATCTTGACAATGCGATTTCCTTCTTTGTCCAGAAGAGAAAGGTAGCCTTGACGAACTTTTTTATGCAAGTCCAAACCTTCCAAGTCCAAACGATTGACCTCACGGTCACTATTAGCAGCAATGCGAGCCAGTCCTTCTTCCACCTCAATGTCAAAATAGAGGGTCAAATCGGGTTTGAGGCCATCTGTCGCAAAATGATTGAGCCAGTCAATGGCTTCAATGTCCAAGCCACGGCCAAATCCCTGATAAGCAACAGAGCTATCGATGAAGCGGTCCATAATGACCAACTTACCAGCGTCAAGGGCTGGAAGAACTTTTTCCACCAAGTGCTGTCTGCGACTAGCAATATAGAGAAGGAGTTCTGTCTTAGCATCCATCTGAGTATGACTTGGGTCCAAAATCACTTCCCGAATCTTCTCCCCAATCAAGACTCCGCCTGGCTCACGGGTCGTCAGCACCTCTACTCCTTTTTCCTCTAAAATTGGTAGTAGAACCTCTAAAACACTGGTCTTGCCTGCTCCCTCTGGTCCCTCAAGAGAGACTAAAAATCCTTTTGACATGTCTAACTCATTTCTTTTTTACTACTTCTATTCTATCAAAAAAATAGGGGTTTGTGACAATCTTTTTGTCTTCTCATTTCATACTCAATGAAAATCAAAGAGCAAACTAGGAAACTAGTCGCAGGTTGCTCAAAACACTGTTTTGAGGTTGCAGATGGAAGCTGACGCAGTTTGAAGAGATTTTCGAAGAGTATCAACCACCATAAAAGAGGCAGACACATCCACCTCTTATTTACCTAGTTCTTGTGTTCGTTTATAGGCTTGACCAACTGCCTCCATGACTGTTCCTCTAAAAGCATGCGCTTCTAAGCTCGCTACACCAGCAATAGTCGAACCGCCTGGGCTACAAACTTGGTCTTTCAAGACCCCAGGATGCTCTTGGCTTTCTAGGACCAATTGTCCAGCTCCTACCACAGTTTGAGCCGCCATTTTCAATGCCGTTTCTCTTGGCAATCCAGTCTGAACACCTGCATCTGCCAAGGCCTCGATAAAAAGATAGACAAAGGCTGGTCCACAACCTGCAAGACCTGTCGCTGCGTCAATTAAGCCTTCTCCTAGTTCAACCAAGAGACCTGCCTTGGCTAATAGCTGACAAAAGAGCTCACTGTCCTCAGCCCTGCAATTAGGAGACAAGGCATAACTAATCACTCCTTGGCCGATAGAAGCAGGGGTATTTGGCATCATACGAATAATTCGGTGTTGACTCGGGATAAGACTTGCTAGTTTTTCTAAAGTCAATCCAGCTGCCATGGAAATCAAAAGAAGACTCTCTCGTTTTTCAAGGATGGTCTGGTATTGAGAAAGCAAGTCCGAGAACTGAGCAGGCTTAACACCTAGAAAAATCACATCTGCTTCTTCGAAGATTTCGTCATTGCTGGAAGCCTGACCACCAAAGTTGGCAATGAAAGCATCTACTTTTGCTTGACTACGATTGGCAAGGAGAAGGTCATCGCCCGTCTTGGCCTGCAAAACAGCCTTAGCCAGACTAGCACCCATATTCCCCAAACCGATAAATCCAATCTTCATCTCTTACTCCCTTATCTGTCCATCACCAGCAACTACATACTTGTAACTGGTTAATTCTTTTAAGCCCATTGGTCCACGTGCATGGAGTTTCTGAGTAGAAATCCCCATTTCACACCCAAGACCAAATTGGCCACCATCGGTGAAACGCGTTGAGGCATTGACATAGACTGCTGCAGAGTCCACTTGATCTGTAAAGTAAGCTGCAGCCTCAGCATTTTCCGTCACAATGGCATCTGAATGATGGGTACTGTGGGCTTCAATATGGGCAACCGCTTCTTCTAAACTGCTCACAACTTTAACAGCTAGGACATAGTCTAAAAACTCGGTATCAAAGTCTTGTGCTTCAGCTGCTTGGCCTGAAACAAACTGACTTGCTTTGCTATCAAGTCGGAATTGAATTGGTTCCAACCCAGCTTCCTTACGATCTACAACCAGCACTTGCTCCAAGCGAGGAAGGAAGGTTGCTGCCTTGGCTTCATGAACAAGTAGAACCTCCATGGCATTACAAACAGAAGGACGACTTGTTTTAGCATTATTGATGATAGACAGAGCCTTGTCCTCATCTGCATCCTTGTCCACATAGACATGGACAATCCCAGTCCCTGTCTCAATAACAGGTACGATAGCATTTTCAACCACGGCATTGATCAAACCAGCCCCTCCACGAGGAATGAGAAGATCTAAATAGCCCTTGGCCTTCATCATAGCATAGCTACTTTCACGGCTAGTATCTTCCACCAGTTGAATCACATCTGGGTGAATGGTCGTTGTCTCCAAGCCTTTTTTTAAGGCTTTAACAATAGCATGGGCAGTTTGATAGGCATCCTTCCCACTACGAAGAACAACCGCATTCCCACTCTTGAGAGCCAAAGCAGCCGCATCAGAAGTCACATTTGGACGACTTTCATAGATAATACCAATAACACCCATAGCCACACGTTTCTTTGTGATAACCAAACCATTTTCAAGATGATTGGTTTCTAAAACTTCACCGATGGGATTTGGTAAGGCAACCACTTCACGAATCCCAGTTGCCATTGCTTCTATGCGTCCTGCATCCAAATAAAGACGATCCAACATAACATCTGAAATTTTGCCCTTGGCTGCTTCCATATCGAGGGCATTAGCCGCTAAAATTTCCTCAGTAGCTGCTATTAAGTGATCAGCCATGGCGAGCAGGGCTTGGTTTTTCACATCTTCACTAGCTGTATTGATTGATTTTTTAACAGCCTGTACCTGTTCAAATTGTTCTTGTGTACTTACCATAGTTTACCTCTAAAATTCTGTAAAGAGTAGTTGGATTTCAGGAGTAATGGAAATCCAATCGTCACGGTGAATCAAGACACCCTTGGCTTTTTGAGAACGCAACATATCCTCCAAAGCAGATGCACCAAATTGCACACGTCCTTTTCCAAGTGATTTTCCACTTTCCTTGTCAAATACTGTCACGATATCACCGTAAGAAAAGGCACCTTCTGCTTCAACAATACCAGATAAGAGAAGACTCTTTCCATGTTGAGAGAGAGCTTCTGCAGCCCCTTTATCAACCCAAATAGAACCCTGACTCTGAGCATAGAAAGCCAGCCATTGTTTCTGGGTACGAAGTCCCTTCTCTTGCGCAACAAAGTAAGAACCATCCTTGGTCTCTTCAGCCGCCTCAATCATGGCATCTGCCTTCAATGATGAACAGATATAAACAGGAACTCCTGATTCCGTCGCAATAGTTGCAGCCTTAATTTTTGTTAGCATGCCTCCAGTTCCATTTGACGAGCCAGCTCCACCAGCCATGTCGATGATCTCACGATTGATGGTCTCAATTTTCTCCAATCGTTTGGCTTTTGGATCTGAATTAGGATTTCCAGTATAGAGACCGTCCACATCTGTCAAGAGAACCAAAAGATCTGCTTGGACCATGGCCGCTACCTGGGCACTTAAAGTGTCATTGTCACCCACCTTGAGCTCATCAATGACGACACTATCATTCTCGTTGATGATAGGAATCGCCCCACGGCTAAGTAGGACTGACAAAGCCTGATGGGCATTTTTATAACGGCGCTTATCCACAAAGTCATCCTGGGTCAGCAAAATTTGTGCAGAAACGATTTGGCGCAAGAGAAGATTGGTCGTGTATTCTTCCAACAAAAGCCCTTGCCCTACTGCTGCTGAAGCCTGTTTATCAGCAATCTTAGTAGGACGCTTTTTAAATCCTAAGGCCCCAAAACCTGCAGCAATGGCACCTGACGACACCAAAATCAATTCATGACCAGCCTCGTGCAACATAGCCAACTGCTGGGTAATAGCTTTTACCTTACTACGTGATAAACTTCCATCCTCATTCGTCAGAGAAGAAGTCCCCACCTTAAAGACAATACGTTTGTATTTCATAGTCTCACTCCGATTCTTCATATTTATCCATTATAACATGAATGACAGAAAATAGAAAAGAGTTGATAGGAAAAAGAAGGCCCTAAAACCTTCTTTTTTACTATTGTCCTGATTCCGATTTGTTTGCACTCGTTTCAGAGATTTGTGAAGTTGAAGAAGTCAAATCTTGACTAGTTGAAGAACTTGTAATACTTTCGTGTTGACTCGTTTCTTTATTTTCTAGTTCTTTTTTAACTACTTCTTTGGATTCTTTTATTTCTGAATGACTTGTAGTTCTAGTTGTAGAAGATTTCTCGACCGGAATATCCACTAACCAGGCTCCACTTGAATCAACAGTATAGCCTTCTGGTGTCTTACCATTCACAAGTAATTGACCATTTTCTTTCAAGAAGTACCATTTATCCTTGTCTTTAATCCAACCCACAGCTCGTGAACCGTCTGTCTTGTAGAAATACCAATCATTTGCCTTTTTAAGCCAACCTTGCTTCATAGCTCCTGAACCTTCTAGATAGTAATGATGACCAGCAACTTCTATCTCACCTGTCTTCATGATACCAGTAGAATCCATATAATACCAGGTTTCTTTATCTTTTACCCAGCCCGTTTTCATTTCCCCTGATTGAGCAAAGTAATACCATTGACCCTTATATTGAAGCCAACCTGTCTTCATAGAGCCATCATAATCCAAATAATACCACTGTTCTTTATCTTGAATCCAACCAATTTCCATCTGGTTTTCTTTGTTAAAATAATACCAGATTCCAGCGATTTTCTTCCAATTTTTAGCAGCAACACCAGAGTCTGTCAAATAGAACCAACGATTGTTCCATTTTTTCCATTGATTATATAACAGGATTCCCCTTTGATTAAAATAGTACCATTCACCTTCGATTTCATTCCAACCGACAGCATACTCTCCTGTAGAATCAGGTGCTTGATACCACCAATTCCCATATGCACTCTTATGCCAACCAGCTTGAAAACTTGGAATCGGCTTGTAGGAAGTTGAAATGTTTACTAAACCGTCTTGTCGAATATCAAAAACTGTCGCATCATAGTCTTTGCTGGCTGCGTTAATTCTCTCAATTCCTCGTTCTTTAAGCCAATTGACATACTCACTATCGACACCATTTTTCCAAGGTAGACTATCTGAAGTTTGAACAATCAAACTCGGACTCAAATTTTTAATGAAATCCTTGGTGTTTGATTTATTAGTATCATAGTGATGATTAAACTTCATCAAATCAACTTTTCCAATGAGAGGACCATACTTGTCTTCTGCTCCATGAACATTATCTAAGTCGCCCCCAAGGTAAATTTTCTTACCATTGACTTTTACCACGCTAATCAAGGAATTAGAATTATCATCCCAAATTTTCTTTAATTCACCTGAGGAATCAGTTTCATTTTCATAGTTATAGAGTTGAATATCCATGTCCCCAAACTGAAAATGAGCATCCCCTTGTGTGATAGTTTGAATAACTGAAACACCTTTTTCTGCAGCAGTCTGTAAAACCTTATCATAACCGTACAGATTATCCCATAAACGTTCAGAATTAGTAATACGATTATCACTATATTTTTTAAGATAGACTCGGTCAACTGGATAGGTAGACAGTAATTCATCAACATTTCCAATATGATCACTGTGAGTATGGGTTACCAAAATAAAATCAAGTTTTTGAACACCCAATTCCTTCAAACGACGAAAGACACGGTCTGTTAGAACATGCTTATAAGACGTTTCAATTCCTTCTCTCCATGGATAACGTGAATCACTTCCATCTGGGAAATCATAATCTTCTCCTGTATCAATCATGGCAAAATGTCCATTGCTTTCAAGAATAATCGCATCACTGCCACCTTCTTGAACATTTATAAAGTGGATTTTATTTCCTGAACTTTCTTGAGCTTGAACATTCCCATGCAATGACAAACCTAAAAAAGCGCCTGCAAGTGCTAAACTAATCAATTTCTTTTTCATTCTTACTTCCTTAATTTCTCCAAAGTTTCCTTAAAAATCTCTGGGATATCTGCTGTAAATTCTAAGGTCTCACCTGTTCTCGGATGAGTAAAACCTAAAGTCTTGGCATGAAGAAATTGTCCATGCCCCTTAAGTGTCTTACGAGGACCATAGACTTCATCACCAGCGACTGGATGGCCAATATAAGCCATGTGAACACGGATTTGATGAGTGCGACCTGTCTCTAGCTGCAACTCCACTAAGCTATAATCGCCAAAGCGTTCCAAGACGTGGAAACGAGTCACTGCAGTCTTCCCTTTAGCAGTCACAGCCTGTTTCTTACGGTCTTTTTCACTACGACCAATCGGAGCTTCAATCACACCACGATCATTAGGCAGATTTCCATGAACAATCGCCCAATATTTGCGGAGAGACTTTTTATCCTTGAGTTCTTGAGCAAGCGCTAGATGCGCCTCATCGTTTTTAGCAATCATAAGAAGACCTGACGTATCCTTATCAATACGATGAACAATTCCTGGGCGTAGAACCCCATTGATACCAGACAAGTCCTTAATATGGTACATAAGGGCATTTACTAGGGTCCCACTAGTATGACCAGCACTCGGATGCACCACCATCCCCTGAGGCTTGTTGATGACAGCCACATCCTCATCTTGGTAGATGATTTCTAACGGAAGATTCTCAGCTACATACTCTAAGACCTCTGGCTCTGGTACATGGTAAGTGACAACATCGCCCTCTTGGACAGTGTATTTAGCTTTCTTGATTTGACCATTGACCAAGACCTGGCCTGATTTGATTTGTTCATTCGCGAGACTGCGTGATAATTCTGTCAAATCCGACAAAGCCTTATCCAAACGCAGACCACCAGTTTCAATTTTAATTTCCATTTATTTCCTCTTTTAACATTGCAATCAATAAAATAATCACTCCAACCGTCAGATAGCTATCTGCCACATTGAAAATTGCAAAATTGATAAAGTCAAGGTGAAACATATCCACAACAAAGCCCTGACTGATCCTGTCAATAAAGTTTCCAAGTCCACCTGCGATAATCAAGGTCAAACCCAAAACCATCCAGAGTGAGTCCTCCATGTGTTTATGTAAATACCAAATGGCACCTACCACGACAACCAGAGTAATGACAGCGAATAACAACTGCTGATCTTGTAAGATAGAAAAGGCTGCCCCTCTATTTTGCAGATAGGTCAAGCTAACGAAATTAGGAATCCAAGAGCGTACTTCACCCAGTGGAATCTGCTGGACGATATAGGATTTAACTAACTGATCCAGCGCAATCAAAAGCAATACAATAACTGCCACTATTCCTCTTTTTTTCATGATTTCCTCTTCTGATTAAAATATTCTTGCATGACTTCTACAAAGAGAGTCCCAGCTTGACTGAGCTCCACTTCTTCACGTTTAACATAGACCATGCGATTATCTAGGTTATCCTTGAGGCGAATAACTGTAATGCCATTGACACTATCACTATCTAAAAATCCAGAACCTGTTGCATAAGCATCTGTCCGCTCCAAAATACCATTCAAGGTAGCACGGTCTGTCACATTAAACATCTGTGAGCTAGCGCTGGTATCGACAAAATTCTCTGAATAATAAAGGTACTCGTCTTTCTCTTGAGTGAAACGAACCGTTGGTAGATCTGCTAAATCCTCCATGACCAATTCCTCTTTCTGAGCTAAAGGATGCCCCTCGCGGAGATAAATGTGGGTATGGAAGGGAATCAATTCAATGACCTCCAGGCCTAGCTTTTCAACCCGTTGCATAATCCCCTTTTTATTTTGATTGTTAAGGTAGATAATCCCAATCTCACTATGCCCTTGAGCCACTTCGTCTAAGATTTGAACAGTAGTTGATTCAAAAATACGAAAGTTCTTATAATCAGGATAGCGCTCTGAGAAAGCCGTAATGGTTGGTGGCAAGAAGTCATAGTGCTGGCTAGCAATGGAAAATTCATCTTTTTCTTCCTCAGGATTGGCATACTGATTTTGAAAAATATCAAATCCCTTGACCAATTCTTGCGCTTTTTCATAGAATTCCATACCACGACGAGTCAAGAAAGTCCCTGAGCTGGTCCGACGGAAAATCTTAAAGCCCAACTCTTTTTCCAAATCACGAACAGAAATAGACAGACTCGGCTGACTAACATACATCTTTTCAGCAGCTTCACGGAAAGTACCACTATTGGCAATGGCAACAACATAGCGTAATTGTTGAATGTTCATCTTCTACCCCCCCAACTTCTTTATCTTTTCATTATACCATATTTTAGAAGTTTTCCAAAAAGGAAAAAAGTCAGTAAACTTTCAAACCTAAACGAATATGCTAACCGTAACTTCTCAAAGTAACTTCCATCTCTCTCCCAAAACTGGAAGTTAGTCTCAGACGACGAATTATGCTAGAATTA
>NZ_CAMHWI010000015.1 GCF_946188695.1 Streptococcus mitis | reverse complement strand
AATTACTCAACAACCAAATGGAAATGCGATTGTAACGCCTAAGAAACCAGATGGAACAACTTACCCATCAGGTAGCAAGGTAGAAATTCCAGGAGAAAATGGAACAACAATCACAGTTATAATTGGTGACAATGGTTCAGGTGAAGTACCAAATGACAAGCTTCCAAAAGGAGACTTGCCAGGTACAGGAACAGTCACAGAACCGAATAAGAAACCATCACAACCAGTGGATGTAACAACACCAGCTCGTAAGACACCAACAATAGAGTTGGATCAAGATCCTAAGACAGGTGACGTTACAGTAACACCGAAGAAACCAGATGGCTCAACATATCCACCAGGAACTAAGGTAGAAATCCCAGGTAAAGATGGAAACCCAATTATCGTTACAATCGATAAAGAAGGTAAAGGTAAAGTACCAAACAGTGAATTACCAGACGGTAAAGTTCCAGGTACAGGTAAGATTACTGAACCAGGTCAACCAGCTGTAGAAGTTCCAGTAGAAACTCCAGCTAAGGTAACACCAGCAACACCAACAGATACAAATCCAGTTGCACCAGTGACACCTGATACGCCAGTCAAACCTGACACTAATGGAGGTTCTGGTCAAGATACACCAGCACCAGCTACTCCAACTCCAAATGCAGTTACTCCGAATGCAGATCAGGTAGATCCTAAGACTACTGTTGATAATGGAGCTAAGTCAAATGATTCTCAAAATGTATTGCCAAATACAGGAACAAAATCAAATGCCGCTCTTGCCTCTCTAGGACTTCTTGGACTATTGAGTGGATTTGGACTTGTAGCTCGCAAGAAAAAAGAAGACTAAAAATTTAGTCAAATGAACATTCATTCTTTTGTATTGTAAAGACAAACTAGATTGGTTCTGGGAATCGTGTTCGTCATAAAATAAAAAGAATGTTTAGATAAAGAAAGCGAACAATGCTAGGATTTTGTTAAATGGAATTCTAAGTATTGTTCGCTTTTTGTGGTATAATAATTACTATGCAGAAAAAACCAACGTCAGCCTATGTGCACATCCCGTTTTGTACCCAGATTTGTTATTATTGTGACTTTTCAAAAGTTTTTATCAAGAATCAGCCAGTTGATAGCTATTTGGAGCATCTGCTGGAAGAGTTTCGTTCTTATGACATTCAAAAGTTGTCAACCCTTTACATCGGTGGTGGGACACCAACAGCCCTATCAGCTCCGCAACTGGAGGTATTATTGGATGGATTGACTAAAAACTTAGACTTGTCTGCCTTGGAAGAGTTGACCATTGAAGCCAATCCAGGCGACTTGGATGCAGATAAGATAGCTGTTTTGAAGAACTCAGCTGTCAATCGTGTTTCGCTAGGTGTGCAGACCTTTGATGATAAGATGCTGAAAAAGATTGGTCGCAGTCATTTGGAGAAGGATATTTATGAAAATATTGACCGCCTGAAACTGGCTGGTTTTGACAATATCTCCATTGATTTGATTTATGCGCTACCTGGTCAGACCATGGAGCAGGTCAAGGAAAATGTGGCTAAGGCCATTGGACTTGATATTCCTCATATGAGTTTGTATAGCTTGATTTTGGAAAATCATACGGTCTTTATGAACCGTATGCGACGAGGGAAATTGCCTCTGCCTAAAGAGGAACTGGAAGCGGAGATGTTTGAGTACATCATTGCAGAGCTAGAGCGAGCTTGTTTTGAGCATTATGAGATTTCCAATTTCTCAAAGTCTGGTTTTGAAAGTCGCCACAATCTCATGTACTGGGACAATGCTGAATACTATGGCATCGGTGCTGGGGCGTCTGGCTATGTCAATGGTGTTCGATATAAAAACCATGGTCCCATTCGTCATTATCTCAGTGCGGTTGAGGAAGGCAATGCTCGTATCACAGAAGAGCACCTGAGTCAAAAAGAGCAAATGGAAGAAGAAATGTTCTTGGGACTCCGCAAGAAATCAGGGGTTTCCATGGTGCGATTTGAGGAAAAATTTGGTCGGTCTTTTGAGGGACTTTATGGCGAAATTGTCAGAGACTTGGTTCAACAAGGTCTCATGCAGATTGAGGGTGACCGCGTGCGCATGACAAAGAGAGGTCTCTTTTTGGGAGACACTGTAGCAGAACGATTTATTTTGGAGTAGGATCATGGGCTTAACTTATCAAATGAAAATGAAAATTCCTTTTGATATGGCGGATATGAACGGTCATATCAAACTTCCAGATGTGATTTTGCTGTCTCTGCAAGTTTCAGGGATGCAGTCGATTGAACTGGGAGTTAGTGATAAGACCATTTTGGAGGACTATAATCTGGTCTGGATTATCACAGACTATGATATTGAGGTGGTTCGTTTGCCTCGTTTTGCGGAAGAAATTACCATTGAAACGGAAGCTTTGAGCTACAATCGACTCTTTTGCTATCGTCGCTTTACCATTTATGATGAAACGGGGCAGGAGCTTATCCACATGATGGCGACCTTTGTTCTCATGGATAGAGACAGTCGAAAAGTTCATGCTGTCGAACCTGAGATTGTGGCTCCTTACCAGTCTGATTTTGATAAAAAACTTATCCGCGGACCAAAGTATGAGTCCTTGGAAGAGCCTGTCAGCAAGGATTACCATGTTCGTTTTTACGACTTGGATATGAATGGTCATGTCAATAACAGTAAATACTTGGACTGGATTTTTGAGGTCATGGGAGCGGATTTTTTGACCCAGTATATTCCCAAGAAAATCAACCTCAAGTATGTCAAGGAAGTTCGACCAGGTGGGGTGATTACATCGTCTGTTGAATGGATTGGACTGGAAAGCAAGCATGAAATTACAAGCGACGGGGCTACCAATGCCCAAGCTATTATCACTTGGCAAGAAATAAAAAAGGATTAGGGAGAAAGTATGAAATATAAAGGCTATTTAATTGATTTAGACGGAACCATTTATAAGGGGAAAGACAGAATTCCGGCAGGAGAGGCTTTTGTCCATGAATTGCAAAAGCGGGACATTCCCTATCTCTTTGTAACCAACAATACAACCCGCACTCCAGAGAGTGTTCAGGAGATGCTGGCTCAGAATTTTAATATCGATACGCCCCTATCGACTGTCTACACAGCGACTTTGGCAACTATCGACTATATGAATGACTTGGGACTGGAAAAGACGGTCTACGTCATCGGAGAAGCAGGGCTCAAGGAAGCCATCAAGGCGGCTGGTTATGTCGAAGACAAGGAAAATCCAGCCTATGTAGTAGTAGGACTGGACTGGCAAGTCGACTATGAAAAATTTGCGACAGCAACTCTGGCGATCCAAAAGGGTGCCCATTTTATTGGAACCAATCCTGACCTCAACATCCCGACAGAACGGGGTCTTTTGCCAGGTGCTGGTTCACTGATTACGCTGCTTGAAGTAGCAACACGAGTGAAGCCGGTTTATATCGGAAAACCAAATGCCATCATTATGGACAAGGCAGTTGAGCACTTAGGCTTGAAACGTGAAGAGTTGATTATGGTTGGAGATAACTATTTAACTGATATCCGAGCAGGGATTGACAATGGCATTCCAACGCTCTTGGTGACGACAGGTTTCACTAAGGCAGAAGAAGTAGCAGACCTGCCAATCGCACCGACTCATGTGGTTTCTAGCCTTGTGGAGTGGAACTTTGATGAAAACTAAACTGACTTTTTGGGGCTCTATGTTCTTTCTCCTCTCCCTCTCAATCCTTCTGACTATTTATCTGGCTTGGATTGTTTATCCATTGGAAATTCAGTGGCTGAATTTAACAAATCGGGTTTATCTAAAACCAGAAACCATTCAGTACAACTTTCATATCTTGATGAATTACCTGACCAATCCTTTTAGTCAGGTTCTAGAGATGCCAGATTTTCGTTCGTCAGCAGCTGGTCTGCACCATTTTGCGGTTGTCAAGAATCTCTTTCACTTAGTTCAATTAGTTGCCCTTGTGACACTACCAAGCTTCTATTTCTTTGTCAATAAGATTGTGAAAAAGGGCTTTTTATCTCTATTTAGTAAAGGGCTTCTGACTCTAGTGGTTTTGCCTTTACTGATTGGACTTGGGGGAGTTTTGATTGGTTTTGACCAATTCTTTACCCTTTTCCATCAAATTCTCTTTGTGGGAGATGATACCTGGCTTTTTGATCCAGCCAAGGATCCAGTTATTCTGATTTTGCCAGAGACCTTCTTCCTGCATGCCTTCCTCCTCTTTTTCGCCCTCTATGAAAGCTTCTTTGGTTTTCTATACCTGAAAAGCCGTAAGTAGTAATACTAAGGATGTTTTTGGTTTGCATAAATAAATTAAGTATGTGATTCGAAACTATCGTTAATACTCAATGAAAATTAAAGAGCAAACTAGGAAACTAGCCGCAGGCTGTACTTGAGTACGGCAAGGCGACGTTGACGCGGTTTGAAGAGATTTTCGAAGAGTATAAGAGTGAATTAATTAAATTACAATTGCGTCCATCGTTCGCAAACAGTCTATTTTTCTTGAAAAATAGGCTTTTTTTCTAAAAATCTCTAGTCAAGCGCTTTATTTTTTTGTATAATAGAAGTAGCAAAGTATAGATAAGAAGAGAAAAGCATGATTACACTATTTCTATCACCGAGCTGTACTTCATGTCGTAAGGCAAAGGCCTGGTTAGAAAAACATAAGGTTCCCTTTGAGGAACACAATATTATGACCAGTCCCTTAACGAGAAAAGAATTGCAACATATTCTTTCCTTGACCGAAAATGGTACTGATGACATCATTTCAACTCGTTCAAAAATTTTTCAAAAATTAGATATTGATGTAGAGAGTATTTCGGTATCGGAATTGCTTCATTTGATTGAGCAGTATCCTAGTCTTTTGCGTCGCCCAATTATTATCGATGCCAAACGCATGCAGATCGGTTTTAATGAAGATGAGATTCGTGCTTTTCTCCCTCGTAGTTACCGTAAGCAAGAACTAAAAGAAGCAAGAATGAGAGCTGGTATCAGTTAATGAACAAACAGTATAGTTACCCACTAGATTTGTCGTGGAGCACTGAAGAACTTGCTTCAGTGCTTTCTTTTTTTAATGATGTTGAAGCTGCCTATGAAAGCAAGGTAGAGGCTAAAAAGTTACTAAACTCCTATAAGGGATTCAAATTGGTTGTGCCAAGCAAGAGTGAAGAGAAACGTTTGGGACGAGAATTTGAAACAGTCAGTGGCTATTCGCTTTACCGAGCAGTTCAGGTGGCTAAGGAAAAAGGGGAAGGAAAGATTTCTCTTGGAAAGTAAGTTTGAATTTGCTAAAGAGCTCATTAAGAAAGCGGGCCAGTATATCCTTGACCACATGCAGGAAGACTTGCAGGTTGAGACAAAAACCTCTCCGACAGACTTGGTGACCAGACTGGACAAGGAAGTTCAGGAATTCTTGGTTAGTGAGATTTTGTCCCGTTATCCTGAGGATAAGATTTGTGCTGAGGAAGGCTGTTTGCGAGCTTCAGTTCAAGAGGGCAAGGTTTGGGTCATTGATCCCATTGATGGTACCAATAATTTTGTAGCCCAGCAGGAAGATTTTGCAGTCATGATGGCTTATTTTGAAAATGGTCAGGGGCAGTTTGGCCTGATTTATGATGTGGTCAAAGGGGATTGTTATCACGGTGGTGGTAAGTTTAAGGTTTGTCGCAATCATAAACCCCTAGCTCCCTTTAAAGCAAAACCACTTGGAGATTTCCTTATTGCAGGAAATAGTGGTATGCTGGAAACCAATGAATGGGGGCTGGCTGATTTGAGCCAAGCGGTTCTTGGTGTTCGTGTCTATGGGAGTGCGGCCATTAGTTTTGCAAAGATTTTGTCAGGGCGTTTGTTGACCTATGTCACCTATCTGCAACCATGGGATTATGCTGCGGCTAGTATTTTAGGGGAAAGTCTGGGCTATCGGGTTATGACTCTTTCTGGTGAAGCTCTTGATTTTGAAACTAGACAGCCTGTTATGATGGTGCCTCTTGAGATGCAGGAGGAAATTCAGTCATATATTTACGAAAGGAAAAAACTTAAATGCAATTTCCAGAAGGATTTGTTGAAAAATATGAAGAGATACTAGGAGATGAGGCAAGAAATTTTCTTGCCTCTTTTGAGGAGGAAGCGGTTTCGGCCTTTCGGGTCAATCCTTTAAAAGAAGCGCCAGTTTCCTTTTCTGATCCCATTCCTCAAACCCCTTGGGGACATTATGGGAAGGTTTCAGGGAAATCGCCTGAACATGCTACTGGTTTGGTTTATTCGCAAGAACCCGCTGCTCAGATGGTAGCTCAGGTAGCACAGCCCAGTCCTGGGATGAAGGTCTTGGACTTGGCCGCTGCGCCTGGTGGTAAATCAACCCAACTGGCAGCCTATCTAGCAGGAGAGGGCCTTCTTGTCTCCAACGAAATTTCAAGCAAGCGGGCTAAGATTTTAGTCGAAAACATGGAGCGCTTTGGAGCGACAAATGCCGTAGTGACCAATGAATCTGCTGACCGCTTGGCCAAGGTCTTTAAAGGTTATTTTGATCTCATTGTTCTTGATGCCCCTTGCTCGGGGGAAGGAATGTTCCGTAAGCAGCCAGATGCTATGGACTATTGGAGTCTTGATTATCCGAGTCAATGTGCTAGTTTGCAAAGAGAAATTCTGGCAGATGCAGTGACCATGCTAGCTGAAGGTGGCCGTCTGGTTTATTCGACCTGTACCTGGGCACCTGAGGAAAACGAAGAGATTGTCAATTGGTTGTTGGATGAGTATGATCTTGACTTGTTGCCAGTTGAACATATCAATGGAATGGTAGCGGGAATTGACCTGCCAGAAACGGCTCGGATGTATCCTCATCATTTTAAGGGAGAGGGGCAGTTTGTAGCCCATCTACAGTTTAAAGGTGAAAATCCAGCCCCTAAATTTAAGGCAAGTAAGAGCAACCTCAGCCGAGAACAAGTTGCCTTGTGGCAGGAATTTGCCCAAAATCACTTGAAGGTTAATTTACCGGGTATCTTGCAGACTTTTGGAGATCAGCTTTATCTATTGCCAGAACTCTTGCCAGATCTAGGGAAGCTCAAGATTGCCCGCAATGGTCTGCATCTGGGTACCTTTAAGAAGAAACGCTTTGAACCCAGTTTCGCTCTTGGCCTAGCCTTGAAACCAAGTCAGGTCAAGCAGTCGGTTGAAATTGACCAAGAAGCGTTTGTAAAGTATGTGGCTGGAGAAACCGTTCATCTGGCGGAAAGTCTGCCAAATGGTTGGTACCAAGTTTTGGTTCAAGGCAATGGTTTGGGCTTTGCTAAGGTGACTGGAAATGTTTTGAAAAATTATTTTCCAAAAGGCCTCAGATTCAAGTGAAAATGCTAGTCAAAGTAGCTTGTCTATGTTATAGTGGAAGTATGGATTTTTTTCAAATTGTCTTTCATTTTAAGTCAAAATTGGTGGGAAAGGCAACTAAGCAAATTTCTAGTTAAACCAAGCTAATACTCTTCGAAAATCTCTTCAAACCGCGTCAACGTCGCCTTGCCGTATGTATGGTTACTGACTTCGTCAGTTCTATCCACAACCTCAAAACAGTGTTTTGAGCAGCCTGCGGCTAGTTTCCTAGTTTGCTCTTTGATTTTCATTGAGTATAAGAACTTTAGTTGGCTCCCAATTTTCAAAAGGAAAACATAAATAAATAGTTGAAAAAATTCAAACCATTCACCATTATTTTCAAGGAGAAAAACAGTGAAAAAAAGGAAAAAACTCGCTCTATCCCTTGCGGCTCTTTTGCTGGCAGGTTCTTTGGCGGGATGTGCTAGCTGGATTGATCGTGGAGAATCCATGACAGCTGTTGGTTCAACGGCTCTTCAGCCCTTGGTCGAAGCAGCAGCAGATGAATTCGGCTCTTTGCACGTTGGGAAAACAGTCAACGTCCAAGGTGGCGGGTCTGGTACAGGTCTGTCTCAGGTTCAGTCTGGAGCTGTTGATGTAGGAAATTCAGACGTATTTGCCGAAGAAAAAGACGGTATTAACGCCTCAGCCCTAGTGGACCACAAGGTTGCGGTAGCGGGCTTGGCGGTGATTGTGAATAAGGAAGTTGATGTTGAAAATCTGACAACTGAACAACTCCGTAGCATCTTCACAGGCCAAGTAACCAACTGGAAAGAGGTTGGAGGGAAAGACCTAGCCATTTCTATTATCAACCGCGCGGCAAGTTCTGGTTCGCGTGCAACCTTTGATAGTGTTGTCATGGATGGCCAATCTGCCGTGCAGAGTCAAGAACAGGATTCAAATGGGATGGTCAAAAACATTGTTTCCCAGACACCAGGAGCCATTTCTTACCTAGCCTTTGCCTATGTGGATGACTCAGTTAAACGTATGAAGTTGAACGGCTATGAGCCGATTGCAGAAAATGTTACAACCAATAACTGGCCTTTGTGGTCTTATGAACACATGTACACCCTAGGTCAGCCAAACGAATTGGTGGCAGAATTTCTCAACTTTGTCCTCTCAGATGAAGCGCAAAGCGGAATCGTTAAGGGAATGGGCTATATTTCTGTCAAGGAAATGAAGGTTGAAAAAGATGCTGTCGGAACGGTGACAGCACTAGAAGGGAGTCACTAATGAATCAAGAAGAATTAGCTAAAAAATTACTTTCTTCCTCAAAGAACTCTCGTCTAGAGAAACTAGGGAAAGGCTTGACCTTTGCCTGTCTGTCTTTGATTGTTATCATCGTTGCTATGATTTTGATTTTTGTAGCCCAAAAGGGTTTGTCGACCTTCTTTGTCAATGGAGTCAATATCTTTGATTTCCTCTTTGGACAAACTTGGAATCCTTCAGGTAAACAATTTGGTGCCCTTCCCATGATTTTGGGTTCCTTTATTGTCACAATCCTTTCAGCTCTTATCGCAACTCCTTTTGCCATTGGAGCAGCTGTCTTTATGACCGAAGTCTCACCAAAAGGTGCGAGAATCTTGCAACCAGCCATTGAATTGCTAGTTGGGATTCCTTCAGTCGTCTATGGATTTATTGGTTTGCAGGTCGTAGTTCCCTTTGTCCGCAGTGTCTTTGGTGGAACTGGTTTTGGGATTTTATCAGGGATTTTCGTTCTTTTTGTCATGATTTTACCGACGGTAACCTTTATGACAACGGATAGCTTGCGTGCGGTGCCTCGTCACTACCGCGAAGCTAGTTTGGCCATGGGAGCCACTCGTTGGCAAACTATATGGCGCGTGACCTTGAAGGCGGCGCGTTCAGGGATTTTCACTGCAGTGGTCTTTGGGATGGCGCGTGCCTTTGGTGAGGCCTTGGCCATTCAGATGGTGGTCGGAAACTCAGCCGTTGTACCAACTTCACTAACAACACCTGCTGCGACCTTGACCTCTGTTTTGACCATGGGTATCGGAAATACCGTTATGGGAACAGTTGACAATAACGTTCTCTGGTCACTGGCTTTAGTCTTGCTCTTGATGAGTTTGGCATTTAACAGTGTGATTAAATTGATTACGAAAGAAAGAGGAAAGAAAAACTATGCACGCTAAGAAATTAGATAAAATTGCAACAGCTGTCCTCTACTCGATTGCAGGAATTATCGTTGCTATCTTGGCATCCTTGATTCTTTATATCTTGGTTCGTGGTTTGCCTCACATCTCTTGGTCTTTCTTGACTGGCAAATCATCTTCTTACCAAGCAGGTGGAGGGATTGGAATTCAGCTCTATAATTCCTTCTTCCTTTTGGTCATTACCTTGATTATTTCTGTTCCCTTGTCTATGGGGGCTGGGATTTTCCTAGCCGAATATGCTAAAAAAGGTCCTGTAACCAATTTTGTCAGAACCTGTATTGAAATCTTGTCTTCACTGCCATCTGTGGTTGTTGGTCTCTTTGGTTATTTGATCTTTGTAGTTCAGTTTGAGTATGGATTTTCAATCATTTCAGGTGCCTTGGCCTTGACAGTCTTTAACTTGCCTCAGATGACTCGAAATGTTGAGGACAGTTTGAAACACGTTCACCATACGCAACGTGAGGCTGGTCTGGCTCTTGGGATTTCTCGTTGGGAGACTGTGGTCCATGTGGTCATTCCAGAAGCCCTTCCAGGTATTGTGACTGGGGTCGTCTTAGCTTCTGGTCGTATTTTTGGTGAGGCAGCAGCTCTTATCTATACAGCAGGACAATCCGCTCCAGCCCTAGATTGGTCTAACTGGAATATTCTCAGTGTGACTAGCCCAATCTCTATCTTCCGTCAAGCAGAAACCTTGGCTGTCCACATCTGGAAGGTCAATAGCGAAGGAACCATTCCAGATGGAACCATCGTGTCAGCAGGTTCTGCCGCCGTGCTCCTCATCTTTATCCTCATCTTTAACTTTGGAGCCCGCAAACTCGGAAGCTACCTACATAAGAAATTAACCGCTGCCTAAAGGAGAAGCCATGTCAAAATATAATTGGGATGAAAAGCATATCATCACCTTTCCTGAAGAGAAAGTGGCCCTCTCTACTAAGGATTTACATGTTTACTACGGTAAAAAAGAATCTATCAAGGGCATCGATATGCAATTTGAAAAAAATAAAATCACAGCCTTAATTGGCCCATCTGGATCAGGAAAATCAACCTACCTCCGCAGTCTCAATCGTATGAATGATACCATTGATATTGCCAAGGTAACAGGTCAAATCCTCTATCAAGGAATTGATGTTAACCGTCCAGAAATCAATGTTTATGAGATGCGTAAACACATCGGAATGGTCTTCCAACGACCAAATCCCTTTGCCAAGTCTATCTACCGCAATATCACTTTTGCCCATGAACGTGCAGGAGTTAAGGACAAGCAAGTTTTGGATGAAATTGTGGAAACTTCTCTTCGTCAGGCTGCCCTTTGGGATCAGGTCAAAGACGATTTGCACAAGTCGGCCTTGACTTTATCAGGTGGTCAGCAGCAACGTCTCTGTATAGCTCGTGCTATTTCGGTTAAACCAGATATTCTCTTGATGGATGAGCCGGCGTCAGCCTTGGATCCGATTGCGACAGCCCAGCTGGAAGAAACTATGCTGGAATTAAAGAAGGACTTTACCATCATCATCGTGACCCACAGTATGCAACAGGCTGCGCGTGCTAGTGACTACACAGGATTTTTCTACTTGGGTGACTTGATTGAGTATGATAAGACGTCTAATATTTTCCAAAATGCCAAACTACAGTCAACCAATGACTACGTAACAGGACACTTTGGATAGAAAGGAAACAGTATGACAGAAGCGATTTTACAGGTGTCAGACCTGTCCGTTTACTACAATCAAAAGAAGGCCTTGAATAGTGTTTCCCTCTCTTTCCAACCTAAGGAGATTACAGCCTTGATTGGTCCATCTGGATCAGGAAAATCAACCCTTCTTAAGGCTATCAACCGCATGGGGGATCTCAATCCAGAGGTGACCACAACTGGTTCAGTAGTTTATAACGGCCATAATATTTACAGCCCACGTACAGATACAGTTGAATTGCGGAAGGAAATCGGTATGGTTTTCCAACAGCCAAACCCTTTCCCTATGTCCATCTACGAAAATGTTGTCTATGGACTTCGTATCAATGGAGTGAAGGACAAGCAAGTTCTAGATGAAGCAGTGGAAAAAGCCTTGCAACGAGCTTCCATTTGGGATGAGGTCAAGGATCGCCTGCATGATTCAGCTATCGGGCTTTCAGGTGGACAACAGCAACGTGTCTGTGTTGCCCGTGTCTTGGCAACCAGTCCTAAAATCATTCTCTTGGATGAACCGACTTCTGCCTTGGATCCTATCTCTGCTGGTAAGATTGAGGAGACCTTGTATGGTCTAAAAGATAAATACACCATGCTCTTGGTTACGCGTTCTATGCAACAAGCCTCTCGTATCTCTGACAAGACAGGATTTTTCCTTGATGGAGATTTGATTGAGTTTAACGATACCAAGAAGATGTTCCTCAACCCGCAACACAAGGAAACAGAAGATTACATTTCAGGAAAATTTGGATAAGGAGATAAATGATGTTACGTTCTCAATTTGAAGAAGATTTGGAGAAATTGCACAACCAGTTCTATGCCATGGGACAAGAAGTGCTATCCCAAATCAATCGTACAGTGCGTGCCTTTGTTACACATGATCGTGATTTGGCCAAAGAAGTCATCGAAGACGATGCAGAAGTAAACGAATACGAAGTGAAGTTGGAGAAGAAATCATTTGAAATGATTGCTCTCCAACAACCTGTTTCTCAGGACTTGCGTACTGTTTTGACAGTCTTGAAGGCTGTATCTGACTTGGAACGTATGGGGGACCATGCTGTTTCAATTGCCAAGGCAGCAATCCGTATGAAGGGGGAGCAACGTATCCCAGCTGTTGAAGAAGAAATCAAGAGAATGGGGCGCGATGTCAAGAACTTCGTCGAAGCGGCTCTTGACCTCTATCTCAATGCGTCAGTGGACCAGGCCTATGAAGTAGCAGCCATGGATGAAAAAATCAATCATTATTTTGATAGCATTCGTGACTTGGCTACAGAAGAAATCAAGAAAAATCCTGATGCTATCGTTACAGGTCGTGATTATTTCCAAGTGATTGCCTTCTTGGAACGCATTGGAGACTATGCCAAAAATATCTGTGAATGGGTTGTTTACTTTGAAACAGGTAAGATTGTCGAACTATAAAATAGGTTCATTCTGTATAAAAAGGAGCTTGAAATCAACTGATAGCTCCTTTTCTTGAATGAAAAAAATATTTTTAAGATAAAAATTCAAAAAACACTTGACAAGTAACTTGGATAGCGTTATAATTATACAAAATTAACAGAGAGGTTGTTTATTTATGAAATCAAAAAAATGGATATTTGTTTTATGTAGTCTTCTTGCAAGTTTCTTCTTAGTAGCTTGCCAGTCAGGTTCGAATGGTTCTCAGTCAGCTGTTGATGCCATTAAGCAAAAGGGGAAATTGGTAGTAGCGACCAGTCCTGACTATGCACCTTTTGAATTTCAATCTTTAGTTGATGGGAAAAATCAGGTAGTCGGTGCGGATATTGACATGGCTCAGGCTATTGCAGATGAACTTGGGGTTAAGTTGGAAATCTCAAGCATGAGTTTTGATAATGTTTTGACTAGTCTTCAAACTGGGAAGGCCGACCTAGCGGTTGCAGGAATTAGCGCTACTGACGAGAGAAAAGAAGTCTTTGACTTTTCAATCCCTTACTATGAAAACAAGATTAGTTTCTTGGTTCGTAAGTCTGATGTAGAAAAATACAAGGATTTAACTAGCCTAGAAAGTGCCAATATTGCAGCCCAAAAAGGAACTGTTCCAGAGTCTATGGTCAAGGAACAATTGCCAAAAGCTCAATTGACTTCCCTAACCAATATGGGTGAAGCTGTCAATGAATTACAGGCTGGAAAAGTAGATGCTGTTCACATGGATGAACCAGTTGCCCTTAGCTATGCTGCTAAAAATGCAGACCTAGCTGTTGCAACTGTCAGCTTGAAGATGAAGGACGGCGAAGCCAATGCAGTTGCCCTTAGAAAAAATAGTGCAGATTTGAAAGAAGTGGTGGACAAGGTCATCCAAAAACTCAAGGATGAAGGAACTTACCAAAGCTATCTTGAAAAAGCAGCAAGCCTAACAGAAGTTGAAGAATAAGAAAAAGCAGAGTTGGAAGTTATTCCAATTCTGCTTTTAAATAGTTTAAAACATTTTCCAGATTGTCTAAGGACACCTTGGCAAATTGATAAGGGCAGCCACCCAAGTAAGCCTCTTCAAAGAAATCTAAGCCTAGTTGACTGTGTTTGAGGCTGGCAATTTTAGGATACTGTCTGAGGTCTAGCAATATACCATCGTGAAGAGGAAAATGAGGAAGGGGACAAGTCAATTTAGCTAACCTTTCCTCGATTTGCTTCTGGTAAGCTTCCTGATTGGCCAAGCGAGCCAGACGGTTTTTCTCAAACAGTTGACTGTCGATATAGAGTGATAAAGCCTTTTGCATGATGAGATTGCTGTCGTAGTCTAGGATATTTTTGTAGGCTACAAAGGCTTCTTTGATAGCATTTGGCAGAATGAGTGCCGTAATCCGCAGGGCTGGAAAGAGGCTGGTTGAGAAGGACTTGATGTAAATGACCCGCTCCTCTGTATCTAGGTAGTGGAAGGTCTGGCCCTTTTTAGAGTCCAAATCCCCCAGATAGTCGTCCTCTACGATATAGACTCCATACTTGGCAGCTAATTCTAGAATAGCCCGTTTGTCCTGCTCTGAATAGGAATGGCCTAGAGGGTAGTGAAAGCGAGGAATGGTATAGAAAAACTTAATCTTTCCTGTCTTGAAATGGCGCTCCAGCTCCTCCAAGTCAATCCCATCAATGCCTCGTTCAATCGTTTGATAGTCCAGACCCTGAGCAATCAAGAGGCGATTCATTCGATGGTAGGTGGGCTGTTCCACCAAGATTTCCTTGGCTTGGCTAGGAAAGGATATTTGAGAGAGAATAAACAAGGCTTGTTGGGTTCCAGAAGTCAGTACAAGTTGGTCAGCCTTGCAGTAAAGGGCTTGGTCAAAGAGAAGTTTGTGAATGGACTGTCTTAGGTCTTCTAATCCTTCTTGATTGTCATAGTAGTTGAAGAGGTAGTTTTCTCGGCCAATCAAGGTTTCATTGACACAGAGTCGAAAATCGTCATAGGCGCTGGCATGTTCGTCTGTAACCTCAATTTCTAGGTCCTGGTGTTGCCCTTGTTCTAAGACATAGTAGCCGCTCTGGGGCTTGGCATAGAGGTATTGTTCGTGCCGTAATTCCAGTAGGGCGCGTTGAATGGTGTCCTTGCTACAGTGAAAGTCAAGGCTCAGTTGACGGATAGAAGGCAGGCGGCTTCCCGTCGGAAATCGTCCAGACTCGATGCCATTTTTCAGATAGGAAACGACCTCTTGGTACTTACTTTGTTTCTTCATTCCAGACCTCCCTTGATTTTGTTACATTGTACCCTTTTTTTTCCTTCTTGGCAATGTCTAGAGTGTTTCTCTCGTTCACATCTAAGGCCAAATGTGGTATACTTAGGAGTAACATTTATAGAATATCAGACAAGAAAGAGAATGGATAAGAACGTGCAGGAACCAGTGAAATTATTTCAATACAATACCCTTGGAGCCTTGATGGCTGGCCTTTATGGTGGTACCATGACAGTAGGAGAATTGCTAGAGCATGGTGACCTTGGTTTGGGAACCTTGGATTCTATTGATGGGGAATTGATTGTCTTGGATGGCAAGGCTTATCAGGCCAAAGGTTCAGGAGAGCAACCAGAAATTGTAGAAGTGTCACCAGATGCCCTTATTCCTTACGCTGCAGTAGTACCGCATCAGGCAGAAGTCATTTTCCGCCAGCGCTTTGAGATGACAGACAAGGAATTGGAAGAACGAATCGAGTCATATTATGACGGGGAAAATCTTTTCCGCTCTATCAAGATTCGTGGGGAATTTTCACATATGCATGTGCGCATGATTCCCAAGTCGACACCAGATACCAAGTTTGCTGAGGTCGCAACCCATCAGCCTGAGTATAGTCGAGACAATGTGGCAGGAACCATCGTTGGTTTCTGGACACCAGAGATTTTCCATGGAGTCAGTGTGGCAGGCTACCATCTGCACTTCATCTCAGATGATTTGACCTTCGGTGGACATGTCATGGACTTTGTCATCAAGGAAGGGATTATCGAGGTGGGAGCGGTTGACCAGTTGGATCAACGTTTCCCAGTCCAAGACCGTCAATACTTGTTTGCTAAGTTCAATGTTGACGAGATGAAAAAAGATATTGAAAAGGCGGAATAGGAGAAGAAAATGACTATTCATATCATTATTACCATGTTGCTGTTGCTGGCTTTCTTGATCGGAAGCATTTGGTATGCCAAAAAGAAATACCAGATCAATCTAGCTGTTTTGGGTTTGGGGGCTGTTGCCTTCTTTGTCTCGTCACAGATTTTGGAAAAACTGGTGCATATCTTAGTTTTGCATCCTCAAAAAGACGGCAGTATTGCCCTCTTGCAAGACCACCCGCTTCTCTACATCCTCTATGGACTAGCCATGGCAGCCCTTTTTGAGGAAACTGCTCGTCTTGTTTTCTTCAAATGGTTGGAGAAAAAGAGAAGTTTGGACAAGGCAGACGCCTTGGCTTATGGGTTAGGTCATGGTGGTTTGGAATTGATTTTCCTCGGTATCACCAGTTTGATCAATCTCTACATCGTGCTTTCAGCGGTTCAAACGCAGGATCCACAGGTTATGAAATTGCTGTCTGAAAATATGTTGAAAACCATCCAGTCGCTTTCTGTCTGGCAGATCTATTTACTTGGTTTTGAACGGGTTTTGGCTCTAGGATTACAATTGCTGTTGACAGTTTGGGTTTACCAAGCTGTTCGCCAGAAAAAATGGACTTATCTCCTAGCGGCCTATGGACTACATGCCTTCTTTGATTTGGCACCATCTTTAGCCCAAGTTGGCTGGTTGACAAATCCAGTCTTGGTTGAAGTTATTCTACTAGTTGAACTGATCCTAGTTGCCTATGGAACCAAGGCAATCTTTTGCAAAAAATCATAAGAAAAAGGGGGAAACCTCTTTTTCTTATGCAAAATCCAAACAAGGTCTTTTTATGGTCGTCAAATGTCTCTAAAAATGGTATAATGGGATGAATTTTGTAAAAGGAAGAGTGACATGTCTGTAAGAGAAAAAATGCTTGAAATCTTAGAAGGAATTGATATCCGTTTTAAGGAACCCTTGCATAGCTATAGTTATACAAAAGTAGGTGGAGAGGCTGATTATCTGGTCTTTCCACGAAATCGTTTTGAGTTGGCGCGCGTTGTGAAATTTGCCAACCAAGAAAATATCCCTTGGATGGTTCTTGGAAATGCCAGCAATATCATTGTTCGTGATGGCGGAATTCGTGGATTTGTCATCTTGTGCGACAAGCTCAATAACGTTTCCGTTGATGGCTATACCATCGAAGCTGAAGCTGGTGCCAACTTGATTGAAACGACCCGCATTGCCCTTCGTCATAGCTTGACTGGTTTTGAGTTTGCTTGTGGCATTCCTGGGAGTGTCGGTGGTGCTGTCTTTATGAATGCGGGTGCCTATGGTGGTGAGATTGCCCACATCTTGCAGTCTTGTAAGGTCTTGACCAAGGATGGAGAAATCGAAACCCTGTCTGCCAAAGACTTGGCTTTTGGTTACCGCCATTCAGCTATTCAGGAGTCTGGTGCAGTTGTCTTGTCAGCTAAATTTGCCCTTGCTCCAGGAACCCATCAGGTTATCAAGCAAGAAATGGACCGCTTGACGCACCTACGTGAGCTCAAACAACCTTTAGAATACCCATCTTGTGGTTCGGTCTTTAAACGTCCAGTAGGGCATTTTGCAGGTCAGTTGATTTCAGAAGCTGGCTTGAAAGGCTATCGTATCGGTGGCGTAGAAGTGTCAGAAAAGCACGCAGGATTTATGATCAATGTCGCAGATGGAACGGCTAAAGATTACGAGGACTTGATTGAGTCTGTAATCGAAAAAGTCAAGGAGCACTCAGGTATTACACTTGAGAGAGAAGTTCGTATCTTAGGTGAAAGCAAGTAGGAAGCTGTAGTTGAAAAGCTGCTGCTATGTCATGGAAAGGGGGTGAAAGCCTATCGGTAGCGAAGATGTATGCAGGTGGTTTTACTCCCTGCAAGAGGTAGTAGCGGCCTGACAGAGCCCTGATCTGTTAATCTATGAAAAAGAAGGAATTTATGCCAATTGAAAAAACCAATTATCGAATTCAAAAACGTCTCTAAAGTTTTTGAAGACAGCAACACCAAGGTTCTCAAAGACATCAACTTTGAGTTGGAGGAAGGGAAATTTTACACCCTTCTAGGCGCATCTGGTTCAGGGAAATCAACTATCCTAAATATTATTGCAGGTTTACTGGATGCGACGACAGGAGATATCATGCTAGACGGTGTCCGTATCAATGACATCCCAACCAACAAGCGAGACGTCCATACGGTCTTCCAATCTTATGCCTTGTTCCCACATATGAATGTGTTTGAAAATGTTGCCTTTCCACTTCGTTTGCGTAAGATTGACAAGAAAGAAATCGAGAAACGCGTAGCGGAAGTTCTCAAGATGGTTCAGTTGGAAGGTTATGAGAAGCGTTCCATCCGAAAACTCTCTGGAGGACAACGCCAGCGTGTGGCCATTGCCCGCGCGATCATCAATCAACCTCGTGTGGTCTTGTTGGACGAGCCTTTATCTGCGCTGGACTTGAAATTGCGAACAGACATGCAGTACGAACTGCGTGAACTGCAACAACGATTGGGGATTACCTTTGTCTTTGTCACTCATGATCAGGAAGAAGCTCTTGCCATGAGTGACTGGATTTTCGTTATGAATGATGGCGAAATTGTCCAATCAGGAACACCTGTGGACATCTACGATGAGCCGATTAACCATTTTGTTGCCACCTTTATCGGCGAGTCAAACATCTTGCCAGGTACCATGATTGAGGACTACTTGGTTGAGTTTAACGGCAAACGCTTTGAAGCAGTTGATGGGGGGATGAAGCCAAATGAGCCTGTTGAGGTTGTCATTCGTCCAGAGGACTTGCGCATTACCCTTCCTGAAGAAGGCAAGCTCCAAGTTAAGGTCGATACCCAGCTCTTCCGTGGAGTTCACTATGAAATCATCGCCTATGACGAACTTGGAAATGAATGGATGATCCACTCGACTCGTAAGGCCATCGTTGGTGAGGAAATCGGTCTGGACTTTGAGCCAGAAGACATCCACATCATGCGTCTCAACGAAACCGAAGAAGAGTTCGATGCGCGTATCGAAGAATACGTGGAAATTGAAGAGCAAGAAGCAGGTCTGATCAATGCAATCGAGGAGGAAAGAGATGAAGAAAACAAGCTCTAAACTCTTTGTAGTGCCCTACATGCTCTGGATTGCCCTCTTTGTGTTGGCACCCTTGGTCTTGATTTTCGGTCAATCCTTTTTCAACATTGAAGGCCAGTTTAGTTTAGAAAACTATAAATCTTACTTTGCGTCACAAAACTTGACCTATCTAAAGATGAGTTTCAACTCAGTGATTTATGCAGGAATTGTAACCTTTGTAACCCTTCTCATCAGCTATCCAACAGCTCTCTTTTTGACCCGTCTCAAGCACCGTCAACTCTGGCTCATGCTGATTATCCTGCCTACCTGGATCAATTTGCTCCTTAAGGCCTATGCCTTTATTGGGATTTTTGGTCAAAATGGCTCTATTAACCAATTTTTGGAATTCATCGGAATCGGTTCACAGCAGTTGCTCTTTACCGATTTCTCCTTTATCTTTGTTGCAAGCTACATTGAGCTTCCCTTTATGATTTTGCCGATTTTCAATGTCTTGGACGATATGGATAACAACCTCATCAATGCCAGCTATGACCTCGGTGCGACCAAGTGGGAGACCTTCCGTCATGTCATCTTTCCTCTGTCTATGAACGGCGTGCGAAGTGGGGTTCAATCCGTCTTTATCCCCAGTTTGAGTCTCTTCATGCTGACCCGTTTGATTGGTGGGAACCGCGTTATCACGCTGGGGACAGCCATTGAGCAGAACTTCCTGACCAATGACAACTACGGTATGGGTTCAACCATCGGTGTGATTCTCATCCTGACCATGTTCATCACCATGTGGGTGACCAAGGAAAGGAGAGAACGATGAAAAAATTTGCCAACCTTTATCTAGGACTGGTCTTTCTTGTCCTCTACCTGCCGATTTTTTACTTGATTGGCTATGCCTTTAATGCAGGCAACGACATGAACAGCTTTACAGGCTTTAGCTTGAGCCATTTTAAAACCATGTTTGGCGATGGTCGCCTCATGTTGATTGTGACTCAGACATTTTTCTTGGCCTTTCTGTCAGCCTTGATTGCGACCATTATCGGGACTTTCGGTGCTATTTACATCTACCAGTCTCGTAAGAAATACCAAGAAGCCTTTCTATCACTCAATAATATCCTCATGGTTGCGCCTGACGTTATGATTGGTGCCAGCTTCTTGATTCTCTTTACTCAACTCAAGTTTTCACTTGGCTTTTTGACGGTTCTATCTAGTCACGTGGCCTTCTCCATTCCTATCGTGGTCTTGATGGTCTTGCCTCGTCTCAAGGAAATGAACGGCGACATGATTCATGCGGCCTATGACCTTGGTGCCAGTCAATTTCAGATGTTTAAGGAAATCATGCTTCCTTATCTGACTCCGTCTATCATTGCAGGTTATTTCATGGCCTTCACCTATTCGTTAGATGACTTTGCCGTGACCTTCTTTGTAACGGGAAATGGCTTTTCAACCTTGTCAGTCGAGATTTACTCTCGTGCTCGTAAGGGGATTTCCCTAGAAATCAATGCCCTTTCTGCCCTTGTTTTTCTCTTTAGTATTATCCTAGTGGTTGGATATTACTTTATCTCACGTGAGAAGGAGGAGCAAGCATGAAAAAACTCTATTCATTTTTAGCAGGAATTGCTGCGATTATCCTGGTCTTGTGGGGAATTGCGACGCATCTAGATAGCAAAATCAATAGCCGAGATAGTCAAAAACTGGTTATCTACAACTGGGGTGACTATATCGATCCAGAACTATTGGAGCAATTCACAGAAGAAACAGGTATCCAAGTCCAGTATGAGACCTTTGACTCCAACGAAGCCATGTATACCAAGATCAAGCAGGGTGGAACGACCTACGATATCGCCATTCCTAGTGAATACATGATTAACAAGATGAAGGACGAAGACCTCTTGGTACCGCTTGACTATTCAAAACTTGAAGGTCTTGAAAATATCGGACCAGAGTTTCTCAACCAGTCCTTTGACCCAGGCAATAAATTCTCCATCCCTTACTTCTGGGGAACATTGGGAATTGTTTACAATGAAACTATGGTAGATGAAGCGCCTGAGCATTGGGATGACCTCTGGAAACCAGAGTATAAGAACTCTATCATGCTCTTTGACGGGGCGCGTGAGGTATTGGGACTCGGGCTTAACTCGCTTGGTTACAGTCTCAACTCAAAGGATCCACAGCAGTTGGAAGAGACAGTAGACAAACTCTACAAATTGACTCCAAATATCAAGGCCATCGTTGCCGACGAGATGAAGGGTTACATGATTCAGAACAACGCTGCAATCGGTGTAACCTTCTCTGGTGAAGCCAGCCAAATGCTAGAAAAAAATGAAAATCTACGCTATGTGGTACCGACAGAGGCCAGCAACCTTTGGTTTGACAATATGGTCATTCCCAAAACAGTCAAAAACCAAGACGCAGCCTATGCCTTTATCAACTTTATGTTGAAACCTGAAAATGCTCTCAAAAATGCAGAGTATGTCGGCTATTCAACACCAAACCTGCCAGCTAAGGAATTGCTCCCAGAGGAGAAAAAAGAAGACAAGGCTTTCTATCCTGATGCTGAAACCATGAAACACCTAGAAGTTTATGAGAAATTTGACCATAAATGGACAGGTAAATACAGCGACCTTTTCCTACAGTTTAAAATGTATCGGAAGTAGGAGTTAGCAGTTATGAAACGAATCAGTCAAGCTGGTTCGTTTTTTTATGTAAAAGGAAATTTTTATAACTGTATGTTTTTCTATGATAGTTGCTTATTTGCTTGCCTAGTAGTATACTAAGTTTAACCTTAGAGAAAGCGGTAACAAATAATGAAACTGTCTACTTTTTTCAAAAAAGTTTCTGGCCAACCTTTTTGACTGTTCAGCAAACTGTTATACTATTCTATCTAAAGGATGGTTTGGATCGACAATACCTAACAACTGAGTCTATATATTTGGTGATAGGAAACTTTATATTTTGGAATATTTTCGTAGCTATTTTTAGCAATTCGAAAATGTGGGATAAAAGTTGGGATAAAAAGAAAAATGGCAGTAAGAAAAAATATATCCTTAAAAAGTAATCTGAGATGTAGAGAATTGCTCTGATTCAACGGAGATGATTTCCAGTTGACGCAAGCTTAAAAAAACGTTATAATAGGAAAGTTGAGAATTGATTTTCAGTAGTCTTAGTCCAGAGAAATGGCGGTGCTGCGAGCCATCTAAGCTAGAAAGTCATGCTACTCAATTTAACAATTGCATAAGAACAAGAGAATGACAAGTTCATTGAATGAAGGTGGTACCGCGGTTTTTCGCCCTTCGTGATATGAGCTTGTCTTTTGGTTTTTGGAGGTGTTGATGAAAACATTTCTTGTCAAACAAAAGTTTCGTCTTGGAGGCGAACGTTTCGCTATCAAGGATGACAGGGGAGAAATCGCCTATCAGGTAGAGGGATCATTTTTTAAGATTCCCAAAACCTTTACCATTTATGATGCGGCTGGTGAACAAGTCAGTCAGATCAGTAAAGAAATCTTGACCTTGCTTCCTCGTTTTGAAATTCAGCTTCGGGATGGCTCGAGTTTTGTCATTCGTAAGAAGTTGACCTTCTGGCGAGATAAGTATGAGTTTGATAATCTGGGGCTTCGTATCGAGGGAAATATCTGGGATTTGAATTTCAAACTACTGAATGATCGCGATCAGCTGATTGCGGAAATTAAGAAGGAACTCTTCCATCTGACCTCTACCTATACCGTAACGGTTCTTGAGGACGCTTATGCAGACCTAGTCATTTCCCTCTGTGTCGCGATTGACTATGTGGAAATGCTGGAAAGCCAATCACATTAAACAAGTAAATAAGGAGACAATATGAAACAACTATCTAGTGCACAAGTACGCCAAATGTGGCTTGATTTCTGGGCGACCAAAGGTCACTCAGTAGAACCATCAGTGAGCTTGGTTCCTGTAAATGACCCAACTCTTTTGTGGATCAACTCTGGGGTAGCAACCCTTAAGAAATACTTTGACGGGACTATTATCCCTGAAAATCCACGTATTACCAATGCCCAAAAAGCCATCCGTACCAACGATATCGAAAACGTAGGGAAGACTGCGCGTCACCATACTATGTTTGAAATGTTGGGGAACTTCTCTATCGGAGATTACTTCCGTGACGAAGCCATCACTTGGGCTTATGAGCTTTTGACAAGCCCTGAGTGGTTTGACTTCCCAGCTGAAAAACTTTACATGACCTACTATCCAGATGATAAAGATTCTTACAACCGTTGGATTGAAGTGGGAGTGGACCCAAGTCACTTGATTCCGATCGAGGACAACTTCTGGGAAATCGGTGCAGGACCTTCTGGACCAGATACAGAAATCTTCTTTGACCGTGGGGAAGCCTTTGACCCAGAAAATATCGGTCTTCGCCTTCTTGCAGAAGATATCGAAAACGACCGTTATATCGAAATCTGGAACATCGTTTTGTCACAATTTAACGCTGACCCTGCTGTTCCTCGTAGCGAATACAAGGAATTGCCACACAAGAACATTGATACGGGCGCTGGTTTGGAGCGTTTGGTGGCGGTTATCCAAGGGGCTAAGACCAACTTTGAAACAGACCTCTTCATGCCAATTATTCGTGAAGTAGAGAAATTGTCTGGTAAGGTCTATGACCAAGATGGCGACAACATGAGCTTCAAGGTCATCGCAGACCACATCCGTTCACTTTCATTTGCCATCGGTGATGGTGCCCTTCCAGGAAATGAAGGTCGTGGTTATGTCCTTCGTCGTCTCCTTCGTCGTGCGTCTATGCATGGTCAAAAATTGGGTATCAACGAGCCTTTCCTTTACAAACTCGTTCCAACTGTTGGAAAAATCATGGAAAGCTACTACCCAGAAGTGCTTGAAAAACGTGACTTTATCGAAAAAATCGTTAAGAGCGAGGAAGAGTCATTTGCCCGTACCCTTCACTCAGGTCAACACTTTGCCCAAGGCATCGTAGCAGACTTGAAAGAAAAAGGACAATCTGTCATTGCTGGTCAAGATGTATTCAAACTTTATGACACTTATGGATTCCCAGTTGAACTGACTGAAGAAATCGCTGAAGAAGCTGGTATGACTGTAGACCGTGAAGGTTTTGAAGAAGCCATGAAAGAACAGCAAGAGCGCGCGCGTGCCTCAGCTGTTAAGGGTGGCTCAATGGGGATGCAAAATGAAACCCTTCAAAACATCACTGTAGAAAGTGTCTTCAACTACAATGCTAGCCAATTGTCTTCTAAATTGGTAGCTATCGTGGCTGACAATGCAGAAGTAGAAGCTGTGTCAGAAGGAACTGCCTCACTTATCTTTGCGGAAACTCCATTCTACGCTGAAATGGGTGGACAAGTCGCTGACCACGGACAAATCTTGGATGAGTCAGGTAAGGTCGTGGCTGCTGTGACAAATGTTCAGAAAGCACCAAACGGACAAGCTCTTCACACAGTTGAAGTTCTTGCACCGCTTGCCTTGAACCAAGAATATACGCTGGCAATCGATACAAATCGTCGTCACCGTGTTATGAAAAACCACACTGCGACTCACTTGCTTCACGCTGCCCTTCACAATATCCTTGGAAATCACGCAACACAAGCAGGATCTCTTAACGAAGTTGAATTCCTTCGCTTTGACTTTACTCATTTCCAAGCAGTAACTGCAGAAGAATTGCGTGCGATTGAACAGCAAGTTAATGAGAAAATCTGGGAAGCTCTTGAAGTTAAGACAGTTGAAACAGATATTGATACTGCCAAGGAAATGGGAGCTATGGCTCTCTTTGGTGAGAAATACGGCAAGGAAGTTCGTGTTGTCACTATCGGTGACTACTCTATCGAGCTTTGTGGTGGTACCCACGTTGGTAATACCTCTGAAATTGGTCTCTTCAAGATTGTCAAAGAAGAAGGGATTGGATCAGGAACTCGCCGTATCTTGGCGGTAACTGGTAAGGAAGCCTTTGAAGCCTACCGTGAACAAGAAGACGCTCTTAAAGCTGTTGCAACAACCTTGAAAGCACCTCAACTTAAAGAAGTACCTCACAAGGTAGAAGGACTTCAAGAACAACTCCGTCAACTTCAAAAAGAAAATGCTGAGTTGAAAGAAAAAGCCGCAGCTGCAGCCGCAGGCGATATCTTCAAGGATGTTAAGGAAGTCAACGGTCACCGTTACATTGCTAGCCAAGTGTCTGTATCAGATGCCGGTGCCCTTCGTACCTTTGCAGATAATTGGAAACAAAAAGACTACTCTGACTTACTTGTCCTAGTTGCAGCAATTGGTGACAAAGTCAATGTTCTTGTAGCAAGCAAGACAAAAGACCTTCATGCAGGAAACCTTGTCAAAGAATTGGCACCAATCGTCGATGGACGTGGTGGTGGTAAACCAGACATGGCAATGGCAGGAGGAAGCAACCAAGCTAAAATCCAAGAACTCTTGGATGCCGTATCAGGTAAATTGTAATCAAACAAAGATCTATCCATTTGGGTAGGTCTTTTTCATACAAAAAAAGCCAAATCCGATTGGATCTGACTTGATTATCATTGTCTGTTAGATTGTATTGGCTGCCCAGACACTTACAGATCTTTCTGAGACAGGGAATTGTCCATAACCTTCTTCATTAATTGTAACTTGACCTTGGTGGTTGCCAAGTAAGTCTACAAAGGTTTGGTTAACCCATTCTTGGCCGACAAACATTGACCTGCTGTTTTCTTGGTCATTTGAGATCAAGACTACGATTGGGGATTGATTTTCAGCACCTGAACGTACCCAACCGATACAGTTTGCGTCATCAAAGTAGTCTGTTTGTTCTCCATAGGCCAAATCTTTTCGGATGGCTAGGAGGCGGTCAAGGACTTCTTTGAAATCTTGTTGAGCATACTGCCCTGAAATACCATAGTAGTCTCCGTAAAAGACACATGGAAGTCCATTTTGGCGTAATAGAATAAGGGCATAGGCTGCTGGCTTGAACCATTCTTCAACAGTCGACTCAAGGGCTTGTCCTCGTTGGGTATCATGGTTGTCGACAAAGGTTACAGCCTTGTCGGGCTTGAGTTCAACCAAGCTATCTGTAAAAATACCACGAAGGTCATAGTTGGAACCAGCTCGGCTAGCATCAAAGAGATTCTGGTGGAGTCGAACATCGACAAGGTCAAAGCGTTCTTCTGTTTTTTCAAGATAATCTAGATTGGCTTCCTTGTCTGGGTTCCAAAATTCACCAAAAACGTAGAGATCGTCACCGTATTTTTCCTTCATATCACGGATGAAATTGCGCATAAAGAAAGAGTCGATATGTTTGACGGCATCCAAACGGAAACCAGCAATACCAGTTGTTTCCATGAACCAGTCGGCCCAGTCATAGATATTTTTGATGACTTCAGGGTGTTTAAAGTCTAGGTCGGCATACATGAGGTAGTCGTAGTTACCGTTTTCGTTATCGACCAATTCCTCGTTGGCCCAGCCCTTGTTGTCTCCTTGAATGAGGTAAATCCCAGACTTACGGCGTTTGGCATCGTAGTCTGTACCTGTGAAGTGGTACCAGTGCCAGTGGAAGTCATTGTAGGTATCTTGGCGACCATCGAAGGTAAAGCTAGTCCATCCATTGATGGTGAAGGGTTCTCCAAGTTCCACTGTACGGTCTACAGGGTCCACTTCGATAACCTGAAAGGCTTCCATGTGATCGGCCGCAGCCTTGTGGTTGAGAACTACATCGGCCATAGGCTGAATTCCCTGTGCTTTTAGAGCTTGAATGGCTTGAAGATAGTCTTCTTTGAAACCATACTTGGTGCGGACAGTCCCTTTTTGGTTAAACTCTCCAAGGTCAAATAAGTCATAGACCCCATAGCCTACATCTTTTTCATTGGTGGCCTTGAAGGCTGGTGGCATCCAGACGTGACTAATCCCCAGATCAGCTAGGTGTGGAGCATCTTCAGCAAGACGCGTCCAGTGCTGACCGTCGTGGGGCAGATACCATTCAAAGTACTGCATGAGTGTTTGATTTTTCATTGTTTTTCCTCTTACTTGTCAATCTTGTTCTTTATTCTATCATAAAGTATCTCTTAACGCAAACGTTTGCGTAAAATAGAAGAAAACTATTTTAACGATTTAAGATAAAGTGTTGATTTTTTTGTATCAAAGTGCTAGTATAATAGTATGTAACACAGATAAAGATAGGAGTTGTCCCATGATTGAATTTCAAAATGTTAGTAAGTTGTATGGTGATAAAGAGGCCTTGAGCAATCTCAATTTGCAGATTGAAAATGGGGAGATTATGGGCTTGATTGGCCATAATGGGGCTGGAAAATCGACTACAATAAAATCTCTAGTCAGTATCATTTCGCCCAGCAGCGGTCGTATTTTGGTAGACGGTCAGGATTTATCGGAAAATCGCTTGGCTATTAAACGAAAGATTGGCTATGTAGCAGACTCGCCTGACTTATTTTTACGCTTAACAGCCAATGAATTTTGGGAATTGATTGCTTCATCCTATGATCTGACTAGCTCTGACTTGGAAGATAGTCTAGCTAGGCTATTGAATGTTTTTGATTTTGCTGAAAATCGTTATCAGGTCATTGAAACTCTTTCTCACGGAATGCGTCAGAAAGTCTTTGTCATCGGAGCACTCTTGTCTGATCCTGATATTTGGGTCTTGGACGAACCCTTGACTGGTTTGGATCCCCAGGCTGCCTTTGATTTGAAGCAGATGATGAAGGAGCATGTGCAAAAAGGCAAGACAGTCTTGTTTTCAACCCATGTCCTAGAGGTGGCCGAGCAAGTCTGTGATCGGATTGCCATTTTGAAAAAGGGGCATTTGATTTATTGTGGTAGCGTAGAGGACTTGAGAAAAGACCACCCAGACCAGTCTTTGGAAAGTATCTACCTTAGCCTTGCTGGTAGAAAAGAGGAGGTTTCAGATGCGTCTCAAGGTCATTAAAAAATTAGTTGATATCAATATCCTCTATTCATCTCAAGAAGCTAATCTGGCTAATCTACGAAAGAAGCAAGCTAAAAATCCTGGGAAAAAAGTAAATGTTTCCGCTAGAGTCCTAGGTTCTTACATTTTTTCCAGTCTCTTGATGCTCATCATGTTTATAAATATAGCCTTTCGTTTTCCTTTTGAGGAAATGCCCGTTTATTTTAGTTTTATGGTTGCTATTTTACTAGTGATTGCCTTTTCAACTTCTTTAACTGCCTTTTACAATGTCTTTTATGAGAGTAAGGACTTGGTATCGTATAGGCCTTATGCCTTTAAAGAATCAGAGATTATAATTGCTAAAGGACTGTCTGTCCTCTTGCCAGCTCTGCCTGGAATTATACCAATCCTAGCTTATTTTCTAGTCCTCTACATTAGGCTAGCACCTTCTCTTTGGCTGGGTTTGCCTTTGATGCTACTGTCCTTGGCTCTATTATTTGTTTCTGTGGCTCTAGTGATGGTAGTGGCAGTGCATTTCTTGGCTCAAACTGCGCTTTTTAGAAAGTATCAGTCTATTTTTTCGAATGTGATGATTGGGATAGGAGTTCTCACACCTTTAATATTTGTCTTCTTTCTACAGTCGACTTCTAGAGGTATAGGTGATCAGACTAAAGAAATTCCACCTCTTCTTTATCCTATTCATATCTTTTACAAAATAGCAGTGGAGCCTTTTTCGACAGAAGCCATCCTGGGTCTGCTCGCTTGGATAGGACTAACACTCTTCCTGCTTTACCTGACCAAAAAGAAGGTTTTGCCTCGTTTTTATGATGTGATCCTACTTAATAGTGAGGAGAAGGTCAAGAAAGAACGTCGCAGTAAGGAGGGGCTTTCAACTACTAAAAAGGGCTTTTTCCGTATGGTTTTACGCTACCACCTCACCCTTTTGGGACAGGGGACTGGCGTGATTACAGTGCTTTTTACAAGTGCTTTCCTTCCTTATCTCATGATGATCGGTCTGATTTCCAACATCCGAGATTCTCAGATAGTTCCAGACATTCATCCTCCATACTGGTTACCCTTGTTTTTTATAGGTCTCTTTCTAGCTGTTGTCAATAACAATATCACCAGCCTGCATTCAATTGCCTTATCCTTGGAGAGGGAAAATGTTGATTTTCTGAAGAGTTTACCCTTTGACTTTGCTCGCTATGTGAAAGTGAAATTTTGGATTATATTTGCTGTCCAGTCCTTTTTACCAGTTCTGACTTTACTTGGTCTTTCTCTATATTTAGGCTTGCCCATCCTTTCGATGATTTACCTTATTGTGGCCTGGATCTTTGCAAGTATCATCCTTTCTTGCCACCATTACCTTAAGGACGTTAAAAATCTGTCAACCAATTGGAGTAACATTACGGACCTGGTGAACCGTTCAAATCGTATAATAGCAATAGTTTTACTCTTAATTTATAGTGCTATCTTAATGATTTTAGTCATAGCAAGTTTATTCTTGGTTCGGTCTCTCTCCCCTATCCTTGCCATTAGCTTGGGAGTAGGAGCTCTTATCCTCTTGTTTGCTCTTGCTATTTTTGGTTATCATTACTACCTATCACGCATATTGGTAGAGATAGAAAAAAGATGAGATAGATGGTTACTTGCTTGATAAATTTTATAAAAAGAAATGAGGCTGAGCAAAAAACCACTTCTAACTATCAAAAAGCGAGTATTTCCGTAGATGGAGATACTCGTTTTTCTATGCCATTTTTCTTATCATAAGAACAAAACGACTAGAAATTTATAACAATGTATAAATCCTACAGCACCAATTGCTTAAATTTTGGACTAGATTTTATCTATGATATTTTGAAGATTAATGGAGCTTGAGATGTTTGCTATTATGGATAGTGTACAAAGTAAATTGTTACTGGCGAGCTCTCTCATGCTTCTGGGGCTGCCTTTCATCTAGTTATTCTTATAAAAATCCGTTTTTATACTAAATGAAAAACAAAGAGCAAACTAGGAAGCTAGCCTCAGGTTGCTCAAAGTACCGCGTTGCAAATAAAGCTGATGTGGTTTGAAGAGATTTTCAAAGAGTATTAGACTAATTCCCACTTTGGTAAGTCAAGTGGAAGTCACTTTGAGAAGTTACGGAAATTGTCCCTATTTGTAAAACTCTGATAAGTCTTGGCTGATTTGCTAGAAATGTGGTATAATTTTTCTTATGGAAAAGATTATTATTACAGCAACCGCTGAAAGTATTGAACAAGTTAAACAACTGCTCGAAGCTGGCGTGGACCGTATCTATGTTGGCGAGAAAGATTTTGGCCTTCGTCTGCCAACAACCTTTAGTTATGACCAATTGCGTGAAATCGCTAAGCTGGTTCATGATGCTGATAAGGAATTGATTGTTGCAGTCAATGCCCTCATGCACCAAGATATGATGGACCGTATCAAGCCTTTCCTCGATTTCTTGGAAGAAATCAAGACAGATTACATTACAATTGGGGATGCAGGCGTTTTTTACGTAGTCAATCGCGATGGTTATTCATTTAAGACTATCTACGATGCTTCTACAATGGTGACTAGCAGTCGTCAGATTAACTTCTGGGGACAAAAGGCTGGTGCCTCTGAGGCTGTGTTGGCGCGTGAAATTCCATCAGCTGAACTTTTCAAAATGCCAGAGATTTTGGAAATTCCTGCTGAAGTTTTGGTTTACGGTGCTAGTGTTATTCACCATTCTAAACGTCCACTCTTGCAAAACTACTATAACTTTACGCATATCGATGATGAAAAAACGCGTAAACGTGACCTCTTCTTGGCTGAGCCAAGTGACCCTGAAAGCCACTATTCCATCTTTGAAGACAATCATGGTACCCATATTTTTGCCAACAATGACCTTGATTTGATGACCAAATTGACAGAATTGGTAGAGCATGGTTTTACTCACTGGAAATTAGAAGGTCTCTATACACCTGGTCAGAACTTTGTTGAGATTGCCAAACTCTTTATCCAAGCGCGTAGCTTGATTCAAGAGGGCAACTTTAGCCATGACCAAGCCTTCTTGCTGGATGAAGAAGTTCGCAAGTTACACCCTAAAAACCGTTTCCTTGATACAGGATTTTATGATTACGATCCTGATATGGTTAAATAAAGTAAATGGATAGTTGAGAGAAGTAAGATGCAAATATTTCTTCTCTCAATTTTTCTTATTCTCCAATATTTTCAAAAAAATAAGTAGGCTAGGATGATCTGTTTGCTGGGATTTTTAAGAAAGGTAACCTTCTTGAGTTTGAAAATTATCCTATGTTTGCAGGTGCCAAATGGCCCTTTTTTTGGTATAATTTTTTATAATGAAAACGATTGGTAATCGCTATGTTGTGGTGGATTTAGAGGCAACTAGCACAGGTAGTAAGGCTAAAATTATCCAAGTGGGAATTGTTGTGATTGAGGATGGAAAAATCGTCGATCACTATACGACGGATGTCAATCCACATGAACCTTTGGATGCTCATATCAAAGAACTGACAGGACTGACTGACCAACGTCTGGCGCAAGCACCTGATTTTTCGCAAGTTGCCAGAAAAATCTTTGACTTGGTGGAGGATGGGATTTTTGTAGCCCATAATGTTCAGTTTGATGCCAATCTCTTGGCGGAAAATTTATTTTTTGAAGGCTATGAACTAAGAAATCCTCGTGTTGACACGGTCGAATTGGCCCAAGTCTTTTTCCCAGAACTGGAAAAATATAGTTTGCCGATTTTGTGTCGAGAATTAGGAATTCCTCTAAAACACGCCCACACAGCCCTTTCAGATGCCCAAGCTACTGCGGAATTACTTCTTTTTTTACGAGAAAAGATGGCCCAAATTCCTAAAGGACTCTTGGAACGCTTGCTGGAAATGGCTGACGCTCTCTTATATGAGTCCTACTTGGTTATTGAAGAAATTTATCGAAACCAATCTATTCTGACTTCTTTTGACTTGGTCGAAGTTCAAGGGCTATATTTCAAGAAACCTGCAGCTCCCAATGAGCCACGAAAATTATCTCAAGATTTTTCTAAAAATATTTCTTTGTTGAACCTTGAAGTGAGGGAGGAGCAAGAACGTTTTGCTAAAGAGGTCGGTTTGCTATTGAAAGATGAGCCTGTATCATTAATTCAAGCGCCGACAGGAATTGGGAAAACTTATGGTTATGTCTTACCCGCTTTGTCCCAAATGGAAAATCGTCAGATTGTCCTTAGTGTTCCGACAAAGATTCTTCAAAATCAAGTCATGGAAGAAGAAGGTAAACGTCTCAAGGAAGTATTCCATACAGATATTCATTCTTTAAAGGGACCACAAAATTACCTGAAGTTGGATGCCTTTTATCGTTCCTTGCAGGAAAATGATGAAAATCGTTTATTTAGACGCTTTAAAATGCAACTCTTGGTTTGGCTGACAGAGACAGAAACCGGGGATTTGGATGAGATTGGTCAACTCTACCGTTACCAACATTTTCTAAGAGACCTTCGTCATGATGGGAATTTATCATCCAAGAGCTTATTTATGACGGAAGATTTTTGGAAACGTAGTCAAGAAAGAGCAGAGACTTGCAAGCTTTTAGTGACCAATCATGCCTATCTTGTAACCAGACTTGAAGATAATCCTGAATTTGTCAGCGACCGTTTACTGATTATTGATGAAGTCCAAAAAATTTTGTTGGCCCTAGAAAATCTGCTTCAACATACCTACGATATCCAGTCTATTATTGATTTAGTTGATAAGGCTTTGGTAGGAGAAGAAAATAGGATTCAACAACGAATATTAGAAAGTATTCGCTTCGAGTGTCTTTACTTGATAGAACAATTTCAGTCTGGAAAATCTAGGAAAAATATCTTAGATTCTCTTGCTAATCTCCACCAGTATTTTTCAGAATTAGAAGTAGAAGGCTTTGAGGAACTGGTCCGCTATTTTACGGCTGAAGGTGATTACTGGCTTGAAGCAACTGAAACGAGTCAGAAGAAAATTCAGATTTCTTCTACAAAATCAGGTCGTATTCTTCTATCTTCCTTAGTGCCTGATTCATGCCAAGTCCTGGGAGTGTCGGCTACTCTTGAGATTAGTCAGAGGGTTTCTTTGGCAGACCTTTTAGGCTATCCCGAAGCCAAATTTGTTAAGATTGAAGCTTGTAAAAAACAGGAACAAGAAGTGGTCTTAGTCAAAGATTTTCCCCTGGTAACAGAAACCTCCTTAGAAGTTTATGCCCAAGAGGTGGCTGATTTGCTGATGGGAGTTCAAGCTTTCCAGCAACCGATTTTAGTTCTCTTTACTGCTAAAGACATGCTTCTAGCAGTATCGGATTTACTTCCAGTTAGCCATCTGGCCCAGTATAAAAATGGCGATGTTCATCAGCTTAAGAAACGCTTTGAAAAAGGAGAACAACAAATCTTGCTTGGTGCAGCAAGTTTCTGGGAGGGAGTTGATTTTTCAAGTCATCCTTTTGTGATTCAAGTTGTACCAAGACTTCCTTTCCAAAACCCTCAAGAGCCCTTGACGAAAAAGATTAATCAGGAACTGAATCAAGAAGGGAAAAATGCCTTTTATGATTATCAATTGCCAATGGCCATTATTCGTTTAAAACAGGCTTTGGGAAGAAGTATGAGACGTGAATACCAACGTTCCTTAACCCTTGTTTTGGATAGGAGAATTGTCGGAAAGCGATATGGCAAACAGATAGTAGCATCTCTAGCAAAAGAAGCGACTGTTAAAACCGTCTCTCGATCCGAAGTTGATGAGGCTGTTGATAAATTTTTAAATGAACTTTGATAAATAGTATTGTATGAAAGTATAAGGTTAGTATATATGAAACGTTCTCTCGACTCTAGAGTCGATTATAGTTTGCTCCTGCCAGTATTTTTTCTACTGGTTATCGGAGTGGTGGCTATTTATATAGCCGTTAGTCATGATTATCCAAATAATATTCTGCCCATTTTAGGGCAGCAGGTCGCATGGATTGCCTTAGGGCTTGTGATTGGTTTTATCGTCATGCTCTTTAATACAGAATTTCTTTGGAAAGTGACCCCCTTTCTGTATATTTTAGGCTTGGGACTCATGGTCTTGCCGATCGTCTTTTATAATCCAAGCCTAGTTGCATCAACGGGTGCCAAAAACTGGGTATCAATAAATGGAATTACCCTATTCCAGCCGTCAGAATTTATGAAGATATCCTATATCCTTATGTTGGCTCGTGTGATTGTCCAATTTACAAAGAAACATAAGGAATGGCAACGTACAGTACCTTTGGATTTTTTATTAATTTTTTGGATGATTGTCTTTACCATTCCAGTCCTAGTTCTTTTGGCACTTCAAAGTGACTTGGGGACGGCTTTGGTTTTTGTAGCTATTTTCTCAGGAATCGTCTTACTATCAGGAGTTTCTTGGAAAATTATTATTCCAGTATTTGTGACTGCTGTAACAGGAGTTGCTGGATTCTTAGCCATTTTTATCAGTAAGGGTGGCCGGGCTTTTCTCCATCAATTGGGGATGCCGACCTACCAAATCAATCGTATCTTGGCTTGGCTCAATCCATTCGACTTTGCTCAAACAACCACTTACCAACAGGCTCAAGGGCAGATTGCCATTGGGAGTGGTGGCTTATTTGGTCAAGGGTTTAATGCTTCGAATCTGCTTATTCCAGTTCGAGAGTCGGATATGATTTTCACGGTTATCGCAGAAGATTTTGGCTTTATTGGTTCTGTCCTTGTTATTGCCCTTTATCTCATGCTGATTTACCGTATGTTGAAGATTACTCTTAAATCAAATAACCAGTTCTACACCTATATTTCTACAGGTTTGATTATGATGTTGCTCTTCCACATTTTTGAAAATATCGGCGCTGTGACGGGCTTGCTTCCTTTGACTGGGATTCCCTTGCCTTTTATTTCGCAAGGAGGATCGGCTATTATCAGTAATTTGATCGGTGTTGGCTTGCTTTTATCGATGAGTTACCAAACCAATCTAGCTGAAGAAAAGAGTGGAAAAGTCCGATTCAAGCGGAAAAAGGTTGTGTTAAAACAAATCAAATAAGGAGAAAATCATGGTAAAAGTAGCAGTTATGTTAGCTCAGGGCTTTGAAGAAATTGAAGCTTTGACAGTTGTGGATGTTTTGCGTCGTGCTAATATTACTTGTGATATGGTAGGATTTGAAGAGCAAGTGACAGGTTCGCACGCAATCCAAGTAAGAGCAGATCGTGTCTTTGAAGGGGATTTATCAGACTATGACATGATTGTCCTTCCTGGAGGGATGCCTGGTTCTGCACATTTGCGTGACAATCAGGCCTTAATTCAAGAATTGCAAAATTTCGAGCAAGAAGGGAAGAAACTGGCAGCTATTTGTGCGGCGCCAATTGCCCTTAATCAAGCAGGGCTATTGAAAAATAAGCAGTACACTTGCTATGATGGCGTTCAAGAGCAAATCCTTGATGGTCACTACGTCAAGGAAACAGTAGTAGTAGATGGTCATTTGACAACCAGTCGAGGCCCCTCAACAGCCCTTGCCTTTGCCTACGAGTTGGTGGAGCAACTAGGCGGAGATGCAGAGGGTTTACGAACAGGAATGCTCTATCGAGATGTCTTTTGTAAAAATCAGTAAAACGGGAGTCAAACTCTCGTTTTTTATGTGGAAAACTCAGGGAAATCATCGCTTTTTTCATAAAAAAATGCTATAATGAAGGGTATGAAATATCACGATTATATCTGGGATTTAGGTGGAACTTTACTGGATAATTACGAAACTTCAACAGCTGCATTTGTTGAAACATTGGCACTGTATGGCATCACACAAGATCATGACAGTGTCTATCAGGCTTTAAAGGTTTCTACTGATTTTGCGATTGAGACATTCGCTCCCAACTTAGAGAATTTTTTAGAAAAATACAAGGAAAATGAAGCCAGAGAACTTGAACATCCGATTTTGTTTGATGGAGTTTCTGACTTATTAGCAGACATTTCAAATCAAGGTGGGCGTCATTTCTTAGTTTCTCACAGAAATGATCAGGTCTTGGAAATTTTAGAAAAAACCTCTATAGCAGCCTATTTTACAGAAGTAGTGACTTCTAGCTCAGGTTTTAAGAGAAAGCCAAATCCTGAGTCCATGATTTATTTAAGAGAAAAATATCAAATTAGTTCAGGCCTTGTCATTGGTGATCGGCCGATTGATATCGAAGCAGGTCAAGCTGCAGGATTGGATACCTACTTGTTTGCCAGTATCGTGAATTTAAGACAAGTATTAGACATGTAAGAAAAAGGAATAAGATGACAGAAGAAATCAAAAATCTGCAGGCACAAGATTATGATGCCAGTCAAATTCAAGTTTTAGAGGGCCTAGAGGCTGTTCGTATGCGTCCAGGGATGTATATCGGGTCAACCTCAAAAGAAGGTCTTCACCATCTAGTCTGGGAAATCGTTGATAACTCAATCGATGAGGCCTTGGCAGGATTTGCCAGCCATATTCAAGTCTTTATTGAGCCAGATGATTCGATAACTGTTGTTGATGATGGACGTGGTATTCCAGTCGATATTCAGGAAAAAACAGGTCGACCTGCCGTTGAGACAGTCTTTACGGTTCTTCACGCTGGAGGAAAGTTTGGCGGTGGCGGATATAAGGTCTCAGGTGGTCTTCACGGAGTGGGCTCCTCAGTTGTTAACGCCCTTTCAACTCAATTAGACGTTCATGTCCACAAAAATGGTAAAATTCATTACCAAGAATACCGTCGTGGTCATGTTGTTGCAGACCTTGAAGTGGTTGGAGATACGGATAAAACTGGAACAACAGTTCACTTTACACCGGATCCAGAAATTTTCACTGAAACAACAACCTTTGATTTTGATAAATTAAATAAACGAATTCAAGAGTTAGCCTTTCTAAATCGCGGTCTTCAAATCTCCATCACAGATAAGCGTGAGGGGTTAGAACAAACTAAGCATTACCACTATGAAGGTGGGATTGCTAGCTACGTTGAATATATCAACGAGAACAAGGATGTTATCTTTGATACACCAATCTATACTGACGGTGAGATGGATGATATCACAGTTGAGGTAGCCATGCAGTACACAACGGGTTACCATGAAAATGTCATGAGTTTCGCCAATAATATTCATACACATGAAGGTGGAACGCATGAACAAGGTTTCCGTACAGCCTTGACACGTGTTATCAACGATTATGCTCGTAAGAATAAGTTACTGAAAGACAATGAAGATAATTTAACTGGGGAAGATGTCCGCGAAGGATTAACTGCAGTTATCTCGGTTAAACACCCAAATCCACAGTTTGAAGGACAAACTAAGACTAAGTTGGGAAATAGCGAAGTGGTCAAGATTACCAATCGCCTCTTCAGTGAAGCCTTCTCCGATTTCCTCATGGAAAATCCACAGATTGCCAAGCGTATCGTGGAAAAAGGGATTTTGGCTGCCAAGGCTCGTGTGGCTGCCAAGCGTGCGCGTGAAGTTACTCGTAAAAAATCTGGTTTGGAAATTTCCAACCTTCCAGGGAAACTAGCAGACTGTTCTTCTAACAATCCTGCTGAAACAGAACTCTTCATCGTCGAAGGAGACTCAGCTGGTGGATCAGCCAAATCTGGTCGTAACCGTGAGTTTCAGGCAATTCTTCCAATTCGCGGTAAGATTTTGAACGTTGAAAAGGCAAGTATGGATAAGATTCTAGCTAACGAAGAAATTCGTAGTCTTTTCACAGCCATGGGAACAGGATTTGGTGCAGAATTTGATGTTTCAAAAGCTCGTTACCAAAAGCTTGTTTTGATGACCGATGCCGATGTCGATGGAGCCCACATTCGTACCCTTCTTTTGACCTTGATTTATCGTTATATGAAACCAATCCTAGAAGCTGGTTATGTTTATATCGCCCAACCACCAATCTATGGTGTCAAGGTTGGAAGCGAGATTAAAGAATACATCCAGCCAGGTGCAGATCAAGAAATCAAACTCCAAGAAGCTTTAGCCCGCCACAGTGAAGGACGTGCCAAACCAACTATTCAGCGTTATAAGGGTCTGGGTGAAATGGACGATCATCAGTTGTGGGAAACAACCATGGATCCCGAACATCGCTTGATGGCCAGAGTTTCTGTGGATGATGCTGCAGAAGCAGATAAAATCTTTGATATGTTGATGGGGGATAGAGTAGAGCCTCGTCGTGAGTTTATCGAAGAAAATGCTGTCTATAGTACACTGGATGTCTAAAAAATCGGGAGAAGTAGTTCCCTTGGTCTAAAAAATATGATATAATCATTACGATTGTTTCAAGTAAAAAAGGAGTTTAATATGTCTGCTAGCCTAGTAATTTATTTGATAATTGCAGTTGCAGTTTTATTGGTCATTGCTTATGCTATCGCAATCTATGTAAGGAAACGCAATGAAAGTAAACTAGCAATTTTAGAAGAGAAAAAAGAAGAACTGTACAATCTTCCAGTTAATGATGAAGTTGAAGCTGTAAAAAATATGCACTTGATTGGACAAAGTCAGGTGACTTTCCGTGAATGGAATCAAAAATGGGTTGATTTATCTCTTAATTCTTTTGCCGATATCGAAAATAATCTTTTCGAGGCAGAAGGCTACAATAACTCATTCCGTTTTTTCAAAGCGAGTCATCAAATTGATCAAATCGAGAGTCAAATTACCTTGATTGAAGAAGATATTGCGGCAATTCGCAATGCCTTGGCAGATTTGGAGAAACAAGAGTCTAAAAATAGTGGACGTGTTCTTCATACCTTGGACTTGTTTGAAGAGTTGCAACACCGAGTTGCTGATCATTCTGAAGAATATGGCCAAGGTTTATCTGAAATTGAAAAACAATTGGAAAATATCCAATCCGAGTTTTCTCAGTTTGTAACTTTAAATTCGTCAGGTGACCCAGTAGAAGCTGCTGTGATTTTGGATAATGCTGAAAATCATATCTTGGCTTTAACGCATATTGTTGATCGTATACCAGCAATTGTAGCAACATTATCTAAAGACCTACCTGATCAGCTGGAAGATTTAGAAGATGGCTACCGTAAGCTTTTAGATGCTAATTATCATTTTTCTGAGACAGATATTGAAGCGCGTTTCCAACTACTGTATGAAGCTCTCAAGAAAAATCATGAGAATATTGCGAAACTAGAATTGGATAATGCAGAGTACGAAAATACTCAAATCCAAGAAGAGATTAATGCACTTTATGATATCTTTACAAGAGAAATTGCGGCACAGAAAGTAGTAGAAGGTTTAGTAGCAACACTTCCTACTTATCTTCAACACATGAAGGAAAATAATGCTTTATTGATAGAAGACATTGAGCGTTTGAGTAAAAGTTATTTACTTTCTGAATCGGATGCAAGTCATGTTCGTCGTTTACAGTCCGAATTAGAAAGCTTTGAGACTGCTATTATTGAGGCAACTTCAAATCAAGATGAACCAACTCAAGCATATTCAATTCTTGAAGAAAATCTTGAATCTTTACAGGAAAATCTTAAAGAGATTGAAGATGAACAGATTTCAGTTAGTGAGCGTCTTGCACGAATTGAGAAAGATGATATCAATGCACGTCAAAAGGCAAATGTATATGTTAATCGTCTCCATACAATCAAGAGATATATGGAAAAACGGAACCTACCTGGTATTCCACAAACTTTCTTGAAGTTATTCTTTACAGCAAGTAATAATACGGAAGATCTAATGGCTGAATTAGAGCAAAACTTAGTCAATATAGAATCAGTTAACCGTATTCTTGAAATTGCAACGAAGGATATGGAAGAGCTTGAGACGGAAACTTATAATATTGTACAGTATGCAACCTTGACAGAACAACTATTGCAATATTCTAACCGCTATCGCTCATTTGATGAAGGTATTCAAGAAGCATTTAACGAAGCTTTAGATATTTTTGAAAAAGAATTTGATTATCGCGCTTCATTTGACAAGATTTCTCAAGCATTGGAAGTGGCAGAGCCTGGTGTAACCAACCGCTTTGTTACCTCGTATGAGAAAACACGTGAAACAATTCGTTTCTAAAATAATAAAAAAGATTTGGTTTTGTGAGAAGCAGAACCAAATCTTTTTTATTATTTGTCTATAAAATCTTGTATGATAAGATCTCAAGATAAAAAATTGGAGACGATTTAAAAAGCAAGTCAGAACCTATGTTTGGTCTATAAGGTTCAATAGCTTTCTAATCTCTCCAAAATTTTATTTGATTGGAATCGAAATCCCAATTAATTTTTCTGAGTAGAGTGTTTTGATATTGCCCTCATCAATAGAGTCCTTATCAATTTTACGTTTCAAGAAAAACTCTTGGATGGCTTCGATTTCAGTCTCTCGAATAGCACGGTGTTTGTTTGAGATGAGGATTTCATAGTGAAGCGGAGCTTGGGTAAAAATAACATCTGTATTTCCAGCAGAATAGACCTCAACAAGAGTTGCATCTGTACTCTCTAGCTGGCTTTTTACAAGTTGCGAGTGTGAGTTTGTCGTATTGATAAGCTTCATAATATTTCCTCCGATTTTCTAATACTATTATAGCACTTTTTGAATAAAGTCGCTTGATTTAGTCAATCTTATGCTGTTTTTTCCAAGATTGAATGGCCCATTTATGGCTACCACGTTTGAGGTTCTCAATAGCCTCGTCAATAGGGAACCAGGCAATATGATTAAAGTCTTCTAGTGGCTTTTGCACTTCTTTGAAAGAAGTCGCTTCATAGAGGTAAGCAGGATTGTAGTAGTAGGTGTCACGGTGACGAGAGTAGAAATATTCGTCAGCTTGTCCGTAATAGACACCAATTTCAGCTGTGAATCCAAGCTCTTCAATCAATTCACGCTTTAGGGCTTCCTGATGATTTTCACCTGATTCAATTTCGCCACCTGGTAAGAACCAAGCACCATTAGGAGCTTGAACTAAGACTATTTGTTTTTGTTCAGCGTCAGGGATAACTGCATACACCCCATAGCGTGCAACATAGTCTGTATTCACTTTTTTTTCTCCGAAAGTTGGGTTTGCCATTGAATTTTCCTCATTATCTATTATCTTTATTATTATCTTAATGGACAAAGGGCAAGCTGTCAAGAAGAAACCAACGAACTTGTGAAGAAAATCTACTTTAACTTTATCAATATTTGTTGGGGTAAATTCTCTAAATGGACTTCTTTAACTGGTATAATAAAAGGGAGGTGATTTTATGGCAGAATCAAGATTATTTCGTATTCTATATCTACTTTTAGAAAAAGGTAGTACAACAGCTCCTGAATTAGCCCGATTATTTGAAGTGTCTGTACGAACAATTTATCGTGATATTGAGCGCTTGAGTATGGCGGGGATTCCCCTTTATTCGATTCCTGGAAACTCAGGTGGAATTTTTTTAATGAAGGACTTTGTCTTGGATCGCGCTCTTGTGTCGGAGAATGAAAAAATAGAACTGTTGTCTGCTTTGCAAGGGATTCAAGCTCTGACGGATGACAGACAAGACCTGTTACTTGAAAAATTAGAATCTATTTTTCAAGTTTCTACCAGCCCTTGGATAGAAGTAGATTTGACTGACTGGAGAAAGCGAGAAGGTCAAAAAGAATTATTTGATAATATCAAACATGCTATTCTAGAGAAGAGGCGACTGGTTATCACTTATCTAGGTGGGAGTGGTCAGAAAACGATTCGTACAGTTGAACCTTTTAAACTCGTATTTAAAAAGAGAGATTGGTACTTTCATGCTTACTGTTGTTTGAAGGAAGAATGGCGTTTTTTCAAGTTATCTAGAATTAGGAATTGTCACCTAACAAATGAAATAGTGAAGCAGAAAAACGTGATGGATTCCGTTGATAGTTCAGATCAAGTGGCAAATCGAAGTTTCCTTGAAGTTTAGTCCCAAGCTTGCTTTCCGGGTTTATGAAGATTTTTTAGAAGATGAGATTAGCTTGGGCAAAGATGGATGTTATTATGTCAAGACAGTCCTACCAGAGCATGAAAGTATGTATACTTACCTCCTGTCTTATTTAGATGGAGTGGAAATACTCGACCCTGACTATCTGAAGAAGGAACTGCTTTCTAGAGTAGAAAAAATCCAAAAATTTTATAAACCTTGACAAAAGATGTCAGGGTTTTAGTGCTATACTAGAGATAGAAAGGAGAAGAATTAAATGAAATACGAATGGAGAAAAGAAGCGAAAGCTCTTTATCAAATTAAGGCTAGGCCCACCATCTTGGAAGTACCAGGTCAATCCTATATCGTGATAGATGGTAAAGGCGATCCAAATCAAGAAGATTTTTCAGAACGCGTATGAATTTTGTATGCCTTAGCTTATGCGATAAAGATGAAGTATAAAAAAGCTCCTCTGGATGAGGTTTACCATGATTTTACAGTCTTTCCTTTAGAAGGTTTATGGAAAAAGGAGAAGGAAGGAGAACTGGTAAAAAGTGAGCTTTCTTATAGCATTATGATTGGGCAACCCGATTTTATTACGCGAGAACTATTTGAGGAATCTCTGAACGAGGTGATGATCAAGAAGCCAAATCTTCTCTATGAGGCTATTCGTTTTGAAAAAATAGAAGAAGGCCTAAGTCTTGCTATGCTTCATGTAGGACCCTTTGATACAGAAAATGAGACTTTTGCAGATATGGAAGATTTTTGTCAACTTCATAAACTCAAAAGAATTACGGAGTACCACCGAGAAATCTATCTCAATAACCTTCATCGAACGGAGCCAAGCAAATTGAAAACAATTCTTCGCTATCAAGTTCAAGAAGAGAATTAAAAAGAACAGGAGATCTTGTTTCCTGTTCTTTTTATGAGTTCTAATCTTCTATTTCAGAAGTATTCTCTTTGATTTTTTCAGCTTTTTTGGCAGATTTGATTTGAATGTTGCCCTTGCTGGTCATAACTGCCTTTAGGTCTTTTTCACTTGGATTTTCAAGGTAGTAGTCAGTGATTTCGTCCTCAATATAGTCTTGAATAGTGCGGCGAAGTGGGCGTGCTCCCATTTTTGGATCATAACCGAGGTCAACCAACTTTTCCTTGACCTTGTCAGTTACATTTAAATGAATGTTGTTGCTAGAAAGACGTTTGTTAACATCTGCTAGCATGAGCTCGACAATCTGAAGGAGGTTGTCCTTGCTGAGAGCCTTAAATTCGATAATGCCATCAAAACGGTTCATAAACTCTGGGCTAAAGAAGTTTCCGAGTTCACCGAGAACAGAGTTGGTACGTCCTTCTCTAGCAGCACCAAATCCAACGCTGGCTTCTGCCTTACCTGTACCTGCATTTGAAGTCATGATGATGATGGCATCCTTGAAGCTAACGGTACGTCCTTGCCCATCTGTCAAACGACCATCGTCCAAGACCTGGAGGAACATGTGCATAACATCTGGATGGGCTTTTTCCACTTCATCGAGAAGGATGAGAGAATATGGATTGCGGCGAACTTTTTCAGTTAATTGCCCAGCCTCATCGTAACCAACATAACCTGGAGGGGCACCGACCAACTTAGCAACGCTGTGTTTTTCCATGTATTCACTCATGTCAAAGCGAATCATGCTGTCAGCAGAACCAAAAAGTTCAATGGCTAGTTGTTTGGAAAGTTCTGTCTTACCGACACCGGTTGGCCCGACAAAGAGGAAGCTTCCAATTGGACGGTTAGGCGTACCGAGACCGACACGATTACGGCGAATAGCCTTGGCAATCTTATCGACTGCATCATCTTGGCCAATAACATGAGACTTGAGATCTTCGGCTAGATGGATGAGTTGAGATTGTTCTTTCTCTTTTAAATCACCAACAGGGATATTTGTTTTCTGCTCGATAATGTGCTCAATGGTTTTCTCACTGATGATAGGAGTGTCTTGGTCTGTGACCTTTTTCTTTTGCATTTCCTTATACTTGGCAATCTGGTCGCGGAAATAAGCCGCCTTCTCAAAATCTTCCTCTCGTGTAGCTTGAGATTTAAGATTTTCAGCCTCAATCAAGCGTTGATCAATTACTTTAGGATCCACAAAATTCAAGGTCAAGTTCATCTTAGAACCAGCTTCATCTAGGAGGTCAATGGCCTTGTCAGGCAAGAAGCGATCTTGGATGTAGCGATTGGAAAGAGTTGCAGCTGCTTCAATTGCAGCATCGGTATACTGAACGTGGTGGTAGTCTTCGTATTTCTTTTGAATTCCTTTGAGGATAGTGATTGTTTCTTCCACTGTTGGTTCATCAACTTTGACAGGCTGCATACGACGCTCTAGGGCAGCATCTTTTTCAATGATACGGTATTCATTGAGGGTAGTGGCACCGACCAGTTGCAGTTCCCCACGAGCAAGGGCTGGCTTGAGGATATTTCCTGCATCCATATTGCCATCGCCCGCAGAACCAGCACCAACAATTTCATGGATTTCATCGATAAAGAGGATGATATCTTCACGTTTGCGAATTTCTTCCATGAGTTTTTGCATGCGTTCTTCAAATTGTCCACGAATACCCGTTCCTTGAACCAAGCTAACCACATCCAGACGGATGACTTGTTTACCTTGGAGTTTATGTGGAACATCGCCATCAACAATTTTCTGAGCTAGACCTTCGACAACGGCCGTTTTTCCGACACCTGGTTCGCCAATAAGAACAGGATTATTCTTGGTTCTGCGATTGAGAATCTCAATGACACGGATAATCTCATCATCGCGCCCAATAACGGGATCTATATCTCCACGACGGGCAATTTCAGTTACGTTGATACCAAATTCTTCCAGTAGGCCTTTTTCTTGGCTTGGTAGAGGAGTTTGAGCAGGTCCACGATTTTGAGAACCATAACCGCCGTTTCCACCGTAACCTCCACCTGATTGGGTTGGGGGAATTGGAGGAGTATTGTTAGAAGGCCTGAAATTGTTTAGGTCATTGAAGAAATCACCAAAGGGATCAAAGTCACGATTGTTCAGATCCGTCATACCTTTAAAGAGGCTATTGTTAGGATCTGTCTTGATAATCTTATAGCAGTTTTGACAGAGGTCAATTTGTTTTTGTTTTCCATTGAGATTGGTGTAAAGATGAATTGTTGAGTCGTTAATTTTACAGTTTTGACAAAGCATACATCTACCTCATTTCTTTCTTTATCCTGATCTGTTCAAAGGTCAAAAATAGTCAAATTTCTATACTCTCATTATAACAGGATTGGGGTGTAAAGCAAGTAAAAAGATTGAAGCTTTGAGAAGTTGTTACAATGAAAATTTTTGAGATTTTAGGGAATAAAAAAATCCTATTTGTGAGACAAAAAGGATTTTGGTTAGACATGCAGGGTGTAATCCCAGCTTGTTTTGTATTAGTAAAGGAGTTCGTAAATCTCCATTGCAATCAAGTCAATGCTATCAAAAGTATAAGTTTCGCGAGCTTCTACATCACGAAGGGTAAAGATTGATCCATTTTCTTCGTCGTGGCTGTATGCAACTTCTGCAACAACAACTCCTTCGCGTTCAAAATTACGTTTTAAATTTCCGCCGTCTTTTGCCATTGCTTCAAGGCGGTTGATGATTCTAACCAAATGTGATTCCATTTTGATTCTCCTTCATTTCTTATCGTTACTATTTTACCATAAAGGAGGCCAACTTGACTAGAAAAAACTAAGATTTCTCGCTAATTCTACTAGCTTAAAGTTTTTTTGAATAAATCGGATAAAAAGTTTGAATTTTAATTCAATACATGTTATAATCATACAGTATTCTATTTTAGAAAGCAGTGTAACTATGAATTTTTCTTTTTTACCTAAGTATTTACCTTATTTTAACTATGGGGCTGTTGTGACGGTTCTCATTTCTATCTGTGTTGTCTTTTTGGGAACTATTTTGGGTGTTGTCTTGGCTTTTGGGCAACGTTCAAAGTTTAAACCGCTTGTTTGGTTCGCCAACTTGTACGTTTGGATTTTCCGTGGGACACCGATGATGGTTCAGATTATGATTGCCTTTGCCCTTATGCACATCAATGCTCCGACTATTCAGGTTGGAATTTTAGGTGTTGACCTTTCTCGTCTAATTCCAGGGATTTTGATTATCTCTATGAACAGTGGTGCTTATGTTTCTGAGACTGTTCGTGCTGGGATTAATGCGGTTCCAAAAGGTCAGCTAGAGGCTGCCTATTCTTTAGGGATTCGTCCTAAAAATGCGATGCGCTATGTGATTTTGCCACAAGCTATAAAAAATATCTTGCCAGCATTGGGGAACGAATTTATCACTATTATCAAGGATAGTTCCCTCTTATCAGCTATCGGTGTTATGGAGTTATGGAACGGGGCTACAACAGTTTCTACAACAACCTATCTACCTTTAACACCACTTTTATTTGCAGCCTTTTATTACTTGATTATGACTTCTATTTTGACAGTAGCCTTGAAAGCTTTTGAAAAACGTATGGGACAAGGAGATAAGAAATAATGACAGAAACTTTGATAAAAATTGAAAATTTACATAAATCATTTGGAAAAAATGAAGTATTGAAGGGCATCAACCTCGAGATTAAAAGAGGAGAAGTTGTCGTTATCATCGGTCCTTCGGGGAGCGGGAAATCTACCTTGCTTCGCTCTATGAATTTGTTGGAAGAAGCGACTAAAGGGAAGGTTATCTTTGAGGGAGTCGATATTACGGACAAGAAGAATGACCTGTTTGCCATGCGTGAGAAGATGGGCATGGTTTTCCAACAATTTAATCTCTTTCCTAATATGACTGTGATGGAAAATATCACCTTGTCACCTATCAAGACCAAAGGTGAGAGCAAGGCTGTTGCTGAGAAGAGAGCCCAAGAGCTTTTGGAAAAAGTTGGTTTGCCAGATAAGGCAGATGCTTATCCACAGAGTTTGTCAGGTGGCCAGCAACAACGGATTGCCATCGCGCGTGGGTTGGCCATGGAACCTGATGTTTTGCTCTTTGACGAGCCGACTTCAGCTCTGGACCCTGAGATGGTTGGAGAAGTTCTAGCTGTTATGCAAGCCCTTGCCAAGTCAGGAATGACCATGGTTATCGTAACACATGAGATGGGATTTGCCCGTGAGGTGGCAGATCGTGTCATCTTTATGGCAGACGGTGTGGTTGTTGAAGACGGAACACCAGAACAGATTTTTGAACAAACTCAAGAACAACGGACTAAAGACTTCTTGAGTAAGGTTTTATAATCTATTTTAAAATTTCAAGACAAGATTAATGGAAAGCTCGACCCGAGCTTTTTCTTATAGTTTGAAACTATAGGATGACCTAGTCAAGAAGTGTTAGAGCTACATTGTATTTTTTGGTATAATTAAAGATATTTGTAAGAAAAGAGAAGTGATATGACACAGATTATTGATGGGAAAGCTTTAGCGGCCAAATTACAGGGACAGCTGGCTGAAAAGACTGCAAGATTAAAGGAAGAAACAGGTCTAGTGCCTGGTTTGGTAGTGATTTTGGTTGGAGACAATCCAGCCAGCCAAGTCTACGTTCGTAACAAGGAACGTTCTGCCCTTGCGGCAGGATTCCGTAGTGAAGTAGTGCGAGTTCCAGATACCATTACCCAAGCGGAATTATTAGACTTGATTGCCAAATACAATCAAGATCCAGCTTGGCATGGGATTTTGGTCCAGTTGCCATTACCAAAACATATCGATGAAGAGGCGGTTTTATTAGCCATTGACCCAGAAAAGGATGTGGATGGTTTCCATCCTCTAAATATGGGACGCCTTTGGTCTGGTCATCCAGTCATGATTCCATCTACACCTGCAGGAATTATGGAAATGTTTCATGAATATGGGATTGAATTAGAAGGTAAAAATGCGGTTGTCATCGGTCGTTCAAATATTGTTGGAAAACCCATGGCCCAGCTTCTTTTGGCAAAGAATGCTACAGTTACCTTGACTCACTCACGCACCCATAATCTCGCTAAGATTGCTGCAAAAGCGGATATTCTTGTGGTCGCAATCGGTCGTGCTAAGTTTGTGACTCCTGATTTTGTGAAACCAGGTGCGGTAGTCATTGACGTTGGGATGAACCGCGATGAAAATGGTAAGCTCTGTGGGGATGTTGATTATGAGGCGGTTGCCCCACTTGCTAGCCACATCACGCCAGTTCCTGGAGGTGTTGGTCCTATGACAATTACTATGCTGATGGAGCAAACTTATCAAGCAGCACTTCGGACATTGGATAGAAAATAAGAGAAACATTCGCTGAAGAGAGTGTATTTTCAATAGCTATATCTAAAACGGCAGAAATGAATATTAAATTTTAGATATAAGATTACAAAAGGAGGTCTGCGCCTCCTTTTTGTTGTATAATGGAGTGAGGTGATTAGATGATTTTAAAAATTTATAATGGGGAATATAGTTTACAATGGGATGGAATATACTACTTATCACTAATTGATTATCCAAATATTCAAGAATGGGAATTAGAAAAAATTGCTAAATTTATAGCTTACGAAAAACTTCATAAACGTCAAACAAGTATTGAGTGTGCTGATTCTTGTTTAAAAAAAGAGATTTTAGATTACATCTTTCAGCATCTCTTTCTGCCACCATTTACCCCTACAAATAAAATAGTAGCCTCGACTTATGATCTACATAAGAGGTTAGTGACTTCAGACTACTGTAGTCATACTACTACTATAGATGCAGCGATTTCTATCTTTAAAACAGGTCAGCTCTTATCTGCTGTGAAAGCCTTTGGGCGAGATGCTGAGGAATTAGTTTTGGATAATCGAAATGCTGCATCGGATCCGATAGATTATTTTGACTATGTCATGTTAGGGTGGTCAAATACAAGTTCTGGTTATCGATTAGCGATGGAACGTTTATTAGGTCGATCTCCTTCAGAGAAAGAATTACAAGACAAGTTTATTCCTGGAGTGAGTTTTCATTTTATCTATACAGATTTGATTAAACTTACTGGTTATATTTTTGATGGCTACCATGTTGCAAAAATTAAGGACATGTTGAATTTATTTAGTGAGTTGTATATTTGCATTATTCCAACTCATAATAAGAGCCAATTTGAAAATATTATTCCAACTAAAATACAAGATAGGGTGCATTATCTTGACTATGCTGGAGAAGACTTAGAAGAGTGGACTAAGAAAGTATATCAAGTTGTTTTAAAACAATCAGATAAATGATAGTTGAGGAAAAAACGATGAAAGTGATTGATCAAGGTTTACTAGAAAAAGTCATTATTGAACGTTCTCGTACAAGTCATAAAGGAGACTACGGTCGCTTACTTCTGTTAGGTGGTACCTATCCTTATGGTGGTGCTATTATCATGTCTGCTTTGGCAGCTGTAAAAAGCGGTGCAGGATTGGTGACTGTTGGAACAGATAGAGAAAATATCCCTGCTCTACACAGCCATTTACCTGAGGCTATGGCCTTTTCTCTTCAAGACCAGCAATTGTTAAAAGAGCAGTTGGAGAAGGCAGAAGTAGTCTTAGTGGGGCCTGGTTTAGGAGACGATACTTTTGGAGAAGAACTAGTCAAACAGGTCTTTGCTAGCTTAAGCCAGAATCATATTTTGATTGTAGACGGAGGTGCTTTGACTATTCTTGCCAGAACAAGATTGTCATTTCCTTCCAGTCAGCTTATCCTAACTCCCCACCAAAAGGAGTGGGAAAAACTGTCTGGAATTACGATTGAAAAGCAAAACGAAGCTACAACAGCTAGTGCCTTGATTTCCTTCCCTCAAGGAACAATTTTGGTAGAGAAAGGTCCAGCTACTCGTATTTGGCAAGCTGGCCAATCTGATTATTACCAGTTACAGGTTGGCGGTCCATATCAGGCGACTGGGGGAATGGGAGACACTCTGGCTGGAATGATTGCAGGATTTGCAGGCCAGTTTAAACAAGCTAATCTCTATGAACGTGTGGCAGTAGCGACTCATCTTCATTCAGCCATAGCCCAAGAACTAGCTCAAGAACATTATGTTGTCTTGCCGACGGAAATTAGTAATTGTCTTCCTAAAGTAATGAATAAAATATCTCAAAAAAGACTGGGATAAAATTCAATTTTAGGAGAAAACGAAGTAAATATTACCACAATAAAACGCATAATATCAAGTTTTTTAATACCTGATACTATGCGTTTTTGACTTAAAAGCCCTTTTGGTCTGTTTCTATTTTGGAGCAATCTTTTGCTCAGTATGTTTTATAATTTCTCGTTGATAAATCGGATAAACTGATTCCACCAAACTTTTAAGAAGAAGGCTTTTTCAACTTTCTTTTCCGCTACCATTTCGAAATTAGGACGTTCTGTGGTAATGTAACCTTGACCAATCAAATCCTTGTCTTCATAAGTCAAATGGCCAACCACTGTTCCAGCTACAAGTGGTGCTGGGATTTCTTTGGAATCAGGAGTGAATTGAACAGATTGGGAAGATTCATTCCCAACACGTTCAATTAGATAGATATCCTCTGGGGCCACTGCAGTGACCGTATCTTCTTTTCCATCTTGTACAGGGGCTTTGCTATCTTGATAGGCATCGCCTTTTTGCACGATTTTACGAAGTGTAAATGTAGAAGAAATATAATCCATTAGTGATGATGTAGCTGTGAAGCGAGCGTAAGGATTATTGTCTTGATGGTCTGCATTCAAAACAACTGTGATAACCCTCATGCCTTTTTCGACAGTAGTACCAACAAAAGATTCACCAGCTTTGTCTGTTGTTCCTGTCTTAAGACCATCAAAACCACCGCGATGAGCAGGCATACCTTCTAACATGTAGTTGGTCGAAGTGATTGTCATCCCAGCAAAAGTAGAAGAAGGTTTTTTCGTTATTTCCAAGACTTGTGGGTATTTTTTGATGAGGTTACGAGCAACGATAGCAACATCATAAGCACTGAGCTTATTTTCATCATCTTTATTAGACCCTGGGTAAATGTTATCTCCTAGAGTCTCGTTGTTCAGACCAGTTGTATTGACAACCGTGGCATCTTTGATTCCCCATTCCAGGAGTTTGGCTCGCATCATATCAACAAAGTTTTTTTCTGAGCCAGCAATTTTCTCAGCTAGGGCGATAGCGGCACTGTTGGCACTAGATACCAGGGTTGCTTCAAGCAACTCTTCGACGGTATAATTACGGGCTTCCATAGGAACATTACTGGCTTCGGAATTTGTCGTTAATTGATAAGGATAATCAGAAATATCCACTGGGGTGGATAGTGTGATACTTCCATTTTCTAGAGCCTCATAGACAAGATAAACTGTAAGTAGTTTTGTAATAGAAGCAATTTCGACAGGTTGAGTTGCATCTTTTTCATAAAGTATTTTTCCAGTATTTGCTTCAACAGCAATCGCATGTTTAGCAGCAATAGTAAAATCTTGTGCAGCAACAGTAGAAGCTGACCCAATTACGGATAGACTTAAGAGAGTTAAAATGATTTTTTTCATAGTAAGTTTATTCTAACATAAAGAAAAAAATATTCCCAGTTTCATGATAGAAGAAAGAAGCTTTTTTGAAAGTATGGTAAAATAGATAGATGGAGGTAGCTCATGTTTCGTAAGAATAAATTATTTTTTTGGACCAGTGAGATTTTATTAGTAACAATCATTTTTTATTTATGGAGAGAGATGGGGGCGATTATCACGCCTTTTGTAAGCGTCGCGAACACCATCATGATTCCGTTTTTATTGGGTGGCTTTTTATATTATTTGACCAATCCTATTGTAAATTTTTTACAAAAGTATTTCAAAATTAATCGTATCATTGGTATTCTACTAACCTTATGTGCTTTGCTTTGGGGGCTTGTCATTGGGGTAGTCTATCTCTTACCGATTTTGGTCAATCAGTTGACCAGCTTGATTGCGACTAGCCAGACTATCTATAGTCGTTTGCAAAATTTGATTGTAGATTTATCTACTTATCCAGCCTTTCAAAATTTGGATATTCAAGCGACTATTCAACAGTTAAACCTATCCTATGTAGATATTCTACAAAATATTCTAAACAGTGTTACCAATAGTGTTGGAAGTGTTATATCAGCTCTCTTTAGTACCGTTTTGATTATTATCATGACCCCTGTATTTTTGGTTTATTTTTTGTTAGATGGTAACAAATTTTTACCGATGCTTGAGCGCACTGTTTTAAAGAGAGATAAGTTGCATATTGCAGGTCTCTTAAAGAATTTGAATGCGACAATTGCTCGCTATATTAGTGGAGTCGCAATTGATGCGATTATTATTGGTTGTTTGGCCTTTATCGGATATAGCGTGATTGGTTTGAAATACGCTTTGGTTTTTGCCATCTTTTCAGGATTGGCCAATCTCATTCCTTATGTGGGACCAAGCATTGGCTTGATTCCGATGATTATTGCCAATGTCTTTACGGATCCTCATAGAATGCTAATTGCAGTTGTTTACATGCTAATCATTCAACAAGTGGATGGAAATATCCTTTACCCTCGAATCGTAGGTGGGGTAATGAAAGTCCATCCAATAACAATTTTAGTATTACTTTTGTTATCAAGCAATATCTATGGGGTTATTGGTATGATTGTCGCTGTACCAACTTATTCTATCTTAAAAGAAATTTCTAAGTTCTTATCACGTTTGTATGAAAATCATAAAACAATGAAAGAACGAGAAAGAGAATTAGCTAAGTAAAAGTCAGGAAATTCCTGATTTTTCTTTTTCTTTAGGTAAATTATAGGAGTAGAAGTGCCATTTAGATTAGCCGATTAAGAATAATTCACAAAAACTTTGTAAAACACTTGCAATTTAGCTGAAATTTGATAAAATAGTAAGGAAAGTTAGACTGTATTGCCTACTGTCTATCTATAAAATATATTTTATTGGAGGCTTTTACTCAAATGGCAAAAGAAAAATACGATCGTAGTAAACCACACGTTAACATTGGTACTATCGGACACGTTGACCACGGTAAAACTACCCTAACTGCAGCTATCACAACTGTTTTGGCACGTCGCTTGCCTTCATCAGTTAACCAACCTAAAGACTATGCGTCTATCGATGCTGCTCCAGAAGAACGCGAACGCGGTATCACAATCAACACTGCGCACGTTGAGTACGAAACTGAAAAACGTCACTACGCTCACATCGACGCTCCAGGACACGCGGACTACGTTAAAAACATGATCACTGGTGCCGCTCAAATGGACGGAGCTATCCTTGTAGTAGCTTCAACTGACGGACCAATGCCACAAACTCGTGAGCACATCCTTCTTTCACGTCAGGTTGGTGTTAAACACCTTATCGTCTTCATGAACAAAGTTGACTTGGTTGACGACGAAGAATTGCTTGAATTGGTTGAAATGGAAATCCGTGACCTATTGTCAGAATACGACTTCCCAGGTGACGATCTTCCAGTTATCCAAGGTTCAGCTCTTAAAGCTCTTGAAGGTGACACTAAATACGAAGACATCGTTATGGAATTGATGAACACAGTTGATGAGTACATCCCAGAACCAGAACGTGACACTGACAAACCATTGCTTCTTCCAGTCGAAGACGTATTCTCAATCACTGGACGTGGTACAGTTGCTTCAGGACGTATCGACCGTGGTATCGTTAAAGTCAACGACGAAATCGAAATCGTTGGTATCAAAGAAGAAACTCAAAAAGCAGTTGTTACTGGTGTTGAAATGTTCCGTAAACAACTTGACGAAGGTCTTGCCGGAGATAACGTAGGTGTCCTTCTTCGTGGTGTTCAACGTGATGAAATCGAACGTGGACAAGTTATCGCTAAACCAGGTTCAATCAACCCACACACTAAATTCAAAGGTGAAGTTTACATCCTTACTAAAGAAGAAGGTGGACGTCACACTCCATTCTTCAACAACTACCGTCCACAATTCTACTTCCGTACTACTGACGTTACAGGTTCAATCGAACTTCCAGCAGGTACTGAAATGGTAATGCCTGGTGATAACGTGACAATCGACGTTGAGTTGATCCACCCAATCGCCGTAGAACAAGGTACTACATTCTCTATCCGTGAGGGTGGACGTACTGTTGGTTCAGGTATGGTTACAGAAATCGAAGCTTAATTCGATTTAGTTCCCAGAAGAACAATTATTTAAGTCAGACACTAAAAGAATCTTGCTTTGCAAGGTTCTTTTTTTCAGATATTGAACTAATACTCAATGAAAATCAAAGAGCAAACTAGGAAGCTAGCCGCAGGTTGCTCAAAGCACTGCTTTGAGGTTGTAGATAGAATTGACGAAGTCAGCTCAAAACATGTTTTTGAGGTTGTAGATAAGACTGACGAAGTCAGCAACCATACATACAGCAAGGCGAAGCTGACGCGGTTTGAAGAGATTTTCGAAGAGAATAAAATTGAATTGCTTATAAAAAAGCTCCATACACTAGATGTGCATAGAGCAATGGGGGATTATTTGATATAGAGTTCTTGATTTTTTAAGATAATTTCTCGTACACTTGTAAACTTTTTAAGTTTTTTGATTTCTTCGGGATGAGTAACGAGAGTGATAACATAACCTTCCTTGCCCATACGACCTGTACGTCCAGCGCGGTGAGTGTAGGTTTCGATATCTCTTGGGATGTCAAAGTTTACGACACATTCTAGGCTATCGATATCAATTCCACGAGCCAAAAGGTCAGTTGCAAGAAGCAGGGTTAGTTGCTTATCTTTAAACCTTTCTAAGATGACTTTTCTAAATTTAACATTGACATCGCTAGCGAGGGAGACAGCCAATATATCACGATACTGTAATTTTTCTTCTGCACTTCCAAGGTCTGATAGGCTGTTAAAGAAGACCAGACCGCGGAAATCCTCTACATGAGCCAATTTTCGTAGCATATCCACTCGGTGACGTTGATCTACCTGCATGTAGAAGTGCTGGATATTGTCCAGTTTTTGGTCAGAGAGATCAATGGTACGTGTGTTAGGCTCAATATTCTTTTGGTCAAACTTGGTCGTAGCACTCATGTAGATGAGTTGGTGGTCACGAGGTGCGTAGTGAGTGATTTTCTCAACAAAGTGAATCTGAGAATCATCAAGCAATTGGTCAAATTCATCCAAGATGATGGTTTCTACATTCATCATCTTGATTTTTTTCAATTTAATTAACTCAAAGATACGACCAGGGGTTCCAATTAGAATTTCTGGTCCTTTTTTGAGTCGTTCAATTTGGCGTTTCTGACTTGAACCTGATAGGAAGAGTTGGGCTGTCAAATCGATAGTCTCTGCCCACGTTTTACATACATCAAAAATCTGTCCAGCAAGCTCCGTATTTGGTGCTAGAATCAATAGTTGCTGCGCTTTTTTCTTTTGTAGTCTGAGAAGACTTGGTAGGAGATAAGCTAGGGTCTTACCTGTTCCTGTTGGGCTTACTCCTAGAAGATTTTCTCCTGCAAGAATGGGCTCAAATAGTTGAGTCTGAATGGGGGTAAATTCTTGGAAACCGAGTTGGTCGCTCAGTTCTTGCCATTCAGTCGGTAGTTTAGTTTTCATTTTTCTGCCTCAAATCTAATGCCAGCGGTCTGGCGCATGGTATATAGTAGCTCATGAACAGAGCCTGCATCGTCCAGCCAAGTCTGGTAGAGCATCTGGTCTGGTTGCTGGATCATCTGTGCAAATGCAGCGACTTCCTCAGTCATCGTATGAGGAGCCTGTTGGATAGGGAGTTGGACTTGATGTCCTTGGTGGTCGGTAAAAATAGCTGAGCGAACATGTTCAATCGTGTTGAGAGTCAAGGTTCCATCTGCTGTGTAAATCTCACAAGGAAGATTGGAAGTGATGTTTTTCCCAGCTTTGATGTGAACTTGAAATTCAGGGTAGAAGAGGATACCGTCTCCATTTAGGTCAATGCTATTGTCAAGCTGTTGAGCCTGATAGGTAGCTTCCTGAGCTTTTCCAAAAAGACGAACGGCAGCATAGAGGGGATAAATCCCCAAATCCATAAGGGCTCCACCAGCAAAACGGTCTGAAAAGACATTTGGTGTCTGACCAGCCAACAAGTCAGGCATCTTGGAAGAGTATTTGGTATAATTTAAATCAGCTCCTAAGATTTGCTTGTCTGCCAAAAAGTTTTTGATAGTAGTGAAAGCTTTCTCGTGATAATTACGAGCTGCTTCAAAGATAAAACAATTATTTTTCTCAGCTGTTTGAATCAAATTCATCCATTCTTGTGGTTGAGTGACAGCTGGCTTTTCAAGAATGACGTGTTTACCAGCAGTCAAGGCAGCTTTTGCCTGAGCAAAATGTAAGGAGTTTGGACTAGCAATATAGACTACATCAAAGGAAGACCTGAAGAAGTCCTCTAATTGATCGAAGAGTTGGATATCCTGATAGCGAGAAGCAAAGGTTGCTGCGGTTTCAAGTCTTCTAGAATAGACTGCGACCAACTGGTATTCTCCACTGGTATGGGCTGCTTCTATGAAGTGATGGCTGATAGCGCCTGTTCCGATGACACCTAATTTTAGCATAGATACTCCTTTTCCGATTTTAAATCCTTCTTTCATTATAACATAGATGGTAGAGACTATCCAACAGAGGGTAAAAAATTTCAAATAAGCTACTAGGACTTTCCCAAAGAAAGTGGTACAATAATGACATGAATAAATGAAATAGGAGGAAAAATGAGGTTACTACCTATAAGAAAAATATCACGTCAGTCTAAGAGGCTAGCGCTTTTTTTGACTTTTTGTGCAGGATATGTAGATGCCTATACTTTTATTGTCCGAGGGAATACTCTTGTAGCTGGACAAACGGGGAATGTCGTCTTTCTATCAGTGGGACTCATTCAACACAATGTATCAGATGCTAGTGCCAAAGTAATGACCTTACTAGCTTTTATGATGGGAGTCTTTTTACTAACTATTTATAAGGAAAAATTGAGAATTGTGAAAAAACCTATTCTGTCCTTGATTCCTTTGGCAATCCTATCAATCATTATTGGTTTTGTACCGCAAACTGTAGAGAATATCTATTTAGTACCGCCCTTGGCCTTTTGTATGGGGTTGGTGACAACCGCTTTTGGAGAAGTATCGGGTATTGCTTATAACAATGCATTTATGACAGGAAATATCAAACGTACTATGCTGGCTTTTGGAGATTATTTCAGAACTAAGCACACTCCTTTTTTGCGTGAAGGTTTCATATTTGTTAGCCTACTTAGCAGTTTTGTCCTTGGCGTTGTCTTTTCAGCCTATTTGACGATTTTTTATCAGGAAAAGACCATTCTTGGTGTTCCTATTATGATGAGCATTTTTTACCTCAGTATGATTTTTGCTTCATGGCAGAAAAAGTAAAAGAAAATGCTTGATTTTAGGTGTTATTACTTGTAAGAAAATAGGAGATATGCTATACTTGAAGAGTTGACTATGCACATTCCTGTGCAACCGCACGAACATCGTCGCTCGTCGTATAACAAATTTAAACTTCGTCATTGTCGCCTTGCCTAACATAAGTTATGCCTTCGGCTCAATTCCTAGTTTATTCTTTCTTATACTTAGAGCTCTTCTTTTAAGTGGTTCGTCCCACGATGCTAGGCGAGTCTTCACAAAAAATTCGGGGAAACCCATAAAAATCATAGGAGGTGCATAATGAGCACATACGCAATTATCAAAACTGGCGGAAAACAAGTTAAAGTTGAAGTTGGTCAAGTAGTTTACGTTGAAAAATTGAACGTTGAAGCTGGTCAAGAAGTTACTTTTAACGAAGTTGTTCTTGTTGGTGGTGAAAACACTGTTGTCGGAACTCCACTTGTTGCTGGAGCTACTGTAGTTGGAACTGTTGAAAAACAAGGAAAACAAAAGAAAGTTGTTACTTACAAGTACAAACCTAAAAAAGGTAGCCACCGTAAACAAGGTCACCGTCAACCATATACAAAAGTTGTCATCAACGCAATCAACGCTTAATTTTAAGGAGAACACATGATACAAGCAGTCTTTGAGAGAGCCGAAGATGGCGAGCTGAGGAGTGCGGAAATTACTGGACACGCCGAGAGTGGCGAATACGGCTTAGATGTCGTGTGTGCATCGGTTTCTACGCTTGCCATTAACTTTATCAATTCTATTGAAAAATTTGCAGGCTATGAACCAATCCTAGAATTAAACGAAGATGAAGGTGGCTATCTGATGGTTGAAATTCCAAAAGATCTTCCTTCACACCAGAGAGAAATGACCCAGTTATTCTTTGAATCATTTTTCTTAGGTATGGCAAACTTATCGGAGAACTCTTCCGAGTTCGTCCAAACCAGAGTTATCACAGAAAACTAACACGGAGGAAAACATTATGTTAAAAATGACTCTTAACAACTTGCAACTTTTCGCCCACAAAAAAGGTGGAGGTTCTACATCAAACGGACGTGATTCACAAGCGAAACGTCTTGGAGCTAAAGCAGCTGACGGACAAACTGTAACAGGTGGATCAATCCTTTACCGTCAACGTGGTACACACATCTACCCAGGTGTAAACGTTGGACGTGGTGGAGACGATACTTTGTTCGCTAAAGTTGAAGGCGTAGTACGCTTTGAACGTAAAGGACGCGATAAAAAACAAGTTTCTGTTTACCCAATCGCTAAATAAAAAGGTCCAGTGAACCTTTTTATCCCGAGCCTTGAACTGTAAAGGCGAGGAAGCTAGAAGTAGCATTAAATAAGGCTTTCCGAGATTTCGGAGAGCCTGTTTTTTTGTTTTGATACCCATATTTTAAAAAACAATGTAAGAAGCAAATTTGTCAGCCACTTTATTTTACAATGAAAAAATAGTTGAATTTAGAACTTTTTCAGTAATGAATGTTATAAGGGATTAAGATATTGTAAAAATTTCTAAGGTCTGATATTATAATTATATCTCAGAGAAAAGTATGAAGAATGAAAGGATGTGAAGCTGTATGAAAAAGATGATCACCATAATAGTCTGTTCAATCTCTTTTCTTGTTTTATCTGCTTGTGTTAGTAAGAAAAAACTTATTCTTCCTGAATCTGAAAAGATCTCTGTTATTTCTCTGCAGAAAAAACTCTCTGAAGATGTTAAAACTATAAACAAGAGAGAAGAAATTTCAAAATTGATTGAGGAGATACAGAAACAGTCAAAATCTACCTCTTTGGAGAGTGTAAATGATCAACCGACAAATGTTAAAGATTATATCATTATCAAGTTTTATCATCAGAATGAAGAAAAGGATAGTGTAGTCTATCTATATACTAAGAAGAAAAGACAGTATATTGAGCAACCTTATGTTGGGATTTGGCAAGTAAGTCCAGATATAGCCAATAGGATTGAAGAGGCTTATTCTAGTTGATTTATAGGGATAGAAGAAAAGTTCAGAGGGTTTTTTCATAAATTTATGGTAAATTGAATTTGTATCATGTTTTAAACGGTAAATCAAAAGGATTTGCTGTTTTTATTTGCTTGAAATCAGATAAGGACTGAAAAAAGACATCATTCTAATTCTTGGATTGGGATGTTAGCATATTCGGGTAACTTCTAAAACTAACTTCCAGTTTCCCCCAACCTAGCCTTCAGTATGAGAAAAACGCGTGAAATCAGTAGAAA
>NZ_CAMHWI010000014.1 GCF_946188695.1 Streptococcus mitis | reverse complement strand
ATATGGGACTTTTTTTCTACACAAAATAGGCTCCATAATATCCATAGGGGGTTACCCACTACAAATATTATAGAGCCAAAATTCCTTGACTATGTAATGTAGTTGAGGGATTTTTTGACATTATTCATATTTTTGCAAAGTTGTTGTTTAAAAAATAATTTTCTAAAATTCAGAAAATTCTATTGACAGGACGTTAAAAAGGGTCTATAATGAATAAAAAAAACAAAGGAGAATACTATGAAAACAAGGAAAGTATTGGCCCTTGCGGGAGTAACTTTATTAGCAACTGGTGTTTTAGCTGCTTGCTCTGGCTCAGGGTCTAGTGCAAAAGGTGAGAAAACTTTTTCTTATGTTTACGAAACAGATCCAGATAACCTGAACTACTTGACAACTGGTAAGGCAGCAACTACTGACATTACTAGTAATGTGATTGATGGATTGCTTGAAAATGACCGCTATGGTAACTTTGTGCCATCTATAGCTGAGGATTGGTCTGTATCTAAGGACGGCTTGACTTACACTTATACAATCCGTAAAGATGCCAAGTGGTACACATCTGAAGGAGAAGAGTATGCGCCTGTGAAAGCTCAAGACTTTGTAACAGGACTTAAGTATGCGACAGATAAGAAATCAGAAGCCCTTTACTTGGTACAGGATTCAATTAAAGGTTTGGACGCCTATGCTAAAGGGGAAAATAAAGATTTCTCTCAAGTTGGGATTAAAGCTCTTGACGATCAAACAGTCCAATACACTTTGAACAAACCTGAAAGTTTTTGGAATTCTAAAACAACAATGGGTGTCTTAGCACCAGTTAATGAAGAGTTTTTAAACTCTAAGGGAGATGATTTTGGGAAAGCAACAGATCCAAGCAGTATCCTTTATAATGGTCCTTATTTGTTAAAATCTCTTGTGGCTAAATCTTCCGTTGAATTTGCGAAAAATCCTAACTACTGGGATAAGGATAATGTTCACATTGATAAGGTAAAACTTTCATTCTGGGATGGTCAAGATACAGGAAAACTTGCAGAAAACTTCAAAGATGGAAGCTTTACAATGGCTCGTCTCTTCCCGACAAGCGCAAGTTATCCTGAACTTGAAAAAGAGTTTAAAGACAACATCGTTTATACACCACAAGATTCTACTACTTATTTAGTAGGTACTAATATTGATCGCCAGTCTTATAAGTACACTTCTAAGACAACGGATGAAGAAAAAACATCAACCAAGAAAGCTCTTCTAAACAAAGATTTCCGTCAAGCCCTTGCCTTTGGTTTTGATAGAAAAGCCTATGCTTCTCAAGTGAATGGTGCGAATGGGGCAACTAAACTGCTTCGTAACTTGTTTGTTCCTCCTACATTTGTACAGGCAGATGGAAAGAACTTTGGCGAAATGGTCAAAGACAAATTGGTGACTTATGGTGACGAATGGAGCAACGTGAACTTGGATGATGCTCAGGATGGACTCTACAATCCTGAAAAAGCGAAAGCAGAGTTTGCTAAAGCCAAGACAGCTCTCCAAGCGGAAGGTGTTCGATTCCCAATCCACTTGGATATGCCAGTTGACCAAACCAATACAACAAAAGTTCAACGTGTCCAATCTTTTAAACAATCACTTGAAGAAACATTAGGAACTGACAATGTCGTCATTGATATCCAACAACTTCAAAAAGATGAAGTTCTCAATGTTACCTACTTTGCTGAAACGGCTGCAGGACAAGATTGGGATGTCTCAGATAACGTTGGATGGGGACCAGACTACATTGACCCATCTACCTACCTTGATATTCTCAAACCATCTGTAGGGGAAAGTACAAAGACTTATCTAGGATTTGATGCTGGTACAAATAATGCAGCAGCTAAACAAGTTGGTTTGGAAGACTACGAAAAAATGGTTGTTGAAGCTGATGCAGAAGTGAAAGACATTTCAAAACGTTATGAAAAATATGCAGCTGCCCAAGCTTGGTTGACAGATAGTGCTTTGATCATCCCAACAACTTCTAAAACTGGTCGTCCAATGTTGTCTAAGATGGTACCATTTACACTTCCGTTTGCATACTCTGGTAACAAGGGTACGACCGAAGCCACTTTGTATAAATACCTTGATGTACAAGATAAACCAGTGAGAGTTGATGAGTATCAAAAAGCTCAAGAAAAATGGATGAAAGAAAAAGAAGAATCCAATAAAAAAGCGCAAGAAGAACTTGCAAAACATGTTAAATAAAGGTAAGGGAGTTGGTTTGTAGCCGACTCTTTTATACTCTTCGAAAATCTCTTCAAACCACATCAGCTTCCATCTGCAACCTCAAAACACTGTTTTGAGCAACCTGCGGCTAGTTTCCTAGTTTGCTCTTTGATTTTCGTTGAGTATTAGCTATCTTGTAGTAAAAAAATCCTGAGAATTTCTAACTCTCAGGATTTTTCGTATTTACTGTTGTGGTTGTTGAAATTGAGGGGCCTGTGGTTGTTGTTGGATTTGTTGGCCAGGCTGTCCCTGATTAGGATTCGTTGGTGTAGGATTATTTGCTGGTTGACCAGGAGTAGGTGTTACTTGAGTGCTTGAACTTTCAGATGTTGTAGAGGGACTCTCTACTTCTGATTGTGTTTGTTGTGTGTCAGGAGTATTTAATGTATTTCTGGCTCCATTTTGGAATACGAACTGGCCGCTTCGGTATAGTCCTTCAGGCATTGTCCAGTCTCCAGGATGGTTATTTTGAGCAAGGTAGCTCATCATAGCGCGATAGACTCTAGCAGCAACTGTGAGACCGTCGCCTAGAATAGGAGTGAGACGGTTGCTATAACCTGTCCAAACGGCCATTGAATACTTACGAGTATAACCGACAAACAGTTCATCTGGTGCTACAAGTTGATTCGACTTGATATGATTTTCGATTTCTTCATCTGTATAGTTAGAAGTCCCTGTTTTCCCTGCTTGAGGAATTCCAGGCAGATAGGCGTTGTAACCTGTTCCAGATGTCAAAACTGTTTTCATCATTTCTGTCATCATGTAGGCAGTAGACTCTTTCATAGCTCTTGTACCAACGTCAGAAAATTCTTTTTCACTACCGTCACTAAAGACGATTTTATTGATGTACATTGGTTTGTGATAAGTACCGCCATTTGCGAATGCAGCGTAGGCTGCAGCCATTTTTTCACTGCTTGCCCCGTATTGTTTACTAGATTCAGTTGTATTACTTGAAATAGCATTTGAATAGTGTATTACAGGATAGTCGATTCCTAAACCATTTAGGAAGTTTTTAGCTCTATCTAAACCAACCTTATTTAGTGTTTCAACGGCAGGTACGTTACGAGATTGTTGAAGGGCATATTGCAGAGTAATATTACCAAAATATGCTCGATCCCAGTTGTAAACAGGAGTACTTGTACCAGGATAGTTATAAGGAATATCGTGGACAGTAGTTGCAGTTGAATCATATACACCGTATTCTAAGGCTGGGGCATAATCAGTGATTGGTTTCATGGTTGATCCCCAGTCACGGTTGGTTTCCACAGCTTGGTTGGTACCAAATGAAACGTTACTTGCTTGGTGACGAGCTCCAAGTTGGGCGATGACTTTACCATTGGAAGTATCAACGATAGTTGAGGCTACTTGAAGGTCATTATCTGGATAAGAGACATACTCATCTGTATTGTAAATATCCCAAAGTCGTTGTTGAATTCCCTTGTCTACATTTGTGTAGACTTCCATCCCAGTAGTAAGAAGATTATATCCAGTTTCGTGCTCTACTTGTTCAATAACCTCTTTTAGATAGTTATCCATATATGCTGGATAAGTAGCAGCCGACTTAAGACTTTGTAAACCATCAGTGATAGGTGTGTTGACGGCTTTTTCATATTGCTCAGCACTAATGTAATCTTGCCCTCTCATTTCTGAAAGAACTAAATTACGACGGTCTAGTGCTGCTTCCGGATGAGAGTAAGGATCGTATTGGTTAGGTGCCTGAGGCATACCTGCTAGCAAAGCTAATTGAGGTAAAGATAAATCCTTTAGATCTTTTCCATAGTAATTTTGGGCTGCTGTCTGCATTCCATAATTACCATTTGACATATAGACCTTATTGATGTAGTAGGTAAGAATTTCCTGTTTGGTAGCTTTTTGTTCCAATTGGATAGCTAGCCAAGCCTCTTGTGCTTTTCGGGAGATATTTTGATCCGAAGTTGATGTTGAGAAATAGGTCAACTTAATCAACTGCTGGGTTAGGGTTGATCCTCCTTGTAAAGAGTTACTTTGTAAGTTACGTAAGAAGGCCCCCATGATCCGAATCGTATCTACCCCTCTGTGGTCAAAGAAGCGATGGTCTTCGATAGACACGATAGCTTTGACTAAATCAGTAGGAATTTCGTTAGCTTGAGCGTTTACTCGGCGTTCAGAGCCCAGATCGGCAATGAGTTCGTTATTATTGTCATAAATCTTGCTAGAAGTTGTTGCAACTAATTTACTATCTGATAGGGCTGGAGCTTTGCTCACAAAATAGAGGAAAACACCCCCGCCCAATAGAAATAATGCGATAAAGAGAGTTAGGAAAAAGATTCCAATATACTTTAATATTCGCATAAGAATGTATTTATTCATCTTGTTTACCACCTAGTAAATGTTCTTTGATAACATCGAGATAGGGAATTTGTGGAAATGCCCCTAGTTTTATCTGGTAACCGTATTCTCGTATGTATCCAAGTGGCATTGATTTTTGCCCCTTATCTTGATGATAGAAGCGAATCAAATCGAATGCCGGCAATAAGTAGGTTTCTTGCTGAGAAGAAAAGTGAAGAAGGACAAAGCAGATTCCTTGTTGGGCAAGGACTTGTTCCATATGCTGAATCTGATGTGGATGGAAATTTTTCATCGGAATCGCACGTTTTTGTTTTGTTTCCTTGGCTTCAAAGTCGATGTAATATCCCTTATAAACGCCAGAATAGTCTGTCGTTGAAGCTTGTCGAAAATAGGCTTCAACAATCTTGGCACGACTTCGTTGTGGATAGTCCACTCGTACGATTTGAATAGGGGTTGGTTTCTTGTGTATAACAGCTAAGCCCTGAGACAAATAGTAGTCGTTGGTAGCATTAATCATCTTTTCAAAAGACATTCCTCGATTTGCGAAATTTTTGGGTTGAGAAAGAGATGTTTGTCTTTTTTGTGATGAAATTTTATGAGGATAGTTGACCATAATTCTCCTTATTGGTACAATAACATCACTCTATTATATCATAAATTTACACAGAAAGGGTTAAAAATGACTACAGCTTTGGTTTTAGGCTATTCTGCTTTTGATTTGGGTTTGTTTTCGGACAAGGATCCTCGTCTTAAATTGATTAAAAAAGCGATACGTAGGGATTTAGAAGCTATGGCAGAAGATGGGGTGACTTGGCTTGTATTTACCGGGACTTTGGGCTTTGAATATTGGGTTTTAGAGGTTGCTCAGGAAATGAAGACCGAATACGGTTTCCAGTTGGCCACCATTTTTGCTTTTGAAACCCATGGGGAAAATTGGAATGAAGGCAATCAGATGAAACTGAGTCGCTTTAAGCAGGTAGAATTTGTCAAATATGCCTATCCTCGTTATGAACACAAGGGGCAGTTAAGAGATTACCAGCAGTTTTTACTGGAAAACACGAACAGTTCCTATCTTTTTTATGATGAAGAAAATGAAACGAAACTAGCTTATTTTTACCAAAAGATGAAAAATCAAGAGGACTACTTTATAAAGAGATTAACATTTGATCAGCTAAATGAACTTGCTGAAAATTTTTCCGAAAATTGAAGCTTTGACCTTGATTTTTGTTTGCCTTTTTTTATATAATAATACTAGCAAGTGAGAATGGAGAGAGACATGGCAAGTATTATTTTTTCAGCGAAAGATATTTTTGAACAAGAGTTTGGACGTGAAGTCCGTGGGTATAGCAAGGTAGAAGTTGATGAGTTTTTAGACGATGTCATTAAGGATTATGAAACCTATGCTGCCTTGGTCAAGTCACTTCGTCAGGAAATTGCGGATTTGAAGGAAGAACTAGCTCGTAAACCGAAACCTTCACCAGTTCAAGCAGAGCCTATTGAAGCAGCAACTACAAGTTCTATGACGAATTTTGATATTTTGAAACGCTTGAATCGTCTTGAAAAAGAAGTGTTTGGTAAACAAATTTTAGATAACTCAGATTTCTAAGTAGTTATTTGAGATGTGCAATTTTTGGATAATCGCGTGAGGAGAATTTCTTCTCATGAGGAAAGTCCATGCTAGCACAGGCTGTGATGCCTGTAGTGTTTGTGCTAGGCGAAACCATAAGCCTAGGGACGAGAAATCGTTACGGCAGTTGAAATGGCTAAGTCCTTGGATAGGCCAGAGTAGGCTTGAAAGTGCCACAGTGACGGAGTCTTTCTGGAAACGGAGAGAGTGGAACGCGGTAAACCCCTCAAGCTAGCAACCCAAATTTTGGTCGGGGCATGGAGTACGCGGAAACGAACGTAGTATTCTGACTGCTATCAGCTAGAGCTGTTAGTGGTAGACAGATGATTATCGAAGGAAGTGGTCCTAGTCACTTCTGGAACAAAACATGGCTTATAGAAAATTGCATATAGGTTGGGGCTGAGAAATTTTCTCAACCTCATTTTTTAAAGTGGACATATAGAAAGGTCTTGCAAGACTGTAACATGAAAAAAGAATTTAATTTAATTGCAACTGTGGCAGCAGGTCTTGAAGCTGTTGTGGGACGAGAAGTGCGAGAGTTGGGCTACGATTGTCAGGTTGAAAATGGACGTGTTCGTTTTCAAGGAGACGTGAGAGCCATTATCGAAACCAACCTCTGGCTTCGGGCAGCAGACCGTATCAAGATTATCGTAGGAACGTTCCCAGCTAAGACTTTTGAAGAGCTGTTTCAGGGAGTTTTCGCTCTAGATTGGGAAAATTATTTACCACTTGGAGCTCGATTCCCGATTTCAAAAGCCAAATGTGTTAAGTCCAAGCTTCACAATGAGCCAAGTGTGCAGGCTATTTCTAAGAAAGCTGTTGTTAAGAAATTGCAGAAACACTATGCTCGTCCAGAAGGTGTTCCGCTGATGGAAACTGGTCCTGAGTTTAAGATTGAGGTCTCGATTCTCAAAGATGTGGCAACTGTCATGATTGATACGACAGGCTCCAGTCTCTTTAAGCGTGGTTATCGTACCGAAAAAGGTGGAGCCCCTATCAAGGAAAACATGGCAGCGGCTATTTTACAACTTTCTAACTGGTACCCAGACAAGCCTTTGATTGATCCGACCTGTGGTTCAGGAACTTTCTGTATCGAGGCGGTCATGATTGCTCGAAAGATGGCTCCAGGTCTTCGTCGCTCTTTTGCTTTTGAGGAATGGAACTGGGTCAGCGACCGCTTGATTCAGGAAGTGCGCACAGAAGCGGCTAAAAAAGTAGACCGTGAGCTTGAGCTGGATATCATGGGCTGTGATATTGATGCTCGCATGGTGGAAATTGCTAAGGCCAATGCTCAGGCAGCAGGTGTTGCAGGAGATATTACATTTAAGCAGATGCGCGTGCAGGATTTACGTTCTGATAAAATCAATGGCGTGATTATCTCAAATCCGCCTTATGGAGAACGTTTATCAGATGATGCAGGGGTGACCAAGCTCTATGCTGAGATGGGGCAAGTATTTACACCACTGAAAACTTGGAGTAAGTTTATCCTAACTAGTGATGAAGCATTTGAAAGTAAGTATGGTAGTCAGGCGGATAAGAAACGTAAGTTATACAACGGAACCTTGAAAGTGGATCTGTATCAATATTTTGGTCAGCGTGTTAAACGCCAAGAGTTAAAATAGAAAGGAATACCCATGAGTAAGAAAAGACGGAATCGTCATAAAAAAGAAGTCCAAGAACCGCGATTTGATTTTGATGAAGCAAAAGAGCTAACAGTTGGTCAAGCCATTCGTAAAAATGAAGAAGTGGAAGCAGGGGTCTTGCCTGAGGATTCCATTTTGGACAAGTATGTTAAACAACATAAAGATGAAATCGAAGCAGATAAGTTTGCGACTCGTCAATACAAAAAAGAGGAGTTAGTCGAAACTCAGAGTCTGGATGATTTAATTCAAGAGGTGCGTGAGGCTGTAGAGGAGTCAGAAGCTTCTTCGGAGGAAGTTCCCATCTTACCACCCTTGCCTCTGGACGATGAGGAGCAAGGCTTGGATTCTCTATTACTAGAGGATGAAAATCCAATAGAAATGACTGAAGAAGTGGAAGAGGAGCAAAACCTTTCTCGTCTGGAACAAGAAGGCTCAGAAAAGAAAAGCAAAAAAGGATTTGTTTTAACCGCTTTGGCGTTTGTATCAGTGATTATCTGTGTCAGTGCTTATTATGTTTACCGTCAAGTGAATCGCTCAACACAGGAAATCCAAACTTCTCAATCATCGTCTAGCGAGCAGAATGTTCAGCCGATTTTAGAAGATTTCAATAGCCAATACGATGCCTTTTATACAGATAGCAATAAAACGGCTTTGAAGAATAGCCAGTTTGATAAACTGAGTCAACTCAAAACCTTGCTTGATAAGCTGGAAGGTAGTCGTGAACATACGCTTGCCAAATCGAAGTATGATAGTCTAGCAACGCAAATCAAGGCCATTCAAGATGTCAATGCTCAATTTGAAAAACCAGCTATTGTGGATGGTGTTTTGGATACCAATGCCAAAGTCAAATCGGATGCTAAATTTACGGATATTAAAACTGGAAATACGGAGCTTGATAAAGTGCTAGATAAGGCTATCAGTCTTGGTAAGAGTCAGCAAACAAGTGTTTCTAGCTCAAGTTCAAGTCAAACTAGCAGTTCAAACTCTAGTCAAACAAGTTCAAATACGATTAGTGAGACAAAACCAAGTAGTTCAAATGAGACTAGAAGTAGTCGCAGTGAAGTCAATATGGGTCTCTCGAGTGCAGGGGTTGCTGTTCAAAGAAGTGCTAGTCGTGTTGCCTATAATCAGTCTGCTATTGATGATAGTAACAACTCTGCCTGGGATTTTGCGGATGGTGTCTTAGAACAAATTTTAGCGACTTCACGTTCACGTGGATATATCACTGGTAACCAATATATCCTTGAACGTGTTAATATCGTTAATGGCAATGGTTATTACAACCTCTACAAGCCAGATGGAACCTATCTCTTTACCCTTAACTGTAAGACAGGATACTTTGTTGGAAATGGTTCTGGACATGCGGATGCCTTGGACTTCTAAGTAGCCGTTACAAAATTCTTTCTTTTCAAAAGTAAAAATGATAAAATAAAACAAATTAAATAAGAGGAGTGTCAAATGACAAAAGCTAACTTTGGTGTCGTAGGTATGGCCGTAATGGGTCGTAACCTTGCCCTTAATATTGAATCTCGTGGTTACACAGTTGCTATCTACAACCGTAGTAAAGAAAAAACTGAAGATGTAATTGCTTGCCATCCTAAAAAGAACTTTGTACCAAGCTATGACGTTGAAAGTTTTGTAAACTCAATCGAAAAACCTCGTCGTATCATGCTCATGGTTCAAGCTGGACCTGGTACAGATGCTACTATCCAAGCCCTTCTTCCACACCTTGACAAGGGTGATATCTTGATTGACGGCGGAAACACTTTCTACAAAGATACAATCCGTCGTAATGAAGAATTGGCAAACTCAGGCATTAACTTTATCGGTACTGGGGTTTCTGGTGGTGAAAAAGGTGCTCTTGAAGGTCCTTCTATCATGCCTGGTGGACAAAAAGAGGCCTACGAATTGGTTGCGGATGTTCTTGAAGAAATCTCAGCTAAAGCACCAGAAGATGGCAAACCATGTGTGACTTACATCGGTCCTGATGGAGCTGGTCACTATGTGAAAATGGTTCACAACGGTATCGAGTATGGTGATATGCAATTGATCGCAGAAAGCTATGATTTGATGCAACACTTGCTAGGTCTTTCAGCAGAAGATATGGCTGAAATCTTTACTGAGTGGAACAAGGGTGAGTTGGACAGCTACTTAATTGAAATCACAGCTGATATCTTGAGCCGTAAAGACGACGAAGGTCAAGATGGACCAATCGTAGACTACATCCTTGATGCTGCAGGTAACAAGGGAACTGGTAAATGGACTAGCCAATCATCACTTGACCTTGGTGTGCCATTGTCACTAATTACTGAGTCAGTATTTGCACGTTACATCTCTACTTATAAAGAAGAACGTGTACATGCTAGCAAGGTTCTTCCAAAACCAGCTGACTTCAAATTTGAAGGAGACAAGGCTGAGTTGATCGAAAAGATTCGTCAAGCCCTTTACTTCTCAAAAATCATTTCATACGCACAAGGTTTTGCGCAATTGCGTGTATCTTCTAAAGAAAACAACTGGAATTTGCCATTTGCAGACATCGCATCTATCTGGCGTGATGGCTGTATCATCCGTTCTCGTTTCTTGCAAAAGATTACAGATGCTTACAACCGTGATGCAGACCTTGCTAACCTTCTTTTGGATGAGTACTTCTTGGATGTTACTGCTAAGTACCAACAAGCAGTGCGTGATATCGTAGCTCTTGCTGTTCAAGCTGGTGTGCCAGTGCCAACTTTCTCAGCAGCTATTACTTACTTTGATAGCTACCGTTCAGCTGACCTTCCAGCTAACTTGATCCAAGCGCAACGTGATTACTTTGGTGCCCACACTTACCAACGTAAAGATAAAGAAGGAACCTTCCACTACTCTTGGTATGACGAAAAATAAGTAGGTCTGCCATGGGGAAACGGATTTTATTACTTGAGAAAGAACGAAATCTAGCTCATTTTTTAAGTTTGGAGCTCCAAAAAGAGCAATACCGAGTTGATCAGGTTGAGGAGGGGCAAAAAGCCCTCTCCATGGCTCTTCAAACAGACTATGACTTGATTTTATTGAATGCTCAACTGGGGGATATGACAGCCCAGGATTTTGCAGACAAGCTGAGTCGAACTAAGCCAGCCTCAGTCATCATGGTCTTGGACCATCGTGAAGAATTGCAAGATCAGATTGAGACAATCCAACGCTTTGCCGTTTCTTACATCTATAAGCCAGTTATTATTGAGAATCTGGTAGCTCGTATTTCAGCGATTTTCCGAGGTCGGGACTTTATCGATCAACACTGTAGTCAGATGAAGGTTCCAACGTCTTACCGCAATTTGCGTATGGATGTAGAACATCATACCGTTTATCGTGGCGAGGAGATGATTGCTCTGACGCGTCGTGAGTATGACCTTTTGGCCACTCTTATGGGAAGCAAGAAAGTTCTGACTCGTGAGCAGTTGTTGGAAAGTGTCTGGAAGTATGAAAGTGCGACTGAAACTAATATCGTGGATGTCTATATCCGTTATCTACGTAGCAAGCTTGATGTAAAAGGTCAAAAAAGCTACATTAAAACAGTTCGTGGTGTTGGTTACACCATGCAAGAATAGAAAAGCAGTTGCAGTTTTGTAACTGCTTTTTTGAGGGGTTTTCTATATATTGACATGCAGTTTGGTCTTTGCTATAATCAGTTATGGAGGATACGTCTAATGAAAATAATAAAAAAATTGCTGCAAATCGTATTAGCAGTCTTTTTCTTCGGTTTGCTAGCAACAAGTGCAGTATTGGCGGATGATTCTGATTCAGAAGGTTGGAAATTTGTCCAAGAAAATGGTAGAACCTACTACAAGAAGGGTGACATCAAAGAAACGGACTGGCGAGTGATTGATGGCAAGACCTATTATTTTGATTATAATGGTGAAATGGTTGTTGGTTGGCAATACATTCCAATGCCAGTTAAAGGATATACAATTGGTCCTTACCCTAATGGCATAAGATTAGAAGGTTCCCCAATGCCAGAATGGTACTACTTTGACAAAAATGGAGTGCTACAAGAGTTTGTTGGTTGGAAAGCATTAGAGGTTAAAACTAAAGACAGTGTTGGAAGAAAGTATGGGGAAAAACGTACAAACCCGGAAGATAAAGAAGAGAAGAGTTTTTACACGAACTATTACTTTAATCAAAATCATTCTTTAGAGACAGGTTGGCTTTATGACAAGTCTAATTGGTATTATCTAGCTAAAACGGAAATTAATGGAGAAAACTATATTGGTGGTGAAAGACGTGCAGGTTGGATAAATGATGGTTCAGCTTGGTACTATCTAGATTCAGAAACTGGTATCATGCAAACTGGTTGGAAGCAAATTGGCAATAAGTGGTACTACCTCCGTTCATCAGGTGCAATGGCAACTGGCTGGTATCAGGAAGGCTCAACTTGGTACTATTTAGATGCTGAAAATGGCGATATGAAAACAGGCTGGCAATATCTTGGTAACAAGTGGTACTATCTCCGTTCATCAGGAGCCATGGCAACTGGTTGGGTGAAAGATGGTTCAACTTGGTACTACCTAAATGCAAGTAATGGAGACATGAAAACAGGTTGGATAAAAGTAGGAGGAAACTGGTATTATCTCAATTCCTCTGGAGCAATGGCTACAGGTAGCCAAACTATCGATGGTAAAGTTTATAATTTCGCCTCATCTGGTGAGTGGATTTAATATTGGAGGGTATATAGATGAAAATTTTGAAAAAAATGATGCAAGTTGGACTAACAGCATTTTTCTTTGGTTTGTTAGCTACAAATACAGTATTTGCGGATACCACAGGTGGACAGTTTGTTGATAAGGATAATAGAAAATATTATATAAAAGATGACCATAAAGCAATCTATTGGCATAAAATAGACGGTAAAACTTACTATTTTGGTGATAGAGGAGAGATGGTTGTCGGTTGGCAATACGTAGAAATTCCTGGAACAGGTTATCGTGATGATTTATTTAATAATCATCCAGTCTTAGAAATTGGCCTTGAGGAGAAGTGGTACTATTTTGGACAAGATGGTGCTTTGCTAGAACAAACAGATAAACAAGTACTAGAGGAAAAAACGTCTGAAAATACAGGAAAAGTATACGGTGAACAATATGCTCCATCTGCTGAAAAGAGAACTTATTATTTTGATAATCATTATGCTGTAAAGACAGGCTGGATTTATGAAGACGGCAATTGGTATTATTTAAATAAGATAGGAAATTTTGGCGATGATTCTTACAATCCACTACCAATTGGTGAAGTTGCTAAGGGTTGGACTCAAGATTTCCATGTTACTTTTGGCATTGATAGAAGCAAACCTGCTCCATGGTACTACTTGGATCCAAAAACTGGAATCATGCAAACAGGTTGGCAATACCTTGGCAACAAGTGGTACTATCTCCGTTCATCAGGATCTATGGCAACTGGTTGGTATCAGGAAGGCTCAACTTGGTATTATTTAGACCAGTCAAATGGAGATATGCAAACAGATTGGCAATATCTTGGTAACAAGTGGTACTATCTCCATTCATCAGGAGCTATGGTCACTGGTTGGTTCCAGGTCGGTAGTAAATGGTACTACGCCTATAGCTCAGGTACTTTGGCAGTAAATACGACTGTAGATGGCTATTCTGTCAACTATAATGGCGAATGGGTCCAATAATGAAAGAAGCGATTGTGAATGGAAACAATCGCTTTTTTTGTGAAAATATAATAAAATAGATAGGAGAGAATAAATACTTGTAGGAAAAAATAATACTCTTCGAAAATCAAATTCAAACCACGTCAGCGTCGCCTTACCGTACTCAAGTACAGCCTGCGGCTAGCTTCCTAGTTTGCTTTTTGATTTTTATTGAGTATGAGACGGCTTTTTCGTCTAGTAAAAGGATAACATGACAAAAAAGGTTGGTGTCGGTCAGGCACATAGTAAAATAATTTTAATAGGGGAGCATGCGGTAGTTTACGGTTATCCTGCCATTTCCCTGCCTCTTTTGGAGGTGGAGGTGACTTGTAAGGTAGTTCCTGCAGCGAGTCCTTGGCGCCTCTATGAGGAGGATACCTTGTCCATGGCAGTTTATGCTTCGCTGGAGTATTTGGATATCAAAGAAGCCTGCATTCGCTGTGAGATTGACTCGGCTATCCCTGAAAAACGGGGAATGGGTTCGTCAGCAGCTATCAGCATAGCGGCTATTCGTGCGGTATTTGACTACTATCAGGCCGACCTGCCTCATGATGTACTAGAAATCTTGGTCAATCGGGCTGAGATGATTGCTCATATGAATCCTAGTGGTTTAGATGCTAAGACTTGTCTCAGTGACCAACCTATCCGCTTTATCAAGAATGTAGGATTTACAGAGCTTGAGATGAATCTATCTGCCTATTTAGTAATTGCTGATACGGGCGTTTATGGTCACACTCGTGAAGCTATCCAAGTGGTTCAAAGTAAGGGGAAAGACGCCCTACCGTTTTTGCATGCCTTGGGAGAATTAACCCAGCAGGCAGAAGAAGCGATTTCACGAAAAGATGCTGAAGGACTGGGACAAATCCTCAGTCAGGCGCATTTACATTTAAAAGAAATTGGTGTTAGTAGCCCTGAGGCAGACCATTTGGTAGAAACGGCTCTGAGCCATGGTGCTCTGGGTGCCAAGATGAGCGGTGGTGGGCTAGGAGGCTGTATTATCGCCTTGGCAACCAATTTGCCTCAAGCTCAAGAACTAGCAGAAAGATTAGAAGAGAAAGGAGCTGTACAGACATGGATCGAGAGCCTGTAACAGTACGTTCTTACGCAAATATTGCCATTATCAAATATTGGGGAAAGAAAAAAGAAAAAGAGATGGTGCCTGCTACTAGCAGTATTTCTTTGACTTTGGAAAATATGTACACGGAGACGACCTTGTCATCTCTACCGACGGATGCGACAGCTGATGCCTTTTATATCAATGGTCAGTTACAAAATGAGACTGAGCATGCTAAGATGAGTAAGATTATTGACCGCTACCGTCCAGATGGTGAGGGCTTTGTTCGTATTGACACTCAAAACAATATGCCTACGGCAGCAGGTCTATCCTCAAGTTCTAGCGGTTTATCCGCCTTGGTTAAGGCATGTAATGCTTATTTTAAGCTTGGTTTGAATCGGAGACAGTTGGCGCAGGAGGCTAAGTTTGCATCAGGGTCGTCCTCTCGGAGTTTTTATGGACCGCTAGGTGCCTGGGATAAGGATAGTGGGGAAATTTACCCTGTAGAGACAGACTTGAAATTAGCTATGATTATGTTGGTGCTAGAAGACAAGAAAAAACCAATCTCTAGCCGTGATGGGATGAAACTCTGTGTGGAAACCTCGACGACTTTTGACGACTGGGTGCGCCAGTCTGAGAAAGACTATCAGGATATGCTGATTTACCTCAAGGAAAATGATTTTGTAAAGGTTGGGGAATTAACGGAGAAAAATGCCCTTGCTATGCACGCTACGACAAAAACAGCATCACCAGCCTTTTCTTATCTGACAGATGCATCTTATGAAGCCATGGATTTTGTTCGCCAGCTCCGTGAGCAAGGAGAGGCCTGCTACTTTACTATGGATGCTGGTCCCAATGTCAAAGTTCTTTGTCAAGAGAAAGACTTGGAGCATTTATCTGAAATTTTCAGTCAGAGTTATCGCTTGATTGTGTCAAAAACAAAGGATTTGAGCCAAGATGACTGCTGTTAAAACTTGTGGAAAACTCTATTGGGCAGGTGAGTATGCTATTTTAGAGCCAGGGCAATTAGCCTTGATAAAGGCTATTCCTATCTATATGAGGGCAGAGATTGCTTTTTCTGACAGCTACCGTATCTACTCAGATATGTTTGATTTTGCAGTAGACTTGACGCCCAATCCTGACTACAGCTTGATTCAAGAAACGATTGCTTTGATGAATGACTTCCTCGCCGATTGTGGGCAGACTTTGCGACCTTTTTCTATGGAAATCCGAGGAAAAATGGAAAGAGAAGGGAAAAAGTTTGGTTTAGGCTCTAGCGGTAGCGTCGTTGTCTTGGTTATCAAGGCTCTGCTTGTTCTATATGATATTACGGTTGATTCGAAACTCTTGTTCAAGCTGGCCAGCGCTGTCTTGCTCAAGCGAGGTGACAATGGCTCTATGGGAGACCTTGCCTGTATCGTGGCAGAGGATTTGGTTCTCTACCAGTCGTTTGATCGCCAAAAGGTGGCTGCTTGGTTGCAAGAAGAAAACTTGGCGACAGTTTTGGAGCATGATTGGGGTTTTTCCATCTCACAAGTGAAACCAAATCTAGAATGTGATTTCCTAGTTGGATGGACCAAGGAAGTAGCTGTGTCTAGTAACATGGTCAAGCAAATCAAGCAAAACATCAATCAGAATTTTTTAAGTTCCTCAAAAGAAACGGTGGCTACTTTGGTAGAAGCCTTGGAGCTGGGGAAAGCTGAAAAAGTTATCGAGCAAGTAGAAGTAGCCAGTCAACTTTTAGAAGGCTTGAGCGCAGATATTTACACGCCTTCGCTCAGACAACTGAAAGAAGCCAGTCAAGATTTGCAGGCTGTTGCCAAGAGTAGCGGTGCTGGTGGTGGTGACTGTGGGATTGCCTTGAGTTTTGATGTGCAATCAACTGAAACCTTAAAAAATCGTTGGGCCGATCTGGGGATTGAGCTCTTATACCAAGAAAGGATAGGACATGACGACAAATCGTAAGGACGAGCATATCCGCTATGCCCTTGAGCAGAAAAGTTCCTATAATAGCTTTGATGAGGTGGAATTGATTCACGCTTCCCTGCCCCTTTACGATCTGGATGAAATCAATCTGTCGACAGAATTTGCTGGTCGAAAGTGGGACTTTCCTTTTTATATCAATGCTATGACGGGTGGAAGCGAAAAAGGTAAAGAAATCAATCAAAAACTGGCTCAGGTGGCAGAAGACTGTGAGATTTTGTTTGTGACAGGCTCTTATAGTGCGGCTCTCAAAGATCCATCAGATGCCTCTTTTTCTGTCAAGTCTAGTCATCCAAATCTCCTTCTTGGAACCAATATTGGATTGGACAAGTCTGTCGAGTTAGGACTTCAGACTGTAGAAGAGATGAATCCTGTTCTCTTGCAGGTGCATGTCAATGTCATGCAGGAATTACTCATGCCTGAGGGAGAAAGAAAGTTTCGAAGCTGGCAATCGCATCTGGCTGACTATAGCAAGCAAATCCCTGTTCCGATTGTCCTAAAGGAAGTGGGCTTTGGGATGGATGCCAAGACCATCGAGAGAGCCTATGAATTGGGCGTTCGAACCTTTGACCTGTCGGGTCGTGGTGGCACCAGCTTTGCCTATATCGAAAACCGTCGCAGTGGTCAGCGTGATTATCTCAATCAATGGGGCCAGTCTACCATGCAAGCCCTTCTCAATGCCCAAGACTGGAAAGACAAGGTTGAACTCTTGGTCAGTGGTGGCGTTCGGAATCCGCTGGATATGATTAAGTGCTTGGTCTTTGGTGCTAAGGCTGTAGGATTGTCACGAACCGTTCTGGAATTGGTTGAAACCTATTCAGTTGAAGAAGTGATTGGCATTGTCCAAGGTTGGAAAGAAGATCTACGCTTAATTATGTGTGCTCTTAATTGTGCTACCATAGCAGATTTGCAAAGCGTAGATTACATTCTTTATGGAAAATTAAAAGAAGCAAATGATCAGATGAAAAAGGCGTAACCATCGCCTTTTTTCCATCTTCAGACCGAGGTGACTTTTTTGAATTGTGATAAAATAAAAGGGAGAGGATGAACCTATGAGAAAATTTAAAATCTTTTTATTTATCGAAGCCTGTCTGTTGACGGGAGCTCTGATGTTGATGGTTTCAGAGCATTTTTCGCGTTTTCTGCTGATTCTATTCCTCTTTTTACTTTTGATTCGCTATTACACTGGTAAAGAGGGCAATAACCTCCTTTTGGTGGTGGCAACCATTCTCTTCTTTTTCATCGTCATGCTCAATCCTTTTGTGATTTTAGCTATTTTTGTTGCGGTTATATACAGTCTCTTTCTTCTTTACCCGATGATGAATCAGGAAAAAGAGCAAACCAATTTGGTTTTTGAAGAGGTGGTGACGGTTAAGAAGGAGAAAAATCGTTGGTTTGGAAATCTCCATCATTTTTCAAGTTACCAGACTTGCCAATTTGATGATATCAATCTCTTTCGTCTCATGGGGAAGGACACTATTCATCTGGAGAGGGTCATTCTAACCAATCATGACAATGTTATTATCCTTAGAAAGATGGTAGGCACGACCAAAATCATTGTGCCTGTAGATGTAGAAGTCAGTCTCAGTGTTAATTGTCTCTATGGGGATTTGAATTTTTTCAACCAGCCCAAGCGAGCCCTCCGCAATGAACACTATCATCAGGAAACGAGAGATTATCTCAAGAGTAACAAGAGTGTCAAGATTTTCTTGACTACTGTGATTGGGGATGTTGAGGTGGTCAGAGGATGAAAAAACAAGCTTATGTAATCATTACTCTCACTTCCATCCTGTTTGTCTTATTTTTCTCCCACAGTTTGCTGGAAATCCTTGACTTTGACTGGTCTATTTTCTTGCACGATGTCGAAAAAACAGAAAAATTTATTTTTTTGTTGTTGGTATTCAGTATGTCCATGACCTTTCTCTTAGCCCTGTTTTGGCGAGGTGTGGAAGAGCTTTCTCTAAGAAAAATGCAGGCTAATCTCAAGCGTTTGTTGGCAGGGAAAGAAGTGATTCAGCTTGCAGATCCAGATTTGGATGCCAGTTTCAAGTCCTTGTCAGGTAAACTTAATCTTTTGACAGAAGCTCTTCAAAAAGCAGAAAATCAGAGTCTTGCTCAGGAAGAGGAAATCATCGAGAAAGAACGGAAGCGGATTGCTCGGGATTTGCACGATACAGTCAGTCAGGAGTTGTTTGCGGCCCACATGATTTTGTCAGGTGTCAGCCAGCAGTCTTTGAAATTGGATAGAGAAAAGATGCAGACCCAGTTGCAGAGCGTCACAGCCATCCTTGAAACAGCCCAGAAGGACTTGCGGGTCTTGCTCCTGCACTTGCGACCAGTTGAACTGGAGCAAAAGAGTCTGGTTGAGGGAATTCAAATCCTCTTAAAAGAGCTTGAGGACAAGAGTGATCTCAGAGTTAGTCTTAAGCAAAATGTAACGAAATTACCTAAGAAAATTGAGGAGCATATCTTCCGTATCCTGCAAGAGTTGATCAGCAATACCCTCCGCCATGCCCAGGCCTCTTGCTTGGATGTCTATCTCTATCAGACAGATGTTGAATTGCAGCTGAAGGTGGTGGACAATGGGCTTGGTTTCCAGTTGGGGAGCTTAGACGACTTGAGTTATGGACTCCGCAATATCAAGGAGCGGGTTGAAGATATGGCAGGGACGGTTCAGTTATTAACAGCTCCCAAGCAAGGGCTGGCAGTTGATATCCGTATTCCCCTGCTCGATAAGGAATGATAAAGGAGTAAAGATGAAAATTTTACTAGTAGATGACCATGAAATGGTCCGATTGGGCTTGAAAAGCTACTTTGACCTCCAAGACGATGTAGAAGTTGTAGGGGAAGCGTCCAACGGGTTTCAGGGTGTTGACTTAGCCTTGAAATTGCGTCCAGATGTTATTGTCATGGATATCGTCATGCCTGAAATGAATGGAATTGACGCGACTTTGGCCATCCTCAAAGAATGGCCTGAAGCCAAGATTTTGATTGTGACTTCTTACTTGGACAATGAAAAAATCATGCCGGTTTTGAATGCTGGTGCCAAAGGCTATATGCTCAAGACTTCTAGTGCAGACGAACTGCTCCATGCCGTCCGTAAGGTGGCTGCTGGCGAGCTGGCTATTGAACAAGAGGTCAGCAAGAAGGTCGAATACCATCGCAATCACATAGAACTACATGAGGACCTGACTACGCGTGAGCGAGATGTTCTCCAACTCATCGCCAAGGGCTACGAAAATCAGCGCATCGCAGACGAACTTTTTATCTCTCTCAAGACGGTCAAGACGCACGTGTCTAACATTCTTGCCAAACTTGAGGTTAGCGATCGTACACAAGCTGCGGTCTATGCTTTTCAGCACCACTTGGTGGGGCATGAGGAGTTTTAGATGAGTCTAACAGATTTACTTGAGGAGTTAGAAGCAGCAAAAGATCCTAAAAAAGCATGGCCTATGGAGGCCTATATGCGCCATCAATTTTCCTTTCTAGAAGCGAAAAAAACAAAGATTATCGATTGGGATTTTGTAGATACTTGCTGGGAAAAAGAGTCTAGAGAATACCAGTATGTGGCTGCCAATTATTTGAAAGCAATGCATTCTTATCTAAAGGACAGCGATTTGCCTAAACTAGAGCAGTTGGTTGTTACCAAGTCTTGGTGGGATACGGTGGATATCCTAGATCGAGTAGTAGGGAGTTGGGTGTATGAGAAGCAGGAACTGGAAAAAATAATCCTCCAATGGAGCCTGTCAGACAATATCTGGCTGAGACGAGTCGCTATTGACCACCAGTTGTTAAGAAAAGAGAAGACCAATGTTCAGTTAATGGAAAAGATTCTGCTTCATAATTTGAATCAAACAGAATTCTTTATCAATAAAGCCATTGGCTGGGCTCTGAGAGACTACTCCAAAACGAATCCAGCTTGGGTAGCATGCTTCATTGAGAAAAACAAGGAAAGAATGGCTGAACTTAGTATCAAAGAAGCAAGCAAGTACCTCTCCCATCATTGAAAAGCACATTCATTACTTGAAAAAAGTCGCTCATTTATGTTATAATAGACTGTATTTAAAAAATTTTAAGGAGAAATGACAGAATGTCTGTATCATTTGAAAACAAAGAAACAAACCGTGGTGTCTTGACTTTCACTATCTCTCAAGACCAAATCAAACCAGAATTGGATCGTGTCTTCAACTCAGTGAAGAAATCTCTTAATGTTCCAGGTTTCCGTAAAGGTCACCTTCCACGTCCTATCTTCGACAAAAAATTTGGTGAAGAGTCACTTTATCAAGACGTTATGAACGCTCTTTTGCCAAATGCTTATGAAGCAGCTGTAAAAGAAGCTGGTCTTGAAGTGGTTGCTCAACCAAAAATTGACGTAACTTCAATGGAAAAAGGTCAAGACTGGGTTATCACTGCTGAAGTTGTTACAAAACCTGAAGTAAAATTGGGTGACTACAAAAACCTTGAAGTATCAGTTGATGTAGAAAAAGAAGTAACAGACGCTGACGTTGAAGAGCGTATCGAACGTGAACGCAACAACTTGGCTGAATTGGTTATCAAAGAAGCTGCTGCTGAAAACGGTGATACTGTTGTGATTGACTTTGTTGGTTCTATCGACGGTGTTGAATTTGACGGCGGAAAAGGTGAAAACTTCTCACTTGGACTTGGTTCAGGTCAATTCATCCCTGGTTTCGAAGACCAATTGGTAGGTCACTCAGCTGGTGAAACTGTTGACGTTATCGTAACATTCCCAGAAGACTACCAAGCAGAAGACCTTGCAGGTAAAGAAGCTAAATTCGTAACAACTATCCACGAAGTAAAAGCTAAAGAAGTTCCAGCTCTTGACGATGAACTTGCAAAAGACATCGACGAAGAAGTTGAAACACTTGCTGAATTGAAAGAAAAATACCGTAACGAATTGGCTGCTGCTAAAGAAGAAGCTTACAAAGATGCAGTTGAAGGTGCAGCAATTGATAAAGCTGTAGAAAACGCTGAAATCGTAGAACTTCCAGAAGAAATGATTCATGAAGAAGTTCACCGCTCAGTAAACGAATTCCTTGGAAACTTGCAACGTCAAGGTATCAACCCTGACATGTACTTCCAAATCACTGGAACTACTCAAGAAGACCTTCACAATCAATACCAAGCAGAAGCTGAGTCACGTACTAAGACTAACCTTGTTATCGAAGCAGTTGCCAAAGCTGAAGGATTTGACGCTTCAGAAGAAGAAATCCAAAAAGAAGTTGAGCAATTGGCAGCAGACTACAACATGGAAGTTGCTCAAGTACAAAGCTTGCTTTCAGCTGATATGTTGAAACACGATATCACAATCAAAAAAGCTGTTGAATTGATTACAAGCACAGCAACAGTTAAATAATCTTATACTCTTCGAAAATCTCTTCAAACCACGTCAGCGTCGCCTTACCGTACTCAAGTACAGCTTGCGGCTAGCTTCCTAGTTTGCTCTTTGATTTTCATTGAGTATTAATAAACAAAAATCCCACCTGAATTGGTGGGTTTTCTTATGCACTATTTTCCAAAAATCTCTTTGAGGTCTGCGTCTGTAATCCCAATCATGGCGGGGATGCTGTCCCAATTTTCTTCGGTCAGGATGTAGGATTGTTCAGATGCACTTGATGTGGTAGTTTCTGAGACAGTTTGTTGCTTTTCTTCAACATTCTCCAATAAATCACTGAAGCGTTCAATCAGATAGGTTTTTCGGGCAGTTCCGATGTGCTGGGTAGCATAGTCAAAGGCCTGTAATTCGCCTAGTAAGATAAGCTTGCTTTTGGCGCGTGTAATGGCTGTATAGATGAGATTTCGCTCCAGCATACGCCTACTAGCACTGGTGATTGGTAGGATGACAACAGGGAACTCACTTCCCTGAGACTTATGGATACTCATGGCATAGGCCAAACGAATCTTATACCATTCGTTACGTGGGTAAGAGACCTCATTGCCATCAAAATCAATGACAATCTCATCTTGTTTCGACTCGGTGTATTTACCAGGAATCAGGTCTGTGATGGCTCCTAGATCCCCATTAAAGACATTGATTTCAGCATCGTTGACCAAGTGAATGACCTTGTCTCCCTTGCGATAGTGGCACTGGGGAGCTTCAAAACTAAGTTGATCTTTTTGTGGTGGATTGAGCAGGTCTTGCATGAGCTGGTTGATAGCATCAATCCCTGCTGTCCCTCGGTACATGGGAGCCAGAACTTGGATATCACGGGCAGGGATGCCACTTCTGAGGGCAGCGCCTAAGATCTTTTCAATGGTAGCTGGAATATGGCCGCTAGCAATTTCAAAGTAGGAACGGTCTGCTTTTTTCTGGGTGAAATCGGCTGGCAAGATGCCCTGTCGAATTTGACTAGCTAGGGTGACGATGGTTGATTCTTCGCTTTGCCGATAAATTTTTTCCAAGCGAGTCTGAGGAATCAAAGGAATATGAAGCAGGTCAGCTAGAACCTGTCCAGGACTGACAGACGGTAGCTGGTCACTGTCTCCCACGATGAGAATTTTACTGTTAGAAGAGATGTTGGAGAAGAGTTGATTGGCCAGCCAAGTATCCACCATGGAAAATTCATCCACGATGATAAAGTCGGCATCCAGATAATCTTCCAGATGACTGGTATCATCGTCACCTGTCATTCCCAAGTGGCGGTGTATAGTCGCGCTAGGCAAGCCTGTCAATTCATTCATGCGACGAGCTGCTCGTCCAGTTGGAGCAGCAAGAAGAATGGGCAGATTGCTTTTTTTCCTGAGGTCAAGTCCTTCTAAAAGGGCATATACAGCGATGATCCCATTGATAACAGTTGTTTTACCAGTACCAGGTCCACCTGTTAGGATAAAGACCTTGTTTTGGATAGCATCACAGATAGCTTGTTTTTGAATGTGATCATACTCAATCTCCAGTTCTTGCTCGACAGTAGTGATATGTTTTTGAATGGTTTCTAAATCCTGGCTCTTCTGTTTTCCTTTTTCAAGGATACGAACCAAGTGACTGCGGATGCCTTCCTCAGCGAAAAAGAGGCTGTTGTCAAAAATTTTGGTATCAATCTGCTGAACCTTGTCTTCTTCGATCAGGTAGGAGAGTTCTTGGGCCACTTGGCTGGGATCCAGTTCCACGGGGCGGGAAGACTCAAGGAGAGTAAGGGTTTGTTCTAGCAGATCCCGTGCTTCAACATAGGTGTCCCCTGTTTCCATACAGGCCTGAAAAAGACTGTGAACTAGACCGGCGCGGAAGCGTTCAGGAGCCTGACTTTCGATGCCTAGTTCCTCCGCTAATTGGTCAGCAATAGTAAAGCCCAAGCCCTTGATATCCTCAACCAGCTGATAGGGATAATTTTCAACCACATCAAGAGTTTCTTCCTTGTAAAAGTCTTGAATCTGGAAGGCTAGTTTGTTAGGAATGCCGTAGTTGGCTAGTTTTGCCAAAACCATCTCTGTTCCGTAGTTGAGACGAAGAGTGGAGACGAAAGCCTCGCGATTTTTGGCAGAGAGTCCTGAGATGCCTTCTAGCTTTTCTGGGTGTTGCAGAATTTCGTCAATGGTATTGTCGCCATAGGTATCCACGATTTTCTGAGCTGTCTTGAGACCAATTCCCTTGAAATGGCTACTTGAAAAGTACTTGACCAAGCCCTTGCTAGTTGGTTTTGCACGTTCATAACGACTGATTTGCAGTTGCTCCCCATACTTGGAGTGCTGGACAATTTGTCCCCAAAAAGTATAGTCTTCTCCCTCAATCACATCAGCCATGGTGCCGGTGACAATAATTTCAAAATCATCAAAATCTTCTGCGTCCGTATCTTCGATTTCTAGGAGGAGGATGCGATAAAAATTGCTGGGATTTTCAAAAATAATCCGTTCAATGGTTCCTGAAAAATAAACTTCCATAAGATTCCTTTGCATAAATAGGTGAGAGTTAATACTCTTCGAAAATCTCTTCAAACCACGTCAGCTTTCATCTGCAACCTCAAAACACTGTTTTGAGCAACCTGCGGCTAGCTTCCTAGTTTGCTCTTTGATTTTCATTGAGTATAACTTTGTTTCTATCTTAATCAAACTGGATAGTGAATAATCATATTCTCACGATAGAAGAAGAGGCTGAGATTCTTGATTCTCGGCCTCTTAGGTCTCTTAAAATGTTCCGATACGGGTGATTGGCCAGAAGCGGAATTTAGCTTCCCCTGTGATATCTTTTGCTTTAAAAGTACCTACATGGCGGCTGTCGCTCGAAACCAAGCGGTCATCTCCGAGGAGAAGGTATTCTCCTTCTGGGACAGTAAAGCTAAAGTTGGTATTATAGTTGACATCAACTGTGAAGGCTTGCGCTTTTTGAGCGATACTTCTAAAGAAAGTTCCTTTATTTCCTTCAAACCCTTTACCTGAGTAGGTGCTTTGGAGTTTGTCATCCTTGAAACGTTTGATGTAGTCAGCTAGGTAAGGCTCGTCCGTCTCTTTATCATTGATGTAAAGTTTATCGTTTTCGTAACGGATGGTGTCGCCAGGCATTCCAATCACGCGCTTAACGATATCCTTATTGCCATCTTCCTCATGAGCCACCACGATATCAAAACGGTCAATAGGGAGGTGTTTGACAACAAAGAGGATTTCACCATCTGCTAGAGTTGGATCCATGGAATGTCCTTCTACACGAACGTTACTCCAGAAAAAGATACGGCTTAAAGCTAATAATGACAGAATCAGGAGGAACACTCCCCACTCTTTTAGGAAATTTTTAAATGAATTCATAACTTACCTTTCTAAGCGTTTTTTCGCTTTTTCAGTATTTTTAAAGTGCAGTTTGGCGCAGAAGTTGAGACCCTGCATACCATAGGCTTGCAAAATCTGGCTAGCCACCTTGTCAGAAGCCGTTCCAGCTCCACTTGGAAGTTGATAGCCCAGTTCTCGTCCCAGATTTTCAAGATTTTCCAGAAAGAGATCACGCGCAATGATAGAAGAAACTGCGACAGCCAAGTATTTGCCCTCGGCCTTTTCTTCTAAGCTGATAGGATTGCTGAAACGATTGGCCTCTTGTGCCAAGTACTTGTCATAATTTTTAGCACTGGTAAAGGCATCAATCACAATTTTCTCAGGCTGAATGCCTTTTTGAAGAAGGAGATAGATTGCCTGGTTATGGAGGGCAACTTTAACCGAAACAGCATTGTAGCGTTCTCCGATGACCTCGTTGTACTTGCTTGGTGAGAGAAGCAGTGCCTGGTGTTGGATTTTTTCTTTGAGGATAGGGGCAATCTGACGAATCTTTTGGTCGGTCAGAGTTTTAGAATCTCCCACACCGAGTTTTCGCAAGAAGGCATGCTGGTCAGGTGTGACAAAGGAAGCCACGACAGCCAGTCCACCAAAGTAGGAACCATTCCCTACCTCATCCGTCCCGATCAAAGGGAGATTTTGTCCGCTGGTTTGCTCTACAACTTGATAGCCAAAGAAACTGGCGTATTTCTCAGCCCCTTCACCCTGAAGCAAGACCTTTCCAGAAGTATAGATAGAAGCCGTTGCCTGAGGCAGCCTCAAAAAGTAGCGGATATAGGGATTCTTACTGGGAGCCAGACTGGTTTGATAGTGTTTAAGAAAAGCCTGGATCTCCTTTTCGCTTGGTGTGAGTGTTATACTTGCCATAGTTTCTATTGTACCATAAAAGCAGGCAAATTTGTAAAAACTGACAAAATTAGCGAATTTTGGTATAATATCGTGAGGTGAATTTTATGGCAAATCTAAATCGATTCAAATTTACATTCGGGAAAAAATCATTAACCTTGACAAGCGAACATGATAACCTTTTTATGGAGGAAATCGCCAAGGTTGCGACAGAAAAATACCAAGCAATTAAAGAACAAATGCCTAGCGCAGATGATGAAACAATCGCTCTTTTGTTGGCAGTCAACTGTTTGTCAACTCAACTCAGCCGTGAGATTGAATTTGACGATAAGGAGCAAGAGTTAGAAGAACTCCGTCACAAGCTTGTGACTTGTAAGCAAGAACAGAGCAAGATTGAGGATTCCTTATGATTTCACTCCTTCTTCTATTGGTCTTGGCTTGGGGATTCTATATCGGCTATCGGAGAGGCCTGCTCTTACAGGTTTATTATCTGATTTCAGCCATGGCATCGGCTTTTATGGCTGGCCAGTTTTACAAGGGGCTGGGAGAACAATTCCATTTATTGCTCCCTTATGCAAATCCGCAGGAAGGTCAGGGGACTTTCTTTTTCCCATCGGATCAACTCTTTCAGTTGGATAAGGTCTTTTATGCAGGGACCGGCTACTTGCTTGTATTTGGGATTGTCTATAGCATCGGTCGTTTGCTTGGTCTCCTCTTACACTTGATTCCTAGTAAAAAACTGGGTGGTAAGTTGTTCCAAGTTTCAGCAGGGATCTTGTCCATGTTGGTGACCTTATTTGTCTTACAAATGGCCTTGACCATCTTGGCGACCATCCCCATGGCAGCTATACAAAATCCTCTTGAAAAGAGTATCGTCGCAAAACACATCATCCAGAGCATACCAGTAACAACCAGTTGGCTCAAACAAATCTGGGTGACAAATTTAATCGGATAAAAAGGGCAGGAGTTTTCCTAGCCCTTTGTTTACAGATTTGACTCGAATCTATCAGAATGTAAAAAGCTAATACTCTTCGAAAATCTCTTCAAACCACGTCAGCTTCCATTTGCAACCTCAAAACACTGTTTTGAGCAACCTGAGGCTAGCTTCCTAGTTTGCTTTTTGATTTTCATTGAGTATACCACACCTAGACATTCAAAGACAAGGAAATAAAGATGAACAAGAAAATATTAGAAACATTAGAGTTCAATAAGGTAAAGGCCTTGTTTGAACCCCATTTGTTGACTGAGCAGGGCTTGGAGCAATTGAGGCAGCTGGCTCCGACTGCCAAAGCAGATAAAATCAAACAGGCTTTTGCTGAGATGAAGGAAATGCAGGCTCTTTTTGTTGAGCAACCGCATTTTACCATTCTCGCAACCAAGGAAATTGCAGGAGTCTGCAAGCGTTTGGAGATGGGGGCGGACCTCAATATCGAGGAGTTCCTACTCTTGAAGCGCGTACTTCTTGCTAGCCGAGAGCTTCAAAGTTTTTATGCTAATCTGGAAAATGTCAGCTTGGAAGAGTTAGCCCTTTGGTTTGAGAAATTACATGATTTTCCGCAATTACAAGGAAATCTTCAGGCCTTTAATGATGCGGGTTTCATTGAAAATTTCGCCAGTGAAGAATTGGCGCGAATCCGTCGAAAAATCCATGATAGCGAGAGTCAGGTACGCGATGTCTTGCAAGATTTGCTCAAGCAAAAAGCGCAGATGTTGACGGAAGGGATTGTTGCTAGCAGAAATGGCCGTCAGGTTTTACCAGTCAAAAACACTTATCGTAACAAGATTGCAGGTGTCGTCCATGATATTTCTGCCAGCGGAAACACCGTCTATATCGAACCCCGTGAGGTGGTCAAACTGAGCGAAGAAATTGCCAGTCTGCGAGCAGATGAGCGCTATGAAATGCTTCGCATTCTCCAAGAAATTTCTGAACGTGTCCGTCCTCATGCGGCTGAGATTGCCAACGACGCTTGGATTATCGGTCATCTAGATTTGATTCGTGCTAAGGTCCGCTTCATTCAAGAAAGACAAGCAGTCGTGCCTCAGCTGTCAGAAAATCAGGAGATTCAACTGCTCCATGTCTGCCATCCTTTGGTCAAAAATGCTGTCGCAAATGATGTCCACTTTGGTCAAGATTTAACAGCCATTGTTATCACAGGTCCCAATACTGGTGGTAAGACCATCATGCTCAAAACTCTGGGCTTGACGCAGGTTATGGCCCAGTCCGGTTTGCCGATTTTAGCAGATAAGGGAAGCCGTGTGGGTATTTTTGAAGAAATCTTTGCTGATATTGGTGATGAGCAGTCTATTGAGCAGAGCTTGTCTACCTTCTCTAGCCACATGACCAATATCGTGGATATTCTTGGTAAGGTCAACCAACATTCCCTCTTACTCTTGGATGAGTTGGGTGCTGGTACAGATCCTCAAGAAGGAGCCGCCCTTGCCATGGCTATTCTGGAGGACCTTCGCTTGCGTCAAGTCAAGACCATGGCCACCACCCACTATCCTGAGCTCAAGGCCTATGGTATCGAGACAGCTTTTGTCCAAAACGCCAGTATGGAGTTTGATACTGCGACTCTTCGCCCGACTTATCGCTTTATGCAGGGAGTCCCTGGCCGAAGTAATGCCTTTGAAATTGCTAAACGTTTAGGCCTATCTGAAGTTATCGTAGGGGATGCTAGCCAGCAGGTCGATCAGGACAATGATGTCAACCGGATTATTGAGCAACTGGAAGAGCAGACGCTAGAGAGTCGCAAACGCTTGGACAATATCCGTGAGGTGGAGCAAGAAAATCTCAAGATGAACCGAGCGCTCAAAAAACTCTACAACGAGCTCAATCGTGAAAAGGAAACTGAGCTCAACAAGGCGCGTGAACAGGCTGCTGAGATTGTGGACATGGCCCTAAGTGAGAGTGACCAGATTCTCAAGAATCTCCATAGTAAATCTCAACTCAAACCCCATGAAATCATTGAAGCCAAGACCAAGTTAAAAAAATTGGCTCCTGAAAAAGTAGATTTGTCTCAAAACAAGGTCCTTCAAAAGGCCAAGAAAAAACGAGCTCCAAAGGTGGGAGATGATATCGTGGTTCTCAGTTATGGACAGCGTGGTACCTTGACCAGTCAACTCAAGGATGGCCGCTGGGAAGCCCAAGTTGGCTTGATCAAGATGACCTTGGAAGAGAAAGAATTTGACCTTGTTCAAGCCCAGCAAGAAAAGCAAGTCAAGAAGAAACAGGTCAATGTCGTGAAACGGACTTCTGGCCGAGGTCCACAAGCAAGACTGGATCTTCGAGGTAAACGCTATGAAGAAGCCATGAATGAGCTAGATGCCTTTATCGACCAAGCCCTGCTCAATAATATGGCGCAAGTTGATATCATCCATGGTATTGGAACAGGTGTCATCCGTGAAGGTGTCACCAAATACCTACAAAGAAACAAACATGTCAAGAGTTTCGGCTATGCCCCACAAAATGCTGGAGGCAGTGGTGCAACTATTGTGACCTTTAAAGGATAGAAGTATTCCGGGATTTACACAGTAAAAACTGTTGAATTAAGTTTTACTAATAAACACATTGACAAAAGCCAACATTTTTTGTAAAATAAGAATCAATTAAATACCAACACCGAATGAAGTTTAATAGAAGTGGGGAATCGTTTGATTTTCCATGACTGTAAATGGACGGAACTCTGGAGAGACCGTAAAGGCACCGAAGGGGCAAGGCAGGCAACTGCTCAAACTCTCAGGTAAAAGGACAGAGCTAGGATAGACCGCTTTTTAGCATTTATCTAAGCATTCCAGAGTACATGTATCTTGCATGTGCTCTTTCTTTTGGGGTTGAAAAGATAGGAGAATAGAATGTTAGAATTGCTTAAATCAATCGATGCTTTTGCTTGGGGCCCACCCCTCTTGATTCTCTTGGTCGGAACAGGGATTTACCTAACTGCCCGTCTAGGATTCTTGCAGGTTTTGCGTCTGCCCAAGGCCTTCCAGCTTATTTTTACCAAGGATAAGGGGCATGGCGATGTATCCAGTTTTGCGGCCTTGTGTACAGCACTCGCAGCGACAGTTGGTACGGGAAATATTATTGGGGTGGCGACGGCCATCAAGGTCGGTGGCCCAGGAGCTCTCTTTTGGATGTGGATGGCGGCTTTCTTTGGGATGGCTACCAAGTATGCGGAAGGACTGTTAGCTATCAAATACCGCACCAAGGACGACCATGGTGCAGTAGCGGGAGGTCCCATGCACTATATTCTTCTAGGGATGGGAGAAAAGTGGCGTCCCCTTGCTATCTTCTTTGCCCTGGCAGGTGTGTTAGTAGCTTTATTGGGAATCGGGACCTTTACCCAAGTCAACTCGATTACAGAATCTATCCAAAATACGACAACTATTTCGCCAGCTATCACCGCTCTCGTTTTGTCTGTCTTTGTAGCGATTGCCGTCTTTGGTGGACTCAAGTCCATCTCTAAGGTTTCAACAACCGTTGTTCCTTTTATGGCCATCATCTATATTTTGGGAACTCTTACAGTTATTTTCTTTAATATTGGGAAAATCCCTGCCACAATCGCTTTAATCTTGACATCCGCTTTTAGTCCGGTTGCTGCGGTAGGTGGTTTTGCTGGCGCTAGCATTCGAATGGCTATTCAAAATGGTGTGGCGCGTGGTGTATTCTCAAACGAATCTGGTCTGGGTTCTGCTCCCATTGCAGCAGCTGCGGCTAAGACAAATGAACCAGTAGAGCAAGGCTTGATTTCCATGACAGGAACCTTTATTGATACTCTCATTATCTGTACCTTGACTGGTTTGACCATCTTAGTAACTGGGGTTTGGAGTGGTGATTTGAATGGAGTGGCTTTGACTCAGTCAGCCTTCTCAACAGTTTTTTCACACTTTGGGCCTGCCCTCTTGACCATCTTCCTTGTACTCTTTGCTTTTACGACGATTCTAGGTTGGAACTACTATGGAGAACGCTGTTTCGAGTTTCTCTTCGGTGTTCGTTTTATCTGGCTTTACCGTGTGGTTTTTGTGCTCATGGTCTTGTTGGGAGGATTTATCGAGTTGGATATGGTTTGGATTATTGCAGATATCGTCAATGCCTTGATGGCTCTGCCAAACTTGATTGCCCTCTTAGTCTTGTCACCAGTCGTTATTGCTGAAACTAAAAAGTATTTTGATAAATAATGAAATCACACAACTCGTGTGATTTTTTACTTTCATAAAAAAATTCTATCAGTGCAATTTAAAATATATATTATACACGGTATAGAATCTGTGATAGACTAGGTTTCAACAAAACGAAAAGAGGTTTTATGATGACAACATTTACCATCCATACAGTAGAATCAGCACCAGCAGAAGTGAAAGAAATTCTTGAAACAGTACAAAAAGATAACAATGGCTATATTCCTAACCTAATTGGTCTCTTGGCTAATGCTCCTACTGCACTAGAGGCTTACCGTACTGTCGGAGCTATCAACCGTCGCAACAGCCTGACACCTGTTGAACGTGAAGTGGTGCAAATCACAGCAGCCGTAACTAATGGTTGTGCCTTCTGCGTAGCAGGTCACACAGCATTTTCCATCAAACAAATCCAGATGAATGATGATCTTCTTCAAGCCCTTCGCAATCGTACTCCGATTGAAACAGATCCTAAATTGGACACTCTAGCTAAGTTTACCTTGGCGGTTATCAATACCAAAGGTCGTGTAGGAGATGAAGCCTTGGCTGAGTTTCTAGAAGTTGGTTATAGCCAACAAAATGCCTTGGATGTGGTTCTTGGTGTCAGTCTAGCAAGCCTCTGTAACTATGCCAACAACCTAGCTAATACCCCAATTAACCCAGAATTGCAACCTTATGCCTAATTCATATCTGAGTAAAATGAAGTCTGAAATAATCGGACTTCGTTTTTTTAAGTCCTCATTTAAGCGCTTTTATGCTATACTGAAACTAACATGATTATTGGAGGTTAGGATGAAAAAACTCCCTTTGGTATTTTCTGGTTGTTTGCTAGGTTTGGCAGGAGCTGGAAATCTTATTTTAGATACATTGCCGGTTCTGTCACATCTTTTTAGTCTGACAGGTTTGATTTTGTGGATTTACTTTCTAATTCTGCATCTCTTTAATTGGAAGGAAACTAAGCAAGAATTGACCAAGCCTCCTCTTTTGTCAGGAATGGCGACCTTTCCCATGGCTGGGATGATTTTATCGACTTATGTCCTACGCCTGTTTCCCAATCTTTCCTTGGTAGCGCAAGGGCTCTGGTGGTTTTCATTTCTCTTGGATTTGGCCTTGATTGCTGGTTTCACCATCAAGTTTGCCTGTCCAAGTCAGAGGGTTCAGGCAACTCCTAGCTGGACGGTACTTTATGTGGGGATAGCAGTGGCAGCTTTGACCTATCCTCTTGTCGGTATCATCGAAATCGCCTATGCAACCTTGAGTTTTGGGTTTCTCCTAACCTTCTATCTCTATCCCCTTATTTATAGCGATTTAAAGAAACAACCACTCCCACTAGCCTTGCTTGGTCAAGAAGGAATCTACTGTGCTCCTTTCTCTCTACTCTTGGCTTCTCTAGTTCGAGTTGGAGGAGCTAGCCTACCGAATTGGGTCTTGATTGTCATGATCTTGGCTTCCCAATTCTTCTTTTTCTTTGTTTTAACTCGCCTGCCCAACATTTTAAAACAAGGCTTTCAACCAGCCTTTTCAGCCCTCACCTTCCCAACCATTATCACAGCTACTTCGCTCAAGATGGCTCAGGGAATCTTGAAACTTCCATTTCTGGATTATCTGGTAGTGACTGAAACTGTTATTTGCCTAATTATTTTGCTCTTTGTATTAGGAGCTTATCTGATTTGGTTACGAAAAAAGGTCTAGCTAGAAATAGCTAAACCTTATTTTTTATGGTTTGATAACTTCAGCTCCACCCATATATGGACGAAGTGCTTCTGGGATGGTCACAGAACCATCTGCATTTTGGTAGTTTTCAAGAATAGCAGCCACTGTACGTCCAACTGCAAGTCCAGAACCATTCAAGGTATGGAGCAATTTCACCTTGCCATCTGCTTCATCACGGTAACGGATTTGGGCACGACGGGCTTGGAAATCTTCTGTGTTTGAACAGCTTGAGATTTCACGGTAGGTATTTTGGGCTGGAATCCAAACTTCCAAGTCGTAAGTTTTAGCAGCTGAGAAGCCCATATCTCCAGTAGAGAGAGCAACGACACGGTATGGAAGGTTGAGTTTTTGAAGAATATTTTCAGCGTTGGCTGTCATTTTTTCCAATTCTTCGTAAGATTCTTCTGGTTTGGCAAATTTAACCATTTCAACCTTGTGGAATTGGTGCAAACGAATCAAGCCACGAGTATCACGACCAGCTGAACCAGCCTCAGAACGGAATGATGGGCTCATAGCAGTGAAGTAGATTGGCAGGTCTTTACCGTCAAGGATTTCATCACGGTAGTAGTTTGTCAGAGGAACTTCAGCTGTAGGAATAAGGACGTAATTGCTATCGCTGAGTTCAAAAGTATCTTCCTTGAATTTTGGATATTGACCAGTCCCAAACATAGAGTCATGGTTAACCATGTAAGGTGTGATGACTTCTGTATAGCCTTCTTTTCCATGTTCATCCAACATAAAGTTATAGATAGCACGCTCCAAACGAGCACCGAGACCTTTATAGAAGAGGAAACGAGCGCCTGTTACCTTACCACCGCGTTCCCAGTCAAGAATACCAAGGTCTTCACCAAGATCCCAGTGAGCTTTAGGTTCGAAATCGAACTCGCGTGGAGTGCCCCAACGGCGGACTTCCACATTGTCGTCTTCGTCAGCCCCAACAGGAACGCTGTCAGCAGGGATGTTTGGAAGAGTAGTGGTAAATTCTGTCAATTTAGCATCGATTTCTGCCAATTCAGCATCCAAGGCTTTAACCTCAGCAGATAGAGTTTGCATAGCAGCAATCTTGTCATCTGCATTTTCCTTGTTGCGCTTAGCTTGAGCAATCTCAGCTGAAACTGTGTTACGTTCTGCTTTGAGAGTTTCAACCTTGACCAAGATGTCACGACGTTTAGCATCGATTTCTTTCATCTCATTCAAGATAGCAGCATCTACACCACGTGTAGCCAATTTTTCTGCGACAGCATCAAAGTCTGTACGAATACGTTTGATATCTAACATAAGAACTCCTTTATGAAAAAAGCACCCCTGACAAAGCGTTGGAGTGGCAGGGCCACGGTTCCATCCAACTTCACAGGTGTGCACTTGATTGTGTATGTAATTGTTACTAACGGTAGAATTTCACCTATCCCTCCTATCTGCTCGCAGCACCCGCAGACTTTCTGAAAGAAGAAGATAACCTACTTATCCGTTGCTATGATTATACTAAAGTTTCTACTTTTTTGCAAATAGATTCTTAAATTTTTGGCTAATTGTCTGAATCAGGGTCGGAAGTTTGACGACCTTGTCATTGCCCAGTTTTTCGCGAGCAATTTTAAGAATGGCACCTGAGTCTTTTGAGGCAAAGAGGAATTTTCCTCTGTCTGTAAAGACTTCGAAGTGGCGACTGATTTTGCGACCAGTAACATTAGCTCCAATTTGGTTGATATGGTTCCAAGGAATCTGGATAAATTGTTCGACGTTGACATCTGGGTAAAATTCCAGAGCTTGATCTCCGACAAGAAATTTCCCAACTTTTCCAGCTATAGAGAGGTAGGAGGTGCCTGTTGTATTGAGAAGCACTGTTTTGTTAAGAGATTGGGCCATGTCTAGTCTTCCTTACTTTCGCCAAAAAAGGCACTGTAAAGGGCTTTAATAGCTGCTTTTTCTTGGTCTTTATTGACAACGAACATGATAGAAACTTCACTAGAACCTTGAGACATCATCTGGATGTTGATCTTGTTTTCAGATAGAGCGCGTGTTGCAGTAGCAGTCACTCCGATATGGCTCTTCATCTTTTCACCAACAATCATAATGATTGAAAGGTCGTGTTCGATTTCTGCATGGTCTACCTCAGCTTTTTGAACCAACTGACGAAGGATTTCTTCTTCCTTGATAGGAGTTAGTTCACGAGAACGGAGGATAATCGAAAGATCGTCGATACCTGTCGGCATGTGTTCCCAACCGATGTTAAGGTCTTCAAGGATTTGAAGAACCTTGCGTCCAAATCCCACCTCACGGTTCATGAGGTATTTAGACATGTTGATGCTGACAAAACCAGAGTCACCAGCAATTCCTACTACTGGGAATTCATCACTACTATGTTTTAGAACGATACGAGTACCTGGGTGGTCAGGGTTATTGGTATTCTTAATAACCAGAGGGATTTTTCCACGGTAGGCAGGTAAAAGGGCTTCGTCATGAAGAACTGAGAATCCTGCATAGGCCAATTCACGCATTTCACGGTAGGTCAACTCAGGGATTGAGTGTGGTTGGTGAATAATTCCTGGGTGGGCTGCAAAGATACCATCAACATCCGTAAAGTTTTCATAAAGGTCAGCTTTGACACCAGCAGCAATGATAGAACCCGTAATGTCTGAACCTCCACGTGAGAAAGTACAGATTTGATTTTCCTTAGTAACACCAAAGAAACCAGGAATGACAAGGACTTCATTGGCATTTGTCAATTCTTCAATCTTGTCATAACTTGATGGAATGATGCGAGCGTTGCCAGGTTCACTTGTTACCACAATCCCAGCTTCTCTAGGGTGAACATAGCGTGCATCGATACCGTTTTGGTTAAAGTAGGCAGCAATCAATTTGGCATTGTTGTTTTCACCCGCTGCTAGGAAAGTATCGTAGAGAAATTCGTTTTCTTCGATAGGAAGACTTGCCAAGGCACGAATACTTTTTGAAATTTTCTCTAGAACAGCTGGCTTCAGTCCTAGTTCACTAACCATGGCAGCATAGCGGTCGATAATCCAGTTTTGGCTCTTGCTAATATCGTTACCAGCAACATAGTCGCGGTAATATTTAATCAAGGCATCCGTAACCTTAGTATCTTCGGAATTGCGCTTCCCAGGTGCAGAAACAACTACAAAACGGCGTTCTGGATCGCTTTTAACGATGTTTAAAACTTTTTCTAATTGACCAGCAGAGGCAAGAGAGCTACCTCCAAATTTAACAACTTTCATAAGAACTCCTAAAGTAAGTATTTTATACGATTATAGCAGAAAGAAAACCTTTTTTCAATGAAGAAAATGAGATGCTTTCTAGGATAAAGCGAGTCTTTCTTATCAGCTGAGACACTTTCAGTCGATTTTTTCTTGCTCTCAAGTTGTAAAAAAGTTATACTTTGACAATGAAATAATTTAAACATCTTATAAAATAAAAAGGAGTCCTGATGGAGCACATTATTTATCAGCTTGAAGAGGATTTGGCAATTCTTACCTTAAACCGTCCTGAGGTTGCAAATGGTTTTCATATTCCTATGTGTGAGGAAATTTTAGAAGCACTAACTCTGGCACAAGAGGATCCAGCTGTGCATTTTATCTTAATCAACGCCAATGGGAAAGTCTTCTCGATTGGGGGAGATCTAGTAGAGATGAAGCGGGCAGTGGATGAGGATGATATTCCATCATTGACGAAAATTGCAGAGTTAGTCAATACTATTTCTTATAAAATCAAGCAAATTGCTAAACCTGTCTTGATGGAGGTTGATGGGGCAGTTGCAGGCGCCGCAGCCAATATGGCTGTTGCTGCAGATTTCTGTCTTGCAACGGATAAGGTTAAATTTATCCAAGCTTTTGTAGGCGTTGGTTTGGCTCCAGATGCAGGTGGGATTCATCTCTTGAGTCGTAGTATTGGGGTGACTCGTGCTACTCAATTAGCCATGACAGGTGAGGCTCTAACAGCAGAAAAAGCTCTGGGGTGGGGGCTTGTTTACCGCGTCTGTGAAACTGATAAACTTGAAAAGACGAGAGAACAGCTTCTTAAAAAATTGAGACGCGGGTCAGCTAATTCTTATGCTGCCATCAAGAAGTTGGTTTGGGAGAGCCAATTCAAAGATTGGCAAGATTATGCTGCTTTAGAATTGAACCTACAGGAATCCTTGGCCCAAACAGAGGATTTCAAAGAGGGAGTTCGGGCTCATTCGGAGAGAAGAAGACCGAAATTTACTGGAAAATAAGAAAATACTTGCACCATTCTTTGAAGTTTGATATAATTCCTTTGTCAAATGTTTTGATTGTGAAAGTTTTTTGAAAAGGAGGGAAAAGAGATTGGACTACCAACGAATTAATGAATATTTAACATCTATATTTAACAATGTCCTCGTCATCGAGGAAGTTAGCTTGAGGGGTAGTCGTTTCAAAGATATCTCCATCAAAGAAGTCCATACAATCGATGTAATTGGAAAATTCCCAGACGTGACGCCAAGTCAAGTGTCAAAAGAGTTGATGGTGACTCTTGGGACTGTTACGACGAGTTTAAATAATCTCGAACGTAAGGGGTACATTGAACGCATTCGTTCAGAGCAGGATCGTCGTGTGGTGCATCTGCATTTGACAAAGAAGGGTCGCTTGGTTCATAGACTACATAAACGCTTCCATAAGGCCATGGTTGAAAATATTATCGACGGTATGAGCAAGGAAGAAACTGAGGTTATGGGCAAAGGTTTGACGAAACTTTATCAATTTTTGGAGGATTTGAAATAATGGCTTTTGCAAAAATAAGCCAGGTTGCTCATTATGTGCCAGAGCAAGTGGTTACAAATCATGATTTGGCTCAGATTATGGATACCAATGATGAGTGGATTTCAAGTCGGACGGGAATACGACAAAGGCATATTTCAAGAACAGAATCTACCAGTGATTTGGCTACAGAGGTTGCGAAGAAACTGATGAAAAAAGCTGGAATCACAGGAGAAGAGCTGGATTTTATCATCCTAGCTACCATCACTCCAGATTCGATGATGCCCTCTACAGCTGCTCGTGTCCAAGCTAATATTGGTGCCAAAAAAGCTTTTGCTTTTGACCTAACAGCTGCTTGCAGTGGATTTGTATTTGCTTTATCAACTGCTGAAAAGTTTATCGCTTCTGGTCGCTTTCAAAAAGGCTTAGTGATTGGTAGTGAAACCCTCTCTAAGGCAGTCGATTGGTCGGACCGATCAACAGCTGTCTTGTTTGGAGATGGTGCTGGTGGAGTCTTGCTAGAAGCTAGCGAGCAAGAGCATTTCTTAGCTGAGAGTCTTAATAGTGATGGGAGTCGTAGCGAGTGTCTAACTTATGGATATTCAGGCTTGCAATCTCCATTTTCAGATCGAGAAAATGCAGATTCATTTTTGAAGATGGATGGGCGCGCGGTCTTTGATTTTGCCATTCGAGATGTAGCTAAGTCTATCAAACAAACTATTGAAGAATCTCCTGTAGAGGCGACAGACTTGGATTATCTGCTACTTCATCAGGCTAATGACCGTATTTTGGATAAGATGGCTAGAAAAATCGGTGTCGACCGAGACAAACTTCCAGCCAATATGATGGAATATGGCAATACCAGTGCAGCAAGTATCCCGATTTTACTTTCAGAGTGTGTAGAACAAGGTCTTATCCATTTAGATGGTAGCCAGACTGTTCTGCTATCAGGCTTCGGTGGAGGCTTGACCTGGGGCACGCTCATTCTTACAATTTAGGTAATCATGTGGTGAACACATTGTTATAAAAAACTATTTATTTTAAAGGAGTCCTATCATGGCAGTATTTGAAAAAGTACAAGAAATTATTGTTGAAGAACTTGGAAAAGACGCATCAGAAGTAACACTTGAATCAACTTTTGATGACTTGGACGCAGATTCATTGGACTTGTTCCAAGTAATTTCAGAAATCGAAGATGCTTTTGATATCCAAATCGAAGCAGAAGATGACTTGAAAACAGTTGGTGACTTGGTTGCCTACGTTGAAGAGCAAACGAAATAAGCAGAATATAAGATAGAAGGAGTAGGGAAACCCGCTCCCTCTTGTTTAGGCAATAGTTTGATTGTCAAATTATGACAGTATCGAACTATTACGTAAGCAAGAAACGATGGAGGCACTATGAAAACGCGTATTACAGAATTATTGAACATTGATTATCCTATTTTCCAAGGAGGAATGGCCTGGGTTGCTGATGGTGATTTGGCAGGGGCTGTTTCCAAGGCTGGAGGGCTAGGGATTATCGGCGGGGGAAATGCTCCTAAAGAAGTTGTCAAAGCTAATATTGATAAGATCAAATCATTGACGGATAAACCCTTTGGTGTCAACATCATGCTCTTGTCTCCCTTTGTGGAAGATATTGTAGATCTTGTTATCGAGGAAGGTGTTAAGGTGGTTACAACAGGGGCAGGAAATCCTGGCAAATACATGGAACGTTTCCATGAAGCTGGGATCACAGTCATTCCTGTTGTACCAAGTGTTGCCCTAGCTAAACGCATGGAAAAAATCGGTGCGGATGCTGTTATTGCAGAAGGAATGGAAGCTGGGGGGCATATCGGTAAATTAACAACCATGACCTTGGTGCGCCAGGTAGCTGCCGCTGTATCTATTCCTGTTATTGCTGCAGGAGGGATTGCGGATGGCGAAGGTGCTGCAGCTGGCTTTATGCTAGGTGCAGAGGCTGTTCAGGTTGGAACGCGTTTTGTCGTTGCAAAAGAGTCTAATGCCCATCCGAATTATAAGGCCAAGATTTTAAAAGCTAGAGATATTGATACTACGATTTCAGCTCAACACTTTGGACATGCTGTTCGTGCGATTAAAAATCAATTGACTCGTGATTTTGAAAAAGCTGAGAAAGATGCCTTTAAACAGGAAAATCCTGATTTAGAAATCTTTGAACAAATGGGAGCAGGTGCCCTAGCCAAAGCAGTTGTTCATGGAGATGTGGATGGTGGATCAGTCATGGCGGGTCAAATTGCAGGGCTTGTTTCTAAAGAAGAAACCGTTGAAGAAATCTTAAAAGATTTGTACTATGGAGCAGCTAAGAAAATTCAAGAAGAAGCCTCTCGTTGGGCAGGAGTTGTAAGAAATGACTAAAACAGCCTTTTTATTTGCTGGCCAAGGTGCCCAGTATTTAGGGATGGGACGGGACCTTTATGATCAGTATCCGATTGTCAAAGAAACGATTGATCAAGCGAGTCAGGTTCTGGGTTATGATTTGCGTCATCTCATCGATACGGAAGAAGTAAAACTCAATCAGACTCGCTATACCCAACCAGCCATTCTAGCGACTTCGGTTGCTATCTACCGTTTATTGCAAGAAAAGGGCTATCAGCCTGATATGGTTGCTGGTTTGTCCCTCGGAGAATATTCTGCCTTGGTGGCCAGTGGAGCCTTGGATTTTGAAGATGCGGTAGCCTTGGTTGCTAAGCGTGGAGCCTATATGGAAGAAGCAGCTCCTGCTGGCTCTGGCAAGATGGTCGCAGTTCTCAATACTCCAGTAGAGGTCATTGAAGAAGCCTGTCAGCAAGCTTCTGAACTTGGAGTGGTTACCCCAGCCAACTATAACACACCTGCACAGATCGTGATTGGTGGAGAAGTGGTTGCGGTTGACAGAGCTGTTGAACTCTTGCAGGAAGCTGGTGCCAAGCGCTTGATTCCTCTCAAGGTGTCAGGTCCCTTTCATACCGCTCTCCTTGAGCCTGCTAGCCAAAAACTAGCTGAAACTCTAGCTCAAGTAAGTTTTTCAGATTTTACTTGTCCCCTAGTTGGCAATACAGAAGCTACGGTCATGAAAAAAGAAGACATTGCTCCACTCTTGACGCGTCAGATCAAGGAACCGGTTCGTTTCTATGAGAGTATTGCAGTTATGCAAGAAGCAGGAGTAACCAACTTTATCGAGATTGGACCCGGGAAAGTTTTGTCAGGCTTTGTGAAAAAAATTGATAAAAGGGCTAAACTAGCCACTGTTGAAGATCAGGCGAGCTTGGAAGCTCTTCTAGGAAACTAGTAATCCTTCTCCCATAAATACAAGAGGAAACAGGAGAAAAGAATGCAACTAAAAAATAAGAATATCTTTGTTACAGGTTCGAGTCGTGGAATTGGTCTTGCTATTGCCCACAAGTTTGCTCAAGTAGGGGCCAACATCGTCTTAAACAGTCGTGGGCCTATCTCAGAAGAATTGCTCGCTGAATTTTCAGACTACGGTGTCAAGGTAGTTCCTATTTCAGGTGATGTGTCTGATTTTGCAGACGCTAAGCGTATGGTTGAGCAAGCTATTGCAGAGCTGGGTTCAGTAGATGTTTTGGTTAACAATGCAGGAATTACCCAAGATACCCTGATGCTCAAGATGACAGAAGCAGATTTTGAAAAAGTGCTCAAGGTTAACCTGACTGGCGCCTTTAACATGACACAATCAGTCTTGAAACCGATGATGAAAGCCAGAAAAGGTGCTATCATTAATATGTCTAGTGTTGTTGGTTTGATGGGAAATATCGGTCAAGCTAATTATGCTGCTTCTAAGGCTGGTTTGATTGGTTTTACCAAGTCTGTGGCGCGTGAAGTGGCCAATCGCAATATCAGGGTTAATGCTATCGCACCTGGAATGATTGAGTCCGATATGACAGCAGTCCTATCAGACAAGGTAAAAGATGCCATGTTGGCGCAAATTCCTATGAAAGAATTTGGGCAAGCAGAACAAGTTGCAGATTTAACAGTATTTTTAGCAGGCCAAGATTATCTAACTGGTCAAGTGGTTGCCATTGATGGTGGCCTCAGTATGTAGCAGAAGCTAGAGGTAAAAAAGATGAAACTAAATCGTGTAGTAGTAACAGGTTATGGAGTGACATCTCCAATCGGAAATACACCAGAAGAATTTTGGAATAGTTTGACAACTGGAAAAATCGGAATTGGTCCAATTACAAAATTTGATCATAGTAACTTTGATGTGCATAATGCGGCAGAGATTCAAGATTTTCCTTTTGATAAATACTTTGTAAAGAAAGATACCAACCGTTTTGATAACTATTCTTTGTATGCCTTGTATGCGGCCCAAGAGGCTGTCAACCATGCTAATCTGGATGTAGAGGCTATTGACAAGGACCGTTTTGGAGTTATCGTTGCCTCTGGTATTGGTGGAATCAAGGAAATTGAAGATCAAGTGCTTCGCTTAAATGACAAAGGACCAAAACGTGTGAAACCATTGACCCTTCCAAAAGCCTTGCCAAATATGGCTTCAGGGAATGTTGCCATGCGTTTTGGAGCAAACGGTGTTTGTAAATCCATCAATACTGCCTGCGCTTCATCAAATGACGCGATTGGGGATGCCTTCCGCTCAATCAAGTTTGGTTTCCAAGATGTTATGTTGGTAGGTGGTTCGGAAGCTTCTATTACACCTTTTGCTATTGCTGGTTTCCAAGCCCTAACAGCTCTATCTACTACAGAGGATCCAAGTCGTGCTTCTATCCCATTTGATAAGGACCGCAATGGTTTTGTTATGGGGGAAGGTTCAGGGATGTTGATTCTTGAAAGCCTTGAACACGCGGAAAAACGTGGGGCTACTATCCTTGCTGAAGTGGTTGGTTACGGAAATACTTGTGATGCCTACCATATGACTTCACCACATCCAGAAGGTCAGGGAGCCATCAAGGCCATCAAACTAGCCTTGGAAGAAGCTGAGATTTCTCCAGAGCAAGTAGCCTATGTCAATGCTCACGGAACGTCAACTCCTGCTAATGAAAAAGGAGAAAGCGGTGCTATCGTCGCTGTTCTTGGTAAGGAAGTCCCTGTATCATCAACCAAATCATTCACAGGCCATTTGCTGGGTGCTGCAGGTGCAGTAGAAGCTATCGTCACAATCGAAGCTATGCGTCATAACTTTGTACCAATGACAGCTGGAACAAGTGAAGTATCAGATTATATCGAAGCCAATGTCGTTTATGGACAAGGCTTGGAGCAAGAGATTCCATACGCTATTTCAAATACCTTTGGTTTTGGTGGCCACAATGCGGTTCTTGCTTTCAAACGTTGGGAGAATAAATAAGTATGAATTTAAACGATATTAAAGACTTGATGGCTCAATTTGACCAGTCAAGTTTGAGAGAATTTTCTTATAAAAATGGGACGGATGAGTTACAGTTTAGCAAGAATGAAGCTAGACTTGTGACTGAAGTTGCAGCTCAAGTCGCTCCAGCACCTGTTCTAGCAACACCAAGTCCAGCGACTCCTACATATGCTCCAGCAGAAACTGTAGCAGAAGAAGTTCCAGCACCAGCTGAAACAAGTGTGGCTGCTGAGGGAGATGTTGTAGAGAGCCCACTTGTTGGGGTGGCTTACTTGGCTGCTGGTCCTGATAAACCTGCCTTCGTCACAGTTGGTGATAGTGTCAAAAAAGGCCAAACATTGGTGATTATCGAAGCCATGAAAGTCATGAATGAAATTCCAGCACCTAAGGATGGTGTGGTAACAGAAATTCTCGTTTCAAATGAAGAAATGGTTGAGTTTGGTAAAGGATTGGTACGTATCAAATGATCGATATTCAAGGAATCAAAGAAGCTCTACCCCACCGTTATCCCATGCTCCTAGTGGATCGTATCTTGGAAGTGAGCGAGGATACTATTGTTGCCATCAAAAATGTGACTATCAACGAGCCTTTCTTTAACGGCCATTTTCCTCAATACCCAGTTATGCCAGGTGTTCTGATCATGGAAGCCTTGGCGCAAACTGCTGGTGTTTTGGAGTTGTCTAAGCCTGAAAATAAGGGAAAACTAGTCTTTTACGCTGGTATGGACAAGGTTAAGTTCAAGAAGCAAGTTGTACCAGGCGACCAATTGCTTATGACAGCGACTTTTGTAAAACGTCGTGGCACGATTGCTGTGGTTGAAGCAAAGGCTGAAGTGGATGGCAAGCTTGCAGCTAGTGGTACTCTTACCTTTGCAATAGGGAACTAAGGAGGTTCTCCATGTTTCGAAAAATTTTAATTGCCAATCGTGGTGAAATTGCGGTCCGTATTATCCGTGCGGCGCGTGAATTGGGCATTGCGACGGTAGCGGTCTATTCAACTGCCGATAAGGAAGCCCTTCATACGCTTTTGGCAGATGAAGCAGTTTGTATTGGTCCTGGTAAGGCAACTGAGTCTTATCTCAATATTAATGCGGTTCTATCAGCTGCAGTTTTGACTGAAGCAGAAGCCATTCACCCTGGTTTTGGATTTCTCAGTGAAAATTCCAAGTTTGCAACCATGTGCGAAGAGGTGGGCATCAAGTTTATCGGTCCATCTGGTCATGTTATGGATATGATGGGGGATAAGATCAATGCGCGTGCTCAGATGATCAAAGCAGGTGTGCCTGTCATTCCAGGTTCGGATGGAGAAGTGCATAACTCTGAGGAAGCCTTGATTGTCGCTGAAAAAATTGGCTATCCTGTTATGCTCAAGGCTTCAGCAGGTGGTGGTGGTAAAGGGATTCGTAAGGTTGAAAAGCCAGAAGACCTCGTTTCAGCCTTTGAGACTGCCTCTAGTGAAGCTAAGGCCAATTATGGCAATGGTGCCATGTACATAGAACGGGTCATCTATCCAGCTCGTCATATCGAGGTTCAAATTCTAGGAGATGAACACGGAAATGTAATCCACTTGGGGGAACGGGATTGTTCTCTTCAACGGAATAACCAAAAGGTTTTGGAAGAAAGTCCTTCGATTGCAATCGGAAAAACGCTGCGCCATGAAATTGGTTCTGCTGCTGTTCGAGCTGCAGAGTCTGTTGGTTATGAAAATGCAGGGACCATTGAGTTTCTTCTTGATGAAGCAAGTAGCAACTTCTACTTTATGGAAATGAATACACGTGTTCAGGTAGAGCATCCAGTAACAGAGTTTGTTTCAGGTGTGGATATCGTTAAGGAACAAATTCGCATTGCAGCAGGTCAGCCTCTGTCTGTTAAGCAAGAAGATATTGTCCTACGCGGTCATGCCATCGAGTGTCGTATCAATGCAGAAAATCCAGCCTTTAACTTTGCTCCAAGTCCAGGTAAGATTACTAATCTCCATCTGCCAAGTGGAGGAGTTGGCTTGCGCGTGGATTCAGCAGTTTATCCAGGCTATACCATTCCGCCTTATTATGATAGTATGATTGCTAAAATCATCGTTCACGGTGAAAATCGTTTTGACGCCTTGATGAAAATGCAACGTGCCCTCTATGAACTAGAGATTGAAGGGGTGCAGACCAATGCAGATTTCCAGCTTGACCTCATTTCAGATCGCAATGTCATTGCTGGAGATTACGATACTTCCTTCTTGATGGAAACATTCTTACCTAAATATCAAGAAAAAGAATAAAATGACTTCAAGAGTTTAAACCGAAAAGGGGAATCAATGGCTCTATTTAGTAAAAAAGATAAGTATATTCGAATCAATCCCAATCGTTCGGTTAGGGAAAAACCTCAAGCCAAGCCAGAGGTTCCAGATGAATTATTTTCCCAGTGTCCAGGCTGTAAGCATACCATTTATCAGAAGGATCTGGGAAGTGAGCGTATCTGTCCGCACTGTAGTTACACTTTTCGTATTTCTGCCCAAGAACGCTTGGCTTTGACGATTGATATGGGAACCTTCAAGGAATTGTTTACAGGGATTGAAAGCAAGGATCCCTTGCATTTCCCTGGTTATCAAAAGAAACTAGCAACTATGCGTGAAAAAACTGGTCTGGACGAAGCCGTTGTGACAGGAACGGCTCTTATTAAAGGTCAGACTGTGGCTCTTGGGATTATGGATTCCAATTTTATCATGGCTTCTATGGGTACAGTTGTAGGGGAAAAAATCACTCGTTTGTTTGAGTATGCGACTGTCGAAAAATTGCCAGTTGTCCTCTTCACAGCCTCTGGTGGCGCCCGTATGCAGGAAGGAATCATGAGCCTCATGCAGATGGCCAAGATTTCTGCAGCAGTTAAACGGCATTCAAATGCAGGTCTCTTTTACCTAACTATTTTGACTGACCCAACGACAGGTGGAGTAACAGCTTCTTTCGCTATGGAAGGCGATATCATTTTAGCTGAACCACAGAGCTTGGTTGGTTTTGCTGGGCGTCGTGTCATTGAAAACACGGTTCGTGAAAGCTTGCCTGAGGATTTCCAAAAGGCAGAATTCCTATTGGAACATGGCTTTGTGGATGCTATTGTTAAAAGAAGAGACTTGCCAGATACGATTGCTAGTCTAGTCAGATTGCACGGAGGGAGTCCAAGATGAATATTGCAAAAATAGTCAGAGAAGCGCGTGAGCAGAGTCGCTTGACAACCTTGGACTTTGCGACAGGCATTTTTGATGAATTTATCCAATTACACGGTGACCGTTCTTTTCGTGACGATGGTGCAGTTGTTGGTGGTATCGGCTGGCTTGGAGACCAAGCTGTAACAGTGGTTGGTATCCAAAAAGGCAAGAGTTTACAAGATAACCTCAAACGGAATTTTGGACAACCGCATCCAGAAGGTTACCGCAAGGCACTGCGTTTGATGAAACAGGCTGAAAAGTTTGGCCGTCCAGTTGTCACCTTTATCAATACAGCAGGTGCCTATCCTGGTGTGGGAGCGGAAGAACGTGGTCAAGGGGAAGCTATCGCTCGCAATCTCATGGAAATGAGTGACCTGAAAGTTCCGATTATTGCTATCATTATCGGTGAAGGTGGTTCTGGTGGGGCTCTGGCTCTAGCCGTTGCGGACCGTGTTTGGATGCTGGAAAATTCTATTTATGCTATTCTCAGTCCAGAAGGTTTTGCTTCCATTCTATGGAAGGACGGCACTCGTGCCATGGAAGCGGCAGAACTGATGAAAATCACTTCGCATGAGCTGTTAGAAATGGACGTGGTGGATAAGGTGATTTCTGAAGCAGGACTTTCTAGTAAGGAACTGATTAAGAGTGTCAAAAAAGAACTCCAAGCTGAGCTAGCTATACTTTTAAAAAAACCGTTAGAAGAGTTGTTGGAAGAACGCTATCAACGATTTAGAAAATACTAATATCTCAGAATACATAAAAACTAGAACTGGCAGTCAGTTCTAGTTTTTATGTGCTTCTTATACTCAATGAAAATCAAAGAGCAAACTAGGAAACTAGCCGCAGGTTGCTCAAAACACCGTTTTGAGGTTGTGGATAGAACTGATGAAGTCAGTAACACATATACGGTAAGGCGACGTTGACGCGGTTTGAAGAGATTTTCGAAGAGTATTACTCTGTGCAGAGGGGAAAGTCAAAAAGTGCTTGGAAAACCAAACACCTTTTTGATTATTCATTTTCTTCTGTTACAAATTGACTAAGCAGTCCGTTGATAAAGCGGGCTGATTTTTGATCTGAAAAATTCTTGGCAAGTTCAATGGCTTCATTGACTGCTACCAGCTGAGGTGTATCAAATGAAGTGATTTCAAAGATACCCAAGCGTAGTAAGTTTTTTTCGACCAAGGTCAAGCGTTCAACTGTCCAGCCGGACTTGAGGTGCTGGTTGATTTGTCTATCCAACTCGTCTTTTTGAGCTTGAACACCAGAAACCAAGTTCAGAAGAAAGGCAGGGATTTGCACATCTGCATCTTCACGGTCATGTGTGTAGGCAAAGTGACAAGCTGTTTCCATGTCTGTGCCGAATTCAAGGCTCATAAGAGCTTGAAAAGCGCATTTACGAAGTTCGCGTCTAGATTCTAATAATGGACTAGTCATTGAGGAAGTCCTCGTTAAATAGATCTTTCAACTCAGGTTTTGGTGTTTTGTCTGGAACAATTCCTGTAACATGGATATTGACAGCAGCAAGTTCCACATCTGCCATATCATGGACAGCATCTTTGACCGCTTTTTGAATAGCAAGAGCCACTTTTGGTACTTTCACACCGTACTCAAGGTAGAGGTAGATGTCAGCAGTTAGTTCTTCGTTGCTTTCTTTTAAGTAGACGCCACGACCAAGAGAGAGTTTTGATAGGGTATCAGATACGGATTTATTTGAAAATGAGTGGACACCATCAACTTTAGCAGTCGCGATGGCAATGATTTTTTCAAGTACACGCGGAGCGATAACGATTTCGCCAAATTGTTCTTCAATTCCCATAGAATGACCTCTTTCTAGAGATTAGGCACGAGAAACGTAAGTTCCTTCTGCAGTGTTGATGATCAATTTTTGTCCAGCTTCGATGAAGTCAGGAACGTTGACAACAAGTCCAGTTTCCATAGTTGCTGGTTTACCAGAACCTGTAACAGTAGCACCCTTGATAGATGGCTGTGTTTCAGCAACTGTCAATTCAACAGTAGTTGGTACAGTTACACCGATTACTTCAGTTCCGTAGAATTGGATTTTTACATCAGAGTTTTCAAGGATGTAAAGCAATTCATTTTCAACGTTTACGACTGGGATTTCGTATTGGTCGTAAGTTTCAGTGTTCATGAAGTAGGCAGTTTCATCCATTTTGTACAAGTATTGAGCTGGAACAGTCTCGATAATAGCTTGTTCGAATTTTTCTTCTGGACGGTAGCTTGTATCAAATGTAGAACCAGTACGGACATCACGCAATTTCATACGCATGATTGTGTTCCCTTTACCTGGTTTGTGGTGGCTGGCTTCTAAAACGCGGATCAATTTTCCGTCTGCAGTTTCAAATGTCATACCAGCTTTCAATTTGCTTGCTTCAATCATGTTTTTACCTCTTTAATAAATATTATTACTCTTCATTTTACCATAAAATCTTCTGGAAATAAAGCCAAAATAGTTATTGGGATTTGGTAGGGAGAAAAAACCAACCTCAGGGCTGGTTTCTTTTACATATTAATCTTCTTTCAACTTCGCCAATTCCTGGGCAAGCAGCTTAAGGGCGACTTGTGGGTTGGCTTGGCCTTTCGTTGCTTTCATAAGGAATCCTGTAAAGGCCTTGTCTGCGTTACGTTTGCCTGACTTGAAGTCGGCAACTGCGGCTTCGTTATCCGCAAAGACTTGGTGGATAATTGGAATCAAGACAGCTGGATCTGAGATTTGAACCATGCCTGCTTTTTCCACGTATTCACGCGCGCCACCACCATTTTTAGCCAGGTGGACAAAGACTTTCTTGGCAATCTTAGAAGAGATTGTGCCGTCTTCGATGATGACAATCATTTCTACCAAGTTTTCTGGTGTCAATTCGATTTGTTCCAGTGTCTTGCCTTCAGCGTTCAAGAACTGAGCCACTTCACCTTGGAGCCAGTTAGAGACTTGTTTGGCATCGCCACCGAGGGCAACAGCTTTTTCAAAGAAGTCAGAAGTGACCTTGTTTGCAGTCAACTGGCTAGCATCGTAGTCTGACAAGCCAAGGTCAGAGACGTAACGTGCACGGCGTTCTTTTGGAAATTCTGGCAATTCTGTGCGCATTTCCTCAATCCACTCGTCTGAGATTTCAAAGAGGGGTAGGTCTGGTTCTGGGAAGTAGCGGTAGTCAGCAGCGCCTTCCTTGATACGCATGAGGATGGTTGCTTTATTCGCTTCATCGTAACGGCGTGTTTCTTGGCGGATTTGACCACCTGAACGAAGGATTTCAGCCTGACGTTGGACTTCGTATTCAAGACCTTTACGGACGTTAGAGAAGGAGTTAAGGTTTTTCAACTCAGTTTTGGTACCGAATTTTTCTTGACCATAAGGACGAAGGGAGATGTTGGCATCCACACGCATCGAACCTTCTTCCATCTTAACGTCAGAAATACCAGCATACTGGATGACTTCCTTGAGGGCAGTCAGATAAGCATAGGCTTCTTCTGGAGAGCGCATGTCGGCTTCAGAAACAATCTCAATCAAAGGCACCCCTTGGCGGTTGAGGTCAACATAAGAGTAACCATCTGTACCATGCGTGTTTTTACCAGCGTCTTCTTCCAAGTGGGCGCGTTCGATACCGATTTTCTTGGTCGTGCCGTCTTCTAGCTCCACTTCAATCCAGCCGTTGTAGCCGATTGGCTCATCAAACTGAGAAATTTGGTAGGCTTTTGGATTATCAGGATAGAAGTAGTTCTTGCGGTCAAAGTGCATCTTTTTATGGATGTCCATGTTAAGAGCAAGAGCTGCCTTGATACCAGCATCGACAACCCCTTTATTGAGAACCGGAAGTACTCCTGGGAAAGACCAGTCAATCACGTTGGTGTTGGCATTTTGGTCATTTCCAAAGTGGGCAGAAGTAGGTGAGAAGATTTTTGAATTGGTATTGAGCTCTACGTGGACTTCAAGTCCAATGACTGTTTCAAAGTTCATTAGTTGTCACCTCCAAAAATCACGGGTTGTTGTTTGTGGTAGTCTGTAGTTGCCTCAAAGGCAGCTGCCGCTTGGTAAATGGTTTCCTCAGAGTATTTAGGACCAATCAATTGCAGACCGACTGGAAGACCTTGAGAGAATCCAGCAGGAATTGAAATTCCTGGGAGACCCGCTAAGTTGACAGGAATGGTCAAGAGGTCAGCTAAGTACATGGCAACTGGGTCGTGGTTGAGTGAGTCCAAATCATAGGCAACGCTTGGAGCAGTTGGTCCCAAAATCAAGTCGTAATCCGCAAAGACTTTTTCGAAATCTTGGATGATGAGGGTACGGACTTGTCCAGCCTTCTTGTAGTAGGCATCGTAGTAACCTGATGAAAGACTGAAAGTACCCAGCATGATACGGCGTTTCACTTCTTCACCGAAACCTTGGCTACGGCTGTTTACATAGATTTCATCAAGATTAGTCGCATCTTCTGCACGATAGCCGTAACGGATACCGTCAAAACGTTGTAAGTTTGATGAAGCTTCTGATGAAGCAATGATGTAGTAAACGGCAACCCCGTATTTTGAGTGAGGAAGGCTGACTTCTTCGACGATAGCACCAAGTTTTTCAAAGTGTTTAGCCGCGTTCAAGATTGTTTCCTTAACCTCTGGGTCAATCCCTTCACCAAGGTATTCCTTAGGCAAAGCAATTTTCATGCCCTTGATGTCTTGACCGATTTTTGAAGTAAAGTCGGCAATGCGGACAGGAGCAGAAGTAGAGTCTTTAGCATCTTCGCTAGCAATCGCATTGAGCAAGAGGGCATTTTCTTTAACAGTTGGTGCAAAAGGCCCTATTTGGTCTAGAGAGCTACCAAAGGCAATGAGACCGAAACGAGAAACTGTTCCGTAGGTTGGCTTGAGACCAACGATCCCGTTGAAGGCAGCAGGTTGGCGGATGGAACCACCAGTATCAGATCCAAGAGACAAGCGGACTTGCCCTGAAGCTACAGCTACAGCAGAACCACTTGATGAGCCACCAGGAACCTTGCTGTGGTCCCAAGCATTTTTAGTGGCACCGTAGTGGGAAGTCTCACCTGAACCACCCATGGCAAATTCGTCCATGTTGGTTTTCCCAACGACAATCATACCTTTAGATTTTGCATTGGAAACGGCTGTCGCATCAAAAATTGGCTCGTAGTTATAGAGCATTTTTGAGGCTGCAGTTGTGAGAATACCGTCTGTAGAGATGTTATCCTTAACTGCAAGTGGAATTCCTGAAAGGACATTATCAGCGTCAATTCCAGCTTCATCAATAGCCTTAGCTTGCGTAAGAGCCTGCTCCTCAGCGATGGTAACAAAAGCGTTGATAGCTGTCTCGCGAGATTGGATATCTTCAAGTGTTGCTTGGGTCAATTCAGTTGCAGAAATTTCCTTAGAGACAAGGAGATTGTGCAAGTCTTCAATGGTTTTATTGTTGAAAGTCATTAGGCATCTCCTCCATCGTCTAGGATAGCTGGTACCTTGATATAGTAGTTGTCTTTTTCAGGTACGTTTTTAAACAGGCGATCACGGTCTGTTCCTTCTTCGGCCACATCAGGGCGGAGCACAGTCTTGCGGTCAGCCATGGTAGTAGTAGGTGCGACACCAGTAGTGTCGACTTCGCCCAGCAATTCAACCATGTCAACAATCTTAGACAAGGTAGTCGCAAAGGCAGCAGTTTCTTCTTCAGAGAATCTTAATTTTGAAAGATTGGCAACGTGTGTTACCTCTTCTTGCGTAATTTTCATCTTGCATCCTTTCGTGAAATGATGATTTTTAGTCTGTTCTATTTTACCATATTTTCCTATAAATAAGGGAGGGAAAGGTGAAAAAAGACAAGTGGAGGATAGAGATTGGCTTTTTGAAAGAGACAAAAAAATAGCCGTCCTAACTTTGGCGAGTTAACGAGCTATTTTTTAGTTATGTAATTACAGCCACCGTCTTAAACGGCTCTGTGGGGTGTTGTTGACGCAACACCTTTTTCTATATTTATAGTAACATTTATTTGGGAAATTGTAAGGGGAATTAGGCTCCCTAGTATTTGGATAAGTTGAGTAGAAACTGATTAGCAGGCATTAAAATTGCTCGCTAGTTTTTGTCTATCGTGCATTAGCAAACTAAAATTCTTTGATTTTAATATGCACTTTTTTGGTATTCATTCCATAGAGCCTGAAGTTCATCTGCGTTTTCTAAAACATATTGCCTGATTATTTTTAGGTCTTTTGCCTTTAATTTACCATCTCTTAGTTCACCGTTCAGAAACATTGAGCTGACCTCTTCTCCGTGGATATAAATGTGAATATGCGCTTTTTGACCTTTATGGTTATGTTCGTTAGTACGAATTTCAATACCATACTTTAGGAAAGAATATTTAGGCATGTAGTAATCCTACGTAATCCTTCCATGTTTCAAGATAGTTATCGCGGTTCAACTCAATTTGCTTTTGAGCAAAACGAATGTCATAGTCTGCCAAGTCCAAATTTTCCAATACTTCTCCAGTTAGAATGCTAAAGGTTCCAATTAATTCATCGTCATCATACATGCGCAAAATAGGGTTGTTGGGATCCTTGTAAATATCATCTTTTGTCACTTCTAAATTGGTTACACCAAATTCTTTGAACATGATTGCTTCTCCTTTTTCTTTTATTATATCATTTTTGCTAGAATTGTCACGGTTTTCGATCTATTTGACTACAAGGAATAGCTTTTGTTCAAGTATAGTCTAACATAAAATAGAAATTGAAAAAAATGCTAAAATCCGATATAATGGAGTGTTGAAAGGAATGGTAAAATCCAATGTAGAAATCATTCTTAGCTATTGAAACAACTAAAAATAGAGAATCAAAGAAAGAGAACTTATGAATATTCAAGAAGAAATTAAGAAACGTCGTACCTTTGCCATTATCTCTCACCCAGACGCGGGGAAAACAACCATTACTGAGCAGTTGCTCTACTTTGGGGGTGAGATTCGTGAGGCTGGTACGGTAAAAGGGAAGAAAACAGGGACTTTTGCCAAGTCTGACTGGATGGATATCGAGAAGCAACGTGGGATTTCGGTTACTTCATCTGTTATGCAGTTTGACTACGATGGCAAGCGCGTGAATATCCTAGACACGCCAGGGCACGAGGACTTCTCAGAAGATACCTATCGTACCTTGATGGCGGTGGATGCTGCGGTTATGGTCGTGGACTCTGCCAAGGGTATCGAGGCTCAAACCAAGAAATTATTTGAGGTTGTGAAGCACCGTGGCATTCCAGTCTTTACCTTTATGAACAAGCTAGACCGTGACGGCCGTGAGCCACTAGACCTCTTGCAAGAGCTAGAAGAAGTCCTTGGTATTGCGAGCTATCCGATGAACTGGCCAATCGGGATGGGGAAAGCCTTTGAGGGCTTGTATGACCTCTATAACCAACGCTTGGAGCTCTACAAAGGGGATGAGCGTTTTGCTAGCCTGGAAGATGGGGACAAGCTTTTTGGCAGCAATCCTTTCTATGAGCAAGTCAAGGATGATATTGAGCTATTAAATGAAGCTGGGAATGAGTTTTCAGAGGAAGCAATCCTTGCTGGAGAATTGACACCTGTCTTCTTCGGTTCAGCCCTGACAAACTTTGGTGTGCAGACCTTCCTTGAGACTTTCCTCAAGTTTGCTCCAGAACCACATGGCCACAAGAAAACAGATGGTGAAATTGTGGATCCTTACGACAAGGATTTCTCAGGATTTGTCTTTAAAATCCAAGCCAACATGGACCCTCGTCACCGTGACCGTATTGCCTTTGTCCGTATCGTATCAGGCGAATTTGAGCGTGGAATGAGCGTCAATCTACCTCGTACTGGTAAGGGTGCCAAACTATCGAATGTTACCCAGTTTATGGCGGAAAGTCGCGAAAATGTAACCAATGCCGTGGCAGGTGATATCATCGGGGTTTACGATACAGGCACTTATCAGGTTGGGGATACCTTGACGGTTGGGAAAAACAAGTTTGAATTTGAACCGCTACCAACCTTTACTCCTGAGATTTTTATGAAAGTTTCTGCTAAGAATGTCATGAAGCAAAAATCCTTCCACAAGGGGATTGAGCAATTGGTGCAAGAAGGAGCCATTCAGCTCTATAAGAATTACCAAACTGGCGAGTACATGCTAGGCGCTGTTGGTCAACTCCAGTTTGAAGTCTTTAAACACCGTATGGAGGGCGAGTACAATGCAGAAGTAGTCATGAGTCCAATGGGTAAAAAGACTGTTCGTTGGATCAAGCCTGAGGACTTGGATGAACGGATGTCATCAAGTCGCAATATCTTGGCTAAAGACCGTTTCGACCAACCAGTATTCCTCTTTGAAAATGACTTTGCCCTCCGTTGGTTTGCGGATAAGTATCCAGATGTAGAGTTGGAAGAAAAAATGTAACTCAGTGTCGTAATTTAACAACCGGTTTACCTAAACGCTTCGCTAGGCAGAGTCCGCGAATGATATCGCTTCGTAAAACTTTCCGTCGTAACGATTAGAAAGCTGTCTAGCGACCTGCTTTACTAACTTTGTGTAGATGGGTAAGCGCTGTGTAATTTTATCTACACGCCATTAATAAGAAAAGTCCAGGAATGCTATCAATTCTTGGGCTTTTTCCTTGTGGCGAATTGCAAGTTGACTTGCCAAGTTTGATGTCTTGGTCTTGAATCAGTAACTACTATAGTGCTTTATCTAAATTTCTTATTAAGAAAATCCTGCGAATGTTATGGCATTGTGGAATTTTTTGTAAGGGTTAGTGAGTCTAGCTACTTGACTTTCTAATAGTCAATTAAAATCAAAGTAAACCTTTTTTCTTGCCAGCCTGCTCAAAAAATATCCTAGTTAAACTATATATTTTGAAATTTACTATCTCTTAATTTTAATGAAAGTAGCGAAGGGTTCCTTGAATAACATACAATATATATGTCTATGCGAAGAAAAATGATGCTCTTTTTGATTTTAGATAAGCATCACGCATTCGTCGGCAAAAATAATGGATTTCTCTTTTTTATAGCCCAGTCAATGAGGGATTCGGTTTGATAGTATATTAACTGTAGTTGTCAATGGAACCTCCATGAAAAATCAAGCAGAAAATGCTTTTTTTTTTTTAGCAAAATACACTACAAAATAAGTTGGCTTAATATAACGATTCGTGTATAATAAGAAAAGATTGCATTAAGCTAACTAATGTAGTACTTTTTTGGAGGAAAAAATAAATGTTTTTCAGACGTCAAGAGGGTCAATATCGTGAAACTGATCGTGTGACCCGCTATAAGTTGGTGAAATCCGGTAAGCATTGGCTGCGGGCTTCAACCTCTTTATTTGGTTTGTTCAAGGTTTTCCGTGGTAGTGTTGACACTACTCAAGTTATGACCGAAGTGGTTGAAAACCAAACGAGCAATACGATTACAGGCCTCGATATCATAAGGGGGCTGGCAGCTACAGGAGCTGTATTAGGCGGAGCAGTGGCAACACAAACTACTGTTCATGCCAATGATGCAGTTGCCCTTGAAAAGACATTAGAGTCATCGGATGTTCTAGTTGCCAATGATACAGTTGTTCTCGGGTCGGCATCGCAAAAAAATTCAGAAAATTCGGTAAGTTTATCACACTCAGAAAGCGAGAGTGTATCTACCTCAGCATCTACCTCTACTAGCCAATCAGTGAGTGTTAGTGCCTCTGCAAGTATGTCAGCAAGTACTTCGGTTTCTGTTAGCGCGTCGACAAGTGCTTCAACTTCAGCTAGTGTGTCAGCAAGTACTTCTGTAAGTTCTAGTCAGTTGATGGTTAATTCTGGGGGTAGTTCGGCTGCTACTAGCGCTACTAGTGTTGAAACTTCTGGACAATCAGAATCTGCATCGATTGCGAATCAAGGGTTGTCGAATTCTAATTTTTCCGCCCCTGTATTGGATGCAGCTAAGTCAGAGACATCTTTGACAGCTAGAAATGCAGAATTAACAAGTTTGGTGGGAGTGACTGCTGGTGCCATAGCAACATCGGAAGTTTCAGCTAAACAACAGGATGAAAATCGTAAGAAGCTAGCAAAACTCTCAGCTGAAATGGGTGAGTACCTAGCAAAAGCGGCTGGTCTACCTAATAGTGATGCAGCTATAGCAAAAGTGAATGCTGCGGTGACTGCTATCGAGGCAGCCCTTGCTAATCCTAAGGCAGATTTGACAGAAACTGTAAAACTAGCAACCTCTGCTCGTAATTCCATTGCTAATGCTGTGTTGAGAGTCAATTCAGGTGCGCGTGATGGCCGTAATGGACAAGCGATAGAGAGGGGCGCTTCTCCTAGAGCATCATTCTCTAGTCATGGTACGACAGCCTCAATTGCGTCTACTAATTATAAGCCCAATACTCATGAAGTTGTTTGGCGTATTAATATGCACGCTAACAATGCCTTGCATCATGTAGGGCTTATTGCGGATGTAGATTCCAATACGACGATTAATCGTGTGACCTTTAATGGACAACCAATGGATAAACGTGGTGGTTCAAGAAATGAGTATGTCTATGATATACGCCATGATGAACAAAGAAACCTAGAGGCAACGCTTGAGGTTCATGCCACTGTAAATAAGCAGTCGAAAGCTGCTAGCTTGAACGCAAGAGTTGCTACAAGCAGTCAACCGTTTACAAGTGCGGATACTTCTGGAAATTATAGCGGTTCAATAAGTTCAACTGTTCCAACTGGTAGTCGTGGAAGTGACAGAAGTGCTCAACCAAGAGCGGTTTCTGATGCACCAACTATAACAGTTGATGACGAGAATATGACGGTGTTTAATGATGATCGCATTGCAAATGTCATCAGAATATCCAGAGCAAATCCTGGAACTAATATAGCTATGTGGGATAAGATAGGTGCTGACCCTATCCCTGGTGTGGATGTTAATGGCTACAACAAAGGCGTGCGTGGTAATTACCAAAATATAACAGCTGCGCTTGAAGGAACTGTTGGAAACGGAACTGCTTCTGCAACAGTTGGAAAAAAATATTTTTATAAAATTGGTGCAGTTGGTACTAACGGTAAACAGTATAATAAAGATATTGTTGTCACTATCAAAGGTTTCGATGAGCGTAACAATCCTGTCAGTGGAGATGCTGTTGCAGTTAACAACCCTGCATCTTTGAGTAAAACTGAGAAAGAACAAATCCTAGCTAACTTCAAGAGCAAAAATGCTGATATTCTCTCGAGTGCTGACTACGCGAAAGGTTCTGAAGGTCGTAAAGAAATTACGGTATCTGGTACAGGTCTTATCACCCTTACTTATCGTGATAATACTGTTGATACAGTTCAAGCGGATGTGAAAGATGGAGTTGCGCCAACTGCTGCTTACACTGTCAAAGTGAATAATCAAGCACCTAAAACAGACAGTGCTGGGCGTTCTATTTTTTATGCTGGAGATCAAATTCAGATTACTTTTACTGGTGATGACAACTCTGGAAAATTGAAGGAATTGACCTTGAATAAACAAGGTCCAAATGGGACATTGATTCCTCTAGACGATTTCTTTGAAGGTAACTCTACTAAATGGGGGACTGGTGCGGTAGATAATATTACAAGTGTAAGTACTGCTCCAGTTACAAAGACAGTAAATGTTACTGTAAATAAGAACATGCAATGGGCGTCTGGTAATATATTTTCTCGTGTAGTTAAAGCAGTCGATCCTACAGATAATTCTACAACTAGTTCTTGGTTTGGAGTTGCTCAAGGGGCACTCAAGGATCGTTTACCTGTTGTCAAACCATCTAAAGTACTCGTTGGTGATAAGAATGCTTTGATAGAATCAGAAAGAGAAGCTATCAAAAATGCCATTTTTGCTCAAAATAATCAAGATACTCATCGCATCAAATCGATCGATGTTTCAAGTAATGGTACAGCAACAATTACCTATAATGACTTAACAGTTAATACCCTTCAACAAGTAGATACGGTTGAAGAACGTCCAAAAGTGGGAGTGACAGTAAGTCGAGATGGTAAGGTGTTAACTCCAACACAAAATCCTCAACGTGGTGCAGAATACATTGTATATGCAGGTGATGATTTCACAGTTGATTTCACAGCATCTGATAATAGTGGAAAACTAAAAGAGTTTAAGATTGTCGCAAAAGCAGATGCCAACCGATCAGCTTTAACAACTAACTTCTTCCAAGGAGATAGTGGGACAGGTGATGAATATGGTAGAGGTTCAGTCGATTATCTAAATAGTGGTAATATCAATGCTTCTGAGAACACCCCTGCTCATATTACTGTAAACGCACATTTAAAAGATGATTTACAATATAATTCAGGTAATACATGGCAACGAAATGCTGTTGCTACAGACCAAGAAAACTATCAGAGTCAAATTGGTAGTCTTGGGAATGTTCGTATTACTCAAGGTCAGCTCAAGGATCGTTTACCTGTTGTCAAACCATCTAAAGTACTTGTTGGTGATAAAAATGCTTTGATAGAATCAGAAAGAGAAGCTATCAAAAATGCCATTTTTGCTCAAAATAATCAAAATACTCATCGCATCAAATCGATCGATGTTTCAAGTAATGGTACAGCAACAATTACCTATAATGACTTAACAGTTAATACCCTTCAACAAGTAGATACGGTTGAAGAACGTCCAAAAGTGGGAGTGACAGTAAGTCGAGATGGTAAGGTGTTAACTCCAACACAAAATCCTCAACGTGGTGCAGAATACATTGTATATGCAGGTGATGATTTCACAGTTGATTTCACAGCATCTGATAATAGTGGAAAACTAAAAGAGTTTAAGATTGTCGCAAAAGCAGATGCCAACCGATCAGCTTTAACAACTAACTTCTTCCAAGGAGATAGTGGGACAGGTGATGAATATGGTAGAGGTTCAGTCGATTATCTAAATAGTGGTAATATCAATGCTTCTGAGAACACCCCTGCTCATATTACTGTAAACGCACATTTAAAAGATGATTTACAATATAATTCAGGTAATACATGGCAACGAAATGCTGTTGCTACAGACCAAGAAAACAATTCAAGTCTAATCGGAAGACTTGGGAATGTTCGTGTTACTCAAGGTCAGCTCAAGGATCGTCTTAAAGTGACAAATCCTGAATTGACAACTGTTGAAAATAAAAACAGCTTGACCGCAGAGGAAAAGACTGCTGTCAAGAATGCCATCTATGCTAAAAATGATAAAGCAGATCACCGTATCAAGGACATTGAAGTCCAGCCAGATGGTACAGCAACGATTGTCTACAATGATGAAACACGTAGTACTCCAATTCCACAGTCGGCTACAGTCAATGAGCGACCAACAATTAAAAACTTAACTCCTAGTAATGCAGAAATCGACCGCGCTAATCCGCATAAGATAGTTGTTTATCGTGAAGAAAGATTTAGTGTGGATGTGAACTTGACTGATGACCATGGTCGATTGGACAAGATTAAGGTAGATGATAGAACTACTGTAAGCGCTGATACTCCAAATTCATTTGAGGTGAGACCTCAAGCGCGAATCAGCGTTCCTGCTAAAGGAACAGATATTAACTTTACCGATAAATCTAAGAAATTGGGACAAGACGGCAATGCCACAGAGGCTAATCCGTATACAATAACTATTTCGGGATATGTAGGTGGAAAACAGGAAATTAATAACAACCCTGATAAGAATAGCTGGACCCGTTATATTACTGGTTATGACCAATCTAATTTAACGAACAATAACGATGCCAACAACCCTACAAATAACGCCTATATCCAGATTGAGTTCCGTAAGCAGTCAGATAAGTACGATCCGAGAGCAACGAATCATACAGTGAAGGTGACTTCAAATGGATCTGTTCCAAATTTGGGATCACCAGAGACTTATATTTCTAATAAATCTGACTGGCCAGCTGAAGGTACAACGCCAGGTGCAAGAACGACTTATAAATGGAAAGATGGTGAAAATTCACCTGTTACAAATGGTAAATTAACACGCACAGTTATAGTAACTTATCCAGATGGTTCGACAGATGAAGTTCCAGTTACTATTACGGTAGATGATTCAGAGTATAGATCGCAGTCTGCCTCAACGAGCACATCTAAGTCAGCATCGACAAGTGCTAGCCAAAGTGTCTCAACGAGCGCATCTAAGTCGGCATCGACAAGCGCTAGCCAAAGTGCCTCAACGAGCGCGTCTAAGTCGGCATCGACAAGTGCAAGTACATCAGCTTCAACAAGCGTAAGTACGTCAGCAAGCACTTCAGCTTCAACGAGCGCAAGCACATCAGCTTCAACAAGTGCAAGTGCATCGGCAAGTACGTCAGCTTCAACAAGTGCAAGTACGTCAGCCTCAACAAGCGTAAGTACATCGGCTAGCACATCAGCCTCAACAAGCGCAAGCACATCAGCAAGTACATCGGCTAGCACGTCAGCAAGTACGTCAGCCTCAACAAGCGCAAGTACGTCAGCAAGTACATCGGCATCAACAAGCGCAAGTACATCGGCATCAACAAGTGCAAGCACATCAGCAAGTACGTCAGCATCAACAAGCGCAAGTACGTCAGCAAGTACATCAGCAAGTACGTCAGCATCAACAAGTGCAAGTACATCGGCTAGCACGTCAGCATCAACAAGTGCAAGTACATCGGCTAGCACATCAGCATCAACAAGCGCAAGCACTTCAGCAAGTACATCCGCTTCAACAAGCGCAAGCACATCAGCATCAACAAGTGCAAGTACATCGGCAAGTACATCAGCTTCAACAAGCGCAAGTACCTCAGCAAGTACATCAGCATCAACAAGTACATCAGCATCAACAAGTGCAAGTACATCAGCATCAACAAGTGCAAGCACGTCGGCTAGCACATCGGCTAGCACATCAGCAAGTGCGTCAGCATCAACAAGCGCAAGTACGTCAGCCTCAACAAGTGCAAGTACATCAGCAAGTACGTCAGCTTCAACGAGCGCAAGTACCTCAGCAAGTACGTCAGCCTCAACAAGCGCAAGTACATCAGCAAGTACGTCAGCCTCAACAAGTGCAAGTACATCGGCTAGCACATCAGCAAGTACGTCAGCCTCAACAAGCGCAAGTACATCAGCAAGTACATCAGCCTCAACAAGTGCAAGTACATCGGCTAGCACGTCAGCTTCAACGAGCGCAAGTACGTCAGCAAGTACGTCAGCCTCAACAAGTGCAAGCACATCAGCAAGTACATCAGCATCAACAAGTGCAAGTACATCAGCAAGTACATCAGCATCAACAAGTGCAAGTACATCGGCTAGCACGTCAGCCTCAACAAGCGCAAGTACATCAGCAAGTACATCAGCATCAACAAGTGCAAGTACATCAGCCTCAACAAGCGCAAGTACGTCAGCAAGCACGTCAGCTTCAACAAGTGCAAGCACATCAGCAAGTACGTCAGCCTCAACAAGCGCAAGTACCTCAGCAAGTACATCAGCATCAACAAGTGCAAGTACATCAGCAAGTACATCAGCAAGTACATCAGCTTCAACAAGCGCAAGCACATCAGCAAGTACATCAGCATCAACAAGTGCAAGCACGTCGGCTAGCACATCGGCTAGCACATCAGCAAGTACGTCAGCTTCAACGAGCGCAAGTACATCAGCAAGTACGTCAGCCTCAACAAGCGCAAGTACCTCAGCAAGTACGTCAGCTTCAACGAGCGCAAGTACATCAGCATCAACAAGTGCAAGTACATCAGCAAGTACATCAGCAAGTACATCAGCATCAACAAGTGCAAGTACATCGGCTAGCACGTCAGCTTCAACGAGCGCAAGTACGTCAGCAAGTACGTCAGCTTCAACAAGCGCAAGTACGTCAGCAAGTACGTCAGCTTCAACAAGCGCAAGTACATCAGCAAGTGCGTCAGCATCAACAAGCGCAAGTACGTCAGCATCAACAAGTGCAAGTACATCAGCAAGTACGTCAGCTTCAACGAGCGCAAGTACCTCAGCAAGTACGTCAGCATCAACAAGCGCAAGTACATCAGCAAGTACGTCAGCATCAACAAGTGCAAGTACATCGGCTAGCACATCAGCAAGTACGTCAGCCTCAACAAGCGCAAGTACATCAGCCTCAACAAGTGCAAGTACATCGGCTAGCACGTCAGCTTCAACGAGCGCAAGTACGTCAGCAAG